>DASTBV010000055.1:0-95562 GCA_035711805.1 Vicinamibacterales bacterium
CAGCGGTTCAGTGATCAGGCGAGCAAGGTTACCGAGGGCTAGGCTGCATCGGGACGGCTCTTCGACCTTACGATCACCGAGATTGTCATCTGCGAGATCCGATACGCTCAACTGCTCGCTCCCCGTCAGGATCGTGTAGCCAACCGGGTTGCCTTCATCGTCCATTGCTCGTGCAAGGTCAAGCGGTGTAATTGGCCCCGAACCACGCACAAACCCGCCGAGCAGTAGATCCCCTTGCCGGGGATGTGGCACCACGCCAAACCGTGTACGGGGGGTGTAGATCCCCAGTTTTGACCAGACTCCAAGCTGGCTCGCGTCCGGGAAATCGCTGGGGTTCGGTGATGCTGAGGATTCCAGCTCGTTGACTCGTTCGATCTCTTCCTGTCTGACTGCCCATTCGCGGATGTTCATGCGCAACCGTCCTCTCATTAGCTGTCATCGCCAGCCGGTGAAGTCCGGCCATGAGCGCGACAGCGATGAGCCATCCTGCGCCTTTACAAGATCGATTCGCACAGGTGACGAGAGCGAAGAACCTAGCGGGTTTTTCTGGATGCGTCCCTGCGCTGTGATCGAACGCGGGATTTGCGAATGGCATTGGACCCACGAGCGCCGCGCCGATCCTTCATCGGTAGCCACTCGTCATCTATCTTCACGTTCCACCAGCCGAGAGCGTTTCCCACGAGCGCAATGTTGCGATCTGCTTCGCGTGGGCGTAGCTTGCACGTCTTTG
Organism: Vicinamibacterales bacterium; assembly: GCA_035711805.1. GTDB lineage: Bacteria > Acidobacteriota > Vicinamibacteria > Vicinamibacterales > UBA2999 > Gp6-AA40. Next base: position 731 of record DASTBV010000055.1, read on the forward strand.
CAAAAAACTCCAGCAGTTCTTCGCGGGCCACAGACGTTGGGTCTGACGCAAATGACTTACCGAAGGGAGTGAGCCTGGCAGCAACAGTTCTATTCAGGCGACCACTCTTTGTCGGAATGGCGGCGAGTGACTGGCGGGCACTCTTCAGGTGGGGAATCGCAATCTGTTTGAAAATGCGTCCGATTAGCTCATTTCCTCGGCTGATTTTGGCCACGTAGTCGAGAACTTCGTCCACTGCGTCGAGAGCCTTGGCAACCTTCCGGATAAGAACGCGGCGACTGGCTTCACCATGCTCTGCATCCACGCGCAGGTTCCGTTGTACGCCTGGGTATTCGCGCCACGTCCTGAACGCGGCATCATGACGTGCAACTAACCGGGTCAGTTTTTCCAGCGCAGCAGTGTCCAGCGACAGATCCATTTCCCGCAGGTGCGTGTAGATGCGGCCGTGTTCAGCTGCAAACGGATCATCCAGTTCTACTTCTTGTTCCACCTCCTGATTCTTCCTCGGATCGCAACCGTGATCACCCCGCCCGTCTATTTTTTGACCCCGGTCGTTAACCTAATGGCCCGGAACTGGCGCAGGTTGCTGCCAAGTGTTTGACGGCTGGCCAGGGTGACGAAGGCGGCGTAGACAAGGGACGGACGGGGGTGACAACGCCCAGCGATAATCAAGCGCGTGCAGATGTTGGAAGCTGGAACTCGCCGGAACCGCAAGGGATGCTACAGTTACCGTATCTTCGCGCCCACCAGCAAGTGAGGCTGACCATGAGTGGACAATCGCAAGGGTCGCTGAGCTTCGTCGAACGCACTCCTTGGGCCCGATATGCGTTTGTCGTCCTCCTGCTCGTCATCGGCACAGTCGGCATTTCGTTGACATGGAATGATGCAGGTGCTTCGATCAGCCTCCTTCAGCACCGGATATTCCTGGCAGGTGTTGCCCTCGTGTGGGCAGTCGTTGCTGTCACGCTCGCCCTGGTTCCATGGTGGGGACAGGCGAGAACGTGGCTTATCGGCGCGCATCTGCTGATCATGGGGTCGTATATCGGCCTTGCCATTGCAACGACCAACTGGACCGGTTTGACCATGCGCGGATGGTGGCAGTTTTGGTGGGCGTATCCGTTGATAGCGGGACAGATTCAGCAGGTTCTAAAGCTCCTGCGTGTTCGACCAGATCCACAGGGGAGATCACCACGACTGGTCAGAACGTCCACGAATGCTCTGCCTGAAACCGGTGGATTGCATCCGTGATCGAACGACAGTAGCATCGCCAGCGACAACATTATCTGTTAACCCGCTGGCGTATCCCGATTCGCTAAGCTGTTGATTCTGTTGGCCTCAATTCGATCCGCGCCACACCTGACTTTTAATCAGGGTGTCCCGGGTTCGATCCCCGGGGGGCCCATACCATTTCAGATTTGAGATTGATGATCTGAGATTGAGTGGTCACCGCGGCCGCGCCGCGACCAGGTGACCTTCTGGCTTTTCTCGCCATAGCGGCGTAAGCCGCGTCCGCGGACGTCAAGCCTCTCCCGGTGGAGTCTTTGTCATAGACTGATCCTCGCACCGTAGCCTTTGGAGGCTTTCGCAAGAAGGCGAAGGAGCCGGGTATGCGACCGCAGATAGTTCGCACTGTGTCCTGTGCAGCGCTCGCGTTTTGTGCCGCAGCCACCGTCCTCGCCCAAGTCGAGCAAGCGCTTTCATTTGACGTAGCCAGTGTCCGTCTCTCAGCTCCAACAACGAGACGGTCGCAACGCATCACGGACACACGGGTTGACCTGATCAGGATCGATCTGAGGCAGCTGCTATGGCTGGCATTCGAGATCGAGCCCCTGTGCTGCCGTGACCGGCTGGTCGCACCTGACTGGCTGCCCGGCGTCGCCGTCGACATCCAGGCCACCCTTCCGGCTGGTGGTACTCGCAAGCAGGTTCCCGGGATGTTGAGGTCGCTGCTGATGGAGCGATTGGGGCTTCGCACGCATGTAGAGCCTCGCCCTGCCGACGGCTACGAGCTCGTCGTCGGCGGCGGCGGAATGCGGATGCAGGAAGTCCAGCCCGCCAATGAGCTCGACAAGGATTTTTCGAGCGATGCCTCGAAGACTCTGAGCGACAGCGTGAATGAGACCGTAAACGGTCCCGTGAGGACCATGGGCATCACCCTTGGTATGAGAACGATCACGGACCGAACGATGTACGAAAGAAGATTCACGGCTCAGCGGACGCAACGGATCGAGGCCGCCCGCCTGACGATGGCCGAATTTGTTTCGATTCTGACGCAGAACACAGGTCGCCCGGTGCTCGACAGGACCGGATTGACGGGCCTCTATAGGTTCAGCATCGAACTCCCATCGGATGCCTTTGTCGTGCCGGGACTTCTCGCCGCCGGAATCACCACGACTGTGCAAGGAACCCCTCTTACCGAACCGACAGGCGTGTCGACGGTCAAGGCCGTCGAAGAATTGGGGCTGAAACTGGAGCCACGACGCATGATGGTGGACACAATCGTGGTTGACAGGATCGAAAGAACTCCGACCGACAACTGAACGTTGGTTAGGGGCCCCTACGACCCGTACCCAAGCGCCCGAGACCAAGCTGCACCCAACATCGACCGCCCGAGATCGTTCGCGGCGCTGTGTCACCACACGTACGGCAGTGGATGTCTTGCTGGCTGCCAACGGACAGAAGTACAAAGCGTGCCCGAGGTGAGCCGATGCGTCGAATTCATGCGCTCCGCGGGCTGCTCATTGCCCTCGCGTACTTCGGGTTCGATCAGAAATGGACCGAGGCACAAACGCAAAACCAATGCGATCAATTCTGCGGTCAGTGTTACGCAATGCTGAAGGTGTATTGCTCGGAGTCTACGCCGTACTGTGACTGCGACCAGGGACACTGCTGGGGAACCGACCCGTATTGCACGGTGACCTGACGAGCGCCTGATTCCACTGGTGACGTCGAGGGACATGCGTCATCTGCCCCTGTTCGTCAGCGGCATCGCCGCCCTGGCCGTCAGCATCCCGACCGACGGCCAGGTCCGCCTGCCCCCGGAGCCGCGCGGCGCCGATGTGTCCGGAGCCGCGTTCGACAGCGTGGTCGTCCGGGAAAATCGAGACAGGTCCGAATCGAACCCCCTGTCGCGCGCAACCATTGACGATGCCGGCCGCTTCATCGCCGTGCGGGTCAACGTGCTGCAGCTCATCATCGCCGCGTACAGCACCAGAGTGGACCGCATCGTTGGTTACCCGGATTGGGCACGACACGATCTCTTCGACATCAGTGCTCTTGCTCCAGAGCGCTTCAATCCCGGTTCGTCGCGTGGGATGTTGCGCGCACTATTGCGGGACCATTTCCGCATTGTCGCCAAAAAGGAAAAGCGTACGGTGCCCGCGTATGCACTCGAGCGCGAGGAGCGAAACCAGCCGCTCGGTCGAGCGCTGCAGCCGGCAGCGGAGAAATGCGATCAGCGGGATGTCGCGTCCAAGCCGCGGGCCGGAGTGCCGCCACGAGGCGGATGTGAAGGCGCCTCCGGCACCGGAATCAGCACGATATTCACCCGGCGGGCGCCGATTGGAGCGCTCATCGTGTTTCTCCAGATGGCGGTCGGCCGTCCCGTCGTCGATCGGACAGGGCTCGTGGGCCTCTACGACATCGACCTGAAATTCTCACCAGAGCCGGGGTCAGGCTTTCCGTTTGAATTGCCCGGCGTCCCTGATCAGGGCGGTGGCGTCTCGGTGTTTACGGCGGTGAAAGAACAGCTGGGCCTCATGTTGCGGCCTGTCACGACCGAGCTGGAGATGCTCGTCATCGAGCGCCTCGAACGGCCGCAGCTCGATCGGACCGTGCAGTAAGGTGTCGATAGAGTTCCTTCGAGTCGCGTCCTGTCATTCCGCGAGAGACGCGTCCTGCCCGAGCGACATTCCACGATCGCGAAGGTGCTGCTGCCCACGTTGCACACAGAGTGTTTTTTCGCGCCGTTAGTGGTTCGGTTTCCGTCCAGGACGCGTTGACTCTCGTGGAGGAGGTGCCTAGGATCACGCGCGCTTCCTTCCGCATGAGAGCCGGCGATGATCGCTTGCGCGCACTCGCTATTCTTCAATCCCGATCCGCCGGGCTGGCGCGCCGTCGTCTCGGCGCGTGCGCGCGGCGGCGTCGAGATCGCTGACGCATCGTCGCCGCGTCGACCGTTTCGATCGTCCGGCCGTTACAACCAATCCTTCTCTCGCCGCGCCGCCGTCGAGAGAATTTTCCCTCTGTTCAACAGGCAATTTGAGAGCTGCTTCTGAAGCAGGAGGCGACGCATGGCCAACACAACTCCGAACCCGCCGGGAACTCCCGGAGCTCCCGGCACAGGCCCAACACCCGGAACCCACGGAACAGTACCACCCGGAGCCCCCCCGGGGACGCCACATCCGCCGGCGCGCAGCTACCGCTATAGCGTCAAGTTCGTCTGCGGGAAGTGCGAGGGAAAGATTCTCGCGCGCGGCCACTACTTCACCGCCATCAACGTCCACAATCCGTCGCGGAAGCCGATCAAGATCCACAAGGTGATCTCGACCGCGCTTCCCGGTGAAACGCCGGGCCACGTCGTGGATGCCGGCTGGTCCGAGCTTGGACCGCTCGAATCGTTCGAGATCGATTGCCCCGACGTGCACCGCCACGCGCGGCTGATGCCTGGATGCCTGGCCAAGGGTTTCGTGATTCTCACCAGCCGCACGCCGCTGGAGGTCGTCGCCGTATACACCGCCGCTGGCGCGGACAAGGAAGTCGAAACTCTTCACACCGAGCGGGTGCCGCCGCTCGACATGGACGGCGACGAGGAGCTGCCGAATCTCGTTCCGCTGCCGCCGCATCCGCAGGGACGACAGCCGTTTCCAAGCGGCTTCTGCAAATCGCGCGTCGAGCTCGACGTCATCGTCCGCAATCTCGGACCAGGGGATGCGCCCGCGTCCACGCTGCGCGTCGAATTCCTCGATTGCAACCAGACAACCGACTTGCCCGTGAATCCGCTGCCGGCGAATCAGCAGGTGCTCGTTTCTGTCCCGGTCCCGACGAACTGCTGGCATGGCGAGATCCTTCGCTTCAAAATCACGGCAAATGCGCTGATGGCATTTCCTGAAACGGACATGTCGAACAACAGCGTCATGGGGCAATGTCATCTGTGAGCTCGTGATGGAGTGACGGCAGCCGTCGATGACATGCCCGTGCGGTCGACGGCTGCGTCCGCGTACGAACTAGAGCATCTACCAGCGACCCGGACTGGGCACGGCGCGATCGCTTCGACATCAACGCCCTGGCTCCGCAACGCTACGATCCCGGTTCACGAGGGCGGCGGCGTATCGGTGTTCACGGCTGCGAAGGAACAGCTGGGTCCGACGTTGAAACCGATCACGACAGAGATTGACGTGCTCGCCATCGAACGCCTGGAGCGCCCACGGTTCGACTGAAGCTACGGCGCACCCGTCAGGCGGGCCCGCTTGGATGGCTTCTCTGATCGCGCACCAGCACCACCGCTGCGTACACGACGACCACTAGGAGCGCAAAGGTTCCCGTATGGGTCGCGATGAAATCCAGCAGAGCCAGCATCACGACACTCCCCGTTATGGCAGGCGATGGCGTTCCTAGGATAACGATGAGTTCAGACGAACCTGCACAACTTCGAGCGGACTCGACGTGTCTTGATGTGACTCTTTGTGATCAGAATTGTAAAAACTGAGTCGGTAGTTACACGCTTCGCGGCAGAGGTTCGGGAAACCGCTCCATAGTTCAGCTGGCTCGGCTGGGCCTGCCGATTGCAATTGGGGCGGGCATGGTAAGGCTCTTCACTGCCAGCGCGCTTCTCGTTGCCGTCGTTGGATGCGGGGCAATCAGTTCGTCGGCGTTGCCGGGCATCTCGCAGGGGACGAAAGGCGCGGATTCTCGGGCGCGTGCGGATGCACTCGCACGAGCGCAGATCTGGTCACCGACGAACGTGCGTGCCATGGACATTCGGACCGGCCCGAAGGAGAAGGGCGCGTTCCCATTCCAGGCGACGGTGACGTGTGACTATTCGCCGAAGCAACTGGCGGGAGGCTCGCCCAAGTTCGCGTGCGTCGCCGGCGACGATGAGCTGAAGGTGAAGTTCGGCGGCAGCAACGCCGAGGTGTTCGGTGAAGTAGCGGCCACGCGGCTGATGTGGGCGCTGGGATTCGGCGCCGATCGCATGTACCCGGTGCGTGTCATCTGCCGCGGGTGCCCGTCCAGCCTCGGCGGCATCGCGCGCGAGAACAAGGAATTCCTGTTCGATCCGGCGACGATCGAACGGAAGATGCCGGGCCGCGAGTTCGAGCCCGACAGCTCCTGGTCCTGGACCGAGCTCGACACCGATGCGGTCCGCGGCGCGCCACGGGCGCACCGCGACGCACTGAAGCTCCTCGCGGTGTTCATGCAGCACACCGATACGAAGCCCCAGCAGCAGCGGCTGATGTGCCTGGACGCCGCGCCCGACGCCGAAGGCCCGACGGCCGTCTGCAAGAGCCCGTTCATGATGGTCAGCGACGTCGGCCTGACGTTCGGCAAGGCCAACTTCATGAACACCAACGGCAAGGGGATGAATTACGTGGCGTGGGCGGCAACTCCGATCTGGAAAGAAGGCGCGACCGGGTGCGTCGGCAATCTGCCCAAGTCATTCACCGGGACGCTGAAGGATCCGGTCATCAGCGAAGAGGGCCGCGCCTTTCTCGCAAACCTGCTGGGGCAGCTGTCCGATGCGCAGATACGCGCCCTGTTCGAAGTGTCGCGCGTGACGCTGCGGCTGCGCGACCCGGCGAAGGCTCGTTCCGGCTTTGCGACGATCGACGAATGGACCGAGCTGTTCAAGGCCAAGCGCGCGGAGATTCTCGAACGCCGCTGCTGAATGTTCGACGTCGATCCCGTCATCTGGCTGCAGTCGTGGGCGTCGCCTGCCTTGACCGCCGCGATGAACGGGATCTCCACGCTTGGCTACACCCGCGCGTATGTCGCCATCGCCGCGCTGCTCGCGTTCGGGTTTCGCCTGCGCGCCGCCGTTCCTGTGCTGGTCCTTCTGGCGTTGAACGGCGCATTCACCGACATCGCCAAGACTTCCGCTTCTCTCGAGCGGCCTGACGCCGACACCCGCGTTCAGTCGCTGTCGCTCTGGGCATCGGAGCTGCGGCATCGCGACGCGGACACACCAACCGAGGTCGAGGACAGCTACGGGTTCCCCTCCGGCCATGTGAGCACGACGACGACGTTCGCCGTCGGGCTGGCGATGCTGCTCGGATGGCGGCGGCGTGGATGGGCGATGGCCATTGTCTGGATTGCGGCAATGGGCGTCTCGCGGATGTATCTCGGCCGCCATTTTCTCGGCGATGTGATCGGCGGCGTGTTGGTTGGACTGGGCACCATCGCCGTGGCGTTTGCGGTGCTGAAGATCGCGCACCTCGTCCGCGAATCGCGCAAGCATCATCCCTGGCCGGCGCACCGCATCATGGCCGTCGCGATCGTCTTTGCCGCCGGCGCGCTGCTCGTCGGGTTGCCTGATGCCGGCGATGCCGGGCGTCTCCTGGGCACGGCCATTGGGGCGCTGTACCTCGTCCGCCATGATCTGTTCGAGCGTCAGGTCACGGTGACGGCGCGGGCCGTCCTGGTGATCTCGGCGGCGGCCGGGTTTGCCGGGGCCTGGGCGGTGATGTCTGCCGCGCTCGAACAGGCCTCGCCGGACAGCGTCAGCGCGTTGCGCCTGGCGGCGAGCGCACTGCCGAACGCCGCTCTCCTGATTGTTCCCGCGCTCGTTCCCGCGCGTCTGTACGCCGCGCGGGAGCAACAGGCGTGATCGAGGCGCCCTTCTGTGGCGCGAACCCTTCGAGTTCGCGAGGCGAGCGTGAAAGGCTCGCCCCACGAAATCCGAGCTACGACGGGATCGAGCCAGTGGGCTCGAAGCGGTAGCCGATTTCCCGGATGGTCTGGATGTAGATCGGATTGTGCGCGTCGGGTTCGACCTTCGAGCGCAGCGTCGCGACACAGCGATCGATGCTGCGCGGTGTGACGAACACCGCCGCCCCCCAGACGGCATTCAGGATCGTGTCGCGCGCCAGCGCGCGGCCGGGCCTGGACGCGAAGTAGGCGAGCAGGGCGAACTCCCGCGCTGTCAGATCAACCGGCGCGCCATTGCGCAGCACGCGGCGGGCAGCCATGTCGATTTCGCAGTCGCCAAACCGCTGCACCGCGCGATCCGTGCCGCGCCGTCGCAGCAGCGCCTTCGCCCGCGCGATCAGCTCGCCGGTGCGGAACGGCTTGGTGATGTAGTCGTCGGCGCCGAGATTCAAGCCGAGGATGACGTCCTCTTCCTGTCCCTTGGCCGTCAGCATGACGATCGGCACATCGATCCCCTGGCCGCGCAGCGTACGGCACACGTCGAAACCGTTCACCTTCGGCAGCATGATGTCGAGGAGGATCAGGTCTGGCTTCACGGTGGCGGCCATGTCGAGGCCGCGTTGCCCGTCGGCGGCGATGTGCACGTCGAATCCCTGCGCGCGCAGCGTATCGGACAGGCCGCGGGCCAGCGCCGGCTCGTCTTCGACGAGCAGGAGGCGCCCTTCGCTCACGCAGATGCCTCTTCGGTTGGTAGCTTGGCCGCCGTCGCTTCAGCGGAGGCGGCAGGCCGACGTTCACGTCGGCCTTTCACCTCTTTCATCCCCTCCGCGTACGGCAGGCGCAGCGTGAAGGTGCTGCCCGCGCCTTCCATGCTGCGCACCGTGACCGACCCGCCGTGCGCCCGCGCGATCAGGTCGACGATGCTCAGGCCGAGACCGACGCCGGAGGTGGCGCTGGCCAGCCGCTGATCGACGCGGTAGAAGCGCTTGAAAATCCGCCGGTGCTCGCGCGGCGCGATCCCGATGCCGTTGTCCTGAATGTCGAAGGCGATGCCATCCGGCGTACGCGTCACCCTCACCAAAACGCGTTTCTCGTCCGGCGTGTACTTCAGCGCGTTGTCGAGCAGATTGATCAACGCCGAAACCACGGCTCCCTCGTCCGCGCGGACCGGCGGCAGCTCTGGCGCGATCTCCAGCGTCAACTCGCAATCGGCCGGGACACGTTCGCGGATCGCGGCGATGGCGGTATGCACGAGCGTGGATGGCGACACGGCCGCGAAGGCGAATCGCTCGCGGCCGCGCTCGAGCCGCGAGAACGTCAGGAAGTTCTCGATCAGGCGCGTGAGCCGCGCGTTCTCGCTGGCAAGGAGGTGCAGATAGTCACGCGTTTTCGTCTCGTCCAGGTGCGCGTCCGCGAGCAGGCCGTCAACCAGCACGCGCATGGACGCCAGAGGCGTGCGCAGCTCGTGCGAGACGGCGGCGACGAGGTCTGTCTTGAGACGGGCCAGGCGCAGCTGGCGGCGGAACGCGCTGCCGGTGATGACCGCGATGAGCACGGTCGCGAAGAGACCTGACGCAGCCACGGCAATGTACGCCATCGCCTGCCGCTTCGCGCCCGAGTCGTCGACCGGCAGCGTTTCGAGCGGCTCGAAGAACGACAGCTGCCAGCCGGGCAGAGCCGCGCCGGCGGCGATGGCCTCCATGTCGGCCCGCTCGCCCGGCGCAAACGTGTTGAAGAGGATTCCGGACGGCTGCACCTCGTGCAGCATGTCGTGCATCATCGACTGGATGGTGTCGGTCCGATAGAGGAGGACCGTCATCCCGTCCGCTGACGGAAACGCCCACACGTCGCGCAGGGCGGTCTGCTGAAACACCCCGGGCTCGAGCGCCAGCCCGCCACGCGCGGCGACTTCCGACGACAGGTCCAGCGCCGGCTGCACCTCGTTCCGGACGCCGGGTTCGAGCTCGCGCAGCCGCCCGGTGACCGGGAAGGCGATCCGCCCGTATTCATCGAGCAGGATGGCGCCGTCGCCTTCGACCGCGAGCATCAATTCGCCGAAGCGCTTCACCGGATCGCCGCGGCCGTTGAGCCGTGCGGCGTGCGCATCCCATAACGCCTCGACCCGCGAGCGAACGAGACGCAGCTGCGCGCGGTAGCCCTCGAGCGTGCTGCGGCGGCTGGCTTCGGCCTGCACCTGAACCGCCTCGTTCATGAACCAGACGACGAATGCGGCGGGCAGCAGCGTCAGCAGCACCAGCAGGACGATGAGCGAGGTGTGGCGATCGCGTCCGTCAGCCATGGGAGTCCACACGGGCCGTCAGTTCTCCGCCGGCATCTCGAGGCGATCGATCACGAGCACCTCGACCGGCGCACGGCCCTGAACCAGCTTCAGTCCAAGTTGATCCTCCACCGCCGTGAAGAGAGATGGCAGCTCCGCCAACCGTGATCCGGCGATGCCGGGGCCGGTCCGCGGCGGGGCCGCCCTGAAGTCGATGTCAAAACGTCCGGTCAGGCCGGTGGCGTTCACGACGGGACGTCCGAGCGCACCGGCGAGCATCCCGGTGAGGATCGTGAGCTCGACGGCGCCTCCGGTCAAGCTGGCGGCTCCTCCAATCGCGCCGCACGTCGGGCGCACACCTGGAGCCGGCGGATCCGGCCGTTCGCCGGCAAGACTGCGCTTGCGAGCGGCTTCGATCGCCGCATCGCAGTTGACGTCGGAGCGCCGGAGATTGGGTCCCAGCCGTCCGTCGCTGCGCGCGAGCGTCAGAGTGTAGACATCCATTTCCCGTTGTTCAACGTGCGCGGCCAGCTTGAACCGTTCGACCAAGAGACCGCGATAATAGGCTGGGCGTTCTTCAATCGCCACGTCGCGACCGGCGGTGGCGTTGATGGCGAAGAGAGTCGTCCGTGCCCAGTCGGGCAGCCCTTCGATGCGATAGACCGGCACGAGATATCCGATCGAGACGAGGCTGAGAACGGGCAATCCGCCGGCGAATCGGCCGCCCGGCTGCCACTGCATCGGGACGCGATCCTGCCGGGTGATCGGCCGCACGGCTGCGACGTCGAACGACTTGATCGGTCCGAGAGTTGGCCCCGCCTGCGCGGTCAGCGGGACCGGTCCTGCGGCGAGGACGACGACGGCGGCCGCCACCATGCCGATGATTCGCAAACGCACCTCAAAGGCAGGTTAGCGGTGGGGTGTTACGGAATTGTTACCGTTCGAATCGTTCGAATCGTTCGAATCGTTCGAACCGTTCGAACGTTCTGAAGGCGAACGCCTCGAACGACCCGAACGTTCCGAACGTTCCGAACGTTCCGAACGTTCCGAACGTTCCGAACGTTCCGAACGTTCCGAACGACTATTTCACCTTCGTCAGCGTCATCTGCTGCGCGGCACCGCCGCCGTTCGGGCGCTGCGTTCCCTCGATCACGCCACCTTTGACGCGGCCGTTGAACTCCTGTTTTCCGGTGGACAGCATCACGTCATTCCCGCGCAGGCGGCCGGTGATGTTGATCGTCTGCCCGTCGGATCCTCTCGAGGTTCCCGACAGCATCTGGAACTGCTGTGTCAGGGTGAACTCCCGGCCGTCGCCGGTCCGCCACGTGCCGGCGATCTTGGCCGGGACGATGTTCAGCATCACCGTGCACCACTGCGAGCAGTTCTCCACGGTCGTCTGCTCGTCCGGCGTCCAGTCGGGGATGCTGAAGGTATTCAGCACCACGCGCGTGCCGGCGGGCAGATTGAAAATCTTGTCGCGCAGCGTCGTCAGGTTGCTCGGCAGGAGGAACAGCGCCAGCGCCGTGGCCTTCGAGAAGTCCGCCTCGTACATGTCGCCCTGCACGAACTGGGCTCGCTCCGCCACGCCCTCCTTGGCGGCGATCCGCTTCGACAGCGCCACCATGTCCGGGTTGTATTCCACGCCGAGGCCGCGCGCGCCCAGCTTGGCCGCCGCGATCACATTCCGCCCGTCGCCCGATCCAAGGTCGACGACGAAGTCCTGCGGCGTAATCTTGCCGACCTCCATCATCTTGGCGACCGTCTCTTCCGGAGACGGGACCCAGACGACGTCCTTGCCAGGCTGCCCGACCTGGGGAACGAATTCTTCCTTTGTCTGCGCCGCGGCAGGATGCACGTAAGCGGCGGTCACGATAATTGCGACGACAACGCGTCCGACGGATTTCAACATCTCAGTCCCCCGAAAGGCCGACGGTCCGCCTCCGCGCTGCGCGCTTCGGCGAGACGGCCTCTACCATCCCCCGAAAGGCCGACCTGAAACGTCGGCCTCTACCATCCCCCGAAAGGCCGACCTGAAGGTCGGCCTCTACCAACCACCAACCACCAACTACCAACTAGAAAGGCGACACTACATATACCCGAAACTGGGACTAGAATGACCCACCTTCGCTGCTTTCCGCCTCCGCGCTCGGCGCTTCGGCGGGACAGGCTGCAGCTACGGTGGGCAAGCGCCCCTTGGAGGACGTATGACTCGACGCACTGTTCCCGCTCTGCTGATGGCGGTTAGCTTGGCCGCGGCCACGGGATATGCGCAGGCTCCGGCTGGCGGCGGCCGGGGAGGGCGTGGCGCAGGTCCGGCTCAACCGGCGGCGGAGGTTCCGGCCGACCCTCTGAGCGCCCTGGCGCCGGCAAATCTCGCGAAAGCGCGGCCAAAGGCGCCCTTTGACCTGACCGGTAACTGGTTCATCAACGGAGGTGTTCCCGGCGGTGGCTGGCTGTTCGGCCGGACGCCCGCGGTTCTTCCCAAGCTGACCCCGGCGGCGCAGAAGCACTTCGACGCCTACGCGGCTGCGGCGAAGGACGGCAAGGTCTATCGCGACGACATCGGCAAGTGCTGGCCGGCGGGAATGCCGGTGATCATGACGCGCGTCTGGCCGATCGCGATGATCCAGCTGCCGACGGCGATCTACATGATCAGCGAGTTCATGAACAGCCTGCGCGTGATCTATCTCGACGGCCGGTCGCATACGGATCCGGACATCGTCGTCCGCAGCTTCAACGGCGAGTCGATCGGCCGCTGGGAGGGCGACACGCTGGTTGTGGACACGCGCAATTTCACTGACCTCGACAAGCACTGGGTCGATCAGGGAATACCGGCGAGCAAGGACTTCCGGATGATCGAGCGCTACAAGTTGATCAACAACGGCAACACGCTGCAGGGTGAGTGGACGTTGATCGACCCGCAGAACTGGGAAGGCGAGTGGAAGGGGACGCGCACCTGGAATCGCGTCACGGATCACGATATTCAGGAAGTCGAATGTCTGCCCGACCTGAACGAGCATCTCCAGAGTACGAAATCGGGAGTTCATGTCCGTTAATCGGGCCGGTTCACGAGGTTCAGTGGGTGCAAGGGGTTCAGTGGGTGCAAGGGGTTCAGTAGGTGCAAGGGGTTCAGGAGGACAGATGAAGAAGCTCATAATCGCGTCGACCCTTATGCTGAGCGTCGTCGCGCCCGCGTTCGCGCATCACTCGCCCGCGGCGTTCGAGGCACAGAAGACTGTGACGCTGACCGGCGTCATCAAGGAGTTCCGCTGGCAGAACCCGCACACGTGGATCGAGCTCTACGTGCCGAACGAAAAGGGCGAGGAGGTTCTGTGGGCGGTGGAGCTGACCAGCCCCACCTACCTCGTTCGCGCCGGCTGGAAGTCGAATACGCTCAAGCCGGGCGACAAGGTGACGGTGGTCGGCCGCCCGCTGAAATCGGGTGAGCCGGGCTCGGCAATCTTTACGTCGGTGACGCTCGCGGATGGACGCACCCTGGTCGAACGGCCGGCGCGGCAGGGCGGTGCCAAGTAATGTTCCGCCGCGTTGCGGTTGCAGGCGCCGTTGCCGCCGTCATCGCCGGGATGCCGGCGTCTCTCGTCGCGCAGCGCGGGCAGGCGCCTCCGCCGGCCGAGCCGTTGAGCGCGCTGGCGCCTGAAAACCTGGCCAAGCCGCGGCCGAAGGCGCCGTTCGATCTGACCGGGAACTGGTTCGTCGACACCAGCGCAGGCCCCGACGCGTGGCGTTTCGGCCCGCCGTATCCGAAGCTGACCGCGAAGGCGCAGAAGGAATTCGACACCGGGATGAAGTTGCTCAAGGAAGGCAAGGTCTACAAGGACGACATCGGCCAGTGCTGGCCGGCAGGCCTTCCGCTCATCATGACGCGCTACTGGCCGATGGCGATGATTCAGCTGCCAACGGCGATCTACATGGTCAGCGAGTTCATGAACAGCTTCCGGACGGTCTTCCTCGACGGCCGTCAGCACACCGACCCCGACATCGTCGTCCGCACGTTCAACGGCGAATCGATTGGCCGCTGGGACGGCGACACGCTCGTCGTCGACACGCGTCACTTCCGCGGCGATCACCACTGGATGGACCAGGGTGGCGCGTCCATTCCGGCGGGCGAACAGCTGCGCATCGTGGAGCGCTTCCGGCTCCTCCCGGGCGGCAAGCAGCTGCAGATCGAGTACACGATGACGGACCCCGAGCACTGGGAAGGCGAGTGGAAGAGCACGAAGCGATTCAACCGGGTCAACGACAGCGACATCAAGGAAGTCGTGTGCCTTCCGGATCTGAATGACCACCTGAAGAGCACGCGATCGAAAACGCAGGTTCAATGACAGGCCTCAGGGATCAGGCCGCAGGCCTCAGGGCCTCAGGCCTCAGAGGAATTTCGATGACCCGCTTTATTCTCGCCGCACTCGTCCTTGCGGTCACCGCGTCGCCTGCATTGGCGCAGGTCAGCTTCGTCGGCGACTGGTCGGGCCGCTACCACGAAGATCAACCCGATCGCGTGCCCGGCGAGGAGCCGGGCGACTTCAGCGGCATACCGCTCAACGAAGCGGCGCGCCGGTTCGGCGACGCCTGGGACGTCGCGCGGCATTCGGTGATCGAGCATCAGTGCGCGCCGTACACGCTGCCGTACATGTTCTTCGGGCCAAACCAGTTCCGCATCTGGGAAGAACGCCATCCGGACACGCAGGAGCTGATCGCGATCCAGATGTACATGGGCACGTATCAGCAACGGCGGACGATCTGGCTCGATGGCCGTCCGCATCCGCCCGAATACGCGCCGCATACGTTCATGGGGTTTTCGACGGGCGAGTGGAACGGCGACGTCCTGACGATCACCACGACGCACATCAAGGCCGGCTACTACCGCCGGACCGGGGTGCCGCAGAGCGACCGGTCGACTGTCGTCGAACACTGGATGCGCCACGGCAACCTGCTCTCGCAGGTCACGATTGCGAGCGATCCCGTCTACCTGAGCGAGCCATACATCCGCAGCCAGGAATTCGTGACGATGGAGCGCGGCAACACCAACTGGCTCTACAACTGCGAGTACGTGCAGGAGCTGCCCACCGACAAGAACGACGTGCCTCACTTCCTCCCCGGACAGAATCCATTCATCGGAGAGTTCGCCGCGCGGCACGCGATGCCCGAGGGAGGCGTGCGCGGGGGCGTCGAGACGCTGCTGCCGGAGTGGCGGCCCGGGGCCAAGCCCGTGGCACCACGTCCGAACGCGAACGGAGGTTTCCGGCCCGAGCATCAGCCGTCGAAGCTGGCCGCCGGCGAGGTGAAAGCCGTTCCCGTCCAGGGCAACGTCCACATGATCGTCGGCGCCGGCGCGAACATCGCCGTGCAGGTCGGGCAGGACGGCCTCTTGGTCGTTGACGCGGGTGCGGCGGGAACGAGCGACAAGGTCCTCGCCGCCATCAAGGCCCTCGCGCCGGGCAAGGAAATCCGGTGGATGGTGAACACCACCTTCCGTCCGGATCACACCGCCGGCAACGAGCCGATCTCGAAGGCCGGGCGGACCGTCAACGGCAACACCGCGGACATCATCGCGCACGAAAACGTGGCGGCGCGGATGATCAAGGCGGGCATTCCGGATTCCAGCCGGCCGTTCAAGACGTTCTTCGAATCGGGCCGCGATCTTCCGTTCAATGGCGAAGCCGTAATCATCTATCACCCCGACTCGGCGACGACCGACACGGATTCGATCGTGATGTTCCGCCGGTCCGATGTGATCGCCGCGGGCGACGTGTACAGGACCGACAGCTTCCCGGTGATCGACCCGGACAACGGCGGCACCACGCAGGGGACGATCGACGCCCTCAATCACATCCTGTCGCTGACCGTTCCGAGCAAGATGCTCCAGGAAGGCGGCACCTACGTCATCCCCGGCCACGGCCGGATCAGCGACGAGCACGACGTCGTGATGTACCGCGACATGGTGCTGATTATTCGCGACCGTATCCGCGACATGGTCGAGAAGAACATGACGCTGGAGCAGGTCAAGGCGGCACGGCCGGCGCTGGACTACGAAGGCCGCTACGGGTCCGATACCGGGTCGTGGACGACGGCGATGTTCATCGAAGCGATCTACAAGGATCTCTCCGCTGCCCGGAAGGCCGGTGCGGCGACACGGAGCGCGAGGTAGTTATGCGACGGAACTCCCTTCTCCTATCTACTGCCTCCTTCCTCCTGGTCGCTGCCATTGCATTCGGGCGCTCGGACGTCGCCGCACAGCGCGGCGCGGGTGGTCAGCGTGGTGCGGGCCCGGCCGCCGCGCCGCAGACGGCGCGCACGCGCGGCCCTGTGGACTTCACCGGCACGTGGGTCTCGGTGGTGACGGAGGACTGGCGCTGGCGCATGGTCACGCCGCCGAAGGATCAGAGCGCAGCCGCCAGCATCCCGGTCAACCAGGAGGCGCGCCGGGTGGCCCAGTCCTGGGATCTCGAGGCCGACAACAAGGGTGGCAACCAGTGCCGTGCGTTCGGCGTCGGCGGCATCAACCGTCAGCCGGGACGGCTTCGGATCTCGTGGCAGGACGACAACACGCTGAAATTCGAATACGACGCGGGAACGCAGACCCGGCTGCTGTACTTCGACCGCGCGGCGCAGCCGCCGGCGGAGAAGACGTGGCAGGGCTTCTCGCGCGCCGATTGGGAAGGCCCCGGCGTGGGCCGCGGCGCTGCGCCGGTGGGTGACAACCGCGTGACCGGAGGTGGTTTGCCCGGGGCGGCAGGTGTTCCCGGCGGCGGCGGTCAGGGACTGCGCGGCGGTCCGCCTCCGCGCGGCCAGGCGCGCATCAACACCGGCGCCAATCTGAAGATCGTCACCACGAACTTCCGCGAGGGCTACCTCCGGAAGAACGGCATTCCTTACAGCGAGCAGGCGGTCATTACCGAATACATCCATCGGCTGCCGACACATCCCAACGGCGACAACTGGCTGCAGGTGATCACCATCGTCGAGGATCCGCGCTACCTGACGCAGCCGTACTACACGAGCACGAACTTCCGTCTCGAGCCGAACGACGCCGGCTTCCGGCCGACGCCATGCCAGACTGCGCCGCCGCTGCCGGTGAAGACTCCGTCGAAATAGCGCGGCAGCAATTCAGAATTCAGGATTCAGAATGCAGACATCGGCCTGCATTCTGCATTCTGAACTCTGCATTCCGAATGTCTGACTTCCCCTACCAGATACTCGACGACGTGACGCATCGCCCGTGGCCGATTCCGGAGGGGCCGTGGGTGATGACGCAGAGCTGGCACGATCTCCTGTTTGCCCACTGGCCGGTTGACGCGCGGGCCCTGCAGGAAAAGCTGCCGGCGGGTCTCCCGCTCGATACGTTCGACGGGCAGGCGTGGATCGGCGTCGTCCCGTTTCGCATGACGAACGTCGCGCCGCGCGGTGTGCCCGCCGTCCCGTTCGTCTCGTCCTTCATCGAGTTGAACGTGCGCACGTACGTCACGCTGCACGGCAAGCCGGGCGTCTATTTCTTCAGCCTCGATGCGAACAGCGCGCTCGCGGTTGCGGCGGCGCGCGCCCTGTTCGGTCTGCCGTACTACACGGCGACCATGCAGATCGAGCGGCGCGGCGCGCAGCTCGTCTACACCAGCGCGCGCGAGACTCGCATGGACGGCATCGCGGAGTTCGCCGCGACCTACCGGCCAATCGGCGCCACGGTGACGCCGCAACCCGGCTCGCTCGAGTACTTCCTCAGCGAGCGCTACTGCTTGTACACCGTGGACAAAGACTTCCGTGCGAAGCGGCTGGACATTCACCACCTGCCCTGGCCGTTACAGGCCGCGGAGGCCACGATCGCGGTGAACACGATGGCCGACGCCGCCGGCATCCGCCTGCCGGCCACCGCGCCGCTGCTGCACTTCGTGCGCAGGCAGGACATGGTGGCGTGGCCGTTGCGGGACGCCTGACTAGTTGGATAGTTAGACAGTTAGTAGTTCGTAGTTAGTTCGTAGTTAGTTCGTAGTTGGACAGTTCGTAGTTCTACCCCTAGCACAAACTGCGTACCCGCGCCGGCGGGGACGTTGCAGTTTCTCAAACCCTCCGCGGCACAAGTGGCTGAAACCCGCTTGAATTCGCACGCGAACGAAACGTGCATGGCCTTGAGCCATGGCGCACAGCAAAGCGTTTCGTGATCTCATGGTCTGGCAACGTTCGATGGCCCTCGTCCAGCGTATTTACGAAATCAGTGCCGCGTTCCCAAGGGATGAACGATTCGGTCTCACCGCTCAGATCAGGCGGGCCGCAGTGTCGGTGCCGCCGAACATCGGCGAAGGATCGCGTCGGAAGAGACGGAAGACATTCCTGAATCACCTGGACATCGCGCTCGGCTCCCAGGCCGAAGTGGAAGTCCAGCTTGAAATCGCACAGCGGCTGCGGTTCGTGAAGATGGCTGATTACAAGCAGACGCAGATTGCGGTGGAAGAGATTGGCCGGATGCTGAATGGGCTCATCGTTTCGCTTCAGCCCGATGGCGACGCCGAACTATGAACTCCGAACTACCAACTACGAACCAACTACGAACTATCTAACTATCCAACTACCGACTAACCGCGCTACCATCCCGCCGGCTTGTCCTTCGACACAACCAGGTGGAGCGTGATCGCGGCGGCGCGTGGAACGGATCCGGAGGCTGCCCGGGCGGCGCTCTCGACGCTCTGCGAGGCGTACTGGTACCCGCTCTATGCATTCATCCGCCGCTGGGGCGCCGACCCCGACGCGGCGCGCGATCTGACGCAGGGATTCTTCGCGTCGCTGCTGGAGCGCCGCGATATCGAGCAGGTGCGGCCGGAGCGTGGCCGCTTCCGCACGTTCCTCCTCGCCTCGGCCAAGCACTTCCTGCTCAATGAAGCAGCGCGCGGCCGTGCGGCCAAGCGCGGGGGAGGGGTGTCGCCGCTGCCGCTGGCGTTTGACGAAGCCGAAGGGCGCTATCAGATCGAGCCGGCCGATCTGATGACGCCCGAGACGCTGTATGAGAGGCGGTGGGCGCTGACCATCGTGGAGCGGGTCGTCGCCGCCGTGCAGGCGAAATGGCAGAAGACCGGCCGCGGGACAGAGTTCGACGTACTCAAGACGAGCTTGCTTGGCGAAGGCCCGCCAGGCGGCTACGCGGCCGCGGCGCAGACGCTCGGAACGAGCGAAGGCGCCGTCAAGGTCGCGGTGCACCGGCTGCGCAAGGCCTTCCGGACCGAGCTGCGGGCCGCCATCGCCGAGACCGTCTCCGACCCGGCCGATGTGGACGAAGAGCTGAAATACCTCGAGCGCGCCCTGCGCATGTAACCTTCTGCTCCCGGTTTGTCTAATCACACCGAGGAGAGATTCGTGGAGATCCCAGGCACAACCTGCCCGCGCTGTGGACGACCGCTGGCGGCCGATGCACCGGACGGCCTTTGCGCCGCCTGCCTGCTCCAGGCCGGGGCGGATACGCTCTCGGCCGGATCCGGCTCCACCGACTTCATGCCGACCGTCTCGTCGGCGGTCGCGTCGCGGGTCCTCAGGAGCGCTCCGCGCCTGACTGAAGGGGACCGGTGGGGCAGCTACGCGATCGGACGGCTCCTCGGACGTGGCGGCATGGGCGAGGTGTACGACGCCGAGCATCTGCCGTCGGGCCGGCGCGTCGCACTGAAGGTGTTGAGCAGCCGCCTGCAGAACGCAGAAGAACGCGCGCGGTTCCTCCGCGAAGGCCAGCTCGCCGCGTCGGTCAGTCATCCGCACACGGTCTACATCTTCGGCAGCGAGGAGATCGACGGTACGCCCGTGATCTCGATGGAGCTGCTGCCTGGCGGCACGCTGAAGGATCGTGTCGTCGCGGAGGGCCCGATGCGGCCCGGTGAAGCCGTCGCAGCGGTCATGGAGCTGATCGGCGGCCTGGACGCCGCGGCCGCCGCCGGCATCCTGCACCGCGACATCAAGCCGTCGAACTGTTTCGTCGATCGCGACGGCGTCGTGAAGGTCGGCGACTTCGGTCTGTCGATCTCGACGCTGGCGCGCGATGTCCATCAGCAGCTGGTGACGTCCGGTTTCGAAGGCACGCCGCAATTTGCGCCCCCGGAGCAGCTGCGAGGCGAGCCGCTCGACGTGCGGGCGGACATTTATGCCGTCGGCGCGACGCTGTATTACCTGCTGACCGGCCGGGCGCCGTTCGACGCACCCGATCTGCGCGACCTCTTTGCGAAAGTGACGAAGGAGACTCCGGTTCCGCCGCGTCAGTTGCGGCGCGACATTCCGGCGCGCCTGTCGGCCGTCGTGATGCGGTGTCTGGCAAAGAGTCCCGACAACAGGCCATCGTCGTACCCGGCGCTGGCGGATGCGCTGCGGCCGTTTCTCGCGCGCCACGACCGGCCGGCGCCGCTCGCCACGCGCACGCTGGCAGGCCTGGTCGACAGCTGGGTCATCCTGGGCATTCCGGTCACGCTGGTGACGATGATGGTTGCCGACCCGCTGTCCGGGTCGCCTGCCGGCGCTGTTGCCGTCGCCAACCTGTCGTGGCTCGCGACGCTGGTCTACTACCTGGCACTCGAAGGCGCGACCGGCGCATCGCTGGGCAAGCGGCTGTTCGGGTTGCGGGTCGTGTCCGCAACGGCCTCCTCGGCGGGCTGGGTGCAATTCGCCATCAGAGTTGCCCTGTTCTACGCGCCCAACATGCTCGTGACCGCGACGGTCACCGCTGGTCTGTGGCCCGACTTTCTGTCAGCGCCGTCCTCGAGTGGCTTTTACATCAACTGGCAGCAGACGGGACCGCCGCTTCTGACACTCCTGATGTTCTTCGCGACGGCTCGACCGAGCAACGGCTGGACCGGCCTGCACGACGTGCTGAGCGGCACACGTGTGATTGCGCGTCCCGCCGCGATCGAGCGGCAGACCCGTGTCACACAGCAGGCGGCCGCTGCCGTCCCAGCCGGACCGGCTCGGCGCTATGGGCCCTATGTCGCTCTCGATTCCGCCGAGCCGCGGCCCGGGGCCGTCGTGCGCGCCTTCGATCAGGTGCTTCGCCGGCAGGTCTGGATTGCGATCGCCGACGTCTCGACGCCGCCAGTCGGCGGTGCCCGCCACGACCTGTCCCGGCCAACCCGGCTGCACTGGCTGGCTGGACGCCGATCAGCCGACGAGAACTGGGATGCGTACGAAGCCCCGGACGGCGTTGCATGGACCACGGCCGTTGAGGCGGGTGCGTGGTCGCAGGTGAGACTGCAGCTGCTCGACCTTGCGACTGAGCTGGCGTACTCCTCTGAAGAAGGCACCCGGCCGCCGCTCGCGCTCGATCGCATCTGGATGCGCGATAACGGCCGCGTGGTGCTGCTCGATTTCGCACCGCCGGGAGCCTCGTCGCATACAACCGTCGATCTGTCGCCAGAGCAGCTGCTGCAGACGGCGGCCGCGCGCGTGCCTCGACATCCGTCCGAGCCGACGGCGCTTCCGCTGTCGGCACGCGCGTTCCTGGACAGATGGTCAGCGCTTGCCCTGAGCGAGCGAACGCCTGCCGGGCGAGTCGAAGGGCCAACCGTTGCGGATGCCCGGGCCGCGCTGCTGGTCATGGCGACGGCTCCGAGCCACGTGCACTGGTGGCGCCGTGCGGTGCCCGGCGCGCTGGCGGCCGCGCCGGTCGCGCTGATGCTGCTGATGAGCATCGCCATCGTTCCCGCGCTCGCGCAGTTCGTCAGCCCCGAGACGAACAGCATGATGAATCTCCTCGGAGCGCTCAGGAGCACGACGCTGCCCGCGAACAGTCCGCTGCGCCAGCCCGGGGTGCGAGCCGCCGCGGAGGTCGCGATTGCGGGACGTTACGCTCACGTGATTCGTGACGAGGAGTTCTGGAGCGCCGGACTGGTACGCGGCCTTGCGCCTGGCTACCGCCCGATGGCCGAGGACATTCTTGCCAGGCATCCCGTTGTGTCGCCGGAGCAGTTGGCAGCGGCTGAAGGCGTCTTGAACGAGGCACGCGCCCGTCCTCTGTCGCGGGGAAGGAGTCAAACGATGGCGGTCGAGCTCGGGGGCGTCCTCGTCTCCACGATCACGGCGGGCGCGCTGGCGCTCGTGCTCCTCGTGTGCGTCATCTCGTCGCTGCTGGTGCCAGGCGGCCTCGTATTGCGGCAGATGGGGCTGGCGGCAGTTACGCAATCCGGGAAGGAAATTACGCGAGTGCGTTCGGTGATGCGAGCGCTGGTGGCCGGCATCCCGGCAATCGGGTGGCTGACGTATCTGGCGGTTTCGCCGAAGGTGCATGGATTCGTGCCGACGCCGCCGAATCCGCTCACAGCAACCCTCGTCACCGTCGGCATGCTTGCCGTTGGACTTGCGTGGACGATCGTGGGGCGCACACGCGGGCCGCACGATCTGCTGACCGGGACGTGGGTGGCACCGCGATGAGAAATTTCAGGTTCGGATCGGCCAGAAGCGGATGTTCTCAGGAGGCAAGGTAATGATCAGATTCCTCGTCCTGGCGCTCGTGTTCTCACTTCTCACCGCCCCGGCAATCGCGCAGGCGGCGGATGGAATTCTCATTACTCAGCGAGTGACGTCCGGGGGCGCGCCGATCACGGTACGGACGCAGATCGAGGCGACACGCACGCGTACCGAGATGGCCGGCCCGGATGGCGTCGTCAACGTGACGATCTTCGACGGCGGCAAGCAAGTGCTCTACATCGTCGATCCGGCTCGCAAGACGTATATGGAAATGACGAAAGCCGATGTCGACCGACTGAGCGCACAGATGCAGGGATCGATGGCCCAGGTTCAGGCGCAGCTCGAGAAGATGCCGCCGGCGCAGCGCGCCCAGATGGAAGCGATGATGAAAGGCGTCCAATTCACGCGCACCGGCTCGGACACCGTCGGCCGGTGGATGTGCGACAAGTACGACCTGACGCAGGGCGGGCAGAAGATCGGTGAAGTGTGCAGCGTGAGCCCGGCGACGCTCGGCTTCGGCGCGACGGATTTCGACGTGATGCGTCAGATGGGGGCGTTTTACTCGGCGATGGCCCCACTAATGCCGAGTCAGCTTACCGGCGTGAGCGGTATCGATCAGCGCGGCAGCTCGGACTTCCCGGTGAAAACCGTCATGATGGTCCCGGGTGGCGGCACCGTGACGACGGAGGTCGTCGAGGCGGGTCGGCAGACGTTCCCCGACTCGTTGTTTGCCGTGCCCGCTGGCTTCACGAAACAGGACATCATGGGCGCGATGGGCGGGCGCGGCACCGCGGCAGAACGCTGATTAGTTGCTGATCGTGGGGCGCGCCTTGTCAGGCGCGCCACGCGGACCTGACAAGGTCCGCGCCACGATCGTCATTCTGATCCGCGCTGCTACGGTGTACTCGAAACGCTTTGCCTGGAGAAGTGTTCGGCGAGGTCCGGTTTCGTTTCGCTGAGAATCTCCCGAATCGCCCGACGATCGGCAGCCGTCAGCACGTCGTAGCGGCGGTCGCGCTCCTGGCCCGACAGGATCTCCCACAGACGGTCGTAGACGGCGGCCTTCGCGTTCGGCGGCATGCCATCGAACGGCTCCGAGTAGATCAGGTAGCTGCAGGGATAGCGGAGCAGCCGCTTCTCCAGACTCAGTTCGCGCAGAGAACGGCCGCGGCTGTCGCGCGGGCCCTGCGCCGTGAAGACCTCGGCAAACCGCGACGTCCCGGTAATCGGCCCCGGGAGGGTCGCCTCGTCGACAAACAGGAGGTAGTCGACGAGCTCCGCGGCCGCCTGATCGAGCGTGCGGCCCGACTCCTTCGCGCCGATGCGCGCTTCCCAGCCGACGCGGGTGATCAGGTTCAGCATCTTCGCCTGGTGCTCGATGACGAGCAGCGCGACGAGATCGCTGTGCGGCGAGAGGTATCCGGTCTTGTCGAAGCGCCCCTCGAGATCCGTCACGTGGACGGTCTGCGGCGTGATCATCGCGGTGAGATCGGACGCGTCGCTGGCGACGGCATTGCCCATGTGGCGCGTCGCCTTGTGCGTCCCGGTCACGAACCAGCCACCCCAGCGAATCTCGAAAGGGGAGCGGTGGTCGGTCGTATAGGCCGGACCGTACATCGTTGTGCCGTCCACGCCCGGGAAGACGCTGCCGATGAACATCCCCGGCACGTAGTGCGTGGCCTCGGAGGCGTGGCACGAGACGCACGAGTCGCTCCGCTCGAAGAGCGGCTTGTCGCTCGCCTGCGACAGCGTGTAGAAGACCGCGCCCTGCGTCGGATCCTGCCCGACGAATTCCAGGACCTCGCCGCCGCGAACCCAGCCAACCGACGTGGTGTCGTTGAAGTAGATCGCGCGCGGATTCTTCGGACCGATCTTCGGCGCCTGGAAACTGGTCTTCGAGAAGACCAGCATCTGCGATTCGACCGGCACGCGCAGGGCCTCGAGCACCGACTGCAGGTATCCGGACGGACCGCGCCGTTCGAGCGTCACCTCGCCGCGCGTGAGCCGCTCATTCAGCTGCGCGATAGGATCGCGCGCCGCGGTGCTGTCGTAGCGGATCGCCGAATGGTTGCGCAGCAGCGTCGGATGCTGGAGCTGTCCGGCGACGGCGCCAACCGAGCCCAGCCACACCGCGGCCGCGATAAGAAGTCCCTTGTGTGTCATGAGATTCGTAGCTTCCGCCTTCAGGCGGAAGTTACCGCGTACTCGGCAAGAAGCGATCCCGATCGTACGGGACGAAAAGCCCGCAATCAATCACGTCCGCGGCCGATAGGGCCGCTCCGGTCGCGGATTAATTCGCGGCAGCCCGGAAATTCTCCGCCGCGGAGCCATCCACCCGCAGCGCCGCCGCGCCAGGCACTGTCCGCCCGAGCAGAAACGCCCTGCGGCGGTCGAGGAACGACTTCAACGGGTTGTCTTCGGTCGAAGCCGCCATTGCGGCCTCAAACCCCTCCACGTCGTAGAGCTTGCGCGTGTCCAGCCGAACTTCCGGCCCGATGAGGTCGTGGGCCGACTTCAGCATCGGATACACCGTTTTCCAGTCGAGCCAGTGGGTCGCGATGTCGCGCACGTAGCTCATGTACTTCGCGCGCAGCGCAGGAACGGCGAGCAGCTTCGCGCGCAGCGGCTTGCTCGGGTCGTTGGTGGCGACCAGTGGATCGAGCTGCGGGCCGCCGCCTCCGAACCCGAATCCGCCCCCGCCGCCTTCGCCACCGAGCCCCTCGTTCACGTCGTGCGGGATGACGTGAAATCGCCCGTCGGGGTCGCGATAGAGGTTGTAATCGCTGGCGCGCGACCAGTATCCGTCGCTGTTGACCAGCGCCACCTCGATGGCGAGGAACTTCAGCGTGCCGTCGATGTCGAGGAGCGGGGCGAGGGCGGCCTCGAGCTTTTCAGCCGGGGTCTCGTTGAGCACTCTGGTGAGCTGCACCAGCGCCTTCCACGACTCGTCGTCGTCCTTGGTTTTGATCTCGTAAATCTGCCTGTAGGCGGCGATGTTTTCTCCCAGATACTCGAGCCCGCCGCGTCCGCCGGGCCGGCCTGGCACTTTCCAACGTGCCCCCTTCGCGGTCTTGAAATCGTCCCGGAGCAGGTCGCCGTTGAACTGCTGCGTGTTGAGGTACACACCCCAGCTCCGACCGTTGATGACCACGCGCATGAAATTCATCCTCGGCGCCGGGATGTACGCGCGTGCAATTTGCGTGTAGAGAAACGCGCGCAGGAACGTGGGATCGTTGGTCGCGTTCAGCAGGTTGAACGTCCGGTAGCCGCCGAGATCCTGATCCTCGACGGTGAAATCGGTCGAGACATTCAGCGATCGTTTCAGGCCCGCGGGCACCATCATGAACGACGAGGCGCCGCGGAAGTGCACCCCGACGCCTTTGTACGTCCGACCGTCCACCGTCATCGTCGCCGGCACCTCGACGTCGGTGTTATTGAACGCCGCGAGCTCTTCTTCCCAGTCCTCGTGCTCGAACTGCAGGAACATCGTGCGCATCGTGCCGAGGTCGTAGATCGGCGTCGTTGGATACGGCCGGACGTCGGCCGGTGTCAGCGCCCGTCCGGGCGATCCCTCCGCCGCGAATCGGAACCCGCGCATGAAGCCTCCGCGCGGCATGGTGCTCGAACGCGCCGCATCGCGTTCCTGCCGGTTCAGGCGGCCATCGCCGTCCTTGTCGTGCTGCGGGACGAGTTCCTGCTCTCGATTCGCTCCGCCGAAGCCTTGTCCGGGAAAGCCGGGAAAACCCTGTGCGGCCAGGACGCGTGGCGATATTCGACTCGGAGCCTCGGCACGATCCGCATGGCTCGACAACAATCCGAGCCGCCCGGCAACGATGACGGCGCCAACGAGAGCGATGACGGCGATCCGAACCTGCATGATGGCCTCAGTCTTCAGTTCTCAGTCTTCAGTTCTCAGTCTTCAGCTTTCAGTCTTCAGTTCTCAGTCGTCGTCGTCGTCGGTGATCCGCTTCAGGCTGACGCTTTGTACGCCTTCCGTCGTATTCAACGCGCGAAGCAGCGCGTCCGCGGCGGCCACGTCGCGAAGCGACGCCCGGAACGTCGCGTCGACGGCGAGTCCCTGGCGCGCAGTGGCCAGCGACATCAGCCGTCGGTCGCTGACATGAAGATCCAGAGCCGGCCTGACGATGACCTGTGGATCATGACCGATTCCGACCCTGACCTGAAGCTCGAAGGGCTCGGTTCCGGCTGGGGTGGCGATCTGCGCATCGCCCCGTTTCATTGCAAACGCGGCTATGGCCACCACGGCGATTCCCGCGACCGCCAGCCAGGGATACCCCGCGCCAACCGCCATGCCGACGCCGACCGCGAAGATCACGAACGCCGTGTCCTGGGTGTCGCGCACCACCGTGCGGAAGCGCACAATCGACAGCGCGCCCACCAGGCTGAACGCCCGCGCCACGTTGTCGCCGATCACCTGCGTGACCATGGCGATCAGTATGGACAGAAGGACCAGCGTGGCCGTGAACGACGGCGCGACCTCGGCCTTGGAACGGGTGAATCGGTAAACCAGCGCGGCGACGCCGCCGAGCAGGAGGGCGGCAAGGAGTCGTACCAGAACGACGAGCGGCGGTAGGGCTTCGAAATCGAGCAGCGACTCTCGAAAGAGGTCAGGCATGAAGCGTGTACGGCGCGCCCTCCTCGGGAGCGAGCCGCGCGATGCCTAGAATATCCGCCGCCGTTCTGTATTTCGAGGTCCGCCCCGGTGCGAGCGCAAATTCGTCTGCCAGCTGGCGAAACACCGTCGGCATCGCACCGCGGAATTTCAGCTCGAGGATCATGTAGCCGGTGAGAAAGGCCGCCGGCCCCGGGCCGTCGAGCGCGAACGTATCGGACGGCGAGGCCGTGAGCGAGTAATCCAGCGTCATGCGCATCCTGCCCTCCGGCGTCTCCGCGAGCCGGGCGGTGCGCAAATACGACACACGGCAGACCGGGTGAAGCTGCCGGACCAACACGCGGCGGCGGAACCACTTGGTCTGCCCGTCGTTTCCCTCCGGCGTTTTCAGCAGTCCAAGCGCGTCGAGCGGGATGTCCGTACGGCGCTTCGCGAGCCGTGCCGACGTGCGGAGCTTGCGCTCGAGGAAGACCCGCGCTTCATCGCCGTACCGTCGCACGCGGTATTTGCTCCGTCCGTACGAGCCGCGGCGGTGGAAGACGTCGCGATCCGCCGTGTCGAGATACAGCGTCGAGACCCGGTATTCGTCCGCGTGCGGACCGGTGCCATGCGGGTCGGCGACGAGCCGTTCGCGTGCCCACTCGCGGATCTGAGTGCCGGTCGCTTCGTTTACCAGGAATTTGGTTTCGGCCGTATACCCGTTGTCGCCCACGCCCATGGATGTAACGTTAGCGTAACTCAGCTGCGACGCCCGCCTCCCGGAATTCCGCGACTTTTACATTTATTTGACACCGCCCGATTGCGGGACGATTCGCGGGGCGGATGAGAATCCCAGCTGAGGAGTCAGCCCGTCCGGGCCGGCTCCCAGCGAAGGCCCAGCGCAACGATTCGTTCGAGCAGGCGCTCGTACGACAGGCCGCTGACCTCGGCCGACTCGGCGAAGTCTTCGCCGTAGGCGATGTTGGGGTTCGGATTTGCCTCGAGGACGAACATCCGCCCCTCGTCGTCCATACGGAAATCGACGCGGGCGTAGCCGTTCAGATCCAGCGCGCGGTACGTGCGCTTGGCGATGCGCTGCATCTGTTCGGCCAGGGCCGGGTCAAGGCGCGCACGGTCGGTCATGATTCCGTGCTTCTTCTGATACTGCGTGCTCCATTTCACCCGTTCGGTCGCGATCTTCCAGCGGTTGTCCGGCATCCTGTCGAACGACATCTCCCAGGCGGGGAAGGCCTCGAGCCGCTCGTTGCCGAGGACTCCAACGTAAATCTCGCGGCCGTCGACGAACTGCTCGACGATGGCTGCCGTGCCCAGCTTTTCGTGGATGAAGCTCACGCGGCGCGCGAGCTGGTCGTGATTCTCGACGACGGACGCCTGCGAGATGCCGGCGGACGCCTCGAAGAACAGCGATTTGACGATCATCGGGAACGCGAGGCGCTTCGGCAGCACCGGCTTGCGCCCCGGGCGCACAACCACGAACTCGGGGACCCGAATACGGTGGTAGGCGAGCAGCTTCTTCGACAGCGCCTTGTCGCGCGCCAGCACGAGCCCGCGCGGATTACATCCCGTGTACGGCAGCCGCAGCAGTTCGAGGTAACTGACGACATTCTGATCGAAGGTCGTCACTCCGGCGAATGCCTCCATCAGGTTGACGACGATATGCGGCTTGAAGTCCTCCGCGCTGGGACGGATGCCGCTCAGGTCGTCGTGGATGCCGAGCACCTGCACGGTGTGCCCCCGCTCGCGGAGAGTTTCGATGACGTCGTACTCCATCTTCCACTCCGCCTCGAGAATATCGATGCCGGTCGTATCCTCCGGCGGCACGAGATGGTCGTGGACGAGTGCGAGGATGCGGACTTTCTTAGGCATGCGATCACGACACACCGACGCACTGAGGCACTGAGATCAACAGGAGCCTCGGTGCCTCAGTGTGTCGCATCATGAATCTAAAGCAACAGCCGGTGCCCGCCGCTGTGCAGGTAGTTCATGACCTGCACGGTGAGCAGCACCGTGAACTCGTGGCGTGCCTGTTCCTCGGAGCCGCGCAGGCGCAGCTTCAGCTCGCGGCAGCGCGCGATCATGTCTTCGAGAACCTGGTCGATCGTGTACTGGTAAATTCCCGTCCAGCTGGCGACGACGCGGCGGACCGGGCGGCGGATGCGGGCGATGAACTGTGCCGCGGTGATGTTGGTGGCGTGCTCGGGCGCATCCGAGAAGATGCGCCGGAGATCGCGATCGTAGAAGTTCGGGTGATCCACGCCGTAGTGGCGGCGCTTGTTCCGGTAATGCTGCCGCAGCGTTGTCGTCGCATCGCGCAGCGCTTCGATCTCAGCCGGGTTGTCCACCCGCGGTGCCTGGCCACTGAGCGAGCGCATCAGCGCATCCATGTATTCGAGCTTCCGCAGCGCCTTCCACCCTTTGTAGCGCTGGGCCCATTCGCTGTTTGGCGTCAGCCACACGGCAAACGTCTCGGCGAAGTCTTCGTCCGGGTGGCTCTGCGCGTACCAGGCGTCGAGGTGCAGGACGAAGCTCTTGCTGTACGGCTTCGGCGTATAGAACTCGGGGTACGCGCGCGATGGCAGGCCGAAGATCTCGCGGCGCGCGCGGCGCAACCGCAGCTTGTAGGCGTTGTCGATGGCGTGGGCCGCTTCGTGGCGCAGGATGCGCATGCACCACTCGTGCTCACCCCCTTCGACTTCGAACATCTGCGCCTCCTCCAGCCGCTGCAGCCGGGGATGCGCCAGGTAGAAGGGGATGGCGATGGCCGTGGCGCCATCCGGCGTGAACCACTCCTCGGCGATGTAGAAGTGCAGCGGGAAGCGAAGGCCACGGTCGTCGAGCTCGGCGCGAAGCTGAGCGATACGGTCGGCCAGCGCACCTTCGATCGTCAGCGGCAAATCGGCCATCCGGAGATCGAGCAGTTCTTCGTCGCCGAGTTCGGCCCAATCCTCTCGTAACGGACGTCGCGCCATCGTATCGTGTAGTGCGGGGGGCACCTCTTCCAGGGTGCCGCCCGTATAGGGTACAGGTAATAGGTCTCAGGGGGTTCAAGCGGCTATGTCACACGTTCGCATCGGGTTGGCGGTTGTCGTGGCCGCGGTGACGTGCATGTCTGTGCTGACAATCGGGCAGGAACGCGACCGCGCCAAGGTCGCCGACGAATACAAGTGGAACCTCGCCGACATCTATCCGGATGCGGCCGCCTGGCGGACACAGAAGGAAACCGTGACCGCCCAGATTCCCAAGCTGCGTGAATTCCGCGGCAAGCTGGGATCGTCGCCGCAGTCGCTCGCGTCGGCGCTGGAAATGGCGACGCGGCTCAACAAGGAGCTGACGCGCCTGTACGTGTACGCCAGCATGCTGGCCGACACCGACACGCGGGTCTCCGAACCGCAGGGCATGCAGCAGGAGATGCAGCAGATCTATGCCCAGTTCGGGGCCGAGGCGTCGTTCATCGAGCCCGAAGTCCTGAAAGTGGGCACGGCGACGATTGAGAAGTTCATCGGCGCCGAGCCGCGGCTGAAGACCTACACCTTCTATCTGCGCGACATCGTCCGCCGGGCGCCCCACACGCTCACCGACGCGGAGGAGAAGCTGCTCGCGGACGCGGCGCCGCTGGCCGGCTCCGCCTCGAACATCTACGGGATCCTGACCAACGCGGATTTCCCGTACCCGACGATCACGATCAGCGACGGCCGCATGGTGAAGGTCGATCAGGCTGGCTACAGCGAGCTGCGCACGTCGAAGAACCGCGCCGACCGCAAGGCGGCGATGTCGTCGT
This sequence comes from Vicinamibacterales bacterium, assembly GCA_035711805.1. Taxonomy (GTDB): domain Bacteria; phylum Acidobacteriota; class Vicinamibacteria; order Vicinamibacterales; family UBA2999; genus Gp6-AA40. The sequence continues at coordinate 31,724 of DASTBV010000055.1, forward strand.
TCTTCGGCTCGCTGGGCGGATTCAGCCGCACGTTCGGCACGACGATCAATTCGGAAGTCCAGAAGGTGCTGTTCTACGCCAGGGCGCGGAAGTACGCGTCGAACCTGGAAGCGTCGCTCGATCCCGCGAATATCCCCGTCACCGTGTACACGCGCCTCGTGGCCGGCGTGAACCGCCACCTGCCGACGTTCCACCGCTACCTCAAGCTGCGCAAGCGGATGATGGAGATCTCCGACGATCTCCACTACTACGATCTGTATGCGCCGCTCGTCTCGTCCGTCGATCTCCGCTACAGCCCCGAGGAAGCGCAGAAGCACGTTCTCGCCGCGTTCGCCCCCCTCGGCAGCGACTACCAGGCCGTCGTCCACCGCGCGTTCAAGGAGCGGTGGCTCGACTGGCACCCGACCGAAGGCAAGCGGTCGGGTGCATACTCGAACGGCGGCGCCTACGACGTGCATCCGTACATGCTGCTCAATTACCTCGGGCAGTACAACGACGTCAGCACGCTGGCCCATGAACTCGGCCACACGATGCACAGCTACTACTCGAACAAGACGCAGCCGTTCCAGACCGCCGACTACGCCACGTTCGTGGCCGAGGTGGCGTCGACGTTCAACGAAGCGCTGCTCATCGACCACATGCTGAAGCAGATCAAGGACACGCCGACGCGGCTGTCGCTGCTCGGCAACTACCTGGAGAACATCAAGGCAACGGTCTTCCGCCAGACCCAGTTCGCCGAGTTCGAGCTGCGGATGCACGAGATGGCGGAGAAGCGGCAGCCGATCACCGGCGACGCGCTGGCGAAGCTGTATCTCGACATCACCCGCCGCTACTACGGGCACGATCAGAACGTGACCGTCGTTGACGACTACATCGCGCACGAGTGGAGCTTCGTGCCGCACTTCTACCGTGACTTCTACGTCTTCCAGTACGCCACGTCGTTCACCGCCGCGGAAGCGCTGTCGGCGAAGGTGCTGAGCGGAGACAGGGAAGCGACGAAGCGCTACCTGACGTTCCTGGGCGCCGGCGGCTCGGACTATCCGGTGGAGCTGCTGAAGAAGGCGGGTGTCGACATGACGACCGACGAGCCGCTCGACCTGACCATCCGCAAGATGAACGCCGTGATGGACGAGATGGAGAAGCTGCTGCGGTGATCGATTTCGTGGCCACTGAGGCACGAAAACACGACGGCTGACCAGTGTTCTCCGTGCCTTCGTGTCTCCGTGGCTAAGAAGTGCAGCGCGCGTCTGCGATCTGGCGAACGCGGTCGCGGAACGCGGCGGTCCACGCCTTCAAGTCGCGCTCGTCGGCCGTGCCTGCCTGAAACTGCGGAAAGCGGGCGTCGGCAAACAGGCGTTCGATCTGCTGCACGGTGATCGCGCCGAGGCGCTCGGCGGCCAGCATCCGCCCCGACTCGGACACGCGCACGTCCTCGAAGGTGGCGCCCTCGAATGGCAGCGCGCGCATGCTGAGCGTGCACCTCGTGCGGTCGTGCCACACCGGCAGATCGCGCCACCGTGCCAGGTTCACCTTCGGCGGTCCGAACGAGGCGCCGAGGTCCTGGATCATCGCCAGCGGCTGCTGGCATCCGCCGTCGCCCGCCTCCGCCGGGGCCTGATCCAGGCACACCAGCCGCTGGTTCTGGCTCTTGTTGTCCCAGTGCGCCAGGAAGACCGCCAGGAGCCGGAACGCGTCGACCTCCGCGCGCGGCGCGTCAACCTGGTCGAGTTCCCTCCAATCCCAGCCGACGACGACGTCGGTCTCGATCGACGGCGCCGGAAAGCGCTGCTCGACCGATACCCACTCGAAGTCGGTAAAGCCCTCCGGAATCTCTGCGAAGAGCAGCGGCATCAAGAACGTCCGCCGCAGGTGAGCGGCCACGAAGGGGTGCCGGGGGCAGCCGTAGCACCGAAGGCGCGGGACAATCGTGACGGTGTCGGCCGCGTATCCGAGCATCCGCAGCAGCGCAGTCGCCGCCGCTTCGCCGTGGATTTCCGCATCGCGCCCGTACTTCACCTTCACCGTGGGGCCGTTCGCGAACACGCAGTCGAACTTCGGCGTCGTCCCCGATGGCTCCGACGGAACGAATCGGCAGGAGGGCACCGGGCGCCGCAGCGGATGGGGCAGGCGAGTGGAAGGTGAAGAAGCGTGCAGCGACTGAACGTCCGCCGGGACGATGAAGGTGGCACGGCGCAGCGCGTCGGCCCGGCGGGACTTGCCGGCGGCGCCTGTGAGCACGATGGCTGGCGCGTCGCGTTCGTGGAAATCGCCGCGCGGCGGAATCGTCGCGTAGTCCGCGGCAGCGAGCCACGTCGAAATGCCGATCGCGGAGACCAGGAGAGCCGTCACCAGCAGCAGGCCTGGGCGCACGCCTTTGACGTCAGCAAATAGCAAGCCGGACGGGCGGCGGTCCTCCGGCTAAGCTGGCCCACCGCAGCGGGACAGGTGAGCCCGGCCATATCGCCGTCCTTTTTTCCGGCCGATATGCGAATTGTGCGCGACACGTCGGGAACGGTTCTGCTTCTCGAAGACGAAGCCAACCTGCGCGAGCCGCTGGCTCACCTTCTTCGCCTCCGCCGCTACACCGTCATCGAAGTCGATACGGTTGACGCCGCGCTGGCGGCGATTCGCACCGAGCGGCCCGACGCCGCCATCGTCGATCTCCACGTCAAGGACCAGTCCGGACGCGACGTCATCGTGCGCATGCCGTCGCGGGCGCCGGTGATTATCTTTTCGGGGATGGGCGGGGCCGCCGGCGATTTGGCGCGCCTCCGGCCGCGAACGCGTCTGGTGGAAAAGCCGGCGTCGCTGACGTGGGTGATCGATTCGCTCGACGAGATGCTTCAGAGGACGCGCGAGTTCGCCTGAGCACGGGCCACGGAGTCACAGGGACACGGAGACGTTCTTCTCTCCGTGCCTTTGTGTCTCCGTGGCTACGCATCACCTAGGTAGCTAGAGAATTCTTTTGCCGAGCGCCGACAGTGCGAGCTCGGTGGCGAACTCCGCCGTCGCATTCCGATTGTCCAGCGTTGGGTTCACTTCCACCAGATCGAGCGCGACGAGCTGATTCGAGTCGGCCACCAGTTCCATGATCACGTGCGATTCGCGGTAATCGAGGCCGCCGCGCACCGGGGTTCCGACGCCCGGCGCAATCGTCGGGTCGCAGACATCCAGGTCGAATGAGACGTGAATGCCTCCCGTCCCGGAGGAGGCCAGCGTCAGCGCGCGTTCGGCGATCGCGGCCGCGCCGTCGCGATCGATGTCCTTCATCGTGAAGACATGAACGCCCGATGCGCGAATCTGCTCTTTCTCCTCGTCGTCGAGATTGCGAATGCCGACCAGCACGGTGTGTTCGGGCCGTACGCTTGGCGACGCGCCGATCGACGCCAGCTCCTGAGGCTCCTGTCCGAGCAGCGCGGCGAGCGGCATTCCGTGCACGTTGCCGCTGGTCGTGGTTTCCGGCGTGTTCATGTCGCCGTGCGCGTCCACCCAGATCAGGCCGAGCGGCTTGCCGTTAATCCGGCGGATGTAGTCGGCGCTCGCCGCGACCGACCCGGCCGCGATGCTGTGGTCGCCGCCGAGCACCAGCGGGAGGGCGCCCGCCTCGAGCGACGCCGAGCAGCTGGCATACAGCGATCGGCACACCTCCGCGATTGGCTCGATGTATTTCTTCCGCCGGTCGAGCGCGTCCTCGGTTTCGGCGATTGGCGCGGGCAGATTGCCTTTGTCGATCGCCTGGCGGCCGAGCCGCGCGATCGCTTCGCCGAGACCCGCGATGCGGACCGCCGACGGACCCATGTCCACCCCGCGGCGCGCGCCACCGAGATCGAGGGGGACTCCAATGATGTGTATGGGTTTCAAAGTGCGCCGTAATTGGAAATGCAAAATTCAAAATTCAAAATGCAAAATGCAAACTGAAGCTGCGGCCATTTTGCATTTTGCATCTTGCATTCTGCATTCTGCATTACTTGATCCTGTACGACACCGACATCCCCTCGCCGGACGGCGAGACGATTGTCGTGAAGAGCGACGAATGTCCCTGGACCGTCCGCAGGAACGGTTCCATGTCCTTCTTCTTGTTCACGACGTTGTGCGCCGTGAAGACGCCGCCCGGCGTGAGGCGCGGGAACACCATGTCGAAGAATTTCTTGTAGTCCGGCTTCCAGGCGTCGAGGAAGACGAAGTCGAAGGTTCCCGTCAGCTTCGGAATTTCCTTGAACGCGTCGCCATGCACCACGCGCACGACGTCGTCCAGGCCCGCCCGCCTGATGTTCGCGGCCGCCTCCATGGCGCGGGCCGCGTCGTATTCGATCGCCACCACGCGGCCGCCGGATTCGCGCGCGCCAAGGCCGAGCCAGATACCGCTGTAGCCGCTGGCCGCGCCTATTTCGAGGATCGACTTCGCGCCGCGCGTGGCGACGAGCACGCGAAGAAACCGCCCGTCCTCCTCGGACACGGCGAGCTGTCCTTTGTCGGCGGCCTTGATGCTGCGCAGGATCGATTCGATCTGCGGAGTCAGTGCGCCCGAGGGACGCTGCCCTGTGGCGGCGTCGGACGTGAGAAGGAGAGCGGCGATCAGCACGGCCACGAAGCGCATGCGGCGATTCTATGTCACTGGAGACTTGCGATCTGCGCGCTCTTCGGGGTTAAAGTTTCGCGGCCGCGCCAGCAACATACGCAGCGGCCTTGGCCGCCGTCTCGCGCCCGTCGGCGATGCAATCGGGAATACCGATGGCGCGGAACCCGCTGCCGGTGATGAAGACGCCGGGAATCGCGGCCAGCAGGCGCTCGATTGTCGCCACGCGCTGGAGGTGGCCAACTTCGTACTGCGGGCTCTGCTTCGTCCACCGGAACAGCCGTGTGAAGAGCGGCGCTCCCTTGATGTCGAGCAGATGCGTCAACTCGTCGACCACCGTACTGACCAGCTCCTCATCCCCCGCATCCAGCCGCCGTGGATCGCGGCCGCCGCCGAGGAACCCGCGCAGCAGCACGTGGCCGTCCGGCGCGCGATGCGGCCACTTCGAGGTGACCCAGGTCGCCGCCAGCAGCGGACTGCGCTCGACGCGCGGCACCACGAAGCCGCTCCCTTCCATCGGGTGCGCGAGCTGACCACGTTCATATCCGAGCGCGACCGTGGCGGTCGAGGCGTAGGGAATCGCTTCCGCGAGCGCGGCGATGGTCGTGTCGAATGTCCGCAGCAGCGACGCGGCGACATACGCCGGAACGGCAAGGATGATCGCGCGCGCCTCGATGGGCCCTGCGGGCGTTTCGGCGCGATAGCTCGCATGGCGGTGAAGTTCGAGCACGCGGGTCGACGTGCGGACCGTGCCCGCGACAAGCGCCTCCACCAGGGCCTCCACCAGTTCGCCCGTGCCGCCAGGAAACGACACGAACGCGCCCTGTGGCGACGGCCGCGCACGCATCGCCCGAAAGGCCCGCAAGACGCTGCCGGACTGCCGCTCGGCTTCGAGCAGCCGCGGGAAGAGCGCCTGCAGCGAGAGGCGATCGACGTCTCCGGCGTGGATACCGGCCAGGAGCGGCTCAGCGAGGTAATCCACGGCCTCCTGACCGAACCTCCGCCGGACGAACGTCCCGATCGACTCGTCTTCATCGCCGCCGTGGCGCGGCATGAACAGCTCGCACGCCATCCTGAAGCGCCCGCCGAGGCTGAAAACCGAGGAACGTGCCAGCGACCGGGCGTCCAGCGGAAAGCCGAGGAACGACCCTTCGGCAATCCGGTGAAGCCGATCGTCGCGAAGGATGTACGCGGTGCGTGGCGGCAGCGTCGAGACCAGTCGATCGGCAATGCCGAGTTCCCGGCAGAGCGCTACCGCTGCCGGCTTCTGCACGAGAATCGCATCCGGCCCACCGTCCACGACCCAGCCGTCGAACCGCTCGGTCGAGATCACGCCGCCGGCTCGCGGACCGGACTCGAGAACGCGCACATTGAGGCCACGGCGCTGCAATTCGTAAGCGGCCGCAAGGCCACTGATGCCACCACCGACGATGGCTACGTCGAGGACGCTGGAACCAGGAACATCGCTCAATGCAGAACCCGGAGCCGAACTCGAACACGAACACGAACCGAGAAGCGGGCACTCGGACGCGTGAACGGTCGCATTTACCTTATCCGTCTTCCAGCCGAGTGCACGTACTGGGCGAGCATCTGAACATGTTCAACCGGAGTGGACGGCAGGATTCCGTGGCCCAGATTGAAGATGTGTCCCGTCTTTCCGGCAGCACGGCGAAGCACCTCGTCTGTCTGCTCGAACATCCGTGACGTCGGGCCCAGCAGCAGGGTGGGATCGAGATTGCCCTGGACGGCGCGGTCGCTGCCGATGCGATCCCACGCCTGGTCCAGCGGGATGCGCCAGTCCACGCCGATCACGTCGCCGCCTGCCTCGCGCAGTTCCTCGAGGATCGTGGACGTGCCGGTGCCGAAATGGATGGTCGGCACGCGTGTGCCGATCGTCTGGAAGATTCGCTGCGTGTGGGGGAAGGCGAACTCGCGATAGTCGGCGGCGTTCAACGTGCCGACCCACGAGTCGAACAGCTGCACGGCGTCGACTCCGGCCTCGATCTGTGCGGTCAGGTAGGTCGAGACGACCGTCGCGAACTTTTCGCACAGCCGATGCCACGCGTCCGGATGACCGTACATCAACGCCTTGGTCCGCGCGAAGTTGTTCGAGTGCCCGCCTTCAATCGCATAGGAGGCGAGCGTGAACGGCGCCCCGGCAAAGCCGATCAGCGGCACCGCGCCGGCAAGCTCCTGCTGGATCTGACCGATGGCGGTGAGCACGTGCGCAAGCGCCTCGCGCGGTTCGAAGAGGCGCAGCCGTTCGATATCCTCCGGACCGCCGATCGGCTGCTCGATCTGCGGTCCTTCACCCTTGACGAAGTCGAAGGGCAGGCCCATCGGCTCGAGCGGAAGCAGCAGATCCGAAAAGAGGATGGCGGCATCGACGTCGATCCGCCGGACGGGCTGCAGCGTGACTTCGGTTGCGAGGTCGGGCTGGCGGCAGATCTCGAGCAGGGAGTGCCGTTCGCGCAGCGCCCGGTACTCCGCCATGTAGCGCCCCGCCTGGCGCATGAACCACACCGGTGTCGTGTCTACCGGCTCGCGCCTGCAGGCCTTCAGGAACCTCGAGTTCGTCACTTAGGGTTTGACTGGGACACGGAGGAGCTCGCGGGCGAGCGTGACGAGCTCCTCGATCCAGATCGGCTTGAAGCGCAGTTCCGCCCCCAACGCCCTGATTTCGTCGCGGACCTCGTCATCGAGCCCATAGTCGCCGGTCACGATGGCGACCGGGGTGGTGGCCAGGCCCTCAATCGCCCGAATCGCGCGAAGGAACTGCAGACCGCTCGTCAACGGCATCCGCAGGTCGAGCACGACGGCGTGTGGCTGGTGAGTCTGGGCAAGGGTCAACCCTTCCTCCGCGGACAGCCCGGCCCACACTTCGTACCCTTCCAGACGAAGCGTTCGCGAAAACGAATCCGCCGTCGCCCCGTCGTCGTCGACAATCAGGACGCGCGGCGCCGTCGAGCTGTCGCCAAGCACCTGGCCATTCTGACATTAACGCGCCGGTTTGGTTTCCCAGCCCGTCAGGGTTTGCTGGAAAAGTGCTATATTCACCCGTCTTCGCCAGCTTTCTGGCCCGTTTTCAGCCGCCAGAGGGTCTGGGTACCGTTATGTACACTCGCCGGAGGTTGTATTGAGCCCGATTCTCGTGCGGCCGGTCCGCGAGCAGCTCGAGCACGATCGCGTCATCCGGCTGCTACAGGCGAAATACAAGAGGAAGTTCGAGACGGCAATCAACCCCGGCCACGAACAGAACGCCCCGGTAGGCGACCCGCCTCCCTGGTTTCCCGACCTCGTCCTGCAGTCTTCGGAAAAGACCCGCCGGCTGCTCGGCGTCGTCGAGGTCGAAACGACCGAATCGATCAACCACCTCGAGGCGATGTCGCAGTGGGGCGCGTTCTCGCGCCTCCGCGTCCCGTTCCACCTGTACGTTCCCGCGGGGTCGGTCGACACCGCGCGGCGGTTGTTCACGGACCTGCAGATTCCGGTCTCCGAGCTGTGGAGCTACAGCTCGTTCGGCGATCAGATCCGCTTTACGCTGGTGCAGCGGCAGGGCCCGGAGCCGAAAGTTCCGGCGAGGCCGGCGAAAGCTGCGGCTGTCCCTCGTACCCGCAGCGCTGCGCCGCCAGCGGCGAGGAGCGCGCGGCGGCCGGCGGCGGCTGCGCCCGCGCGGCGGAAACCAGCCGCCACCGCCAAGGCGAAGGCAGCCCCCGCACGGCGCGGGACCGCCAAGGCTGCAAAACCCGCGGCTCGTTCCACCAGAACACAGAAGCGCCGGTAGGCCGCCGTGCCTTTCCTGCGCGTGATTCGCGACAAGCGTGGGTACGAGACCACGTACCTCATGCACTGGTTCCGCGACGGGAACCGGCAGCGGACGCGCATCCTCTATGCGTTTCGCACCCCGGGCGGCGTTCGCGTTGGTCGGGATCCGCTGGAGCCGGCCGTGCTGCGGGAAATCGAAGCACAACATCCTGACATCGCGTTCGAATGGAAGGTGATCCGGGACAATCAGCAGATCATCGAGCCAGCGATCGAGCAGCGCCGCCGGCGGCCGAAGGCGAGCGATGGCGCGGCCGCTGCGGCGCCTGCCGTTTCGCCGGCGCGGGCTGCGCCCGCCGGTGCACCGGACCCGGCGCGTGAGACTGCCGACCGTCCGAAGCCTGTGCCCTCGACGATTGCCGGAGCAACGCCGGACGAACAGGTCGCGTTCCTGACCGAGTGGTACGGCGCCATCCGCGAGCGCATCGACAAGCGGATCAGCGATCCGGCGCGTCGCGTCACCCTGCACGCGCTGGCCGAACGCCTGAACCCCGCCGCGTGGACCGACGCCGATCAGATCACCGCCGGGCTGCAGCAGGCCGGCGAGGCGCTCGAACGGCTGGCGCGCGTATTCGCCCGTCGCCGCCGGCGCGGCCGCCGGCGGGCCGTGGAACAACAACCACCACCCCCTACGTCTGAAGCTTCCTGATGGAGTGGATTGCGCCCCTGGTGCGGCAACTTGCAGATCTTGGCAGCTGGGGACCGGTCCTGTTCATCCTTCTCTACGTCGTTGCGGCGATTACGCTCGCCCCGGCGTTTGTCCTGACGTTTTCCGCCGGCGCGGTCTTCGGCCTCTGGCGCGGGACGCTCCTGACCTTCATCGGCGCCTCGCTCGGAGCGTCGGCCGTGTACGCGGTGGCCGGGCCGCTGGGCCGGTCCCGCGTGTTGCGCTGGATCGATCGCGACCCGCGCGTGGCGGCGACGCGCCGCGCGGTCGTCCGGGAGAACGCGGCATGGATCATGTTCCTGCTGCGCCTGTCGCCGCTGGTGCCATACAACCTCCTGAACTATGCGCTATCGCTGAGCGGCGTCAGCTTTCGCCAGTATCTCGTTGCGTTGACAGGTATGTTCCCGGCCATCGTCATGTACGCCTATTACGGGAAGGTTGCCGGCGATGTGACGCGCATCGCGGCCGGCGTTTCACCACCCCGCGGAACGGAGTACTACGCGATGATGGTCGTGGGGTTGATGGCGACCTTCGCCGCCACGCATCTGATCGGACGCGCCGCGAAGAAAGCGATGGCTCAAGAGGGCGGTGTCACGTAGCTTCCGCCTTCAGGCGGACGGAGCAGGCATATGAAATACGCCATTCGAGTGCTGCTGGTTGTTCTCTCGGCCGTCTCGCTGGGTGCACAGGGCGCAGGCGAACTGCGGACGACGCCGTCCGAGGTGAAATGGCCGGCTCCCGCTGCCGGCGGTGCCGGCACGTCAGGCGTCTCGGGAACGCAGACCGTGATTCTGAAGGGCGATCCGGCGAAGCCCGGACTCTACACCATGCTCCTTCGCGTCGGCCCGAACACGAAGATCGACGCGCACGCGCATCCCGACGATCGCGTCGCGACCGTCATCTCGGGCACGTGGTACTTCGGTTACGGACCGAAGTTCGACGAACAGGCACTGAAGATGCTGCCAGCGGGCAGCGTCTATACGGAACCGCCGAACGCGAATCATTTCGCCATGACGCGCACCGAAGGGGTGACGATCCAGATCACCGGGACCGGGCCGTCCGGGACCACCTACGTCGATCCGGCAAACGATCCGGCGCGGAAGAAGTAGCGTCGGCGTGATTATCTGCTTCGTTGTTTCCGCTCCTGCCGGCGGCCCAGGATGTCGACGACAAAGAGGATCACACTGAAAGCAGCCAGCCAGCCGAAGATGATAAGCAGGTTGGTTTCCATCAGACGGGCTCGGCGAAATGAAGTGCAACGGCCATAATCAAAGTCCGAAGGGCCATTCCGGGAATCAGAAGAGCAATCGAAAAACTCGCCGCCAGGAACTGCGCGAACACCAGCGCTCCGGGCGCGAGGTTTGCTGTGTCCGGGAGCTTGTCGGCAAGCATCTCCCGCCGCGTCCGTTTCAATCGTAGCATCGTCGCTTCGATGGCATGCGCATGTCGTGCCGCTGCGAATCCCGGCACGAATCAGCGTCCACGGCCCACGCACCGCGCATTGTCTGCGCGTCGCTCGTGGCGGTCGTTGTGTGATTGCTGCGTACCGGTGAGTTGTGTCGAGCGCATATAATTCGCGCGGCCTTTCCCCAGACATGGTTCTTGCGTCGGGCACCCGCGTCGGCCCATACGAGGTCGTCTCACCGCTTGGCGCCGGCGGCATGGGCGAGGTGTACCGCGCGCGGGACACGAAACTCCACCGCGAGGTCGCCGTCAAGGTCCTGCCGGAGCATCTCGCCACCGATCGCGACCGGCTTGCCAGATTCGAGCGCGAAGCGCAGGTTCTCGCCGCGCTCAATCATCCGCACATCGCCCAGATCTACGGCTTCGAAGAATCCGCGAATACGCGCGCGCTCATCCTCGAGCTCGTGGAGGGCGATACCCTGGCGGAGCGGATTTCGCGCGGTCCGCTGCCGCTCGACGAGGCGGTGCCGATCGCAGGCCAGATCGCGGAGGCGCTCGAGGCCGCGCACGATCAGGGGATCATCCATCGCGATCTGAAGCCGGCGAACATCAAGATCACCACTGCGGGCGCCGTGAAGGTGCTCGACTTCGGTCTTGCCAAGCTTGCGGACCGCGCGTCCGGATCGACCGCGCACTCATCTCACACCATCTCGCCGACGCTGACGTCACCGGTGATGACGGGCGTGGGCACCATTCTCGGGACGGCCGCATACATGGCACCGGAGCAGGCAAAAGGACGGCCTGCCGACAAGCGCAGCGATATGTGGGCGTTTGGCTGCGTGCTTTACGAGATGCTGACCGGCACGCGTCCCTTCGAGGGCGGCGACATCGCCGACACCATGGCGGCAGTGCTGCGCGCGGAACCGGACTGGGCGAAGCTTCCTGCCGCGTTGCCGCCGGCTCTGCGCGCGTTCATCCAGCGGTGTCTCGAAAAGGAACGGGGAAAGCGCGTCGTCGACGCCGGCGCGGCGTTGTTCGTCCTGAACGACCTGACGGCGCCCGTTTCAACTGCGGCACCAAGGGCGACGCGATTGCCACGATCGGGCGTCTGGATGATCGGCGGCGCGGCCGCCGTGCTCCTTGCCGCAGTCCTGGCAGCCGCGGGCACGTGGTTCGCCAGGCGGCCGGATCCGCCGCGGGTCGTTCGATTCGATGTCACGCCGCCGCCGGATGCGGCGCTGACCGTCGGCCCCGCCGGTGTCAACCTCGTGATTTCCCCGGAGGGCACGCGCATCGTCTATCACGCGAGGCACGGAAGCGCGAACGCGCTCGACATCCGCAGCCTGGATACGGGAGAGAGCGTCGCGCTCGCGCAGACGGAGGGTGCGACCCATGCGTCGTTTTCGCCGGATGGCTCGCATATCGCCTTCTTCAAATCAGGGAAACTGTACAAGCTCGCTATCGAGGCGCGTGTCCTGACGGCGCTCGCCGACGTATCCGATGGCAGCGGGATCAGTTGGGGACACGCCGACACGATTCTGTATACGCGCCCGGGCCCGAAGGGCGGCCTGTTTCGGATCGCAGCCGGCGGTGGTGCTCCGGCCCTGGTCGCGGCACCCGATACCAAGACCGGAGAACAGGACTATCTGTCTCCTGAACTCCTCCCGGACGGTGCCACCGCGGTCTTTGTCGTTCGAATCGCGACGAACGACAATTCCCGTCTCGCCATTGCCGCTCGCGCGCTGGCGTCGGGCGAACACAAGATCGTCGTCGACAGTGGGGTCTCTCCCCGCTATGTGCGCGATGGATATCTCCTCTACGTTCAGGGGAGTGTGCTGACCGGCGTCCGCTTCGATTCCGCGCAACTCGCAACCGCTGGACCGGCCGTGCCTCTACTGAACGGAATCATTACCAAGGCCTCGATTGCGAACTTCGGCGTCAGCCGCGATGGGACCCTTACGTATATTCCGGGAAGCACGGTTAATTACGTCAGCCGCTTTATTTGGAGGGGCCGCGACGGGAAGCTGCTTGCGCGGGTCAGTCCGGCGGAGCTCGAGTACCCGAGATACCCGCGTATTTCACCGGATGGCCGCCGTTTCGCGGCCACTATCGGCCCGGCGCAGGAAGGCCACGTCTGGATTTATGACATGGCAGGCGCGGCGCAGCCGTACAAGATCACGTTCAACGCTCACAACACGTTCCCGACGTGGTCGCCGGACGCGTCCCGCATTGCGTTCTCGACCACACGCGACGGTCCGACGCGAAACCTGTTCACCGTCGTCGCGGATGGCAGCGCCGTCGAGCCGAGCCGCCTCGTCGCGAACGACCGCGACAAGACCAACTTCGACTGGTCGCGGGAGGGAGTCGTGATGTATCAGGCGCTCGGCGACGCGACGCGATCGGACCTCTGGATCCATCCCGTCACGGCCGGCGGAAAAAGCACGCCATGGCTGCAGACGCCGTTCGCGGAAATCAATCCCGCCTTTTCGCCGGACGGGAAGTGGGTCGCGTTCGTGGCCGACACGACAGGCCCGGACGAAATCTGGGTGCGCCCGTTCCCGGGACCCGGCTCGCCGGTCCGCGTGTCGTCGGCGGGCGGTCACGACCCTGTCTGGGCACGCGACGGCAAGGAGCTCTTCTACCAGGAAGGGACGAAGCTGATGGCGGCGGCGCTGTTATCGATCGCGCCGATGCGCTTCGAGGCGCCGCGCGTGCTGTTCGAAGGCGGGTTCGTCCCGTGGGAGCCGAATACCCCGCGCACCTACGACGTTGCCGCCGACGGACGGTTTCTGATGATCGAACCGTCTACGACCAACTCGCAGCGCTTCAATGTCGTCCTGAACTGGGTCGAAGAGTTGAAGCGGCTCGTTCCCTGAATCGTTCGAATCGTTCTCAATACAAACGTTCGGCGGCGGCCCGATCGACGAACCATTCCACCCGGTCGCCGGCGCTCCGGAGCAGCTGCGCGGGATACTTCTTGACGTCCAGCGGTGCATCGAGCGCGGCGCGAACCGCGTCTGCTTTTCCCGTCCCGGCGACGAGGACGACGATCGCGCGCGAGTCCAGGATCGCATCGGGCGTCAAGGTGATACGCCACGCCGACAGGTGGGGTGCCCATATCGCGGCCACGCGGCGTACCGTCGGAGGGCGCTCGAGGGGCGACTCGAGGAGTTCGCTGCCGGGAAAGATTGAAGCGATGTGGCCGTCGCCGCCAACGCCGAGAAGCATCAGATCAAAAGGATCGTTCAACGTGCGCTCGTAGTCGGCGGCGGCTTCGTGCGCGTCGGGGAGTTCTCCGCGCATCCGGTGCACGTGCTCGGCCGGAATCGAAACGTGGTCGAGCAGCGTGACTTTCGCCATCCGGTAGTTGCTGTCGGCATCGTCCGGAGGCACGTGCCGCTCGTCGCCCCAGAACAGCTGTACCTGCGTCCAGGGGATGCGGTTGCGCCATGGTTGCCGCGAATCCGCGAGCGTTGAATACAACAGGCGGGGCGTCGTCCCTCCGGTCAGCGAGACGATCGCGCTTCCGCGTGCCGCGGCGGCATCAGCGATCAGCTGTGCGATGCGTTCGGCGGCGCGCGACGCGAGGTCGACCTCGTCGTCCGCAACCGTCAGCCGCGCCATTGCCGGCCGTCGCGTTCGACGAGCAGGTCCGCCTCGGGCGGGCCCATGGTTCCGGCGCCATATTCGGGCACCGCTTCACGTCGTAGGGGCCGGCCCTCAGGTCGGCCCTTTGTGTCATGCGCCCAGCGGCGCAGGATCGGTGCGATCACCTCCCATCCCGCTTCGACCATGTCCATGCGGTGGAACAGCGTCTGGTCTCCGGTCATCGCGTCGAACAGGAGCGTCTCGTACCCCGTCGAGGCTTCCTGCCTGAAGTGCTTCGCGTAACTGAAGTCCATCGTCACGGTTTCGAGCCGCTCGAGCGGTCCCGGCACCTTGGCATCGAAGGACAGCGAGATGCCCTCGTCCGGCTGGATGCGCAGCTCCAGGACATTTGGATTCAGGCACTCAACCGGCGTATCGCGAAACAGCATGAACGGAGCCCGCTTGAAGTGCACGGCAACGTGAGTGTCCCGGCGCGCGAGCTTCTTGCCGGTTCTCAGATAGAACGGCACTCCGGCCCAGCGCCAGTTATCCACCTGGAGGCGCATCCCGACGAACGTTTCGGTGCGCGACTCGGGATCGACATTCGGTTCACGCCGATAACCCTCGTACTGGCCTCGCACAACGTTGTGGGCGACCGCGTCATCCGCCAGCGGGGGGACAGCGTGCAGAACTTTGACTTTCTCGTCGCGCACGGCCTCTGAACCAAACGAAATCGGAGGCTCCATCGCGACCAGCGTCAGCAGCTGGAACATATGATTCTGGACAATGTCGCGGAGCGCGCCGGCCTTGTCGTAGTACGCGCCTCTCGACCCGATCCCCTCGTTCTCGGCAACCGTCATCTGCACGTGATCGACGTAACGACGGTTCCAGATCGGCTCGAAGATGCCGTTGGCGAACCGGAACGCGAGGATGTTCTGGACGGTCTCCTTGCCGAGGTAGTGATCGATTCGGTAGATCTGCGACTCGCGGAACCCTGCGATCAGTCGTGCGTTGAGCGATCGTGCCGATTCCAGGTCGTACCCGAACGGCTTCTCGACGATGACGCGCCGCCAGCCGTCGTGCTCCTTCGCCAGCCCCGATGCCGCCAGACGATCCGCGACCGTGGCGAAGAGATCCGGCGGGACAGCGAGATAGAAAAGATAGTTCGGCGGGATGGAGTGGCGGGACCCGAGCTCCTGCAGCGTCGCGGCGAGACCCTCATACAGCCGCTCGTCGTGGAACTCGCCCGACACGTACTGCAGGCGTTCTTCGATGCGCCTCCATTTGTCCAGGTCGAGCGGCTCGCCTTCCGCGTTCGCGACGCGTTCACGCATCTGCCCGCGGTAGGCGTCGAAATGGATCCGCGGCCGCGCGACGCCGACAATGGCGAACCGCTCTGGTAAATGGCCAGCCTCCGCCAGGTTGTAGATCGCGGGCAGCAGCTTGCGGCGAGTCAGATCGCCGGACGCGCCGAAAATGACCAGGATGCAGTCGTCAGCGCGGCTCGGCATGACCGCCGAATTGGGCGCGGAGCGCCGACAGCAGCTTCTCGGCGAAGGTGTGATCGCGCCGTGAGCGGAACCGTGTGAACAACGCGGTGGTCAGCACGTTCGCCGGCACGTCTTCCTCGATGGCGGCGGCGACGGTCCAGCGGCCCTCGCCGGAATCACCAACGGTTCCGGTGAATCCTTCGAGGCGTGGATCCTTCCGCAAAGCGATCGCCGCCAGATCGAGCAGCCACGAGCTGACCACGCTCCCGTGACGCCACACCTCGGCAATCGCTGCCAGGTCGAAGGTATAGCGGTGGTCGGCGGGCAGCGCCGGACTGTCCGCATTCCGAAGGATGTCGAAGCCCTCCGCGTACGACTGCATCAGCCCGTACTCGATGCCGTTGTGGATCATCTTGACGAAGTGGCCGGCGCCCGACGGGCCGCAGTGCAGGTACCCCTCGCGCGTCGGCGCGAGCGCCTCGAACACTGGTGTCAGGCGATCCACGGCCTGGGGTGTGCCGCCAATCATCAGGCAGTAGCCACGCTCCGCACCCCACACACCGCCGGAGGTGCCAACATCGACGTAGTCGATCCCCTGTGCGGCAAGCATCCGGGCCCGCCGGACGTCGTCCTTGAAATGCGTGTTGCCGCCGTCGATGACCACGTCGCCCGCGGACAGGAGGGATCCGAGTGAGCTGACGGTTTCTTCCGTCGGCGCACCGGCAGGAACCATGATCCACACGGCGCGGGGTGCCTGCAGCTGTGTGACGAGATCGTTCACCGACGACGACCCTGCGACGCCTCCCGTGGCCGCGCGCCGCACGGCGTCAACGCTGCGATCCCACGCCACCACCGTATGGCCCGCTTCAGCCAGACGACGGGTCATGCTGCCACCCATCCGGCCGAGACCGATGAAGCCGATCTGCATCAGGCCCGTCCTGGCGAGAGCAGCGATTCGAGCTCTTCGGGATGTGCCGCGCGCAGCTGCGCGTCCGCACGTTCCAGTGTGCCGTGTCTCACGAGCCGCGCGAGCGACTCCTCGAACGAGAAGGAGCCGCTCTTGCGCGTAATCGTGATCTCCTGATTGAGGTGCTGCAGCGCGTTCTTGCGCACGTGCTGCCGCGCGCCGTAGCTCACCATCAGCAGCTCCGCGACCGGCACGACCCCGCCGGTCTTTGCCGGCACGAGCGTCTGCGTGAGGATGGCCGCGAGCGCCATCGACAGTTCCTGCCGTACCGCGTTCTGGCGCTCGGTCGGAAACGCGTCGGCGATGCGCGAGATGGCCGCGGACACGTCGGTCGTATGGACCGTGGCGAATACGAGGTGGCCTGTTTCAGCCGCCGAGAGCGCGATCCGCATCGTCTCGGGGTCACGCATCTCGCCGACGACGATGACGTCGGGAGCCTGGCGGACGGCAGAGCGGAGCGCAGAAGGGAAGTCGGGGGCATCGATGCCGATTTCCACCTGTTCGATGAGACTCCGGCCGTGCGGATGCTCGTACTCGATGGGATCCTCGACGGTGATGATGTGCCGCTCATCCCGCTCGTTGATGGCCGAGACCAGCGCTGCCAGCGTGGTCGTCTTGCCGGATCCGGTTGGTCCGCCGATCAGCACGAGACCCCGCGGCAGCGCGGCGAGCAGGCTGATGTCGTGGGAGAAGTGCAGATCGGCGAGCCGCGGAATCTTCCGCGGCAGCGCGCGGATCGATGCGGCGGTTCGGCCACGCTCGCGGTGGAGGTTCATTCTGAAGCGGCCCAGCCCGGGCCGGGTGAATGCCAGATCGACCGCATGACCGGCGCCGAACCGCTGCAGCAGCCGCGGTCCAGCGGCGGGGCGTACGGCGTTTTCGATGTCCTCGCTGCCGAGCGGCTCGGTGGAAATACGGAGCAGCCGGCCGGGGGCACGCACGATCGGCGGCGAGCCCGAGACGAGCAGCAGGTCGCTGCCGCCGTCCTCGTTGCGCACGCGCTCGAGCCACGAATCGAGACGCGCGAAATCAGTATCGACGAATGAGCGATCGGAGGGCACCGCGTTAGCGGTGCCGTCCGTCGGATCGAGCAGATTGAGCTCGGTGACAAGACGATCGAGATCGTTGAACCGCTCGTCGAAGCCGCTCACCGCGGCACGCTCCCGCCGGTGAAGCGCTCTTCGATCCGTGTCACCTTGTCGAGCCGGCGCTGAAACCGTTCCTCGCCCGCGTAGCGGGCGCCGAGAAACGCGCTGACGAGGTCGAGGGCCAGCGCGCCGCCGATGACCCGCGCGCCGAGGCACAACACGTTCATGTCGTCGTGCTCGACGGCCTGGTGCGCCGTGTAGGTGTCGTGGCAGACCGCCGCGCGGATACCGGGGAACTTGTTCGCGGCAATCGACACACCCGCGCCGCTGCCGCAGACGATGATCCCGCGTTCCGCTTGTCCGTCCCGGATGGCGGCGGCTACTGCCTCCGCGGAGTCGGGGTAGTCCACGGGTGCCGGCGAATCGGTGCCGAGGTCCAGGACGTCGTGTCCCTGAGCGGACAGCTTGGCTTTGACCTCGTTCTTCAGAAGGTAACCGGCATGATCGGCCGCCAGGGCAATGCGCATGGGGGTAATAGGTTACAGGGATCAGGGATCAGGGATCAGGGATCGGGGATCGGGATGGGGGACCGCGGGATCGGATGGGGGACCGCGGGATCGGATGGGAGACCGGGGATTGGGGGAATCGGTTATGAATCTGAAACGACCAAACCGGGCGACGTATCGTCGAAAACTGCGAAAGGCTGGCAGGACCCGGTTCCATCCCGATCCCTGGTCCCGGATCCCTGGTCCCGGATCCCTGGTCCCGGATCCCTGTCAGTTATAATTTGCCCATGCGTACAGCAGCTAAGTTCTTGACAGCAGGCGCGTTCGCGCTGCTGCTCGCACTCGGCGCCCCGCCGGCGCCCAACACCATTCACGCGCAGGCCGGCGCTCAGGCGCCCGCTCCGAACCAGCCGCCCACGTTCCGTGCGTCGGTCGACCTCATCACGACCGACATGATCGCGCGCGATTCGCGGACCGAGCAGTTCATCGCCGACCTCAAGCCGCACGAGATCGAGATCCTCGAGGACGGCGTCAAGCAGGAAATCGTGTCGTTCGTGCTGACGCACGGCGGACGCGTGTTCAACACCCTCGCGCCTCCGCCGGCTCCGGTCCAGGAAGGCATCATCCTGCCGCAGCGCCGGCCGACCAACGACGCCGCCGGACGCATCTTCCTGATCTTCATCGACGACTTCCACCTGCAGTTCCGCGAGACCCCGCGGACCCGCGAGCTGATCAAGAAGATGCTTCGCCTTCTCATTCACGAAGGCGACATGTTCGGCATCGTCAGCACCGGCCACTCGTCGATCTCCGAGCAGCTGACCTACGACCGTCAGGTGCTCGAGTCGTCGATCGAGCGCATTACCGGCGGCGGGCTGACCCCGAAGGACATCATGCAGGGGATGGCGACGTCGCAGGGTCCGGCCGAGCTCCGCCATCGCGCCCACGTGGCGTTCTCGACCGCCTACGACCTGATGCGCAACCTGGAGAAGGTGCAGAATCGCCGCAAGGCCGTCATCTACATCAGCAGCGGCTACGACTTCGATCCGTTCGTCGAAGGCCGGCTCGAGGAGCAGGCGCGGCGCATGGGGATCGACAGCTCGTCGGATGAGGGCGGCGGACTGGGTTCGGCAGCGGACCGGCTGCGCGAAGATCCGACATATCGGGACCAGCGCTCGAGCCAGCAGCTGGCCGCCACGGATCTGATCCGGGAAGTGTACGACCTGACGAAAGCCGCCAATCGCGCCAACGCGACGCTGTACACCATCGATCCGCGCGGCCTGATTGCCGGTCCCGACATCGATCAGGAAGTGAACATGACCGACTGGAACGCCTACGTGCGCGAGACGCAGGACAGCCTGCGCATGCTGGCGGAACAGACCGGCGGCATCGCCATCGTCAACCAGAACGACTTCGACAAGGGGCTCAAGCGGATCGACAACGAGACCAGCGATTACTACGTGCTGGGCTACTACTCGAGCAACCCCGACCCGACGCGCCGCACGCGCAAGATCGAGGTGCGCACAACGCGGCAGGGTGTGGCCCTCAAGGCCCGCGAGAGCTACTCGCTGCGTCCGACGAATCTCCGCCGCTGACCTGCGCGGCGGAGGCCGCCTATTTCGCCCGCGTCGCGGCTTCGAGGCGCGGGCGAATCGCTTCGAAAATCCTGATCACTTCCGACACGGTGCGAGGCAGCCGGCTCATCTTCGGATAGAGCCAGCCTGTCTGCCGCACGAGCGAGTGCCCGGCGATGCGGCTGCGGAACAGCTGCCCGGCCTTGACGTCGGACGCGGCTGCCTGCGACGGGATGATGCTGATGCCGAGACCGCTTCGAACCATCGCCTTGATGATTTCGACGTTCTCGGTCTCCATGATCACGTCCGGATTGACGCCTTCGCGCGCAAAAAACTGTTCAACCAGCCGGCGGGTGATCGATCCCGTTTCGAAGAGGACGAAATCCTGCTTGTCGAGGTCGGCGGGCGAGATCGACTTTTTCTTCGCCAGCGGATGCGCCGGATAGGTAATCAGCAGCAGCTCTTCCTGCAGCACGGGAACCGAGACGAGATCCGTGGCTTCAACCGGCAGCGTGATCATGCCCAGGTCGCCCGCGCCCGAGCGCAGCATGGCGATCGAGCGTTCGGCGCTGCCGACGGTGACTTTCAGATCGAGGTGCGGATGCACGCGCCGCACTTCGGCGAGGAGCGTCGGGAACACGTACAGGCAGACGGTCATGCCCCCGACCAGGCGAATCGTGCCGCTCAGCGAGTCGCGTTTCTCGCTGATCGTGGATACCGTTTCCTGCAAATCCTGGAAGACGCGATGACTGAGCTGGAGGAGCGACTCGCCGGCCGGCGTGATACGGATGCGCCGCCCGATCCGGTGGAACACCGGCTCGCCGAGTTCGTCCTCGAGGAGCAGGATCTGGCGGCTGATCGCCGACTGGGAGACGTGCAGCTTCTCGCCGGCGGCCGTGAACGAGCCGGTGTCCGCAATGGCCCGGATGATCTCCAGCTGCCGCAGATCCATGGCGTCAGGATACTCTGAGCGCGGCGCGCGTCCTTTCGATCGCGTCCTTCAGATACCCTTCGTCCATCTCGATCCCGACGAAACTGACCCCGAGCTGCGCGCAGGCCACCGCGGTCGATCCCAGCCCCAGAAAAGGATCGGCCACGACCTGCAGCCGCTCGAGCCCGTGCAGGCGGAGGCACATCTCGGGGAGCTTCGGCGGAAAGGTGGCCGGGTGGGGGCGATCCTTCTCGCGGCTCTGAATGGTCTCGTAGGGGATGAACCAGGTGTTGCCACGGCATCGCACGCCCGACGCAGCCGTCCGCCAGCGTCCGACGTTGGACTGGTCCTGGTACTTCACGCCGATCGCCTGACGTTCGATGGGCGTGGTGCCCGCCGGGCTGAAGTGGAAGACGAACTCATGGCAGTCGTGCAGAAATCGCCGGCTGTTAATCGGCTTGTAGTGGCCGACCGCCAGATCGTCCGCCAGTCCCGCGCGGGTGCCGGCAAGCGCCTTCTCGATGGCGATCGACTTGATCCAGTGAATGGTGTTCTGCAGGTGCAGGTGCGAGCGTGCCGCCTGGGCGACGTCGATCGCCGTCCACGGGTCGGTGGGCTTTGCTCCCACGTTCAGAAACAGCGAGCCGTCCGCAGACAGAGCGCGAGCGGCCCGGCCGACCCATAGGGACGTCCATTCCAGGTAGCGCTCGCGCGGAAGCGTGTCCTCGTAGGTCCGGTAACGGATGCCCAGATTGTACGGAGGTGACGTGACAATCGCGGAGATCGACCCCGCCGCGAGCCTGCCGAGCACGTCAACCGAGTCGCCCAGATAGAAGCGGAAGACCGTGCTGCCGGATTTGAAGGTTGTATGGGGGTGTGGGTAACGCGGCACCGCCGCAGATCTTATCGTGTGGGGATCAACTCCCAACTTCCAATTCCCAACTCCCAAACACTCCCGTCAGCTACTGGGAGTTGGAAGTTGGCAGTTGGGAGTTTCCTTACGAAGCGCGGGTAACGAGCGACGGGACGGCCGAAGCGGGCTCGTGAATCGTGTGGTTGCGCCGGTGGCTGTGCGCGTCGCACGCGCCGCCTTTTTCCTCGACGTAAGAGACTTCGCGGCTCGTGGCGAGCTCGCGATAGCGTCCGATGACGCACCCGCAATTCAGCGTCCGAAATCCGAGGAGTCGAACCAGGCTCATCGCCGCACCCTCCGTTCGAACCATGCGCAAAGCAAACGATGTGCCTTCGGTTGCTGGTAACACATCCTGCGAATTCGCGTTTGGTGGGTGCTCTGATTTCCGGGCATTTGGAAAGAAAAGGCCGGCCGCAGTCAGTATTTCCAGACGCGTCCCGCGGGCGGCGTTGGGCCTGATTGGATCGCGTTCAAAGCGTTGGAGTCCGCCGGCCATGTGTCAGGGCGGGTCCCGCGTAGTTGGCGTCTCGAGCGCAGGCGGACCCGCCATGGTACTCTCGGCGCTTGCGAGTGGCTCTGGCCGTTCTGCTGACGCTGATTGCCCCGCGCGGTGTGGCGCCGCAGGAACGCTTCGCGCCTGGCGGGGACGCGCGCGAGCGGGCGGCACTCGACGCCATCGAGAAGATTGAGCCGGCGACGATCGCCGCGCAGGTGCGGTTGTGTGAAGTTCCGGCGCCGCCGTTCGGCGAACGGGCAAGGGCCGGGGTCGTGCGGGACATGCTTGAGTCGGCCGGGCTGAAGAACGTTCGCCTCGATCGCGAGGGCAACGTCGTTGGCGAACGTCCTGGACGCTCGCCCCAGCCGCACGTCGTGCTTGCGGCTCACCTCGACACGGTCTTCCCTGTGGGGACGGACGTCACGGTGACGCGCCGCGGCGCGGTCCTCCGCGGTCCGGGAATCGGCGACAACTGCCGCGGACTGGCTGTGTTGATCGCGGTGGCGCGCGCGCTCAACGCCGCCGGGGTCGAGACTGACGGGTCGGTGACCTTCGCGGCGACGGTCGGCGAGGAGGGCCTGAGCAATCTACGCGGGGCTAGAGTCCTCGTCACCGAGACGCTGAAGGGACGCATCGACTATTTCGTGGCCCTCGACGGAAGCGGAAGTTCGATTACAAATGTCGCCGTCGGCAGCCGCCGTTACCGTGTCGCGTTTCGCGGTCCTGGCGGTCACAGTTACAACAATTTCGGTCGCGCCAATCCCGCGAACGCTCTTGGCCGTGCGATCGCCCGGATCTCCGACATCCAGGTCCCGTCTGCACCGCGGACAACGTTCAACGTTGGCCGGATTGGGGGCGGCACGGCCGTGAACGCCATCCCGGAGGAGGCCTGGATGGAAGTAGACCTCCGGTCCACCGACCAGGCAGCTCTGGAGCAGCTGGACCGTTCGGTTCAGCAGGCGTTCCGGCAGGCCGCTGAAGCGGAGAACGCGCGGTGGAAACAGAACCGCGCGGTGACGGTAACGTTCGAACGGCTCGGCGAGCGGCCCGGCGGGCGGACGGATGAGCGCTCACGCATTGTCCAGGCGGCGCTTGCGGCGTCGAAAACGGTCAAGCTGCCGGCACGTCTGGTGGAAAACTCGACCGATGCAAACGTTCCCATGCAGCTGGGCATCCCGGCGATCTCGATTGGCGGCGGCGGCACTGGAGCCAACACGCATTCGCTGGCAGAGACCTTCGACAGTACCGATTCTGTCCGCGGTACTGCCAGGGCGCTCCTGCTGACAATTGCACTCAGCCGCCGCTAATCATGCCTGGCGTGATCCTGCCCGGACTTGACGGCCCGGAACGTTTCGAGGTCGACGGCACGCTGGCGGGCGGCGGCGCCCCGCGCGCGGATCACGCGTATCCAGAAAATCGCGTGCACCGGAATGACCGTGACGAGCTCTGTCATCGTGCGAAGTTCCGGGACCGCCAGCGCCAGGTTCAGCGCGCTCGCCGCGACGAAGACAACCGTAAACAGCGGGTCGATTCCGCCTCCCGGCAGCCCCGGGCCGACGGACATGGCCGTCGTTTCCCACATTGGCCCGTCGGCGGCCCGTCCCTCGTAGTAGACCTGTAGATAGCGGCCGATTCGCTCCACGCCGACGTTCAGCGCATGAATCGCTTCGAAGCCGGCAATCAGGACGCTCAGCGAGACCAACGAGAGCAGGCCGGGGACCGTCGAACCTTGCAGCAGGGCCGCGGTGATCGACGTCCAACCGATCACAGTGACCGGCAGAAGGGCCATCCGTACCGTTCCGCGCGCGGCGATTGTCTGGCGCAGAACCGTGAACTCCGACTGACTGGGGCTCATGTGTATGGCACCTTTTTTGGAATGGCTGGGCGCTTCGCGCCTGCCGAGGTGACGCGAAAGGATACATTAACGCTTGCGCGTTAAAGATTGTTTGCTACAATGCCGACACACGCCGTAACAAACTGTCTCGCAAAGGGTTGCCCGTGAACCGAGCCCGTCTGTTCAGGAAACTTAGGTCCCTCTGTCTCGTTGCGGCTGTGCTGTCGTTCGGTCTGCCGGAGGTGTCGGCCGCCCAGACGGCCGCCGCCAAGAAGCCGGCAGCGACCAAGAAAACCACAACCACCTACTCGGCGAAGCAGGCCCGGTCGCGCCGGGCGGCACGGGCCAGGGCCCGCGCAGCCGCGGCGCAGCGGGCAGCGGCGGCGCTCAAAGAGGCACAGCAGCCGCGCTTCAAGTTCGACGACACCGGCGCCCTGGTTCCCGACCCCCGGGCCGAAGCCGCGATTATCTATAACCCGCAGACCGGCAAGGTTCTGTGGGAGTCGCACGCACAGGATCAGCGCTCGATCGCCAGCATCACCAAAGTGATGACCGCGGTGGTGTTCCTGGAAGACTCACCGGACCTCTCGCAGACGGTTGTCGTCCAGCGCGCCGATATGCGGGGCGCCTCGACGACCTATTTGAAGGCCGGCGACAAGGTGACGAAGGAAGATCTGCTCCATCTGATGCTGATCGCGTCCGACAACGCCGCGTCACGCGTGCTTGCCCGCAGCTCGTCGTACGGGGCGGAAGGCTTCGTCGCCCGCATGAACCAGAAGGCCATCGACCTGGGCCTGACGAGCACGAAGTACGCGGACACATCGGGTCTGCTGGCCGCGAACGTCTCGTCCGCCTACGACATGGCGCGGCTCATCACTTTCGTGTCCACCGTGCCGCAAATCTCGAACGTCATGCAGAAGCAGGAATACACCGCGACGGCCGGACGGCGAAAGATCAATATCCACTCGACCAATCAGCTTGTCCGTCAGGGCGACGTGGACGTGCAGGCCGGAAAGACCGGATTCATCACCAAGGCGGGCTACTGCCTGGCCACGCTGCTGAAGCTCCCGCAGGGCGGCCCGCAGGTCGCCGTCGTCGTGCTCGGTGCCAAATCGAACGCCGGCCGTTTCTGGGAGACGCGCCACCTGTTCAACTGGCTCTCGTCGAAGGCGCAGGATCTGATCGGCGGCACGCCGGTCGAAGCCGCGGCCGCCGCGAATTAGCTCGAATACCCGCGCTGCATGGCTGCCGCATCCAGCGGCAGCGTCGCCACCGTATCGACCATCGGCATCACCGGGCGCGTCGCCCGGCGGCCGTCATACGCCTTCAAGTACCGCTTGCACGCGTCGCACGCGTAGACACGATACTTTCCGTCCGGCGTCGCGAACGACGTGATCCGCGATCGGTCGGCGTTGCGGCAGTACGGACACGTGAGTGCCTCGTACTTCCATCGCAGCGTGCATCGCCCGCAGATCAGATGGCGCTCGGCGGCGGGCGTGATCACGGCAAAGTCCGGCTCCCCGCCGCACAGCCCGCAGTGCGGGTGCGTCCACAGCGCGAGCTCCTCGCGCTGCTGCAGCACTTCCGCGCAGCGCGAGAGAAACGGCCGCATCGCCAATCCCAGGACCTGGCCGACGACCGCGTCGTCTCCTGCGGATTCAGCGGAGATGGCCGTCACGCCCACGGACGCCACCGCGTGCGATTCGGCGGCGCTGCGATACCAGTCGCCGGCCGCGGCGAGAAGCGCCATGTCGCGGCCAAGCGCCTGCACGCGCTGATGATCGGCATCCTCGAGCGCGCCATGGCGGCGGAGGATGTCGGCCGTCTGCCGGACCAGGAGCCGGAGGTCCGTCAGGTCGAGCGGGATGTCCTCGAAGCGCAGGAGCGGGCGTGCCTCCGCCGTATGGCG
This sequence comes from Vicinamibacterales bacterium, assembly GCA_035711805.1. Lineage (GTDB taxonomy): Bacteria > Acidobacteriota > Vicinamibacteria > Vicinamibacterales > UBA2999 > Gp6-AA40. Next base: position 57,486 of record DASTBV010000055.1, read on the forward strand.
CTTGACGACCTCGGCGGTGATGGCCAGCGAGGGCAGCGTGACCCGGCCCTGCACGCGCCGGAACAGCTCGACCAGCTCCAGGTGCATGTCGACCGCTTCGCCGAGCTCCGGATGCTCCGCTTTAATCGCACGGAGCGCGGCGGCTTCGCGCGACTCGGCACGCTGCGGCCGCGCCGGGCGTTCTCCCTGATCGGTCACTCAACGAATCATACACACGGCGGCGACGAGTGTTCACGCTTCCAGGTGCTCTCTTCCCGGTTCGTGTTCAGGTTCCGTTCAAACCAAGAACGGCCGCCGAACACAGAACACGAACCGGGCACCGAGAATGCGGACGCGTGAACGGTGTTAGGGTGTGATGGATGCGCGTGCTCATGGTGGCGTCGGAGGCGGCTCCGTTCGCCAAAACCGGCGGGTTGGCGGACGTCATCGGCGCTCTGCCGCGCGCGCTCGCCAGCCTCGGACATGAGGTGGATGTGGTGATGCCGCGCTATCGCGGCGTCGAGGCGGGCGCGCCGGAGCGTGTCATCACTGTGGCGCTCGGCAGCCTCGTGTCGGATGCGGGCTGCTACGTGATCGCCGCCGACCGCATCCGCACAATCTTCATCGACCATCCGGGATACTTCGACCGCGATCACCTGTACGGGGCAAACGGCCACGACTACGTCGACAATCCCGAACGCTTCGCGTTTCTGTGTCAGGCGGCGCTGAACTGGGCGGCGGATTCGAGCATTCCGTATGACGTCGTGCACGCGCACGACTGGCAGGCCGGCCTGGTGTCGGTGCTTCACGCGCGGATGGTGAAAGCGAGTACATCGCTCCGCCGCCTTGCGACCGTCTTCACCATCCACAACCTCGCGTATCAAGGCGTATTCGACGCGAGCTGGCTTCCGTATCTCGGCCTCGGCTGGGATCTCATGCGCGTGGACGCGATGGAGTATTGGGGCCGGATCAGTTATCTGAAGGCAGGAGTGGTGTTCAGTCAGCTGATTACCACCGTGAGCCCACGCTACGCGCAGGAGATTCAGACGCCGGCGCTCGGGTTCGGCTTCGACGGGATCCTGCGTGAGCGCGGCTCCGATTTGATCGGGATCCTGAACGGGATCGACTACGATCAGTGGGATCCGGAGCGCGATCCGAACATTCCCAGGCCATATGGCGCCACCGATCTCGAGGGGAAAAGCGCGGCCAAGCGGGAACTGCTGGAGCGGTGCCGGTTGCCGGCGGGCGTCGACGCGCTGGCGCGTCCGGTCGTCGGCCTCATCTCGCGGATGGTCGATCAGAAGGGATTCGATCTCCTCGCCGACATTGCCGACGAGCTTCCGCGCCTGGGCGCTGCGGTCGTGCTGCTCGGATCGGGCGAGCGGCGGTATGAAGATTTGTGGCTGGCGCTCGCCACCCGATATCCGGATCGCGTGGCGGTGCACATCGGGTTCGACGAACGGCTGGCGCATCTGATCGAAGCGGGGGCGGACCTGTTCCTGATGCCGTCGCGATTCGAGCCGTGCGGGCTCAATCAGATGTACAGCCTGCGCTACGGTACGGTGCCGCTGGTGCACGCCACCGGCGGGCTGGCGGATACGGTGCGGAACTTCGACGCGGTCACCGGGAGCGGAACCGGTTTTACGTTCGACGAGTATTCGCCTCAGGCGCTTCTTGGCACCCTGAGGTGGGCATTAGGCGTCTTTATGGATCGGCGGACCTGGCAGCGGATTCAGCAGTCCGGGATGAGGCAGGATCATTCGTGGGCAGCCTCGGCGCGGCGCTACGTCGAGGTGTACGAGCGCGCCATTGCATCGCGCGTGGGAGTGTGAGCAAACCATGGCATCGGAGAATGTGAAGACTTTCACTGACAGCAATTTCGACGAGGAGACGAAGCAGGGCGTTGTGCTGGTCGACTTCTGGGCGGAGTGGTGCGGACCCTGCCGCCGCATCGCGCCGATCGTCGAGCAGCTGGCCACCGAGTACGCCGGGCGAGCCACCATCGGCAAGATGAACGTCGACGAGAACCCGAACGTGCCGACCAGCCGGTTCCACGTGCGCGGCATCCCGACGCTTGTCGTGCTGAAGAACGGACAGCTCGTCGACACCATCGTCGGTCTGGTTCCCAGGGAAGACATCGTCTCCGCGCTCGAGCGTCACCTCTGATGTCCGGTTCCCACGCAGACCGCGAGGTCGTGATCATCGGCTCCGGGCCCGCCGGATTGACTGCGGCGCTCTATGCCGCGCGCGCGAACCTGAAGCCGCTGCTCATCGAGGGCCTCGAAGCCGGCGGTCAGTTGATGCTGACGACCATGGTGGAGAACTGGCCGGGGTTTCGCGACGGCATCATGGGACCGGACCTGATGGGCGAAATGCGCGCGCAGGCCGAGCGCTTCGGGACCGAAGTGGTGCAGGGCAACGTGACCTCGGTGGACCTCCGGCACCGCCCCTTCACGATTTCGCTCGACGACGGCCGTAAGGTGACGACGGCGGCGCTGATCGTCGCCACCGGCGCGTCGGCACGCTGGCTGGACATCGGGTCGGACCGGAAGCTCTCGGGCCGCGGCGTGTCCACGTGCGCCACCTGTGACGGCTACTTCTTCCGTGGGAAGCCGATTGCCGTCGTCGGCGGCGGCGATTCCGCGATGGAAGAGGCGGTCTACCTCACGAAGTTCGCCTCGAAGGTCACCGTCGTACACCGCCGCGATACGCTGCGCGCGTCGAAGATCATGCAGGACAAAGCCTTCGCGAATCCCAAGATCGATTTCATCTGGGACTCCGAAGTCATCGACGTTTCCGATCTGGAAAAGGGCGAGGTCACCGGCATTGTTCTGCGGCATCTGAAGACCGGCGAGATCCGCCACCTCGCGGTTGACGGTGTGTTCATCGCCATCGGCCACACGCCAAACACCGCGCTCTTCAGGGGACAGATCGACCTCGATCCGAACGGATACATCGTCACCAGAGGCGGAACGCGCACGAACATTCCAGGCGTTTTTGCTGCCGGCGACGTCCAGGATCATGTGTATCGTCAGGCGGTCACGGCGGCAGGCTCCGGCTGCATGGCCGCCATCGATGCCGAACGATATCTGGAGGGGCTGCCCGCCGCCGACGCCGCGTCGGTACAGCCCAGCGCGACGGCGTAGACCGTGGCTGCAGCCGCGTCGTCGAAGTACGCCTCGTCGGACCTTCGACAGCTGCTGTTTCTCATCGACACGGCGTACGACCGCGTCTCATGGCACGGTCCCAACCTGAGGGGTTCACTGCGCGGGATGACGCCCGCGCTCGCCGCATGGCGTCCCGCCGTCGAACGTCACAACATCTGGGAGCTCATCGTGCACGCGGCGTACTGGAAGTACGTCGCATGGCGGCGCCTGACGGGGGCGAAGCGCGGCTCGTTTCCGCTCGCCGGCTCGAACTTCCTCGCGCGACCGGTCGAGAACACAAAGGCCGCCCTGCAGGCCGACCTCGATCTGCTCGACGAGATGCATCGCGTTCTGCGCGAGGCGGCGGCTGCCGTGCCGGCCGGGGCGCTCGACTTGGGCTCGGCACAGCGCGGCGTCACGAAACGCGCCTTGCTGACCGGCGTCGCGGCGCACGATCTCTATCACGCTGGTCAGATCCAACTACTGAAGCGACTCGAAAGGACCTGTCGCGCCGAAGCGCGGCAGCGCGAAGGCGGATGAGTGTCATTCAATCGCTCGTCGACGAATACCGGCGTTACAAAGCGCTGGCCGAAGCCGCGATCGCCCAGGTCGGCGACGAAGAGCTCGGGCACGCGGGCCACGACGGCGGCAACTCGATCGAGATGCTGATCCGGCACATTGCCGGCAACCTGAAATCGCGGTTCACCGAGTTCCGCACCAGTGATGGCGAGAAGCCATGGCGCCACCGGGACGACGAGTTCGAATCCGCCGGATTGAGCCGGACGGCGCTGTTACAGGTCTGGGAGGAGAGCTGGAGCGTATTGTTCGTCGAACTGGAAAAGCTGGGCGACGGCGACCTGAGCTCCACCGTGACCGTTCGGCGGCAGCCGCTGCGGATCGATGAAGCGCTGCACCGCTCGCTTGCGCACACGGCCTACCACGTCGGCCAGATCGTATTCATGGCGAAGGCGATGCGGGGCGGCGGCTGGCGCACGCTCAGTATTCCGAAGGGCAAGTCAGAGGAGTACAACCAGAAGGCCACGGGCGAGACCGCGGCAGCGCATGCGAAGAAGCTGATGGAGAGGTAGTCTGGGTTGCCTGGGTCCGGACACCGCGCCTGACCCAGAACCACTTAGGCCACCCAGGCTACCTAGGCTGCCACCCAGGCCACCTAGTCGATCCAGCCGCCGCCAACGACTACATCGTCGTGATAGAAGACCACGGCCTGGCCGGGCGTCACTGCCGACTGCGGAGTGTCGAACTCGAGTTCGGCACGGTTGCCCTCGATCGCCCGGACGCGCGCTGGTGCCGGCGTATGTCGATAGCGGATCTGTGCAGCCACCGAAAGCCAGTCCGTCGGCGCCTCGGCGGCCACCCAGTTCACGTCCGATGCGGTCAGTGTGGTGCGCTCGAGCGACGACTTCGGGCCGACGGTCACGTTGCCGGTGTCGGCGTCGATCTGCAGCACGTACAGCGGAGCCGGCCCGGACACACCCAGTCCCTTGCGCTGACCGATCGTGAAGCGGTGAACGCCGGCATGTGTGCCGAGCTGCTCGCCGCTCTCGGCAACGATAGCGCCGTGGTGCGCGACGTGCGGTGCCTTGCGTGCGACGAAGGACGCGTAGTCGCCGTCCGGGACAAAGCAAATCTCCTGGCTGTCCGGCTTGTCGGCAACCTGTAAACCCAGGCGGTGGGCCTCGCGCCGCACCTCGGGCTTGGTCAGGGCGCCAACCGGAAACATCGCCGCCGCCAGCTGATCCTGTGTCAGCGAGAAGAGGAAGTAGGACTGATCCTTGTCCCGATCGACGCTTCGCTTCAGCATCCAGCGATTCGTGTCTCGCTCCACCTGCGCGTAATGACCGGTCGCGACGGTGGATGCGCCGAGGCCGTGTGCGCGCTCGAGGAGCGTCGAGAACTTCAGGTCGCTGTTGCAGTGGGCGCAGGGCAGCGGGGTGCGGCCGGATGCGTACTCGCGGACGAAATTCGAGATGACCGTCTCCTGGAACTGGCGCTCGAAATTCAGGATGTAGTGCGGAAAGCCCACGGCCGCCGCCACGCGGCGCGCATCGTTCAGATCGTCGAGCGTGCAGCAGCTGCCGAAATGCAGGCCGGGCTCGCCCTGAGCGTAGAGCTGCATCGACAGACCGATGACGTCATGACCCTGCTCGGCAAGCAGGGCCGCGGCGACGGACGAGTCGACTCCGCCGGACATTGCTACTACGACACGCATCCTTAATGCAGAATTCTGAATTCAGAATGCAGTACGTCCGTGTTCTGCCTGCATTCTGCATTCTGCATTCTGAATTGCAGGTTCATACTCGAGCCACTGTTCGCGTCAGGCTTCGAAGCTTCTCCACGACTCCCGGCAGAACCTCGAGCACCCTGTCGATATCGGCGTCGGTGTTCGCCGCGCCGAGGCTGAAACGAATCGAGTTCTGCGTGCGGTGCGCCGGGAATCCCATCGCCTTCAGCACGTGCGACGGTTCCAGCGTTCCAGACGAGCAGGCGGACCCTGTCGAGACCGCGATCCCCGCCAGGTCCAGCGCGATCAGGAGCGACTCGGCTTCGATGCGGTCGAAGCTGACGTTCGTCGTGTTCGGCACGCGCGGTGAGCGGGCGCCGTTGACGGCCGTGCCGCTGACCTTGCCGAGAATTCCTTCCTCGAGCCGGTCACGCAGCGCCGCCAGGCGATCGGCTTCGGCCGTCATCTTGGCGCGCGCGAGCTGCGCGGCGACACCGAGGCCGATGATGCCGGCGACGTTTTCCGTCCCGGCGCGTCGGCTGCGCTCCTGTTTGCCTCCGGTCATCGGCGGCTGCACCCGCACGCCGCGGCGGATCCAGAGCGCGCCGGCGCCTTTCGGTCCGTAGAACTTGTGCGCCGAGAGCGACAGCAGGTCCACGCCGAGCGCTTTCACGTCCACTGGAATCTTCCCGGCCGTCTGCACGGCATCCGTGTGAAACACCGCGCCGCGCGCCCTGGCGACGCGGGCCAGCTGAGCCACGGGCTGGATCGTGCCGATTTCGTTGTTGGCGTGCATCACCGACACGAGCGCGGTGTCGTCGGTCAGCGCGGCTTCGAGCGCGGAAATTGCGACGATTCCGGTCTGATCGACGGGCAGCAGTGTCGTCTTCCAGCCGCGGCGCGCCAGCGCCTTGAGCGTGTTGAGCACCGCCTCGTGTTCGATGGTTGTGGCAATGAGGTGCCGCTTTCCCGTGACTTCGAGCGCCTCGGCGATGCCTCGGATCGCGAAGTTGTCGCTTTCCGTTCCGCTGCTCGTGAACACGATTTCCGACGGATCGCCCCCGATCAGCGCCGCGGCCGCGCTCCGCGCGTCATCGAGGGCCGCCTTTGCCACCTGTCCAAAGTGGTGCACGCTGGAGGGGTTGCCGAACTGCTCACGAAGCGCGGCGGCCATCCGGTCCACTACCTCTGCAGCAGGAGGCGTCGTCGCATTGTGGTCCAGATAGATCCGCACTGGTACCACTGTAGCATTTCGCGTCAGTCCGGCCACGACTGCACTTTTGCGCAGAACGCCCGATATATACTCAGTGGGCTCCGGGCCCCAGTACAGCGGTCAGGAAAGAGGGACGCGTGAGTCTCGACGACGCCGCAGAAGCGTTCCCCCAGACTCAAGGAACGTCGCGGAGGCGTTCCGGCAGACAACGCGCGGAGGACATCAACATGTGGAAGCGTGACGAAGGGGTAAAGGGCAGCCAGCCGGCGCCCACGGCGCCCGCTCCGGTGCATCAGCCGGTCAGCACGGCGCCCGTACCACAGCCGGAGAGCCGGAGGATCGAGAGGGACGTGGTGAACATCGGAAAATCGGTTGTCATCAAGGGTGAGCTGAACGGGAGCGAGGATCTGACGATCGAAGGCCACGTCGAAGGCAAGATCGAGCTCAAGGATCATGTGCTGACGATCGGCCCGAACGGAAAAATCAAGGCGCAGGTGCACGCGAAGTCGGTGATCGTCCTCGGCGAGGTCAACGGGAACGTGACCGCGACGGAGAAGGTCGACATCCGCGACGGCGGCTCGGTTGACGGCGACATCGTGTCGCCTCGCGTGGCCATTGCGGAGGGCGCGCACTTCCGCGGCACGGTGGACATGCAGCGGAAGGCGGCCTCCGCCCAGCAGAGCCAGACAGTCAAGCCAGCCGCGGCGGCGACCGCGAGCACACCGCAACCACAGGCTGCGGCGCATTAGGTCAACGGGTGATTGGTGAGTAGTGACCTGTGAGTGGTTGATGATCCGATGAGCGACAGCGTCAGCAATCACCAGTCGCCAGTCACCAATCACAAACGATTCACTAATCACTAATCACCATCCACCATTTCCGTGGCGCTCTCCGACCTGTTTCAACGAAGGCGCAAGGACGATCCGGAAGCAGGCGCCGGCGCGGCAAAGGCGCCCGCACATCCCACCAAGGCGTTGAAGAAATTCCTGTCGACGCTCGGATCCCATGCGCAGCCGACCCTGCTCGACATCGGTCCTGTCGTCGGACAGAACGTCACCTTTTTCGGCGAGCGCCTCGGCTGCAAGTTCCAGGTCGAGGAACTGTCGAAGGACATCGATCGCTACGTCCGCGAGGACAAGCTGCCGGAGCTGCCCGAGTTCCTCAGCCGCCGTTTCCCGCAGGCCGATCAGACCTTCGACGGCATCCTGTGCTGGGACCTGTTCGACTATCTCGACAAGCCGGCGGCGCAGGCGCTCGCCAGGCAACTGGTTCGCGTGCTCCGGCCGGGGGGCGTGCTGTTCGCTCTCTTCAACGCCACCGAGGCGGTCGCGCCGACCAAGGCATACACGCGTTTCGTGGTGGTGGACGACGAAACGATCCAGCACCGCCCCTACGCGGCGGCGCGGGGAAAACAGAAGCCGCTGCCGAACCGCGACATCCTGCGGATGTTCGAGCCGCTGCGCGTGACCGACCAGTTCCTCCTGAAGACGAACACGCGCGAGATGCTCTTCCGTAGATGAACTTCGACCTGTCGAACGAGCACCGGCTGCTCGAGCAGTCGGTCCGCGAGTGGGCGGGACGCGAGGTGGCCCCACGCATTCGCGAGCTCGATCGCGAGCACCGCTTCGACCGCGGGATCTTTCCGCAGATGGCGGCGCTCGGACTGCTCGGGATCTGCGTGCCCGAGGAGCATGGCGGCGCAGGCATGGACTACCTGTGCCTCGGGCTGGCCAGCGAGGAGCTGGAGTACGTCGACACATCGCTTCGGGTGATCCTGTCGGTGCACGTCGGCCTCAACTCGCTCACGCTGCTCGCGTGGGGAAGCGACGACCAGAAGCGCCGCTATCTGGCCCCGCAGGCGCAGGGGACGAAGATCGCGACATTCGGCCTCACGGAGCCGTCCGCCGGCAGCGACGCGCGCGGCATCCAGACCGTGGCCCTGCGCAAAGGCGATCGCTACGTGCTCACGGGCGAGAAGATCTGGATCTCGCTCGCCGACGTCGCCGACCACTTCCTGGTGTTCGCCTGGACGGACCTCGAAAAAAAGAAGCAGCGCGATCCGTCCGGCATGAGCGCGTTCATCGTCGAGCGCGCGTTCCGCGGGTTCTCGAGCGCGACGCTGAAGGAGAAGTGGGGAATCCTGGCGGGGAACACCGGCTCGTTCAAGATGGACGAGGTGGAGGTGCCGCGCGAGAATCTCGTCGGACGGGAAGGCGAGGGGTTCAAGATCGCCATGTTCGCGCTCGACCAGGGGCGCTACACCGTGGCCGCCGGCGCCACCGGGCTGATTCGCGCCTGCCGCGATGCCAGCGTGAAGTACGCGACGGCGCGCAAGGCCTTTGGCGTCGAGATCGGCTCCCACCAGCTGGTGAAGGAAATGATTGCCAGGATGGAGTCCGACTACCAGACGTCGCGTCTGCTGTGGCAGCGCGCCGGCTGGCTCAAGAACGTCGGCCGCCGGACGACCCGCGAGACCAGCCTCGCCAAGTGGGTCGCGACGGTCGCCTCGGAGCGCGCGGCCGGCGATGCCGTGCAGATTCACGGTGCGAACGGATACTCGGACGAGTATCCTGTCGGCCGGTTCTACCGGAACTGCAAGGGCGCGGTAATTTACGAGGGCACGCGCGAGATCCACACGATCATGCAGGCCGATTACCTGCTTGGCTATCGGACGGACAAGCCGACCCGGTGTGAGCTGCCGCCGTACAACGGAGTGACCACGTGACGATGCCCAGCACGAAGGAGTCGCGGCGCGCCGCCAATCATCAGGGCTACCTCGACTCCGACCTCTCCCTCGACTTCCTGCGCGTTGTCGAACAGGCGGCGATCGCCTGTGCCCACACCATGGGACAGGGCGACCGTCACAAGTCCGATCAGGTAGCCGTCGAGGCGATGCGCCAGGAGATGGATTCGGTGCCGATCGACGGCACGATTGTCATCGGCGAGGGCGAGCGCGACGAGGCGCCGATGCTCTACATCGGCGAGAAGGTCGGCTCTGCCGCGCGCGGCGACGGCGCGGAGTACCCGCAGGTGGACATTGCGGTGGATCCGCTCGAGGGCACGAACCTGTGCGCCACCGGCGCGCCCAACGCGTTGGCCGTGCTGGCCGCCTCCGAACACGGCGGGCTGCTGCATGCGCCGGACATCTACATGGAAAAGCTCGTCGTCGGCCCGAGCTGCCGTGATGTGGTGGACCTGGATGCTCCGGTACGATTCAACCTGCGTGCTGTGGCGCAGGCGCTGGGACGCAAGGTCGAGGACCTGGTCGTCATCGTGCTCGAACGCCCGCGGCACGAGAAGCTGATTGCCGACATCCGCGCCACCGGCGCGCGCATCCGCCTCATCGGCGACGGCGATCTCTCGGCGGGCATCACCGCCGCTGTCGTTGGCAGCGGCGTGCATGCGGTGATGGGCATCGGCGGCGCTCCCGAAGGGGTCATCACCGCGGCGGCGATGCGCTGCCTCGGCGGAGAGATCTACGCGCGCCTCGTGGTCAGCACGCCGGAGCACGAACAGCGCTGCCGGGCGATGGGGATCACGGACTTCAAGAAGATTTATCGGTCGAGAGACCTTGCCTCCGGCAACAACATCGTGTTCGCGGCGACCGGCGTCACCGACGGCACACTGATGAAGGGTGTTCGCTTCTTCGGCGACGGCATCCGTACCACGTCGCTGGTCATGCAGACGCATCCGCACCGTATCCGATTCATCGACAGCATTCACGTCAGCGACAAGGCAGGCGCGACATCGAAGATCCGGTTCTTCTAACTGCTCTTCTCGATGACCGTACGACTGACGACCGTGGCGATCGCCGTGCTCGTTCTGACGGCAGCAGCCGCAACGGCACAGGATCGAGGCGACGTCTCGGCCGGGTATCGATTCCTTCAGTCCGAGGGTCTGGGCTACCCGCTGGGGTGGTATGTCGACGCCACCCGCCACATGAACAGCCTGATCTCGATCGTCGGTGACGTCGGCGGCGCATATAAGAGCGACTCGCTGAGCATCGGTCCCTTCACACAGAGCTACGACGCCGGGATACACACCTTCATGGGCGGCGTGCGGGTGAACGCGACGACGAAGCAGCCGGACGTCATCGCCTTCGGGCAGGCACTGTTCGGGGCCGCGCATCTGAAGACGACGACGGCCGCCGGCGGCATCGTCCTCTCACGATCGGCGACGGAGCCGGCGCTGAATCTCGGCGCTGGCGTCGACATCAACGGCGGCCTGCCGGTTGGATTACGGTTCGAGATCGGCTGGGTGAGAGCGTTCGCGGACGGAGACGGGGTGAACGTCTTTCAGTTCAGCGTCGGCGCGAAGTTTCGTTTGTAGGAGGCAACAATGCGACGACTTGCAACGCTCGTACTCGGGGTCCTCGTTCTGACGGGTGGGACGGCGCTGGCTCAGGGTAGACCTGAAGTCTCAGCCGGATGGCGGCTACTCCACATCTCCGGCAGCGATACGGAGGACATCATGGGAACCGAGGACGACGGGGTCAACCTTCCGAAGGGGTGGTACTTCGACGTCGCGGTGCCGATGACCCCGATGCTCTCGATCGTGGGTGACATCGGCGGCAACTACAAGTCGGAGACGGAGTCTTTCACCGAGCAGGGCATTACCTTTACGGGAACCGCGAAGGCCAGCGTCCACACCTTCCTGGGCGGCATCCGCCTGGGCGCCACGGAAAATCCACGCGTCAATCCTTTCGCTCAAATCCTGTTCGGCGCCGCGCGAGGCACGGCCAGCGTCGAAGCAACCGTCAGCGGCATAACGCTCATCGATTTCGACGAGTCCGGCACCGAAGCGGCGATGTCGCTCGGCGGGGGTGTAAACCTGAACGCGGGCTCCTTTGGCGTCCGCCTCCAGGCGGAGTGGCTCAAGATACTGGAAGAAGATTCCGGCAATGCATTCCGCTTTGCCGCCGGGATCGTCATTCCGTTCTAGCGTCCCCTTACTCGTAATCCTTCGCCTTGTGCTTGCGGCGCCGCCAGGGGCGCCTGGTCTTGTCCTCGTGCGCTCCGCCTGTCTGCCGCGGCAGCGGCACGCGGGGACGGGCGGGCGCTTTCGCCGTGCGCTTGCGCTTCGCGGGCATGCCCGGGATTGTACGACTGGGTGACTTGGGTAGCCTGAGTCGCCTGAGTCGCCTGGGTTGTTACGCAGGCAACCCAGGCAACCCAGGCATCACTGATACGATCAATCAGAGATGGCGCACAGGAAGCCGGCCGCCGCTACCACTCCCGCTGCGCGCGACGGCAGGCATTCGCGCCCCGAGCGGGCCGCGCTGGTTGGCCTGATCAGCGGTTCGGTTCGCCGTATCGACGCTGAGCAGTCGCTGGAAGAGCTCGCCGGCCTTGCCGAGGCTGCCGGCGCAGTCGTTGTGCTGCGCATGCTCCAGGAGCGCCCGAAGCCCGACGCCGGAACCTTCATCGGCGCAGGCAAAGTGGCGACCCTTGCTGCCGCGTGCGCCGAAGCCGACGTGAACGTGGTCATCGTCGATCACGAACTTACCCCCGGACAGCTGCGGCAGCTCGAGGATCGGCTCGACCGCAAGGTCGTGGATCGAACCCAGTTGATCCTCGACATCTTCGCGCGCCGCGCGCGCACGCGGGAAGGCAAGTGGCAGGTCGAGCTCGCGCAGCTCAAGTACCTCCTGCCGCGACTGGCCGGATCTGGTGCCGCCTTGTCGCGCCTCGGCGGCGGCATCGGCACGCGCGGCCCGGGCGAAACGAAGCTCGAAACCGACCGCCGCCGTATCCGGGTTCGCATCCAGTCGGTGCAGAAGGAAATCGATCAGGTGCGCCAGCGGCGTTCGCAGCTCCGCGACCGCCGTCACAAGCAGTCGGTGCCCACGGTCGCTCTGGTTGGCTATACGAACGCGGGCAAGACCACGCTGTTCAACCGGTTGACACACGAGCACGCAGATGCCTCGGACGCGCTGTTCGTGACTCTGGATCCGCTGATCCGGAAGGTCCGGCTGCCGGATCAGCGCGAACTGCTCGTCTCCGACACCGTCGGATTCATCGACCGGCTGCCACACGCGCTGGTGGCGGCATTCCGCGCCACGCTCGAGGAAGTGGTGGAGGCCGACCTCGTCCTCCACGTCATCGACGGCGCCAGCCCCGACCGCGAGAGGCACGTTCTGGCCGTCCGCCGCGTGCTGGACGAGGTCGGCGCCGCCGAGGTGGCCGTGCTCGATGTCTATAACAAGGTCGATATGCTGTCCGCTGATGAGCAGCGTCGGCTGCAGACGGCGGATCCGGCGGCGGCGCTGATCTCCGCCCGCACGGGCGCCGGGCTGGTCGAGCTGCTCCAGATGGTCGCGTCGAGGCTGGCGCTGGATACCCGACGCATTACGATCACCTTCGACAGCAGCGCGGACTTCGATCGTCAGCAGATTTCACGCCTGTACCGGATAGCGCGGGTCGTCAGCCATGTGGCAACAAATGGGAAGGTCGTCATCGAGGCGGACGTACCGCGGCGGTTCATCGAGCGTCTGACGACACCGGCGCTGCCAGAGACGCAGGAGACGCGGGAGAATAGTGGTGATGTGGATTAAGGGGCGCGGCCTGGCGCTCGTGCTGGGAACGGCGGTCGCGCTTGGCGCCTGCGCCGGCCGCGCCGCTGTGCCGCCCTCCGTCCCCACCGTTGCCCGCTACCCCGACTTCGTGTACCCCGCCGTACCCGCGTCGCTGCAGCGCGCGCCCGGCGTCGAGCGCATCGATCTGGCGTGGAGGTTCCTGCAGAGCGGCGACACGCGCAACGCCGCGCGTGATTTCGAGGCGGCGCTGAAGATCAACCCCCAGCTCTATCCGGCCCGTGCGGGCGAAGGCTATGTCGCACTCGCGCGCGGCGATCACGAACGCGCGCTGGCAGCGTTCGACGCCGCGCTGCGGCCGGCGCGCGATTACGTACCCGCGCTCATCGGCCGAGGTCAGACGCTGCTGGCCATGAAGCGGGACGTCGATGCGCTCGCCGCGTTCGAGGCGGCTCTTGCCGCCGATAGCTCGCTCGCCGACGTTCGCCGCCGCGTTGATGTCCTGCGCTTCCGCACGGTAGAGCAGGTCATCGACTCGGCGCGCTCGGAGGCCTCGGCCGGGCGTCTTGACCGCGCTCGCGCCGCTTACGAGCGGGCGATCGAGCTCTCTCCCGAGAGCTCGTTCCTGTACCGCGAGCTGGCAGTCGTCGAGCGCCGGCAGGGCGACAGCAGCCGTGCGTCACAGCACTTCGAGCGAGCGATCGAGCTCGATCCATCCGACACGGCAGCGCTCATCGCGATGGCGGATCTGCTGGCTGACCAGCAGCAGTATCAGGCGGCCGACGCGGCGTATCGGAAGGCCGCGGCGCTCGATCCATCTCCCGAAGTCACCGCGAAGATCGCGGCGCTCGCCGAGCGCATGCGCGAGTCGGCATTCTCGCCGGAATTCCGGGCGATCTCCGCATCGGCGGCAGCGACCCGCGGAGAACTGGCCGCATTGATCGGCGTCCGCCTGGAGCGGTTCATCGCCGCCGCGCCGCAGCAGCAGGTGGTCATCACCGACGCCGCCGGGCACTGGGCAGGCGACTGGATCATGCAGGTCGCGCGCGCCGGCGTGATGGATCCGTTCGAGAACCACACGTTCCAGCCCGGGCTGGGAATCCGGCGCGGCGACCTGGCGACCGCCGTCCGCCGAGTCTTGACGATGGCGTCGGCGACAAACCCTGTGCTGCGAAAACGCCTCGCCGAGCAGCCGCCAATCGCCGATATGCCGGCCTCGCACCTGGTCTACCCGGCGGCGGCCGCGGTAGTCGCCGTGGGCGTGATGCCGCTCGTGGATGGGATGCGGTTCGAGGTCAACCGTCCGGTCACCGGCGCGGAGGCCGTTGCGGTGATCAACCGGCTGCAGGCCCTGTTACGCTGACGTCTTGCGCAACCTGACCTTCGCCAATCAGATCACGATCCTGCGGATCGTGCTGATTCCTGCATTCGTGCTGCTCGTCGTCTACGGGCGCCTGGGCACGGCGCTGCTGGTGTTCATCACCGCCGGGGCAACCGACGCGCTCGACGGGTTGATCGCGCGCCGCGCCGGACAGCGCACCAGCCTCGGTGCCTGGCTCGATCCGATGGCCGACAAGCTCCTGCTCGTCACCACGTTCATCGTGCTGACCCTGCCGGGCATCGAGCTGACGAACCATCTGCCGCTCTGGCTGACGGTGGTCGTCATCAGCCGCGATATCGTGATCGTCGGCGTCGTGGCGATCGTGAACCTCGCGATCGGCCCGCGCACGTTCCGGCCGTCGTTCCTCGGAAAGGCCACGACCGCGGCTTTCATCGTCGTCAGCGTCGTGATCATGTATTTCAATTACCGGCGGCAGACATCGTGGCTCGTGGATGCGGGGATCTGGCTGTCGCTCGGACTGACGCTCGTGTCCAGCGCGGATTACTTCTTCCGGCTGCGGCGCCTGATTAACGAGCCCGCCCAAGGCTAGTCTTGGTCCAAGTCTAGGACGGACGTCTACTCCTTGGAACTCCGCCGCGTCCGCTTGCCCTTGCGGCGGCTGTAGGTCCGCTCGGCGCCGCCCGCAGGGCTCACGTCGGAGAACGTGCTGCTTTTTCCAAGTTCCTGTGCGACGAGCCGGGTGACGGCTTCCGTCACTTCCTTGACGACCATGTCGCGCAGCCGATCGACGCGGCTCGTGCGATGAGCCTGAAGCACCGCGCTTTCCTCGCGCGTGAGGAACAGCTCGGCGAGGTCCACCTCGAAGGCATCGGCGATGCGCGAAAGGGTCGCCGTGTCGGTGTCCTTCCCGTGCTTGATGAGATTGGTGATGGTGTTGGGCCGCACAGACGCCCGGTCGGCGAGCTGTCGCTTGGTCCATCCGCGTTCGGAGAGCAGCCGCGTGACGGCTTCACCCCACCGGGTCGAGGGCACGTTCGAACTGTAATTCAGGGTTCTGTCAGCGTTCAATGACGCACACGTTATCAATAGTCTGCGATAGAGCTCCGACCGTACGCGTTCGGAACGCGTCATTGTATTGTTAGAAAGATATGTTATATCGTTACGACGATAGTCCGCCGAGATCGTGAGTTGAGCGAGAACACCGGCCGGCACGCAAGCGGAAATGTTCGATCTCGCGTCAGTGCAGTCGCTGCCACACCAGACACCGTTCTTCACCGTCTCCGAGCAGCTGGTTCGACAGAAGTACGAAGAGTTCGTGCGGTGTTTTACAGGCGCTCGCATCCACTATGCGGTGAAAGCGAACACGCAGCCGGAGGTGTTGCGTGCGCTGGCGAAAGCCGGATCCGGCTTCGAGATCGGCTCGCGTCTGGAACTCGACCTGCTGCGGGAATTCGACGTCGGTCCAGACCGCGTCGTGTGTGGTTCGTCCGTCAAGCCGCTGCGCGATATCGTCGCCTGCGCCGCCGGTGGAGTCGCCCGTTTCGCCTGCGATTCGTTCGCAGAGCTCGACAAGCTGGCGGCGTGCGCGCCAGGCGCACAGGTGTACGTCCGTATGGCCGTGGACGGCAGCGGGCACGTGACTTCCTGTGGAGGCCAATTCGGCGCATCGCCCGCGCTTGCGAAAGCGATTCTCATGCGGACGAGGGCGGTCGGTCTCCATCCGTGTGGCGTGAGCTTTCATCTTGGATCGTGCCCGGCGAGCGCTCGCGCCTGGGCCTGTGCGCTGGACGAGCTCGGCCCCGTCCTCGAACGGCTGGCTGCCGCAGGCGTGCCGGCGCTGACGATCAACATTGGCGGCGGATTCCCGTCGCGGTGTCTGTCGTCCGCCACGGGCATCGAGACGCTGTCCGGGATCGCGCGCCATACGCTTGACGCGTATCGGCGCCTTCCGTATCGGCCGCAGCTGATTCTGGCTCCGGGCCGGGGCCTTGCGGCGGAGAGCACGATTCTCGTGACCCGCGTCATTGCCCGTATTCCGCGCGGCCGCCATACCTGGCTGTTTCTCGACGCCGGCGTTCGCACCGGCCTGCCGGAAGCGATCAACGGAACACACCTCCACCGAATCTCCAGTTTTCGCCGGACCGGCGGTGACGAAGGCGCGATGATGAAATACTGCCTCGCCGGTCCCACCGGCGACATTCGCGACGTCGTCGCGCGCGATGCGTGGCTGCCTGCGGATCTCCGTCCCGGTGATCGCCTCGTGTTCCACGATGTCGGCGCAGCGTGTCCGCACGACAACGGGCTGCCCAAGCCAGGCGTCTATTCGATCGAACCGTAGATACGCCTACCGTTCGGCGGCGAGCTTTGATTCGAAGTAGGCCACGGTCTTCGTCAGGCCCTCTTCGAGACCGACGGTCGGTTCCCAGCGAAGCAGTGTGCGCGCGCGGCTGATATCCGGACGGCGCTGTTTCGGGTCGTCGACCGGCAGCGGCCTGTAGACGATTCTGCTGCGCGATCCGACGAGCCGGATGATCGTCCGCGCGATCTCCTCGATGGACACCTCGTGAGGATTGCCGATGTTCACCGGCTCGTTGGTGTCCGAATCCATCAGACGCAGGATGCCATCCACCAGGTCGGAGACGTAGCAGAAGCTGCGGGTCTGGGTGCCGTCGCCAAAGACGGTGACGTCCTCGTTTCGCAGCGCCTGCGACATGAAGGCCGGCACGGCGCGGCCATCGCGCAGCCGCATGCGCGGCCCGTAGGTGTTGAAGATGCGCACGATCCTGGTGTCCAGGCCATGCGCCCGGTGATAGGCGAGCGTGATCGCTTCGGCGAACCGTTTTGCTTCGTCGTAGACGCCGCGCGGGCCGATCGGATTGACGTGGCCCCAGTACGTTTCCCGCTGCGGATGCTCCAGCGGATCGCCGTACACCTCCGAGGTTGACGCGAGCACGAATCGGGCCTTCTTCGCCAGTGCCAATCCGAGCGCGTTGTGCGTTCCCAGCGACCCGACCTTCATGGTCTGGATCGGCAGTTCCAGATAGTCGATCGGGCTGGCCGGACTCGCCCAGTGGAGCACGTAGTCCACGTGCCCGTCGACGTCGATGTAGCGCGTGACGTCGTGCCGGATGAACTGGAAGTCGCGGTCCCGCAGGTGGGCGATATTCTGCATGTCGCCCGTCAGCAGGTTGTCGATGCCGACGACGGAATGGCCGCGGTTGATCAGTGTTTCGGAGAGGTGGGAGCCGATGAAGCCGGCGGCTCCCGTGACGACGGTTCTAGGCATGGGCACGCTGGAAGAGGCCGCGGACGACCGTCAGCCACATGATCTTCAGATCGAGCGTCACCGACCAGTTCTCGATGTAGTACAGGTCGTACTCGATCCGCTTTTCAAGCGAGGTGTTGCCGCGCCAGCCGTTCACCTGTGCCCAGCCGGTGATGCCCGCCTTCACCTTGTGGCGCAGCATGTACTGCGGGATGCGGTGCTTGAACTGCTGCACGAAGAAGGGGCGTTCGGGCCGCGGGCCGACGATCGACATCTCACCCTTGAGCACGTTCCAGAACTGCGGCAGCTCGTCGAGGTCGAAGCGGCGCAGCCAGCGGCCGATCGGCGTCGCGCGGGGGTCGTCTTCGCGCGCCCACACGGGGCCGCTGGCGTCTTCGGCGTCATGCTGCATCGAGCGGAACTTGTAGACGGTGAAGGGCCGGCCGTCGAGGCCCATGCGCTCCTGCGCGTAGAACACGGGACCGCGTGACGTCCATTTCACGACCGCTGCAATGATCGCGAACGGGATCGCGAGGACGATCATCGCCAGCAGCGAGAGCACGACGTCCAGGACCCGCTTGATCCACGCCCGGATCCCCTGCAGCGGCACGTCGTTCATGTTGATGACCGGCAGTCCGTCGAGGTCCTCGAGGCTGGCGCGCAGGGCGATGAACTGCAGGATGTCGGGGACGACCTTGACGTCGATGTACTCACGGCTGGCGATGTCCATGATGTCGAGGAGCTTCGAGTGTTCCTCGATCGGCAGCGCGACATACAAATGGTCGACCCGTTCCGCGTGAGCGACTTCCGCCGCGTCGGCGATCTTGCCGAGCAGCGGCAATCCCCGATACCCGAGGTGGTCTCCGCCGGCCCGATCGTCGATGAAGCCGACCACCTGATAGCCGAGCTCGCGATGCTGGAGCATGCGATCGGCGAGCATGCGGCCAAGGTCGCCGGCGCCGGCGATGAGGATGCGCTTCAACCCGACGCCGGCGCGCCACCGGTGCTCGAGGAGCTCGCGCAGCGCTTCGCGTGACGCGTAGGTGAACGTCACGTTCAGTCCGAGGAAGAGGCCCCAGACGATCTGCGAGACCTGGTAGGCGCCGCGGGCGCGCTCTTCGGGCGATGCCCAGTAGGCCTGAAAGTACAACGTCGCGAGAACTCCCAGGACGACGACGACAATGCTGCCGACGAGGACGGCGAAGAAGTCGTCGATCCGCGACCGTCCGCGCCGCAGCCGGTAGACGCCCCGGAAGTGGAACACCAGCGGCGTGAGCAGGCCGATGAGCGGAAGCACGTTGAGGTATTCGGCCAGCGGCGGAATCCCTTTGCGTACGGGAATCAGGCCGAAGTCGAAGCGGATGAAATACGCGAGCAGAAACGCCCACGCAGCCAGGAGCGCGTCGCTGATGACATGGAACGCGACGAGCAGGCGGTTGCGCCTTACCACGTCGTCCCCGCCGGCGCGGCGATTGTTTCGTCAACCGTCTGGCGCATCTGTTCGACGTGGCGTTCGCGTGAGAACCGTTCGGCGTGTGCGCGCAGCCGTCCACGGTCGACGCGCAGTCCGGCCACGCGGTCGAGCGCGGCGCTGAGCGATGCGACAGTCAACTCGTCAAAGAGTACGCCGGTTTCGCCGTCAATCACCGTCTCGAGTGCGCCGCCGCGCGCGAAGGCAACCACCGGCCGGCCGCAGGCCTGGGCTTCGAGCGGAGCGATGCCGAAATCCTCCTCGCCCGGCAGGATGAACGCCGCGGCGCGACGGTATTCGTCGCGGATTGCCTCGTTCGACAGCGGACCGAGGAAGGCCACCTCGCCTCCACCCAGGCGTTCGAGCCGCGCTCGTTCGGGACCATCGCCGACGACCCGCAGCCGCGCGCCGGCGCGGCGGCACGCGTCGATCGCCAGGTCGATGCGTTTATACGGAACGAGAGCCGACACGATCAGGAAATGATTCTCCGGGGTAACGGCGGCAGGGTGGTAAAAGGTGGTGTCGACCGGCGGATAAACCACCGACGCCTCGCGATTATAGTATCTGGCAATCCGCCCGGAAACGTACCGCGAGATGGCGACGAAGCGGTGCGCGCGCGACGCCGTGGCCGCGTCCCACCGGGCCATGCGCGTCATGATCGGCCGATAGACGAGCCGGTTCGCCAGATATCCCACCCGCTCCACTCCGAAGTACGCGTCGAATTGGTCCCACGCGTACCGCATCGGCGAGAAGCAGTAGCACAGATGCCGTGTGCGGACCGCGGGAATCACCGACTTCGCGACGCAGTGGCTGGTGCTGACGGCCAGGTCATACGGGCTCAGGTCGAAGCCGGCGATGGCAGCGGGGAAGAGCGGGAGGTAGCGGCGATAATGGCGTGTCGCGAACGGCAGCTGCTGCACCCACGAGGTATGAATCGGGTGGCGCTCGATCGTCGGCGAGACCGATCCACGGACGTGAAACAGCGTCAGGATATCGGCCGCGGGGTACAGCTCGCACAGCACTTCGAGCACCTTCTCCCCGCCGCGCATGCCGGTGAGCCAGTCGTGGACGAGCGCGACGCGCACTATTGCTCCGCCTTCGCGCTCCGCGCTACGGCCGACAAGTGACCGACCTGCTCGTACACGCGTCGTGTCTGCTCCACCGATCGTGCCCAGGAGAACTCGCGCGCCCGTTCCGGACCCCGGCGCCGGAGCTCGGCCGCAAGGTCAGTATCGGTCAGCACCCGGCGCATCCCGTCGACGATCGCGCCGACGTCGTAGGGGTCGACCAGCACCGCGGCGTCCCCCATGACCTCGGGCAGCGACGATTGATTCGACGTCACCACCGGTGTGCCGCTGGCCATCGCCTCCAGCGGCGGGAGACCGAAGCCTTCGTACAGAGACGGAAAGACGAACAGCGACGCCAGCCGATACAGCACGCGGAGCGTGTCGTCGGAGACGTAACCGAGAAACCTGACGTGCTTGTGCAGCTTGTGGCGGTGCACGGCGCGGCGAAGCGACGGCAGCTTCGAGATCTCGTCGCCGATGATGAGCAGCTTCAGCTCCTCGAATCCCGTCCGGCGCAGCTCGCCGAACGCGTCGATGAGCCGCACCAGGTTCTTGTGCGGCTTGATGTTGCCGACGTAGAGGATGAACTGATGATCGAGCTGGTAGCGCTCGCGGACGCGCACCACTTCGTCCTCGGGCGGCGTCAGCCAGAAATGATCGTCGATCGCGTTGTAGATGACGACGATCTTCTCCGGCGCCACGTTGAAGAAATGAAGGATGTCCCGCTTCGACGCTTCCGAGACGGTCAGAATGCGGTCCGAACGCTTCACCGCGGCCCACATCGACGCCCGCGCATACGCGTACGCCATCTTGTTGGGCAGGTACTGCGGAAACATCAGGTGAATGCAGTCGTGGATGGTCACCACCGAGCGGCACGTCACTGCAGGCGGCAGCACGTAATGCGGCGCGTGAAAGACGTCGGGGCGCTCGCGCCGCAGCACCCACGGCACGTGCACCTGCTCCCTGAAGGAGTAGTTGGGCGACGGTTCGAGCACGGCCCGGAAGTTGGGCCCGAGCTGCGACGCGACGTCCAGATCCGCCGCAGGGCTCAGAAGGACGTAATCCGTCTGCCGATCGATGCGCGCGAGCTGCCGCAGCAGGTTCCGGATGTAGGTGCCGATGCCGAAGTCATGCAGCTTCCTGGCATCGATCGCGACGCGCACGCGGCAATTATAAGAGGTGCAATAGGTTCAGGAGGTTCAGGGGGTTCAGGAGGTTCAGGGGGTTCAGGAGGTTCAGAGGTGCGATAGAGAATAGAGTGATGATGTCGGACGTGACGATATCGACCGACAGGGCGCTTCTCGATCTGCCGGTGATCGAGCGCAATCTGCACGACTCGTACTGGGCCGCAGCGCGGGCGCGCGACGTGATCGAGCGCTCGATCGCCAACTCGCTGTGTTTTGGGGCTTACGCGAATGGCCGGCAGATCGCATTTGCCCGCGTGATCACCGACAAGGCAGTGTTTGCCTACCTGGCCGACGTCTTGGTCGTGCCCGAATTCCGCGCACAGGGCGTCGGCAAGGCCCTCATGCGCGCGATCCTCGGCCATCAGGATCTCCAGGGATTAGCCGTCTTCCTGCTGCGAACGCGCGATGCGCATGGACTCTACGAGCCGTTCGGCTTCGAGCGGGTGAGCAGGCCCGAGGAGTTGATGGTCCGGCTCGGGTCGGGGGCGTACGGCTAGCGTCTACTTCTCGCGAACAGTCTGATGTAGGCGCGCACGAGAGGCACCCACGCCGGGTGGTGCTTCTGGTAGAACGCCAGATGGCTTTGCCGGTACGCGGCCTCGCGCGCGGCCGGCTGGGCGCTTGCCCCTCGCCGGTGCACGACCTCGACGTCCGGCACGAACAGGACGCGCCGCCCTCTGGCACGCATGGACGCGCACAGATCGACGTCTTCCATATAGAGAAAGAACCGTTCGTCCATCAATCCCACCGATTCGAGGTCAGCCCGGTAGGTGAGCAGGCAGGCGCCGGTGACCCAGTCCACATACTGGCGGCGGCGCGTCATGCGCTCCGTGATGCCCTGAACGACAGGCAGCCGCCGCTGGTTGCCGATCATCAGGAGCTTCTGCACCGGCTCCGTCAGCGGCTGAATCATCCGGCCGAACGACAGCTCGCCGTGCCCGTCGGCGCCGACGATGCGCGGGCCGGCGACGGCGGCGTGCGGGTCGCGCTCGAGGGCGGCGACGAGGCCGTCGACTGCGCCGGCGCCGACGAGGGTGTCGGGGTTGAGCAGCAGAACGAGCTCGCCGAATGTCTGTTGGATCCCGATGTTCGTCGCGCGTGCAAAGCCCAGGTTCGCACCGAGGCCTACCAGCCGGACGCCTGGCCAGCGCTCGCGGATGTGCTGCGCGGTCCCGTCCGTCGAGGCGTTATCGACGATGATGATCTCGCGATCGACGTGAATGCCGTCCGTCAGCGAGCGAAGACACGCATCGATGTCGGCTCGCGAGTTGAACGTCACGATGATGATCGACAGGCGCGGCATGTCAGACAGGCACCAGAAAATGCAGAATGCAAAATTCAAAATGCAGAAAAGCGGCAGCTCGGTGCATTCTGAATTCAGAATTCTGCATTACCGGCTGCGAGCGCAAGCGAGGAGCACCTGCAGCGTCCGTTGGGCCGATTCGGGCCATGAGTAGCGCTCGAGCCGGGCGCCGGCGGCCGCCAGCACGCGCTCGCGCTCCGCTTCGTCGAACAGCGCCCGTTCCAGCGCGTCCGCAATGAGTGCAGGCTCCGCACGATCGACGTATGTCGCGGCCGGCCCGAAGATTTCGCGCGCCACGTCGGTGGCCAGCAGGACGATCGGGATGCCGGCGCCCAGCGCTTCGAGCGGCGTCAGTGCAAACCCCTCGTAGTCGGAGAGAAACACAAACGCGCGCGCCCTCTGGTAGAGCGACGCCAGCTCATCGTCCGCGACGTAGGCGCGCGCGCGGATGCGATCGCGGGCGCTGCTCCGGGCGATCAGCTCATCGACGTCGATATGAGGGCGGGTGCGGTTGTCGCCGACCAGATCGAGCCGCGCCGACGGATGCCGGGCGGCAACCTGTTCGAACCCGGCAATCAGCTCAGGGATATGGCGCCGGTTGAAGAGCGAGCCGACGAACAAGACCGGGATTTCACCGTCGGCAGGACGCGGCCGGGGTGTCGTGGACATTGACGTGACGCCGCAGTAGATCACTTCGACCTTCGGGCCGCGGATGCCAAGGTGGCGGACGATCTCCTCCTTTGAGAAGTCGGAGATGGTGATGACCTTCGCCGCTTTCCGGGCGGCCCAGGCCGTGACGAGACGGCGGCGGAACCCTTCCCGCCAGGAAAACCATTCCGGATGGGCGGCAAACGAGACGTCGTGCACCGCGACGACCATGGGAGTCCGGCTGACGAGAGGCCCGGTGTAGCCCGGCGCGAACAGCACATCGGCATCTGCCTCCGCAACGAGGCGCGGCAGGGTCAGTTGCTCCCAGAGCGTTCCGTTGCCGGCCGCTGTGACGACCGACGCGTTGAGCGTGCCGGGCAGCGGCACGGAGCCGGGTGCACACAGGACGAATTCATGCGTCCGCGCTCCGGCGAGATCGCTCCACGCCCGCAGGATCTCGGAGAGGTACCGGCCCACGCCGGTGGGCCGCCCGGCGAGCTCGCGCGCGTCGATTGCGATTCGCATCAGGCGCGTCCGCTTTCGCCCTGCCGCCGCGCCACGGCGTCGGTGTAGGCCTGGCGCAGGCGGACGGCGGCGGCGTGCCACGTGAAGGTCGCTGCCTGCGTGAGGCCCGCGCCACCCTGGGAGACGGCCCACTCCCGATCGCGCGCGACGAGCAGCATGGCCGAGGCGAATCCTTCGGTGTCGAGCGGATCGAGAAGAACCCCCGCCGATCCGATCACCTCCGGCAGCGCGCCGCGGTTCGCGGCGATCACCGGAACGCCCGCGGCCATCGCTTCGAGCGCCGGAACGCCAAAGCCCTCGTCGAAGGAAGGCATGACCAGGGCGCGCGCCCCCGCGTACAGGCGCTCGCGGTCCGCCTCGGAGACATATCCAACGTGATCGACGTGCCCCGCGAGCGGCGCCTCCTGGAGCCGCCGCAGCCATGGAGAGGAATCCGACGTCGGCGCTCCGGCAATGAGGAGACGTGGAGCCTCGGGCATCGCCGATAGCACACGTGCGTACGCATCGAGCAGGCCCGGCACGTTCTTGCGCGGGACGAGCGTGCCGACGAACAGGAAGTAACCGTCGTCGGGAGTATTGGGCTGCCGTCCGAGGGAGCGCCAGGCGGGTGCGCCGAACCGGCATGCGTAGACGCGATCCGCCGGGACGCCAAGTCGCGAGACGACGAGATCCCGTGTGTACTGCGATGGCGTGACGACGGCCTCGGCCGCCCGCGCGTGCCGCGCTGTCAGCGTCGGGTAATCGCGTCGAATCTCGGCGCTGGTGCCTTCCGGATGGTCGAGGAAGTACAGGTCGTGCACCGTCACGACACGGGCCGCGCGCCGGCTTGGAATCATCAGCGGGTGAGCGGCGTGCACGACGTCGACAGGCCCGGCCAGCGCTTCGACCGGAGGCCACTGCAGGCGGTGCCACATGAAGTTGAGCATGCGCACCGGTACTCGGCGGTCGACGACGCGGGCGCCGAGCCGCCGCGGCGTCTCCGGCGCCGGCCGATCGCGCCACGAGCTCGTGAACGCGGCAACGTCATCGTCGTCGTATGCCGCCGCATAAGCGCGGATGATTTCGTGCATGTACTCGCCGACGCCGGTACGCGCGCGCAGCGCGGGACGGTAGTCGACAAGAATCTGCACGGCTCCATGAGATGATAGCTTCAACGTTTCGTCAAAAAGCCGCAGAGATCCTCTTGGGCCAGGACCCTTCGGCCCTGGGCCTGCATACCAGGGAGATCGATTGAAAATTGCTATCGTCGGAACGGGATACGTCGGCCTCGTTGCGGGTGCCTGCTTTGCTGAAAGCGGCAACGATGTTGTCTGCGTCGATAACATCGCCACGAAGATCCGGATGCTCCAGAAGGGCAAAATCCCCATCTACGAACCAGGGCTCGAGGAGCTGGTCCGCCGGAACACCGCCGAAGGACGATTGACGTTTTCGACATCGCTGCCAACCGCCGTTCGCGATTCCCAGGTCATCTTCATCGCTGTCGGCACACCCCAGGACGAGGACGGGTCGGCCGATCTCCAGCACGTGCTGGGGGTCGCGCGCGAGATCGCGAAAGCGATGAACGGCTACAAGGTCATCGTTGACAAGAGCACGGTGCCGGTCGGGACCTCGCGCAAGGTACAGGAGGTGGTGCGGCGTGAAACGAAGCATCCCTTCAGCGTGGTCAGCAACCCCGAGTTCCTGAAGCAGGGCGCCGCCATCGACGACTTCCTGAAGCCGGATCGCGTCGTGATCGGCGCCGACGACGAGCGCGCGACGGAGCTGATGCTCGAGCTCTACTCGCCGTTCACGCGCACGGGGGCACCGATTATGGTGATGGATTGTGCCAGCGCGGAGCTGTCGAAGTACGCAGCGAACTCCATGCTGGCCACGCGGATTTCGTTCATGAACGAGGTGGCGAACCTGTGCGAGGTGGTCGGCGGGGACGTCGATCACGTGCGCAAGGCGATCGGCTCCGACCGGCGCATCGGAACGTCGTTCCTGTTCCCGGGCTGCGGCTATGGCGGCAGCTGCTTCCCGAAAGACGTGCAGGCGATGATCCGGTTTGCCGCCGATGCCGGTTATCAGTTCAAGATCCTGCAGTCCGTCGACGAGGTGAACAAGGCGCAGAAGTCGCGTCTCTTCGCGAAGATGAAAAAGCAGCTCGGATCGCTGAAGGGAAAGACCATCGCGGTGTGGGGGCTCTCGTTCAAACCCCGCACCGACGACATGCGCGAAGCACCGTCCATCCCGCTCATCGAGGCGCTGCTCGCCGCGGGCGCGAAGGTGCGGGCCTACGATCCAGAGGCGACCGGTGTGGCAAAGGGCATCTTCGGCAAACGGATCACGTATGCCGCCAATAATTACGACGCGCTCAAGAACGCCGACGCCCTGGCCATCGTGACCGAATGGAACGAGTTCCGCCGGCCCGATTTCGCCCGCATGCGCACGCTGATGCGGGCGCCGATCGTCTTCGACGGACGCAACCTCTTTACGCCCGGCCAGATGAAGCAGAACGGATTCCGCTACTACTCCATTGGTCGGAGCTGATCGCCACATCGTCCTCGTGACTGGCGGCGCCGGCTACGTCGGCAGCCACGCCGTCAAGGCGCTGCGCCAGGCCGGCCACGAGGTGGCGGTGTATGACGATCTCTCCGCCGGCCATCGCGCCGCCGTGCTGGGCGCGAGGCTGATCGAAGGCGCGATCGGCGACGTCGCCGCGGTGCGGCAGGCGCTGCGCGACACGAACGCGACCGCCGTGATGCATTTCGCCGCGTGGCTTGTTGTTCCGGACTCCGTCACGGATCCGGCGGGTTACTACCGGAACAATGTGATCGGCACGCTCGGGACGCTCGAAGCGATGGCGGCCGAAGGCTGCCGCCATTTCGTGTTCTCGTCGACGTGTGCGGTGTATGGAGAGGCGACCGAAATGCCGCTCCGCGAGACGCACCCCACGCGCCCGATCAATGCCTACGGACAGTCGAAGCTGGCGATCGAGCATGCGCTGCCGCATTTCGAGCGCGCCTACGGCATGCGCTCGGTGTGCCTGCGCTATTTCAATGCCGCCGGCGCGGACCCCGACGGCGAGCTTGGCGAAGACCATGCGCCCGAAATCCACGTCATCCCGCGGGCGTTCGACGCGGCGCGGGGCGGCCGTCCCCTGGAGCTCTTCGGCGAGGATTACCCGACGCCCGACGGCACCTGTCTGCGCGACTACGTGCACGTTACCGATCTCGCGGACGCGCACGTACGCGCGCTGGCCTGGCTGGCTGCCGGCGGCGCCTCCGGGACCTACAACGTCGGCACGGAGCGCCCGTCGTCCGTACGGCAGGTGATTGCGGCGGTCGAGGAGGCCACTGGAAAAAAGGTGGCCTGGCGATCCGCCCCGCGTCGGCCGGGCGATCCGGCGGTGCTGTACGCGTCGGCCGAGCGAATCCGCGCCGATTTCGGGTGGGTGCCGCGGCGGCCCGACCTGACTACGATCATCGCTGACGCCTGGCGCTGGCATTCCGCGCACCCTGACGGGTACGGACGGCCACCGGCGCGGGTGATCGATGCGCGGTAATGCAAGAGTCAAAATGCAAAATGCAAACGGCCGCTCTGCCGGACGCTGCGAGGTTTGCATCTTGAATTTTGCATTTTGCATTTCATCTTGACTGTCTTCTTCCGACTCCTCGAATTCAGCCGGCCCTATCGCGGCCGTCTCGCGATCGCTGTCGCCGCGATGGTCGTCTACGGCGCCGCGTCGGCCGGTCTCGTCCGGCAGATCGAGCAGATCCTCGACGCGGTGCTGCCCAGGCGCGAGGAGCTCGTTGCGACGATCGTGACGATCCTGGCGCTGTATTTCGCCAAAGGTCTCGGCGCCTACATCTCCGGCTATCTGATGACCGACGTCGGCCAGCGGATCGTGCGCGACATCCGCGATCGGTTGTTCCGCCACATCCTGGGCCAGTCCGCGGCCTTCTTTTCGGTGAACACCAGCGGCCGGCTGATGTCGCGGATCACCAACGACGTCGCACAGGTGCAGCGGGCGGTGTCGGAGACGATCGGCGATCTGCTTCGCGAATCATTCGCGCTGCTGTTCTTCGCCGGCGCGCTGTTCTACTACGACGCGCGGCTGGCCCTTGTCTGCCTGACGGGCGCACCGCTGATCGTCTACCCGCTGGTCCGGCTCGGCCAGCGCGTGCGGCGGACGACGCGCCGGAGCCAGGAAGCGCTCGAGCAGATGTCGCACGTGAGCGCCGAGGCCTTCACCGGTCACCGCATCGTCAAGGCCTTCGGCGCCGAAGATCGTGAGACAGCGAAGTTCGAGCGCGCATCCGACCATTACTACCGGACGAGCATCAAAGTGAGCAGCGCCCTGTCGGCCCTGCCGCCGCTGATGGAGTTCATCGGCGGAATCGCATTCGTCACGGCGTTGTGGTACGGCAGCGAGTCGATCGCCGCCCAGCGGCTCTCGACCGGCGAGTTCGTCGCGTTCATCACGGCGCTGTTCATGATGTATGGGCCGGCCAAGAAGCTGAGCCGCGTGAATGCGGACCTGCAGCAGGCGAGGGCGGCAGGCGAGCGTATCTTCGAGATCCTCGAGACGCACAGCGAGGTGACCGAAACGCCGACGGCCGAGGCGTTGCCGGGATTCTCGCGGGCCGTCGAGTTCAGAAACGTCTGCTTCTCCTATGCGGGTGCGGAGGACGCGACGCTGCGCGGCGTGACGTGCACCGTGCG
This sequence comes from Vicinamibacterales bacterium, assembly GCA_035711805.1. Lineage (GTDB taxonomy): Bacteria > Acidobacteriota > Vicinamibacteria > Vicinamibacterales > UBA2999 > Gp6-AA40. Next base: position 86,110 of record DASTBV010000055.1, read on the forward strand.
CGCCGGGCAGACGCTGGCCATCGTTGGCCGCAGCGGGGCCGGCAAGACGACGCTGGTGAATCTCATTCCGCGCTTTTACGACGTCACGGGCGGCACGATTACGATCGACGGCCGCGACGTCCGCGAAGTCACGCTCGCGTCGCTGCGGTCGCAGATTGGGATCGTGACGCAGGAAACGGTGCTCTTCGACGACACCGTGGCGGCGAACATCGCGTTTGGACGTCCGGCGGCCCCACAGGCGGAGATCGAGGCCGCGGCTCGCGCCGCGCATGCGCACGAGTTCATCGTGACGCTCGATCGCGGCTACGACACGCTGATCGGCGAACGCGGCCAGCGACTGTCCGGCGGTCAGCGGCAGCGGCTCGCCATCGCCCGCGCGCTGCTGCGCGATTCGCCGATCCTGATTCTCGACGAGGCGACCTCGTCGCTCGATGCCGAGTCGGAGATGCTGGTGCAGGACGCCCTGACCAACCTGATGCTCAACCGGACGTCGTTCGTCATCGCCCATCGCCTGTCCACCGTCCGTCGTGCGGACGCGATCATCGTCCTGGAGAAGGGCGTCGTCGTTGAAACAGGCACACATGACGAATTGATGGCGCGCGGCGGCGCCTATGCCAAACTCTATGATTTGCAGCTGCTGGACGAGTCCGACCCCACATGATTAAGTCGATGACCGGCTTCGCTTCCCTGACCCATGAGGACGAGCGGGCGACGCTTGGCGTGACGCTGCGCTCGGTGAACCACCGGTTTCTCGATCTCCAGCTGCGTGTGCCGCAGTCGCTGGCGGAGCTGGAGCCGCGTGTGCGCGCGCTGCTGCAGAAGCGTCTGGCGCGCGGGCGGGTGGAGCTGGCGATCTCGGTCCAGCTGAGAAATCCGGCGGCTCTCTCTGTTGAGCTGAACGAGGACTTTGCCGATGCGCTCGCCGCCGCCATCGAGCGGGCGCGCGAGCGCGGCCTGGTCACCGGCACGCTGACGCCGGGCGACCTGCTGCGGCATCCGCAGGCGATCGCCGTGCGCGATCGGCCGGCCGAACCCGATCCGGTGGTCGAGGCACAGCTGGGCTCGAGCGTCGAGGCGTCGGTCGAGCAGGCGTTGGCGGATCTGGACGCGATGCGCGTCCGGGAGGGGGACCATCTTCGCGCGGACCTCGAGGCGCGGCGGCAGATGCTCGCGGAGCTGATCGAGCGGCTGCGCGGGGCCGCCGAGGAAGGACGCGTGGCGGTCGAGGCCCGCCTGCGCGATCGGGCCGCCGAAATCAGCGCCGAGCTGCCCGTCGATCAGGCGATGCTGGCGCAGGAGATCGTCCGCGCGGCGGCGCGGTCGGATATCTCCGAGGAGGTGACGCGCTTTCGTGCGCATCTGGCGCATTGGGGTGCGCTGGCCGACGGGACCGAGCCGTGCGGGCGGAAGCTGGACTTCCTGCTGCAGGAAATGAACCGCGAGATCAACACCATCGGGTCGAAGGCGGACGGCATCCGCATCTCGGAGCTGATCATCACGGCGAAGGCGGAGCTCGAGAAGATGCGCGAGCAGGTGCAGAATGTCGAGTAGCCCGCTCCGCCGGGGGCTGCTGTTCATCGTGTCGGCCGCGTCGGGCACCGGCAAAACCACACTCGTCGAGCGGCTCGTGCAGGCCGTGCCCAATCTGAGAATGTCGCGCTCCTACACGTCGCGGTCCGCCCGACCCGGCGAACACGACGGCGTTGACTATAATTTCATTGCCCGGGATCGCTTCGAGCACATGGTCCGGGAGGGTGAGTTCCTCGAATGGGCCGACGTGTTCGGCAACTATTACGGCACCTGTGCGGCGGACACGGAAGCCTGCCTGGCCGGCGGTGAGGACGTCGTGCTGGTGATCGACGTCCAGGGCGCGCGCCAGGTCCGGACGCGCGGAATCGAGACGGTCGGGGTGTTCGTCCTGCCCCCGTCGGCCGCCGTGCTCGAGCGGCGCCTCCGCGGGCGCAGCAAGGACAGCGAGGAGCAGATTCGCCAGCGGCTGGAGGTGGCGAGCCGCGAAATCGCCGAGTATGCGCAGTACGAATACGTCGTCATCAACGACGAAGTCGAGACGGCGGTCGAGCGGCTCAAGGCGATCGTGCTGGCGGAGCGGGCGCGCGTCAAGGTGATGCGCCCGGTCGCGGAAGGTATCAAAGATACTTTTTAGATAAGGACAGATTTCATGGAAAGACCCCCGAAGGAAAACCGTTTCGAGTTCGTGGTGATTGCCGGCAAGCGCGCGCGGCAGCTGCTCGCCGGCGCGGAGCCGCGCGAGACGGGCGGGAAAAAGATATCCATCGCGCAGCGCGAAGTGCTGCGGCGGAAGGTGGAGAAGATCGAGGAGGAGTAAACAAATCCCAACGGGGATTGTTCGATGGCACTCATCGCGCTCGGCGTAAGCGGCGGCATCGGCGCATACAAGGCTGTCGAAGTGTGCCGCGGCCTCCAGCAGCGCGGTCACGACGTCGTTGCGGTCATGACGCGATCGGCGGGGCGTTTCGTGGGCTCCGTGACCTTCGAAGCGATCACACGCCGCCCGGTCATCACGTCTCAGTGGCGTCCGGGTATGAATGCCGATATCGAGCACATCGCGATCGCCGATCAGATTGCGCTGCTCGTGGTCGCACCCTGTACCGCGAACGTCATCGGCAAGTTTGCCAACGGGATCGCCGACGATTTCCTCTCGACCCTGTATCTGGCCACGAAGGCGCCCGTGCTCCTGGCGCCGTCGATGAACACCAACATGCTGGCGCACGCGGCGGTCCAGCGGAACCTCGAGGCGTTGATCGCGCGCGGCGTCCGTTTCGTCGAGCCGGGTGAGGGCTATCTGGCATGCGGCTGGGTCGGCAAGGGACGCCTGGCCGAGCCCGCCGATATCGTGGCTGCCGCCGATCGCATCGTTGCCGGCGCCGGCCAGAAGACGATGGCGGGGAAGAAGATGCTGATCACGGCCGGACCGACCTACGAGGACATCGATGCCGTCCGCTACGTCGGAAACCGATCGAGCGGACGTATGGGGTTCGCGCTGGCCGAAGAGGCGCGGCGGCGCGGGGCGGAGGTGACGCTGGTGGCCGGGCCGACGCGATTCGAGCCGCCGGCTGTCGATCAGCTGGTGCGCGTGCGCAGCGCGGCGGAGATGCACGAGGCGGTGATGCGTGCCGCGGCGCGTGCCGATGTCGTCATCATGGCTGCAGCAGTGGCGGACTATGCGCCCGCACAGCGTGCGGCCGACAAGATCGCCAAGACCGACGGTCCGCTGACGCTGACATTCGAGCGAACCAAAGACATCCTCGCCGACCTCGGCGGGATGAGGGATGCGCTCGGCGGTGCCGCGCCGGTCTTGATCGGGTTCGCGGCCGAGACGGCCGATGTCGTCGAACGCGCCCGCGTCAAACGGGCGCGGAAGAACGTGGACATGATCGTCGCCAACGACGTGTCGGCGGACGACCGTGGTTTCGACGCGCCGTCCAATGAGGTGACGATCATCACGGCGGACAACGAGGAAGCCATCCCGCTGCAGAGCAAGGAGCGCGTGGCCGCGCGCATCCTGGACCGCGTTGAATCCCTCCTCAGCGCCCGGCCTGCGGCGCCCGTGCGGCGCTGAAGGTGCCGCCCGGGCCGCGCGACGCGATTCGCGCTCACCTCGAGTATTTCGCCGAGCTTGGTGTGGACGGCGTGCGGCTCGATCCCGAGTGGCGGGCGCGCGCGAAGGCTGATTCGATTGCGGATGATCGTGGGGCGGGCGATCGTGGGGCGGGCCTTGTCAGGCCCGCCAACGCGGACCCGACAGGGTCCGCGCCACGATCGGCTTTGATCGCGCTGGGTCAAGTCGCCGCGCTCGAGGCCGTTCGCGTGGATATCGGGCCCGACTGCAGCCGCTGCAAGCTGCACACGCTCGGGCGCAGGCAGGTCGTCTTCGGTGTCGGCAACCCGAACGCGGACCTGATGTTCGTGGGCGAGGCGCCCGGCGCCGACGAAGACATCCAGGGCGAACCGTTCGTCGGCCGGGCCGGTCAGCTGCTGACGAAGATCATCGAAGCCATCGATCTGAAGCGCGAGGACGTCTACATCGCCAACGTCATCAAGTGCCGTCCGCCCGCCAACCGCAACCCGGAGCCCGACGAAGTGGAGCAGTGCGAGCCGTTCCTCTTCCGCCAGATCGACCTCATCAAGCCGCGCGTCATCGTCGCGCTCGGCAAGTTCGCCGCGCAGTGCCTGCTCAAGACCGACGCGCCGATCACCCGCATCCGCGGCCGCGAGTTCACCTACCGCGACGCGGTGCTGATTCCCACGTATCATCCGGCCTACCTGCTGCGGAATCCGTCGGCGAAGCGCGACGTATGGGAAGACATGAAAAAGGTCCGCGCCATACTTTCGCAAAGCGCGGACGAGTAATGCAGAATTCTGAATTCTGAATTCTGAATTTCCGGTGCAGTTCATCTCCGTCGCCGTCCCCGTTCCTTTCCTCGATCTCCTGACCTACGCCGTTCCGCCATCGCTCGCGATGCCGGCGGTGGGCGCGCGCGTGCGGGTGCCGATCGGAAGCCGCACGGTCACCGGATGCGTGATCGAGGCGCCGGCGCAGGATGCCGCGCCGGCAGACGCCAGGGAACTCATCGAGGTGCTCGACGACGAGCCGTTCCTCCCGCCGGCGGTTGTCGAGCTGTGTCAATGGGTCGCGGATTACTACCTCGCCGGGATTGGCGATGCGATTGCGGTGGCGCTCCCGCCAGGGGCGCGCGAGAAAGCCTCCGGTTTCCGCACTCGCCGGACGGCAGCACTGACGGCTCACGGGCGTTCGGCCGCGGCCGGCGACGCTTCGGACGCGGATTTGCGCCTGACCGCCAGACAGCGCGAGGCCGTGGCGGCGCTGTCGGCCGCCTCGGCCCCGCTCCCGCTCTCGGAACTGCGCGAGCGCGGCATCACGGCCGATCTCGTCGGGCGGCTGGCTAAACATGGCCTGGTGGCGATCGCTGAAGAGGCACACGAGCGCGATCCCTTCGCAGACGCGCTGATGGCCGGCGTCGCTCGCGATCCCGCCCGGCAGTTGACCGTCGAGCAGGCCTCCGCGCTGGAACAGCTCGAAGCGCTTGCGGGCCGGCGCGACTTTCGCGTCGCCCTGCTGCACGGCGTCACGGGCAGCGGCAAGACCGAGCTGTATCTGCGGCTGGCGCGGTGCGTGTGCGGCTCCGGGCGCCAGGTGCTGATGCTGGTGCCGGAAATCGCGCTCACGCCCTCCGTGGCCGCGCTGTTCCGCGGCGCATTCGGCGATCGCGTGGCCATTCAGCACAGCGCCCTGTCGGACGGTGAGCGCCACGATCAGTGGCAGCGCATCCGCCGCGGGGTGGTCGATCTGGTCATCGGCACGCGGTCCGCCGTCTTCGCGCCGCTGCCGCGCCTGGGCCTGGTCATCGTCGATGAAGAGCACGACTCGTCGTACAAGCAGGAGGAGGCGCCGCGGTATCACGGCCGCGACGTCGCGGTCATGCGCGCCAGCCGTGAGGGCGCGCTGGTCGTGCTCGGCTCGGCGACGCCGTCGATGGAGTCCTATCAGAACGCGGTCAGCGGCAAGTACGAACGCGTCGTCCTCGAGCGCCGGGTGCTCGATCGCCCGCTGGCAGCGGTGCGGGTCGTGAACATGCGCGACGAGTACGCGGCCGAAGGTCCGGATGTCGTCATCAGCCGTGACCTGGCGGCGGCGATCGAGGATCGCCTGTCGCGGTGCGAGCAGGTGGTCGTCCTGCTGAACCGGCGCGGGTATTCGACGGCCGTCGTGTGCCGGCAATGCGGCGATATGTTCGATTGCCCGAACTGCAGCATCTCGCTGACGGTTCACGCCGCCCGCAACGGATGGCGGGCGCGCTGCCACTACTGCAACTACTCGGTGATGGTGCCGAAGGCGTGCCGCAAGTGCGCCGCGCCGTATCTCGAGCACACCGGCTTCGGCACCGAAAAAGTCGAGCAGCACCTGCGCGATCGGTTCCCCGACGCGCGCATCGGCCGCGTCGATCGCGACTCGGTCAGAAGAAAAGGCGCCCTCGCGTCGCTGCTCTCCCGCTTCGCCGCCGCGGAGCTGGACGTGCTCGTCGGGACCCAGATGATCGCCAAGGGTCACGACTTCCCGGGCGTGACGCTGGTCGGGGTGATTTCGGCCGACGTCGGGCTCGGCCTGGCCGACTTCCGCGCCGCCGAGCGCACGTTCCAGCTCCTGACCCAGGTCGCCGGCCGCGCCGGCCGTGGCGAGCGCCTGGGCGAAGCGGTGATTCAGACTCTCTATCCCGAGCACTACAGCGTGCGGCTCGCGTGCGGGCAGGATTACGTCGGCTTCTTCGAGAAGGAGATCAATTTCCGCCGCGGGATGAAGTATCCGCCGCTGGTGGCCATGGTCAACGCGGTGGTTCGCGGGCGGACGTTCGACGACGCGATGCAGACGGCAGCGGAGGTGGTGCGGCGCCTCGCGGACGGCGCGCAGGCCGGCGGCTTTACCATCCTCGGCCCGGCGCCCGCGCCGCTGGCGAAGCTGCGCGGCGAGCACCGGGTCCAGTTCTTTCTGAAGGGCGCGCGCCGCGCGGAGATGCGTCAGGCGCTCCGCGCGGTTGTCGCGGCGATGCCGGAAGTCCGGCGGCGAGTCACAATCGACGTCGATCCGTTGAACGTGCTGTAACGAAATGCAAGATTCAAAATGCAAAATGCAAACTCCCGCATGCGTTTGCATTTTGAATTTTGCATTTTGAATTACAGCGTCAGTTGCCCCTTCCCCCCCGCCCGCCTTGGCGTCCGCCCTGGCCGCCTTGAGCCGGCTCGCCGCCGCCGGCGCCGCGGCCGCCGCGCGCGCCACCATTGGCCTCGATAACGGTGTAATCCGCCGGCACGGCGAACAGGTCGGCCCGTGGCTCAGACCGATTGATGTTCGTCAGCCGATACTCGACGACGCCGGTCCGGGGATCGGAGAAGCGGGACGAGATCACCATATTCAGCTCCGGTGATTCCCACTGCTCCTCGACGATCTGAATCGCGCGATCGTTGCCGATGCGTCCCGCCGGAATCGTCGTGGTCGATCGACGCCCGGTTGCCTTCACTCCTTCGATCTGACGCGTGCCGAGCGGCTCTTCGACCGACTGCACGTCGGCTGGAACGGCCGCCCCCTGTCCACGCACGCTGAGTCCGATTCCTCCCACGGTCCAGCTGTTCACGAGCGTTATATCTCTGGCGCGAAAGTAAAGGCCGTTATTGAGGGTGTCGTTGAACCATTGCACCCCGCGCGGCGTTCGGCGGGCCGTGCGGTTGGCCGGGTTGAGCACGTAGGGCGTCGGATCACGCGGCACGGTATCGAAGGTGATCGTGGTCTGCGGCTGGCCCTGCGGACTCAACCGATCGAGCCCGATCACAGTCTGCTCGCGGCGAACGCGCCCGGCCGAATCGCGATACCACTTCGCCGTGGTCCGCTGCTCGATCTTCGTGCCGTCGCCGAGCGTCTGCGTCACGGTTGTCACTGCGTCGGCAGAGAACGGAGCGTTCGGTACCACGGCGTCGGTCAGGGGGCCTCCCGCGGCGCGAGGGTCCTGGAGTGATTGTGCCGCGGCGGTCAGTCTCGCTCGCCTGTCTGGTTCCTGTGCCCGGGCGACGGTCAGAGTGACCGCGAGTCCGGCCGCGCACGCCACAGCCGCTAGAAAAGAACGCGTCATGGTGTCTGCTCCTCTTCAATAACCTGAACGAACCGTACTGCCCGCGCGAGCCCGTCGTCACCGACGACGACGTCGGCCAGGATGTTGGGGTCGTTGCTGATCCCTGCCGGCGCTGTCGCACCGAACGCCGCCAGAGCCGTACGCGGCACCTGCATCCGCACCACGTAGCCACCGCGCGCCGGCACGTTGCTGTACCGCAGCGGGAAGAATTCGGTGACCAGCTCTCGTGTGACCACTGCGCCATCGGCAGCCACGGGGAGGCCCGGGCGGGACTGCAGCGTTCGCCACGCAGGTACGGCGAGTGCGGTTGCGAGCGCCGCGGCGGCCGCAAGGGAAAGCACCATCGCGCGCCGCCGTCGCGCATCCGCGATCGCCTGGACTTCGGCGAGCAGCCGCAGTCCGACGGCGTTCGACGCGCCAAGCCGCTCGTCGTCTTCCGCGACCGCGCGCAGGCCGACGGTCAGCCTTTCGTCGCTTCCGCTTTCGTTTTCCACGTCGAACCTCATCTCGTCGCGGACCTCACAAGGTCCCCGCCACTGCGTGTTGCCGAGAGCTTCGTCATCAGCAACGCCTTCGCCCGGTGCAGCCGGGACCGCACGGTCCCTACGGGGCAGTGTGCAATCGCCGCGGCATCCGCGTAAGTCATCTCCTGCAGCTCGCACAGCACCACCGCTTCGCGATACGCCGCCGGCAGCGAGGCGATTGCCGCGCGCACGGTCTGGATCGTCTCCTCGCGCGAGAGGCTGTCCAGCACGCTGGGCCGTTCATCCGGCCACGCCGTCCGCTCGTCGTGCTCGTCGAGATCGAACGTCGCGGCCTCGCGTGCGCTCAGCCGCTTCAGCACGAAGTGCCGGGCGATTCCAAACAGGTAATTGCCGACCGTCCCCTTGCCCGCGTCGTAGCCGACCTGTCCTCGCAGCACGGCGAGGAACGTCTCCTGCACGACGTCGTCGGCCGCATCGCGGCCGCACATGTGCGCCGCGTAGCGGAAGATGCGCCGCTCGAACCCGGCAAACAGCCGGGAGAAGGCGACCGCATCGCCGCGGCGCGCCAGCGCGATCAGCCCGGCATCGTCCACGTCATGAGTGCATTGCCCGGCCGCGGGCGGAAAGTTCCAGGGATCCGCTAGAGCGGCTGCACGATGTCCACGGGTTCGATCGGGGCGGGGGTGAAACACAGGATGAACATGATGACCGCAAACACCGCGACCGCCTTGCGGGTCGGGTCGAGCGGGAGATGTTCGTCAGGGGTGGGCGGATGGTGTCGTCCGAAGACCGCCAGCATGAGGATCGTCAGCCCGGCCCACACCAGCCAGGACATCGACCATAAGGCGAGGCCGATGAGGCAGGCCACCATCACCAGGGTGACGGCGGAACTCTTCCGCCCGAACACCGCGTAGGAGATATGCCCTCCATCGAGCTGGCCGATTGGGAAAAGGTTGAGCGCCGTAGCCAGCAGCCCGAACCACGCCGCAAACGCCATCGGGTGCATGGTCACGGTAAACCCCTCCGCGACGTGGCCGAACGTCAGCCAGGCGGCCAGCTTGAACAGCAGCGGCTCGCCAAGCCAGAGCAGCGGCTCCGGATAGTCAGGTGGTATCTCGTCGATGCGCGACAGATACATCCCGACAAACAGCAGCGGCACTGCGACGACGAATCCTGCGATGGGGCCGGCGATGCCGATGTCGAAGAGCTCTTTTTTGCCGGGGATTGGCTGCCGTATGCGGATGAATGCCCCGAGCGTTCCTGTGAGCAGGAGCGGCATCGGCAGG
>DASTBV010000056.1:0-31360 GCA_035711805.1 Vicinamibacterales bacterium
CTACAAGATGGTGGCGCTGGTGCAGGGGACGAACCTGGTGAAGCAGGAGCTCGGGCTGCCGCCGACCGAGTCGCTCGGCGCCGATCCCAAGTTCTCGCTGTTACGGCTGAAACAGTAAGTGGAAAAAGTACAAAAGTGGAAGAGTGGAACTTTTCCACTTCTTCCAGTTTTCCAGTTTTCAACTTTGGAGCAGCTGTGATCAGGGCAGCACAGGTCGGCCTCGGGTGGTGGGGAAAGACGCTCGTCGAATCGGTTCAGGGGACCAGCGACAAAATCAAGTTCGTTTCTGCCACCTCGCGCACGAAGACCGATGACTACCTCGCGTTCGCGAAAGAGCAGGGCCTGACCTACGCCGACAGCTACGAAGCGATCCTCGCCGATCCGAACGTTGATGCCGTGGTGCTCGCCACGCCGCATTCGCAGCATTCGCCGCAGGTGATTGCCGCGGCGAAGGCCGGCAAGCATGTCTTCTGCGAAAAGCCGTTTGCGCTGCACAAGACGGAAGCGGAGCAGGCGGTGGCCGCGACGGAGAAGGCCGGCGTGACTCTCGGCCTCGGTTACAACCGCCGTTTCCATCCCGAGATGACCAGGCTTCGCGAACAGATCAGGAACGGCGATCTCGGCACCATCCTGCACATCGAAGCAACCATGACGTTTCCCAATGCGCTGGCGCTGAAAGCCGACGCGTGGCGCGCACAGCGGGATGAAACGCCGGCCGGCGGGCTGACGCCAATGGGCGTGCACGCGATCGACGGAATGATCGACCTGTGCGGCGAGATCGACACGGTCTATTGCCAGAGCTTCCGTCGTGTGGTGGCGGTGGATTCCGATGACACGACGTCGATGCTGTTCCGCATGAAGGCCGGCATGTCCGGATACCTCGGCACGATGACGGCGACCGGTCCGGGTTTCAGCTTCCAGGTGTTCGGCTCCAAGGGCTGGGTCCGCCTCGAGGGCATGACGCACGTTGCCGGCGCGCCGTCGGAGGAGCGCCGCACGAAACTGTTCGGCACCTGTAAATTCCAGCCCGCCAAAGGCCCGGCGCAGACGTGGGAAGCGGCGAAGCTCGACGTGACGCGCGCGTCACTCGAGGCGTTCGCCGACGCCGCCCAGGGCGGTGCACCGTATCCGATTCCGCTCGGCGAAATGGTGCATGGCGTCGCCGTAACCGAAGCAGTCGTGAGATCCGCTGAATCTGGACGCGTCGAGAAGATCTAACGTTTTGCGTGCTTCACGGTTAACCGAACAGGAGCGACATGGATCTCGGTAAAGGCCTTGGCCACCTCACGTACTCGACTCTCGTCCACCAGACCGACAACTGGGAACAGCTCTGGAAGAGCGTTAACACCTATCTGCCCGCGGTGAAGGCGCGCGTCGCGCCGCACGAGAAGTTTGGCGTGTGCCTCCGCACCTCGGCGCCGTCGGCCGAGCTCCTGTCTGCCGAACCGTCGAAGGTCGCCGACCTGAAGAAATTCTTCGCCGACAACGACCTCTATCTCTACACCGCGAACGCATTCGTCTACGGCGTCTTCAAGAAGCAGGTGATCAAGGAAGACGTGTACGAGCCCGACTGGGCGACCCCGGAGCGAGGGGAGTACACGAAGAAAGTTGCCAACCTTCTCGCGGAGCTCGCTCCCGAGGGGATCAACCCTTCGATCCAGAGCGCGCCGCTTGGCTTCAAGCCGAAGGTCACCGGCGATGACGTGGTCGAGGCGTATACGTCGAACGTCATCGACGTCGTTGCCCACCTGGTCGAGTTGAAGAAGAAGACGGGGAAGACGGTGACGCTCGGCCTCGAGCCGGAGCCGCGCTGCTACCTCGAGACGACCGACGAAACCATCACCTACTTCAAGAATCACCTGTTCTCGGGCGGGACGGCGAAGCGGTTGGCGAAAAAAACCGGACTGAACGAAGCAGATGCCGCGCAGGCGATGCGCGACTACATGGGCGTCGTCTTCGACATCGGTCACCAGGCGGTCGGCTATGAGGACATTCCGGCGTCGCTGCAGAAGCTGGTGGACAGCGGCGTGCAGATCGTGAAGCTGCAGGAAGCCGCCTCGATGTATATCCCCGACGTTTCGCAGAAGATCGTGGACGCGCTGCAGACATTCGCCAAGACGATCTACCTGTCGCAGACCTGCCAGAAGAAAGACGGCAAGATGACCTGGTTCCTCAACCTCGAGGACGCGTTCGAGGATTGGTACAAGAACCCCGGTCCGCGCGAATGGCGCACGCATTTCCACGTGCCCGTCTTCCTCAACGATCTCGGCGCGTTCGGCACCACCCGGTTTGCGCTCGAACAGGCGCTGGCGTTTCACAAGAAGAGGCCGCTCTCGACTCACCTCGAAATCGAAACCTACACCTGGGACGTGCTGCCCGATCACCTCAAGACCGGCGACATCGTGGAATACGTCACCCGCGAGCTCGACTGGGTCAAAGGCCAGCTTATTTAACGTTCTTTTGACAAACTGGGCCGTTCCGGGGCCAGCTCGCCCGCCCTGTCCCGGATTATTCTTGTACCTCGTGGCGCGAACCCTGTCGGGTTCGCCCCACGGTCGAAGCCGCACGTGATCAAGAGGTGGGATTTACCATGAGAGCTGTCCAAGTTGCCGGCGTCATCCTCGTTCTCGCGAGCGTCACGGTTGCGCTTCGTGCCGCGGGTTCGGACGTGGCCGATGCCGTGATGCGCGGCGATGTCGCTGCCGTACGCGCGCTGATCCAGAAGAAAGCCGACGTCAACGCGGCGCAGGACGACGGCGCGACGGCGCTGCATTGGGCGGTCTATCGGGACAACGTCGAAGTCGTGGACATGCTCCTCCGTGCGGGCGCGAAGTCGGCGCCGAATCGCGAGGGCATGACTCCGCTGGCGATGGCGGCGCTGTATGGCAATCCGCAGGTCGTCGATCGGCTGTTGAAGTCCGGAGGCGACGCCAAGGCGCTCGGGCCGAATGGCGAGACCATGGTGATGTTCGCCGCGCGCAACGGCAATCCCGACGTCATCAGGTTGCTGGTCGAAGCCGGGGCCAACGTGAACGCGCGCGAACCGGTCCGCGGCACCACCGCGCTGATGTGGGCCGTGGAGCAGCGGCATCCGGAAGCCGTGGCCGCGCTGCTGAAGGCTGGTGCGGATCCGGCGGCGCGATCTGCCGGCGCCGGCCTTCCGCGCAATTACATTGCGCCGCGCGTCAACACGCGGGCCGTCGAGGAAGCGCAGCGCCGCCGAGAGCGGGCGAAGGCCGCTGGCCGCACCTACGAAGAGCAGCTCGAGTTCGAATTCGAAAGCGGCCAGGATCTCGGCGGGCCGCGCAATGCGTTTACAGGAAACCGCGCCGGACAGGGCCAGGCCGCTGAACAGCCGGCGACGGCCGCGCCGCAGCCGGGCAACACGGCGCAGCCGGCGGGGAACCCGGCGAACACACCGGCGCAGCAGCCCGCGAGCCCCGCGCAGCCGCCGGCGACGAGTGATCAGGCACCCGCGGCGGCTCCTCAGCCTGGTGCCGCAGATCCGCAGGCGGGAGCTGGTCGCGGCCAGGGCGGACGCAACGGCGGTGCGGGCGGACGTGGCCGCGGAGCGGGCGGACGCGCGGGTGGCGCGGCGCCCGCGCAGGCGGCTGCGGCTGAAGCACCAGAGCCCGACGATGATGATGCCGAGGTGGTTGTTGCCGGTCTCGTCGGCGGTGGCGGCGGCGGGCTGACGCCGCTCGTGTTCGCCGCGCGCGAAGGCGATATCGAGTCGGCGCGGCTGCTCATCGCGGCCAAGGCCGACGTCAACCAGACGACCGAGTACGGCTGGACGCCGCTGCTGGTCGCGGTGAACAACCGCAACTACCAGCTGGCGAAGCTGCTCCTCGAGAGCGGCGCGAATCCCAACCTCGCGAACAAGGGTGGGTGGACGCCGCTGTACCTCGCCACGGATAACCGCAACATCGAGGGCGGCGACTATCCGGTGCCGAAGCCGGACATGGATCACCTCGAGCTGATCAAGCTGCTGCTCGACAAGGGCGCCGACCCGAACGCGAAGGTGAAGGACAACACGCTGACGCGCACCATCTTCACGATGCAGTGGTTCTACGAAAACGGCGCAACGGCGTTCATCCGTGCGGCGCAGTCCAGCGACACGGCGCTGATGAAGCTGCTGCTCGAGTACAAGGCTGATCCCAAGGTGGCGACCGCCCAGGGCGACAATGCGCTCACGGCGGCGGCGGGCATCGGCTGGGTGGACGGCGTGACCTACGAGCGTTCGGCGAAGGAGAACCTCGAAGCCGTTCGCATGCTGCTCGATCTCGGCCTCGATCCGAACTCGGCGAACCAGGAAGGGCGCACGCCGCTGATGGGCGCCGCGCTGAAGGGACGTCCGGAGGTCATTCAGCTGCTCGTTGACCGCGGCGCCAGGCTCGATGCACGGGATCGCGGCAGCCGCGACACGCATATCCCCGGCGCGACCATCGCCGGCCTCACCTGGCAGGCGTTGGACTACGCCGAGGGCCTCGTCCGTGTTGGCGTGCAGTCCGCCGTCGAGCGGCCGGAAGCGAAGGAGCTGATCCGCAAGCTGATGATCGAGCGAGGCATGAAAGTGCCGCCGGCAAATCGGACGATCAACTCGATTTGCGTCGTGGCCCTCTGCGACGGCCAGTAGGCGCGTCGCGAATGCAAAATGCAAAATGCAAGATTCAAAATGCAAACGGCACGCTGCGGTTCGACGCCACGCGCTGTTTGCATTTTGCATTTTGAATTCTGCATTTCTGGCGCCGTGGTCTTCAGGCACCGGCGCCGCGCAGCAAACATCCGGTAGCGCGGCGCCTCCGGCCCTCGGCGTACAGGCAATCGTCTCCACCTACTGCGTCACCTGTCACAACGACAAGCTGAAAACCGGCGGGCTGGCGCTCGATCGCCCGGAGCTTGCCGACATCGCCGCGCATGCGGACGTCTGGGAAAAGGTAATCCGCAAAGTCCGCACCGGCATGATGCCGCCGGCGGGAGCGCCACGGCCGAACGTCGCCGAGCGCGACGAGCTGCTGTCGTCGCTGGTCGCGACGCTCGATGCAGCGGCGCGGACACGACCGAATCCCGGTCGGCCGCTCGTGCACCGGCTGAATCGCGCCGAGTACGCCAATGCCATTCGCGATCTGCTCGCGCTCGACGTCGACGTCTCCACGATGCTGCCGGCGGACGATTCCAGCGCGGGCTTCGACAACAACGCCGACGTGCTCGGCGTGTCGCCGGTGCTGCTCGAAAGCTACCTGACGGCCGCGGAGCGTATCAGCGCGCTGGCGCTGGGAGATCGCAGCCTGCCGCCCGCGGGAGAGATCTACCGTGTCCGTCAGGACGAGTCGCAGGATCGCCACGTCCCCGGACTGCCGCTCGGGACCGTGGGCGGCATTCTGATCGACACGACGCTGCCCCTCGACGGCGAATACCAGTTCCGCGTGACGCTCTTCCGCACGAATCTGGGAACCATGCGCGGCCTCGAGTACGAGCATCAGCTCGAGATTTCGGTGGACGGCGAGCGTGTGCACCTGGCCACGTTCGGCGGCGACAAGGAGATCGTCGCCTCGAGCGACAATCCGACGACGACCGGCGACGCCGTGGACGGCCGCTTCACGGCGCGCGTGAAGCTGAAGGCCGGCCCGCACAAGATCGGCGCGGCGTTCCTGGAGAAGACACAGGCGCTCAACACGCGCCGCCTGCAGAATTACGTCCGCAGCTCGTCCGACACCATCGACTTCTCAGGCTACCCGCACATCGACGAAGTGATCCTCACAGGTCCCTTCAACGCGACGGGCGCCGCCGATACGCCAAGCCGCCGTCGCCTGTTCGTGTGCACCCCGAAAACGCAAGCTGACGAAACGGGCTGTGCCCGGCAGATTCTGTCGACGGTCGGCCGGCGGGCCTATCGGTCGGATCTGTCCGAACGGGACCTTGCCACGCTGATGGACTTCTTCCGCCAGGGACGTAAGGATGGTGGCAGTTTCGACAGCGGCATCGACCTGGCGCTGCGCAGGGTTCTGTCCAGCCCGAAGTTCATCTTCCGAACCGAACGCGACCCCGCAGGACTTGCGGCCGGCGCGGCGTATCGCGTCGCCGACATCGATCTGGCGTCGCGGTTGTCGTTTTTCATCTGGAGCAGCATTCCGGACGACGAACTGCTCGATCTGGCGGCACGCGGCGCCCTGAGCAGGCCGGCGACGCTCGAGCGCCAGGTGCGGCGGATGCTTGCGGACCCGAAAGCGCAAACGCTCGTCGACAACTTCCTCGGACAGTGGCTGCAGCTGCGAAACCTGAAGAGCAAGCAGCCGAACTCGCACGAGTTCCCGGATTTCGACGACAACCTCCGTCAGGCGCTTCACGCGGAAACGGAACTGTTCGTCGGATCGATCATCCGTGAGGATCGCAGCGTCCTCGATCTGATGATGGCCGACTACACGTTCGTGAACGAGCGCCTCGCCCGCCACTACGGGATCCCGAACGTCTACGGCAGCCATTTCCGCCGCGTCTCGCTGCCCGACGAAACGCGGAAGGGTCTGCTTGGCAAAGGCGCCGTGCTGATGGTGACGTCGCATCCGCACCGGACCTCGCCGGTGATTCGCGGGAAGTGGGTGCTCGAGAACATCCTCGGCGCTCCGCCACCGCCCCCGCCCGACGTCGTCCCGCCGTTCGAGGAGGAGACCGCGGCGGCGAAGCCGAAGTCGGTGCGCGAACGGCTCGAGGCGCATCGCCGGAATCCCGCGTGCGCCGGGTGTCACCGGATGATCGATCCCGCCGGCCTGGCGCTCGAGAACTTCGACGCGGTTGGCGCGTGGCGCACGCGCGACGGCGGGACGCGCGGCACGCCGGTGGACGCCTCAGGCCAGCTCGTGGACGGTACGAAAGTGGATGGTGTCGTGGCGCTGCGCCAGGCGCTGATGCGCGAGCCGGAGATCTTCGTTGGAACGGTGACCGAGAAGCTGCTGACCTACGCCGTCGGACGTGGCCTGGCGGCCCCAGACATGCCGGCGGTGCGGGCCATCGTCCGCGATGCGCGCCGCGACGACTACCGGTTTTCCTCTGTTGTTCTGGGGATTATCCGGAGCGTCCCTTTCCAGATGCGAGCGGCTGCCGACTCCAGGAGGGAACCCTCGAATTGAGCCACGGAGGCACGAAGCCACGGAGCAACTTGAGAATCTCCGTGTTTCCGTGGCTCCGTGGCAGACCGAAACGATCAGGCGTATCGTAGTACACCCTTACTCGGCGTGGCCAAGGAGCGGCTCATGTTCGTAACGAAAAAGGCGTTGTCGCGGCGGACGATGCTGCGCGGGATGGGGGCCACCCTGGCGCTGCCGTTGCTCGACGCGATGGTTCCTGCGCTGACGGCGACGGTCAAGACGGCAGGCGCTCCAACGCGCCGGTTTGGGGCCATCTTCGTCCCGATGGGCGAGCGGCCGAGCCACTGGACGCCGGCCACCCGCGGCGTCGGCTTCGAGTTCAGCCCGATTCTGAAACCGATCGAATCCTTCCGCGACTCGATCACCGTCGTGTCGAACATCGACCGTCCGCCCGCAGGCACCCACGCCGTGAGCAGCGGCACCTGGCTCACGGGGAGCGCACCCAAGCGCACCGAAGCGGAGGACTTCGTTGCCGGCACGTCGCTCGATCAGATCATCGCGAACACCATCGGCGCCGACACCGTCTTTCCATCGCTCGAGATTGCGACTGAGGATCTGACTGGATACGTCGGCGCGTGCGACGTCGGCTACAGCTGCGCCTACATGAACACGATTTCGTGGAAGACGCCGACGACGCCGATGCCGCTCGAGACGAATCCGCGCGTGGTGTTCGAGCGGCTGTTCGGCCGTCCCGGCTCGCCGGAGGATCGCCTTCGCCGCATGCGGCAGAACCGCAGCATCCTCGACTCCGTGCAGGGCGACGTCACGGCGTTGGAACGCGGGCTCGGGACGCGCGACAAGGCGCGCCTGGACGAGTATCTCGCGCACGTACGGGAGATCGAAGGACGGATTCAGCGCGCTGAACGTCAGGCGCAGGCGCGGCCGGACGCGCCGAATGCACCGATTGGCGTTCCCGAGACGTGGGAAGAGCATGCCACGGTGATGTTCGACCTGATGGCCCTGGCATGGGAAGCCGATCTCACCCGCGTCTTCTCGTTCATGCTCAATCGTGAAGCGAGCCAGCTGGTGTTCCCGAACCTGGGCTTCAACGAGCCGTGGCATCACGTCTCGCATCACGGCAACGAGGCGGACAAGCTGGCGCTGCTGGTCAAGCTGAATACCTGGCAGGTCGAGGTGTTCGGCCGGTTCCTCGACCGGCTGCGGAAGACGCCGGACGGCGACGGGACCCTGCTCGATCATTCGGTGGTGCTGTGGGGCAGCGGGATGAGCGACAGCAATTCGCACTCGGCGCTCGACGTGCCGTACCTGATGGTGGGCAGGGGCGCCGGGCTGTTCAGCGGCAACCGCCACCTCGTGGCGCCGCGCGGCACGCCGCTCGCGAACCCGATGCTGACGGTGGCGCAGAAGTTCGGCGCCGAGATCGATCGCTTCGGCGTCAGTACGGGCGCGCTCGATCTGAACGCGTGAACTGCGTGATCGGCCACGGAGACACGGAGGCACGGAGACAAACACTTTTGAGTATCTCCGTGTCTTCGTGCCTCCGTGGCTTCCTCGCCGGCGCACTGCTGGTTGCTTTTGCAGTGGCGCCTGGCGCACAGAGCCCGCGTCCGCTTGTCGCCGCGGTGAAGCGCGGCGACCACGCCGCGGTCAAGTCGCTGCTGCGTAGCAAAACCATCGTCAATGAGGCCCAGCCCGACGGCACGACAGCGCTGCACTTCGCTGTGCAGGCGAATGACGTCGAGCTGGTGCGGCTGCTCATCGGCGCGCGGGCCGATGTCACGGCATCCAACCGCTACGGTCTGCGTCCGATCACGCTCGCGGCCACGAACGGCAGCGAGCCGGTGCTCTCGCTGCTCCTCGAGGCCGGCGCGGATCCCAACACGGTAACCGGCGCGGGCGAACCGGTCGTCATGACGGCCGCGCGTACTGGCAAGGTGGACGCGCTGAAGCGGCTGATCGCCGCCGGCGCCGACGTGAACGCGCGCGAACGCTGGTTCGGCGAGACGGCGCTGATGTGGGCAGCGGCGGAGAACCATGCCGGCGCCGTCCGGGCGCTGGTCGAAGGCGGCGCCGCCATCGATGCGCGCTCGAGGGTCATCGACGCGCCGGTGCTGGAGTTCCCGCGCAGCGGCGGGCCGAACTCGCCGTTCCCGCGCGGCGGCTGGACGGCGCTGATGTTCGCCGCCCGCCAGGGCGCCGTCGACGCGGCACGGACGCTCGCCGAACTTGGCGCCAACCTGAATCTCGCCGCGCTGCCGCAGACCGATGTGCCGCTGAAGCCGGAGGAGATGCGCAGCGCCGACAACGGCATCGGCACCACAGCGCTGGTGTTCGCCATCATCAACGTGCACTACGACCTGGCGGCCGTGCTCCTCGACAAGGGCGCCGATCCGAACGTCCTCGATCTGGCCGGGATGGGCGCGCTCTACGCCGCGGCCGACATGAACAGCCTGCAGTGGGTGCAGGGGCGTCCCGCGCCGATTCTCACCGACACGCTGGACGGCGTGGACATCGTCCGCCGGCTGCTGCAGAAAGGCGCGGATCCCGACGCACGCCTCAAGACGCGCCCGTTGAAGCGCCACCACGACGCGGGCTCGACGATGAATTTCGGTGAGGGCACCACGCCGCTGATGCGTGCGTCGCGCACCGGGGACACGGCGGTGATCAAGGCGCTGCTCGACGGCGGCGCGAATCCGTTCCTGACGCTGCCCGACGGCACGAACGCGCTGCTGCTGGCGGCCGGCCAGGGTTATGGCGGCGTCCGCGGCGACGGCATCCGCATCGTCGTGCCGACTCCCGAGGACGCGGCGGGAGCCGTCCAGCTGCTGCTCGACCGCGGCGTGGACGTCGACAGCTTCAACACCGCCGGCAACACCGCGCTGCACGCGGCCGTCAACCGTGGCGACCCGGTCGTCAGGGTGCTCGCGTCGAGGAACGCGCGGCTGATCAAGAACAAGGCGGGCGTGACACCGCTCGACCTCGCGCAGGGTGGAGGGGGGCGCGGCGGCCGCGGACGCGGCGGTGCACCGCAAAGGCCGCGAGAATCGACCCTGGCGATCTTCCAGGAGTACTACCCTGATGCGTTCGCGGCGGCGAAGGCGAACTAGACCGACGGCCGGATCGATGGCCCGGGTATGAGGCCGTTCAGCAGCGAGTATCCATGCATCAGAATTCCCGGAGTCGGCCTCGGGCCGTGTTGTCGGTGCCGCGCCTTCGTTACCCTCGTTACGGCAACGCTCCAGCCGGCTTCGGTTGCTTCTCGAACTGGCGCTGCTGCTCGGTGAGGACCGCGGAACGAAGCCGCTGGAATTCGTCCAGATGTTCCTTCGCTTCGGCGGCGCGGCCGACGCGCGTCAGCGTCATGCCCAGGGCGTAACGCGCCTGCGCGCTTTTCGGGTCCAGCACGACGGCCGCGCGCAGCGCGCGTTCGGCGGCGTCAAACCGCTCGTCGCCGAGGTGGATTTGACCGATGGCAACGAGAGTTTCCGCGTCCTCGACGCCGAGCAGCGTCGCCATCAGTAGTTCGATCAGCGCCTCGTCGCTGCGCCCGAGCCGCCCGAAGGCGAGCCCGAGATCCTTGTGCGCGTGACCTTCATTCGGCAGCAGCCGCGCGCGATGCGTCAGCGCCACGACGACGCGGTCGTAGTCCTGATGGCGGTGCGCGAGCTCCGCTATCCGCCAGTACAGCGCGGCTTTTCCGGCGACAACCGTCAGCAGGGCAGCCTCTTCGAGCGCAGCGATCGCCTCGAGGCCCCGGTTCTGACGTTCGTAGACGCGCGCCAGCGCCCAGCGGGCCTCGCCGGACTTCGGCATCATTGTCACCGTTTCGCGAAGGACGCGTTCGCCCTCGGGCAGCCTGCCCGCTTCAGCGAGCGTAGCGCCGAGCGTGACGCGCGCACGCTCGTCGCCAGGCGCCAGGCGAACGGCGCTCTCGAGATGACGGATGCTGTCGCCGAGCCGCGCGGTCGCGCGGTACGTGACGCCAAGAAGACGATGGGCCTCGGACGAATTCGGCAGCGCTTTGGCCGCTGCCTCGAGCTGCTGGATTGCCTGCGGCCCCTGCTTACCCCTGAGCGCCGCAACGCCGGTCTGCACTTGTGGATTGCGGGCGGCCGCATCGACGATCAGCGGATCGACGGCTGCGGCGGCCTTGAAGCGCGCAACCGCGTCACGGAAGCGTCCGGCTGCGAACAGCGCGAAGCCGTCCTCGTACGCGGCAGGCGAGAAGACCGGCACCTTCGACCGGAAATCGTTGATCAGCTCGAACTGGAGAAACGGCGCGCGCTGCACCCTGCTGGCCGCGGCGGCCGTCATCAGCGCCACAGAAAATGCCTGGAGCGCTTCCGGCGAAGCCGTCGGCGGCGTGCGAGAGGCAGCCAGGTAGATCGCGATCGGATCGCGCGGATCGTTCCTGGCAGCGGCCGCGAATGTAGCCGCTGCGTCGGTGCGGTGCCCTGCCGCCTCCTGCAGCAGGCCCCTGAATGTCCGTAGAGAACCGCGCGCCGGTTCAGCGGCGATGGCCTCCGCCGCCGCGCGCTGCGCGTCTTCGAAGCGGATGTGCTCGGCATAGAACAGGGCGAGTTCGCCGGGCGTGACGCCGGCCCGCGCTTTCAGGGCAGCTTCCGCCTTTACCTGCGTCTGTTCCCACACGTCGAGGCTCGACGCCATGCCGTCGAGCGCGGCGGTGACGGCGGCACCTTCGTCGCCGTAAGTGCCCGCCAGCGCGCTGTGAAAGGCGATGAACGAATCGACGAACGAGTCCTTCTGCGCGGCGACCGGAAGGGGTAGCAGCAGCGCGAGGAGAACCCCGACCGTCGCACGTTTCGAACGCATTGCTGTGACCGGCCTGCCACGCCGGAGCCGAAAACGAGCCTGCGGCGAAGGCGGGCGGCGGCGGGATTTTACACGAATTTTACAATTCGATCGCTGCCGAGTAGACTCGGCGCGCCTCGATGACGCTCCCCGCCCGCGCGTCGTTGTCCTTCTGCATTGCTGCGATCGTGATGGCTTCGCCGCAGGCGGGGCAGGACCTGCGGATCCGCTTCACGGACGTCACCAGCTCATCCGGGCTGGCGTCGTTCGTCAACGTGTCCGGAACGCCGACCAAGGACTTCATCACGGACGCGAACGGTAATGGCGTCGCGTTCTTCGATTACGACAACGACCGCGATCTCGACGTTCTGCTGGTCAGCGGCTCCACGCTTGAGGCGCTCTTCAAGGGGGGCCACCAGATGGTGGCGCTGTACCGCAACGACGGCGCTCGATTCACCGACGTGACCAAGGCGAGCGGCCTCATCAGGCGCGGTTGGGGGACCGGAGTCTGCATCGCGGATTACGACAACGACGGCTTCGAGGATGTGTATGTCACCGCGTTCGGACCCAACGTGCTGTGGCGCAATGTCGACGGCCGCACGTTCACCGCCACACGCCAGGCGCAGGATCCGCGCTGGAGCACCGGCTGCGCGTTCGGCGACTACGATCGCGACGGGCACGTTGACCTCTACGTCGCGAACTACGTGCGATTTGTCCCCGGGAACGTGCCGATGCGCGGGCAAAGCGAATGCGGCCGGTTCATGAACATCGACTCGTTCTGCGGCCCTCGCCCGCTTCCGGGAGAGCCAGACACCCTGTATCGCAACGATGGCAAGGGCGTATTCACGAACGTCACCAGGAGTGCGGGCATCGTTGATCCCGGACACTACGGCTTCGGCGTCGTCTTCAGCGATCTCGACGATGACGGGTGGCTGGATATCTTCGTGGCGAACGATTCCACGCCGAACCTGTTCTTCCAGAACCGCCGGAATGGCACGTTCAGCGAGCGCGCCTTGCAATCCGGGCTCGCGGTGAGCGCCGACGGCCGCGAGCAGGCCGGGATGGGCGTGGACGTTGGTGACTACAACGGCGACGGACGGCTCGATCTGGTGAAGACGAACTTCGCGCAGGACTACACCTCGCTGTACCGCAATGAGGGCAACGGGCTGTTCGTTGACGCCAGCTTCCGCTCCGGCCTGGCGGCGACGCTCGGCCCGTATCTGGGATGGGGTGTCGGCTTCATCGACGTGGACAACGACGCGCTCCTCGACGTGTTCATTGCCAAC
This sequence comes from Vicinamibacterales bacterium, assembly GCA_035711805.1. GTDB lineage: Bacteria > Acidobacteriota > Vicinamibacteria > Vicinamibacterales > UBA2999 > Gp6-AA40. The sequence goes on from DASTBV010000056.1 coordinate 13,202, forward strand.
GGGCATGTCTATCCGGATGTGGAGAAGACAGGAACGAGCTCCTACCGGCAGCGCAACCAGCTTTTCCGCAATGTTGGCCGCGGCCAATACCGCCACATCACCATGCAGGTCGCCGGTCCGCTGCTTACCCAGCAGTCGAGCCGCGGCGCCGCGTTCGGCGACTACGATAACGACGGCGATACCGACATCCTGGTGTCGGTGATTGACGATCGGCCGATTCTGCTGCGGAACGATTCGACGGGGGGACACTGGGTCACGTTCAGGCTCGAGGGGAAGACGAGCAATCGCTCGGCGATCGGCGCGAGGGTGACGGTCCAGGCCGGCTCGCGCCGCCAGGTGGCGGAAGTGCGGAGCGGCGGAAGCTACATTTCACATAACGACACACGGGTGCATTTCGGGCTGGGAACGGCGGCGTCGGTCGACCGGGTGATCGTCCGGTGGCCGAACGGCACTGTGGAGACGCTTGGTGGGGCGTCGGCTGACCGGTTTTATGTGGTCCGGGAAAGGGCCGGCATGGAACCGGGTCGTTAGGCCTGAAGAGACGCGTTTTGCTGCCGCTGCCCGGCCTCCCCCTGCTCAGATAGGGCTTTTGGTGATAAAGTCCCGTGGCTTCCCACTGGGTGCGCCCTGGCGGGAGTCTGCTGTATTGACAAGTTCGGCGGAGACGCGTATACGGGATGGACATTGACATTCAGGTTGCCGGAGTGTCGATTCCAACAGCGGGACTGGAGGACAGGTGTGATGCGTGGAGTCGTAAGAGTGTGTCTGGCGGTAGCTGCGGTCATCGCGCTGCTGCCGGCGGCCGCCTTCGCTCAGGAAGGCACGATAGCGGGAACGGTAAGAGACTCGTCGGGCGCCGTCATGCCTGGCGTGACCGTGGAAGTGACAAGCCCCGCGCTGATCGAAAAAGTTCGGTCGGCTGTAACCGATGCAAACGGACAGTACCGCATTCCGGCGCTGCCGATCGGCACGTATACGGTGACCTTCTCTCTTGAAGGATTCACCAAGCAGCAGCGAGCCGACGTCATCCTGACCTCAGGCTTCACCGCGCCGATCAACGCGACGATGTCCGTCGGGCAGCTTGCCGAGACGCTGGTTGTCACTGCGGAATCGCCGGCGGTTGACGTGCAGAACGCGCGTCAGGCTGTCGTGTTCGAAGGTGAACAGCTGCGCGACCTGCCGACGAACCGCAACGTCAACAGCCTCCTCGCCCTGACCCCCGGCATCAACAGCGGCTACCAGCCCGGCACGCTGTCCGGCGTGTGCAGCGGCGGCGTTGGCGTGTTCTGCAATCCCGGCGTGACCGCCTTCAACCAGGGTGGCCAAGCGGGTGGCGATACCGGCAACTTGTCCCAGGGCCGCGTGATGGTTGACGGCCAGGTCGTCAACAGCGGCGGCAACCTCCCGATCGTCGGTGCAGCCGGCGGTTACACGGCTGACCTGGCCAATGCGCAGGAAGTGAACATCCAGTTGTCCGGGGCGCTCGGCGAGTCCGAAACCGGCGGCGCGTCGATCAACATCATCCCGCGCACCGGCGGCAACCGCTATGCCGGCGACTTCAACGTCCTCTACACGCGCCGCGGCTGGTTCGACCAGAACAACTCGGCGTACGCGGCAGAAGAGTTGGGCGGAATCGAGCCTGAGTTCCAGGCGGTCCTCCGCGATCACGACGTCTCGGGCGCGTTTGGCGGCCCGATCAAGCGGGATCGTCTGTGGTTCTATTCGGTCGCACGCGATCAGCGCATTCGCAAGCTGCCGGTTGCCAACGACTTCTGGCCGAACCTGAACGAGGGCAAGTTCGGCTTCAACTACCAGCCGGATCGCAGCAAGCCGCGTGTCGAATACGAGAACATCTGGCGCAACGTGAACGCCCGCATCACCTGGCAGGCGACGCAGCGCAACAAGTTCAACATCTTCTGGGACGAGCAGGACTTCTGCCAGGATCCGTGCCTCGGCGTCGTCTCGGTGTTCACCTCGCCTGAATCGTGGTGGTCGGTGCAGTCATATCCGAACCGCCTGGCGCAGGTTTCGTGGACCAACCCGTGGACGAACAAGGTTCTGCTGGAAGCGGGCCTGAGCACGACGATTCAGAAGTACCGCACCGACGAGCATCGCGAGTATCGGAATCCGACGGAAATTCCGCGTATCGTTGAAACGTGTCAGACGAACATCTCCGCCTCGCCACTGACCGGCAATACTCCACCTGCAGTCCTCGGATGTACGGCGGGTGGCGACGCCGAGGCCGGGCGAGTCAACGGGTTCGCCGGTAACGGGTTCTTCGCGCTCACGTCGGCGTCGCTCAATTCGAGCATCGCTGCCGGCGGCGCCGAGGTCCTGGACTCCGGCAACTACCGCATGCGCGCGTCCGGTTCGTACGTGACGGGCACGCACCACGCGAAAATCGGATACGACGGTGCGTACTTCACCCGCGACCAGACGAATCAGGCCAACGACTCGCGGTTGACCTACAACTACTCGACGCCGCTGGTCGTGACGGGCGGAGTCGTTACCGCCCCCTGTCTGAACAGTGCGACCCCGTTCGCCTGCGGCAACACCAGCCTGCAGTTCCCGAACGATCCGACGAACCGTTCCCTCCGTCCGGTGCCCGCGAGCGTCACCTTCAACACCGGTGAAGCAACCCTCACCGACACGGTTCAGTACCACGCGTTCTACGCGCAGGACCAGTGGACGTTGAAGCGGCTCACGGTCAGCGGTTCGCTTCGCTACGACCACGCCGCGAGCAACTATGGTTCAACGGTCGTCGCTCCAGACCTGTTCACCGCCGGCTACACGCTCCCGGCTTCCGATGGCGTCAGCTACAACGACTTCTCGCCACGCTGGGGTGTCGCGTATGACGTGTTCGGCAACGGGCGCACTTCGCTCAAGTGGAACATGGGCAAGGGGCTCAATGCCGCGACGATCAGCGGCATCTATTCGAACGCGAACCCGGCCCGCCGCACGGTCAACAGCCTGACCCGCAACTGGACGGATCCAGACGGCGATCGCATCGTCGAGTGCGACCTGCTGAACCCGAACGACACGCGGGACGGATGTGGAACCGGGTTCCCGTTCGGTAATGACCCCGCCCGGTTCGGCAGGGACCCGCTTGCCCTCGATGCAGCCGGCAACGCACTCGGCCTCAACACCATCCAGTGCGGCCGCCAGGAGCAGGGCATCAACGCGAGACTCCAGACGTACTGCGACGCCTACGGCGACTCGATGCTCGAAGGCTGGGGCCGGCGGCGCTACGAGTGGCAGCTTGGCATTGGCGTGCAGCATGAAATCCTGCCGCGGTTGTCAGGTGAGGTCACCTACAACCGGCGCAGCTACTACAACCTGACGCTCTCGGACGTCGTCGGCCGCGGTTGCGATCAGTTCGCTGGCTCCGACTACGAGTCGTGCCGGCAGGGTTATCTGAACTACCAGAGCAACAACACGTACGACTTCTACTCGTTGAGGGCTCCCGTCGATCCGCGACTGCCTGGCGGCGGCGGATATCTCCTTACCGGCCTTACCACTGGCGCCACCACCATGCCCGACTGCACGGCTTTTGGTTGCACCACCCTGACGGCGCAGACGTTCAACGAGCGGTTGAACTACGCGTACAACGGCATCGACACGAACTTCGTCTGGCGCGGACCGCGCGGGCTGCGTGTCAATGGCGGCACGAGCACCGGCCGGACGAACCGCGACGACTGCGAAACCATCAACGACTGGGGCACTCAGGATCCCCCCTTCGCTGGTGTTGGACAGAAGGACTCGCCGTTGAAGGGCCGGGACGGCGCTCCCTACCTCGATGGCTGTCTGAACGAGTCGCCGTTCATGACGCGCGTCAACGGGTCCGCTGCCTACGTCATTCCGTGGGTGGACGTGCTCGTCAGCACGGTGTTCCAGTCCTTCCCGGGCGTGGAGCGCACGGCGATCATGACGTTCAACAAGAGCGAGGTGATCTGGAATCCCGAGAGTGCGGCTCGGGCGAATCTGGCTTGCACCGGCGGCGCAGCGAGCCAGGGTAGTGGTTGTCTCGGCCGGCTGCGGAACGAGGCAAACTTCGACTGGAACCTGCTCAACAACAACGAGCTTTACGGCGAACGCATCACGCTGTTCGACCTCAAGTTCGCAAAGAACATCCGCTTCAACAACAAGCGGGCGACGGTCGGTGTTGACATCTACAACCTGTTCAACTCCGATGCGATCCAGGGTTACGAGAACGACTACGAGCCGGGCGACGACAACGAGTGGGGGCTGCCGGACAGCCTGGTGTCGCCGCGCTTCGTGCGCCTCCAGGTGCAGTTCAACTGGTAGGCACGAAGGGCACGAAGATATCGAAGGGCACGAAGAAGGCCTGACGATATCGACCGGTCGATAAGCAAAAGCCCGCGAGTTCAACCGAGCTCGCGGGCTTTCTTCTGTACGCTTCCAGTCCTTGGTCCTTAGGTCTTGGTTCCTCGTCCGTGCTTGGTCCTAAGTCCGTCCCGGTCCTAAGTCCATTGGTCCCCAGGACTCAGATCTAGCGTCCCGCGAAGGGAATCGCCGCGACGATCCCTTGGCCCTCGCGAACGGTGATGATCTGGTTCGCCGGAACGTCGGTGATCTGCTCGACGAGGCCGCTCGGCCAGCGGATCTCGATCCGTTCGGCGCGCGTGCGATCGCCAAGGCCCACGTGCACGCGCAGATCGTTCTGTCCCTGGTAGCTGCCGCCTGACGCGACATCGCGGACGAGCGTGCGCGTCCCGCCGCTGGTCCCGAGGGTGATGCGCAGTCGGGCGCCGATGCCGTCCCGATTGCTCTTCTCCCCGGCCAGCCGGATCAGCAGCCCGTTCGCGCGGTTGCCGCCGTCGTTTCTGAGCAGCTCGGCGCGCCCGCCGTTATTGGTCACCAGCAGATCGAGATCGCCGTCGTTGTCGATATCGCCGGAAGCGAGGGTCCTGCCGACGCTTTCCGCCGCAAACGCGGGACCTGACTGCGCACTCACGTCGCGGAAGCGTCCCCCGGTGTTCTGCAGGAGCAGCCGCTTCTGCGCGTAGCGCCCGCCGTTGCGCACCTGAGCCACGTTGTCGATGACGTGGCCGTTGACCTCGGCGAGGTCGAGGTCGGAGTCGTTGTCGTAGTCGAAGAACACCACGCCGAACCCGACGTAGGGCACGGTCGCCGGGCCGACGCCGCTCGGAACTGTGGCATCGGCAAACAGCCCGCCACCGAGGTTGCGAAACAGCGAGTGCATCTCGGTCTCGTGGTTGGTGACGACGAGATCGACGCGGCCGTCGCCGTCGTAATCGCCGAACATCGTGCCCATTCCGGCGCGCGCCTGACCATCAGTGGCGACAGCAACGCCGGCGCCGAGCGCCGTCTCCGTAAAGCGGCCCTTGCCGTCGTTATGAAACAGAAAGTTAGGAACCGCATCGTTGGCCACGAAGACGTCCACCAGCCCGTCGTCGTCGTAGTCGGCGACGGCCACGCCGAGTCCGTTGCCGCGGAAAGTGGCGATGCCCGCCTGAGCCACCACGTCGGTGAACGTGCCCTTGCCGTTGTTGCGATACAGCGTGTTCTGTGTCCCCTCGAAGTTCAGCGGGTGACAGTAGACGCGCACGGCGGGCGTGCCGCCGCGGCAGACGCGGTTCGCGTTCTTGCCCATGGTCACGTAATTGGTGACGAAGATGTCGAGGTCGCCGTCGCGGTCGAAATCGAGGAAGCCGCAACTGGATGCCCATCGCGTTGAGCCGACGCCTGCTGCTGCCGTGACGTCGGTAAAGCTTCCGCCGCCGGCGTTGCGGTAGAGGGCGTTCGCGCTGGCGTTGGTGATGTAGAGGTCGATGCGTCCGTCGTTGTCGTAGTCGCCGGCACACGCGCCCATGCCATAACCGCCGTGGCGAATGCCGGATTTCGCGGTCACGTCCTCGAAGCTGCCGTTCCGGCGGTTTCGGAACAGCCGGTGGCGGGCGGTTCTGCCGATCGCGGGATCGGCCTGTGATCCGCCGTCTACGAGAAAGATGTCGATCCAGCCGTCACCGTCGTAGTCGAAGAACAGCCCGCCGGACCCCATCGTTTCTGCGAAGTGCTTCGCGGGGCTTGCTCCGTTGACGTGCCTGAAGACGACCCCGGCGGCCGAAGCGATGTCCCGGAATGTGACGGCAGTGGAGGTGGCGTCCGCACCTCGCTGCCCGGCACCGACGACCGCCAGCGGCACGAGCAGACCGAGCGCCACAAGAGCGATGCGCATAACGTGAGAAACCCACTATACCCTTCGATTTGCGGCGTTCCTGCAGGAGCCTTTTAGCTTGACCCTCGTCGTGTCCGAAGGTTATATCTCTCTCCCTCTTTCACCTTCGGTCCGCCTGAAGGCGGACGCTACGTCAGTCCGCCCGCAGCGGATCTGCGTTCCTTTGCGGAGATATTGATGTCCAGGTTCATTACGGTCCTTCTTGTCGCGGTTGGCGCTGTTTCCTCCACGGTGTGGCTGTCCGGCCAGGCTGCTCCCCAGACATTCCAGTTCATCGTCAGCGCAACGGACGCGAGCGGGGAACCGGTCACGGATCTGAAGCCGGAAGAAGTGGTGTTTAACGAGAAAGCCGGGAAAGGCACGGTCTCCAAGGTCGAGCCGTTCGCCCTGCCGGTGAAGGTGACGATTGCGGTCGACAACGGCCAGGACAGCTCCCTCGCGCTGCCGAACTACCGCAACGGCCTCAAAGGGTTCGTCGAAGCGTTCCCGCCGAACACGGAGATGACGATCATCACGACGTCGCCGCAGCCGCGGATGGTCGTGCGGCCGACCACGGACCGCACGCAGATCCTTCGCGGCGTCAACGGCTTCGCACCGGAGCAGGAGCGCCCGCGCTTCACCGACGCGCTCGTGGAGTGGAGCCAGCGGCTGCAGAAGGAAGTGAAGGAAGGCAAGACGTCTCTGTACGTTCCGGTCATGCTGATGGTTTCCACGGCCTCGAACGAGTCGAGCAGCTACCAGCCACCCGAAGTGCAGCGGGCACTCGAGTTCCTCGTCTCGCGCCGCGCGAAGCTCTACGTCACTGTGAACTCGACACGGTCGGGCGACGCGGGCGCGGCAGCCGAGCTCAACACGAATCGCCAAGCCATCATCTCCATACCTGCCACCAAAGCGTTGAATGGGCGTTACGAGGCGATTGCCATCTTCAACCGGCTCGATACGCTGCTGCCCGAGATGGGCAAAGAACTGGCGGGATACACCAAGCGGCTCGGAACGCAGCACCTCGTCACGGTCCAGCGCGCTGGAGCAGGTCCGTTGGAGGATCTGAGAATCGAACTCGCCCGCGACGGGCTGAAGGGGGCAGTCAGCACGGACGGGTACTATCCGAGGTAGTCGTTCGGACCGTTCGAGTCGTTCGAACCGTTCGAGTCGTTCGAGTCGTTCGAGTCGTTCGAGTCGTTCGAGTCGTTCGAACCGTTCCAATCGTTCTGAGTCGTTCGACGTCGTTCTTCGTGAACGATTCGAACGATCCGAACGGTCCGAACGATCCGAACGATCCGAACGATCCGAACGATCCGAACGATCCGAACGGTCCGAACGATCTTGACATCCTGCGGCAACGGCCGTATACCTCACCTGCTTTACAAGCTTTACAGCTGCGCGACCGCCTCCCGTCCACGGCGGCGGGCGCGCTGTCGGCCGGAAACTCTTGACGCGGCGGGGGGCGCCGCGCATGTGTGGGGAGAGCAGGCCATGCGACACGTATTTCGAGCGGCGGTTCTGGTGGTGGGAATCGCGTTGTGCGGTGATGCCAGCGCCCAGGTGCTGGGAACGATTGCCGGCAGCGCGAAGGACGCGTCTGGTGCGGTGCTGCCGGGCGTAACCGTCGAAGTCTCGAGTCCGGCCCTGATCGAGAAGGTGCGAAGCGCCGTCACCGACGGTGCGGGGCTGTACCGGATCGTCAATCTGCCGCCGGGGACCTACACGGTGGTCTTCACGCTCACCGGGTTCAACACCACACGCCGGGAAGGTGTCCAGGTGTCGCCCGGGTTCACGGCGAACATCGACGGCGACATGCGGCTCGGCAACCTGCAGGAGACCGTCACCGTGACAGGGGAGAGCCCGGTCGTCGACATCCAGTCCGCGGCGCAGACACGCGCTGTGACCGATCAGCAGTTCAAGGAATTGCCGTCGGGCGGTTCGTGGATTCAGATGGCGGCGCTGGTGCCGGCGATTCGCGCGGGCAACGTCGACGTCGGTGGCGTGCTCGGCGACCAGACCGGCGCGCAGGTGGAAGCGCACGGCAGCCGTCCTGGCGACGGCGTGTCGATGATCGACGGCCTGCGCATCGGCAACATGTATCTCAGCTCGAACCTGACGAACATGAGCCTGTCGCCGCTGCTGTTCGATCAGGTCGATGTGAGCCTCTCCGGGCAGATGGCAGAGGCGGGAACGAACGGCGTCATCATGAACGCCATTCCGAAGGCGGGCGGCAACCGCTTCAGCGGCACCGCGCTCGCCAACGGGTCGGGTCCGAAGCTGCAGGGCGACAACGTCTCGGCCGACTTGAACGCGCGGGGCCTCTCCGGCGCGTCAACGACGCTCAAGAAGCTCTACGACCTCAACGGCGCACTCGGCGGCCCGTTGAAGCAGGACCGCTTGTGGTTCTACGCCACCTCGCGATACTTCACGAACGAGTATTACCTGGCCAGCCGCTTCTACCCGGTCGACGTGACCGCGATCAACCGCGTCAACGACACGGCGAGACAAGCGTATGCAGGGACGTACACCTACGACAACAACGCACGCGTGACACTGGCGATTTCGGACAAACAGAAGCTTTCGGGCTGGTATGCCTATCAGTACAAGGTGGACCCGCACTGGCTGCTGCAGCTCTTCCAGCAGTCGCCGGAGGCGGCGCGTGTGACGACCTGGCATACACAGTTGTCCACCACGAAGTGGACCTACACCGCGACGAACCGTCTGCTGCTCGAAGCGGGCATCAGCGCAGGTGAGAGCCCGGACACGATCGAGCTCGATCCCGAGCAGGTCGGCAACTGTCCCGCGCAGGGATCTCTGGCGCCGCGCTGTGTCGCAATCGTCAACCAGACGGCAGGCTTCACATATCGCGCGCCGACGAATTTCGATTTCGACGACCGCCTGCCGAGCCAGACCTTCAATGCGTCGGCCAGCTACGTCACCGGTTCGCACAACGCCAAAGTCGGGTTTGAATTGCAGCGCGGTCACTTCTGGCGCGGCGATAACAACGACTCGACCGGAGGCGTCTGGTACACCGTCAACCAGCCGGTCGCCGACGGCCCGTTGGTCCCGGCATTCGTCAACCTCAATGCGCCGGCGACCGGATGGCAGGACAACCTGAATTACAACCTCGGCATCTTTCTTCAGGATCGCTGGACGCTCGACCGGCTGACGGTCGGCGGCGGGGTTCGCCTCGATTTCCTGAACACGTCGACGGAGCCGTTCACGATGGGCCCGCATCGGTGGCTGCCCAATCGCAACGTCTTCTTCGAAGCGGTCGAAGACGTACCGAACTGGAAGGACGTCAACCCGCGCATCTCGGCGGCGTACGATCTGTTCGGCAATGGCAGGACAGCCATCAAGGCCAGCGCCAGCCGCGGCGTGCAGCAGGAGTCGATCGGCATTGCCCGCCTGAACAATCCGGCGAACACGGTCAGCACCACGACGAATCGCACCTGGAACGACAGCCTGTTCGGCGCTGGCGATCCACGCACGGGCAATTTCTTCCCTGACTGCGACCTGACGATTGGCACTGCCAACGGCGAGTGTGGTGGCAATATAAACGCCAACTTCGGCAGCGCGGTGCCTGGAACCCGTTATGACCGCTCCATCATGGAGGGCTGGGGCGCCCGGCCGTACAACTGGGAGTTCTCGCTCGGCGTGCAGCAGGAAGTCCTGCCACGCGTGTCGGTGTCGGTCGGCTATTTCCGCCGGGTAAACGGCAACTTCTGGGCCACCGACAACGAGGCCCTGAGCGCGGCCGACTACACGCAGTACACGGCGACTGTTCCGACGGACACGCGCCTTCCCGGCGGCGGCGGCGGAACGCTGACCGGACTCTTCGATCCCAACAGCAATCCACCGTCGCGGAACGTGGTCAAGGAAGCGGATGTGTTCGGGAAGCAGATTCAACATTGGGATGGCGTGGATGTGACTGCCGACGCGCGGCTAGCCAATGGATTCCTCCTGCAGGGTGGCGTCAGCACCGGCAAGACGACGACCGACAACTGCGACATCGTCGACGACCTGCCCGAAGCTCTCGGCGGCCAGGCGGCTGGCTTCTGCCACGTCGAGACCGCATACCTGCCGCAGTACAAGGCATCGGCGTCATACACACTGCCTTGGTACGGCATCCGCGTGGCCGGAACGTTCCAGAGTCTGCCGGGCCCGCAGTTAAGCGCGAATTTCATCTACAACAATGCGAACCGGTTGACCTCCACCACATTGAGCCGCGCATTCACGCTGGCGCAGCAGAACGTCAACCTGGTATATCCAGGCACTCTGTACGGCGACCGCCTGAACCAGATCGATCTGCGCTTCACGAAGATCGTCAATCTGCCGGTGGGACGCGTCGACCTGAATGTGGACTTCTACAACGCGTTCAATTCCGACGCGGTGATTGCCGAGAGCGGCACGTTCGGAAGCAGCTGGCGGCGGCCGTTAACGGTGATTCAGCCGCGGTTCGTCAAGTTCGCGGCGAGGTGGGATTTCTAGAAACGTTCGGGTCGTTCGGGCCGTTCGGATCGTTCGGGCCGTTCGGATCGTTCGAGTCGTTCGAATCGTTCTCAGCCGTTCGAGTCGTTCGCCGTGAACGATTCGAACGGCTTTGCGCTTTTTAACGACCCGAACGGCCCGAACGACCCGAACGACCCGAACGATCCGAACGATCCGAACGATCCGAACGATCTACAATCTCCGTCCATGTCCAGAACGTTTGCTCTCGTTGCCGCCCTGGTCGCGGTGCTTTCGACCGCTGCTGTCTCGCAGCAGCCGCCAGCCGCCACCCCCACTGCGCTGCCGTCGCCCGTGCCGCGCGAGCCGTCGTGGGCGTTCCAGGTGCAGGCAGGTTCGCTGCCGGCGGAGCCGGCGACGCCGCACACCGTGCCTGGCAGCAAGCGGCAGTACACGCCGGCGCAAATCGACGATCTGCGCAACCCTCCGGACTGGTTCCCCGAGGACCATCCGACGCCGGCGGCGCGCGTCGTCAAGGGCGAGGGGAATCTGATGGCGTGCGGGTCGTGCCATCTGATGAATGGTGAGGGCCATCCCGAGTCCGCGACGGTGTCGGGGTTCACTGTCGATTACTTCGTGCAGCAGATGAACGACTTCCGGAGCGGCGCGCGCAAGGATTTCGCCAATCGCATGGATCTGATTGCCAAGGCGATGACCGACCAGGAGATCCGCGACGTGGCGCAATACTTCGCGTCGCTGAAGCCGCGAAAGTTCACCACGGTGCGCGAGGCGGCGACGGTACCGACGACGTTCGTCGGTCAGGGCCGGATGCGGTTTGTCGATCCCAAGGGCGGAATGGAGCCGATCGGCAAGCGCATCATCACGCTGCCCGAGGATGCGGAACGTGCGCGGCGCCGCGATCCGAACTCAGGGTTTATCGCGTATGTCCCGCCGGGCAGCATTGCGCGCGGAGCGGCGCTTGCCAAAGGCGGTACGAAGACGACGAACTGTACGATCTGCCATGGTGAAGGGCTGCGCGGGCTCGGCAACATCCCGCGCATTGCCGGCCTGCACCCGATCTACGTCGCGCGCCAGCTCATTCACTTCAAGGAAGGGACGCGCAACGGCGTCGACGCCGCGCTGATGAAGAAGACAACGGCCGGTCTCACGGACGACGACATCATCGACTTGTCCGCCTACGTGGGCTCGCTGGCGAGACCGTAAGCGGGGATCGGGGATCGGGGATCGGGTCCCTGTTCCCGGTCCCTCATCCCTGTTCATCCCTGGTACTCCAGAACGTTCAATCCGGCATTCCAATCCGTCACGTACATCAGCCCTTCGGTTGATACGAAGACGTCGGCCGACTTTGCGGCGAGCGCGACGTTCGGACGCGGATCGATGAGCCGTGCCGGCGTGGGCGGCACCCAGTACGCGATCTCCTTCGGCGCGAACGCATCGCGGATGTCGAACACGCGCACGCCGGCGTTGTTGTAGGTCGCAAAGATCGTATCGTCGCTCTGCATGCTTCCCGGCCGGTTCTCGTGGAGGTTGTGCGGCCCGAACGTACCGCTGGCGCAGTAGTCGCGATCGCGCGGGGTCGGCAGCGTGGCGATCGTCACCGGTTTCTCCGGCACGCGCATGTCCACCATCCAGGTGTAGAACGTCCCCTTCGCGCATTTCTCGGCGTTTGCCTCGTCCGCGACAACCAGGAGATTCCGGCGGGGCAGCGGGAGCGCCGTGTGCGTCCCACCAGGAAACGGCGGCGACCAGTTGACGTGCGACAGCAGACGCGGCTTCGCCGGATCGCTCAGGTCGTGCACCGTCAGTCCACCATCGCGCCAGGCACCAAATCCGAGCGTGTAGTGTCCGCCTCGAGGCGGACCCTGAGGCCATTCCGCCGTCAGCATGTGGTGCAGGGCGACGCGGCGCCCTGCACCCTGCGTGGACGCCTCTCCGCCGCCGCGATTCATCCCGGGCAGCCACCACCGCGCCACGATTTCCGGTTTCGTGACCGTGTTCAGGTCGACGACGCAGAGGATGTGATCGGTAAAGCCGTCGAAGTGCGCCGAGACGTAGGCGTAGCGGCCGCCGGGCCACCACAGGCGATTGACGCCGAGGCCCGGCATTTCGAGAAACGCGATCTCCCGCATCTCCGACGGGCGGGAGATGTCGTGAATGCTCAGGCCCGAGCGGAACTTCTTGCGGTTGGTGATGCTGTCTGCGAGCGAATTTTCGAAATAGCCGCGGAGGTTGTCGTAGGACTGCATCGCGACGATGTTGGCGCCGTTGGCGAGCAGCAGGTGATCGCCCGACGTCTGGAGGTGATGGGTCCGCGTCTGATCGCCGCCGGTGAAGAAGCCGACCGGCCGCACGCGGCGCGGATCGGTCGCGTCGAGGATCGTCACGCCGTTGCTGAACATGTGGCCGACATACAGATGCCTGCGGTTGAGCATCACCTGGACGCTGTCCGGCCGACCGGCCATGTCGCTGTACGACAGGTGTCGGATGCGACGCCCGATTCCGGCTGCGGGAACGGGGCGTTCCTGACGTCCGGCCGCAGTCTGGAAGGCGCTGCCCCATCCAGGCCGCGGGGAAGCGAAGAGGCCCGCCGCGAGGCCGGGGAGGCCGAGCATCGCCGTGAGATGTTCGCGTCGTGTCACAGGAACTCCCCAAATCCCAAATGCCAAACCCCAAATCCCAGAATCGATTCATTAAAATACGCGGGTCGGAAGGTGTGCGCATGAGAAAAGTCATCCCTGCCGCGCTGGCTCTGATCGCCTCTCTGGCCGGTCCACTCGGCGCTCAGCAGCAGCCGAGTGCTCCGGCGCCTGCAGGTCAGGAGGCCGGCGGACGAGGCCGTGGCGGCCGCGGCGCGCAGCCCGGGCTCGAGCCGCGAATCGTCTCGTTCGAAGCCAGGCCGGCAACGGTGCGCGCCGGCGAGCAGGTGGTGCTGGTCTGGAGCACCGAGAATCCCGCCGGGGGCGTCTCGATTGACCAGGAGATCGGCGCCGTGAACGCGCGCGGCAGCCGCACCGTCACGCCGAAGACAACGACCACGTATACGTTGACGATGCGAGGCGGATCGTCGCGTTCGGTCACGATTACCGTGGAACCCGCCGCCGCCGGCGCGAAGGTTTCTGGAGAGACGGCTCGTCCCGATTTCACAGGCGTTTACGGGAGCGCCGGCCTCCCGGCCGGCACGACGCCGCCACCGATCAAGCCCGGCGCCGAGAAATACCGCATCGTCCGCGGCCCGGACGACATTCGCGGCCGGACCACGCTGACCACGGGAAACGACTGCAAGCCGCTCGGCATCCCGCAGACCTACATCACCCCGTATCCGTTCCAGATCGTACAGACGCCAAGACTGGTCGTGATCATCTACGAGTATCCGAACGCGATTCGGTGGATTCCGGTGGACGGCCGGAAACACCAGGTTGATCCGGATCCGACCTTCATGGGGAGCTCCATCGGGCGATTCGAGGGAGACACGTTCATCGTGGATGCGATCGGTTTCAACGACAAGACGGAGGTGCACGGTTTCATGCACACCGACGCGCTGCACGTCGTCGAACGGTTCAAGCTGCTTCCGGACGGCAACCTGCAATACGACGTGACGGTCGAGGATCCGAATGTGTGGCAGACCCCGTGGACGATCCCGCCGCGCACGTTTCAGCGCCGTCCCGAGGAAAACGTGGCGGAGTTCGTCTGCGAAAGCACCGTGGATTACCAACGGCTGTACAAGAAATAGGTGGCCATGAGCGGGACGACACTGACGGCAGCGGTCGATTTACCAGCGCGAGCGGCAGCCGTCGCGGCAATCGCCGACACGCATGCGGACGAAGGAGACAGGCGCGGACAACTCTCGCAACCCGTTGTCGACGCCCTCCACCGCGAGCGGATCCTCGCGATGTGGGTGCCACACGCGCTTGGCGGCAGCGAGCTCGACGTGATCTCGTCGGTGCGGGTGATCGAAAACCTTTCCTACGGTGATCCGTCCACGGGCTGGGTGGCGATGGCTGCATCGCTCGCCATCGGTACGGGCGCTGCGTACTTGAAGGACGAAGCCGTTGACGAGCTGTTCGGTGGCGGCCGGTTCCCGGTCATCGCCGGACAGGGCACGAAGCCTGGCACCGCGGTCCCGCATGACGGCGGCTTTCGTCTGAGCGGATCCTGGAGCTTCGCGTCGGGAATCAGGCACTCCACGCACATTCACACGCTTGGCATCATCGACGGGACCGGCGAGCCGCGCATCTTCGTGCTGCCGGTCGAGCAGGCGACTCTGATCGACAACTGGGACGTGCTCGGGTTGCGCGGCACCGGCAGCATCGACTATCGCATCGACGACGTCTTCGTGCGCGATGCCTACACGCACTTCGCGGTCACCGAGGAGCCGAGGCGCGGCGGCGGTTTGTATCGGCTCGGCATCATCGGCTTCGCGATCATCTGCCATTCGGGCTGGGCCTGCGGCATCGGCCGCCGGCTCCTCGACGAACTGCTGAACAAGGTCAAGGCCGGGATCGGCCGCTCCGGGACGCAGGCGGCGAGCGAGTCATTCCACGAACAGTACGCCAAAGCGGAAGCGACCTATCGCTCGGCGCGGGCTCTTGTCTTCGAGGCATGGGCCGACGTCAAGGACACGCTCGAGCGAGGTGAGCCGCTCACCGTCCGTCAGCAGACGCTGATTCGGCTGGCGATGGCCAACATCACATGGGCGTGCCACGACGTCTCCGAGTTCGTGTACAAGTCCGCCGGAACGCTGGCGCTGCGGTCCGGGACGATCCAGCGGCTCTTTCGCGATATGCACGCAGGCACGCAGCACATCACGTCGGCGCCGCCGGTGTTCCGCGCCGCAGGCCGCGAGCTGGCCGGCCTCGCGGAGGGCAAGACGTGGGTGTTTCTCGATCTGGTGGACCCGATCAAGTAACAACTGACAACTGACAACTGAAGACTGAAGACTGAAGACTGATGACTCAGATGTTGATCGACTCCGCAAGCGGTGCGTTTCTCGAGGCGATGCGCGCCGGCGGTGGGAAGCCGCTGTACGAGCTGCCGGTTGACGAGGTGCGCGCGAATATTCGCGGCGCATCACAGCAGCTGGCAGTCCCGCCGGCGGCGGTCGACCGCGTGGAGGATCGCCGCATTGCCGTTCCGGGCGGCGACATCGGCCTGCGGATTTACACGCCGCGCCGCCTCGATGCCGCCAGCACGCTTCCGATCGTGCTGCATTTCCATGGCGGCGGTTGGGTCGCCGGAGATCTGGATACTCATGACGCGATCGCGCGGTTCTATTCCGCAAATGCCGACGCGATCGTGGTTTCGGTGGACTACCGGCAGCCTCCCGAGCACAAGTCTCCGGCGGCTGCAGAGGATTCGTACGCGGCGCTCGAATGGGCAGCGGCGCACGCGCCTGACATCAGCGGCGACCGGGACCGGCTGGCGGTGGTTGGTGACAGTGCCGGCGGCAATCTTGCCACGGTCGTGTGCCAGCTCGCGAAGGAGCGCGGCGGTCCAGCGATTTCCTATCAGGCGCTGATCTATCCGGCCGTCGATCTGCGCGATCCGGTCGATGATCCCAAGTATCCATCGCGCAGCCAATTCGGGCAGGGCGATTACTTCATCTCGATGCGCGACATGGCGTGGTTCCGCGGGCACTATCTCGGCGACGTCGCGCGCGAGCCGCATGACCCGCGGGTGTCGCCGATTGTCGCCGCGGACCTGCGCGGGTTACCGCCGGCACTGGTCGTGACGGCGGGATGCGACGTGTTCCGTGATGAAGGACGGGCGTACGCGGACCGTCTGGCCGCCGACGGTGTTCCCGTCGAGTACCGCTGCTTCGACGGAGCGATTCACGCGTTCATGTCGTTTGCGGGCGTGATTCCGATGGGGGTCGAAGCGTTGTCTTTTGTCGCGTCGCGGCTGAAACAGGCGCTGACGCAGTAATGCAGAATGCAGGATTCGGAATTCAGGCTAAAACGCGGGCTACGCCAGCGCTTCAGTTTGCATTTTGCATTCTGAATTCTGCATTGGATAGTCTCATTGCGAGGAGAGGATCGATGAAGCTACGACTGATGGCAGTGCTGGTGACGTGCGGCTGGCTGGTGATGGCGGGGTCGCCGGGCGCCCATCATTCCACCGCGATGTACGACTCACAGAATCCAGTGACGATCACCGGCGTGGTGAAGAGGTTCGAATGGACCAACCCGCACGCGTTCGTCTACCTCGAGGTCAAGGACGAAAAGACCGGGAAGATCGTCGAGTGGGAAGTCGAGATGATGAGCCTCAATCACCTGCGCGGATACGGCTGGACGAGCAAGACGGTGAAACCGGGCGATCCGCTCTCCGCCACCGGCGCGCCGGCAAAGAGCGGGGCGCCGTCGATGATCGCGAATCGCATGAAACTGGCGGACGGAAGGGAAATACGGTCGTAAATCGTTCGAATCGTTCGAGTCGTTCGAAACGTTCGAGTCGTTCTGGGAGGTTCGCGTGCGCAGATCGGTCGCAGTTCTTGTCGGCGTACTCGCAGCGGCCCTGACGGTTGCCGCGCAGGCGCCGCAGCAGCCGGCAGCGGGTGCGCCAGCGCAAGGCCCGGCAGCGCCTCCTGCGGGTCGAGGCCGCGGCGGTCCGCCGACGCGCATCGTGCAATTCGAAGCGAAGCCCGCGTCGATCAAGCCGGGTGAGTCGGCGGTCCTGGTCTGGCTGGTCGAGAACCCCGGAGCTCCGGCCATCGAGCCGGGTCTCGGACGCGTGGTCCCGCGGGGTACCCAGCGTGTGACGCCGAAAACGACGACAACCTACACGTTGACGGCCGGAGATCAAATGCGCTCCGTGACAGTGACGGTCGCGGGAACACAGCCTGTCGCGGCAGCGGCGCCGACCGTCAATACCCGCGCCGGCATTCCGCGCACGCCCGACGGCAAGCCGGACTTCTCCGGCGTCTACGGCTTCGGCGGCGGTGGTGGACGAGGCCGTGGCGGCGCGCCCGCTGCAGCCGGACCGCAGTTGAAGCCTGGCGCGGAGAAGTACCGCGTGCAACGGGGGCCGCAGGACACGGGCCGTACCGCGGACTGCATGCCGCTGATTCCACCCGACGCCTTCGGGGTCCCCTACGAATTTCAAATCATTCAGAACAAAGACCATCTCGTCATCATTCACGAGTATCCCGGCACGTTCCGCATTGTGCCGCTCGACGGTGAACCGCATCAGGTCGACCCGGATCCGGCGTGGCTCGGGGACTCGGTCGGCCGGTGGGACGGCGACACGCTCGTCATCGATACCATCGGCTACAACGAGAAGACCGAGATTGCCGGCTACCGACACACCGACGCGCTGCACACCGTCGAGCGCCTGCGTCGCGTTGACGGCGGCTTCGACTACGAGATCACGATCGACGATCCGAATGTTTTCGTCGCGCCATTCACGCAGACGCGGCAGTTCCGGCTGACCGCGGCGCCGATGAAGCGCATTATGGAATTCATCTGCGAGAACAACCGCGATTACCGGCCGCT
>DASTBV010000057.1:0-28444 GCA_035711805.1 Vicinamibacterales bacterium
GCGATGGTCTCCGCGTGTGCCGCGGACGGTTCTCGATCGAACACCGCGCGCGCCAGTTCCAGCGCCTTGACCCCGTCGCGCACGCTTCGATCGGGCGCCGCCGCCAGCAGCCGCGCCAGGGTGGTTGCGGTCGCGCTTGCCAGGGATGATTGCGCGCCGGCACGCGTGAGGACGGCGATGGCGTCGCGGAACCGCGCGCGATCCGAAAGCAGAATCGCGAGATCAATCGCCGTCTGCTGATCGGCCGGATCGATCCGGAGAACGGTCTCGAATTGCTCGATCGCCTTCTCCGGCTCGCCGAGCCGGACGAATGTCGTGCCCAGCTGCGTGCGTGCCGCGACGCTGTCGGGTGCATCGGCAATGGCTTTCGTGAACCATGCGACGGCGTTGAGGAGATCGCCGGCGTCGAACGCTGCCTTGCCGCGTATCAGCAGCAGGCGTTCGCCGCGCACGAGCGTGGACAGGCCGTCCACCTCGGGGTCGCCGATCTTGACGACCCCGCCACCACGCCGGTCGAGCTCCGCCCTGGCCTCGTCGAGACGGCCGAGCCCGCGATACGCCATCGCCAGCGAGTAATGCAGAGCGGTCGCCTCGGGTGCGCGGGCGAGCGCCGTGCGAAAGTGTTCGATCGCGTCCTTGAATCGTCTTTCCCGCAGGGCGATCTCGCCAAGCCCGCTGGCGGCGAATGCCGGGAACACCTCGCGCAGTTCCTGGAATTCGTCGCGGGCCTGACGCAGGCGGTTCTGGCGCAGATAGACGTCGGCGCGGCGGGCGGCCGCCTCGCGCCGGGCAGGGTCCAATTGCAGCGCGAGCCAGAACTGCGAGTCCGCATCCTCCAGCCGTCCCGTCTGCTGGAACAGGTATCCCAGTAAATACGGCCACGTCCCGCGTCTCGACTCGAGGCTGCCTGCATTCGCGTAGGCCGCCTCGGCGCAGTCGAACAGCTCGTAGGCGTGACACAGACGACCCAGCGATCCGTAGGCGGCCGCAACCGTCTCGCGGGAGGAACGCGCTCCACCGGCCTCTGCAACTGCGCGGAAGGCCGCCCGCAACTGCTCCGCGACAGGAGCCTCGATCGAATCCAGGTCCGGCATCGGCACCGGCCGCAGATCGTCGCGCACCGGCAGCACTTCTTGGCCGTACGGCGTCGCGACCTGCAGGGCGACCCACACCAGGAAGGAGAGTCCGGCTTTAGCCGGATGGCTGCGTCGGGCACGGTGACCCATCACGGTGGGTGCGCTCGTGCAGGCTTGCCCTGCTCCAACGTCCAGTACCGATCGACGGCCAGGTCCCTGAATTCCTCGCTGCGGCCGTTCGCCCAGTCGACGCGAACGCTCCTCGCCGAGCTGTCACCGGCGAGGCCGAAGATCACCCGCGGGTCGCTGGCCGTCCCGTAGCTGCCATCCACCTGGACGCGGCGTCCCACGCGCGGTCCCTTGCGGCCCGCGAGCGCAACGCGCGCGTGCAGCGCGTCGCGCCGCCCCTCGAGCACGCGGATGCCCAGCCAATGCTGCCCCTGCCCCACGTCGTTGCGCAGCACGCGAAGCGGTCCGCTGTTGTTGAAGACAACGAGATCCGTGTCGCCGTCGTTATCCAGGTCGCCAGACGCCAGTCCTCGCGCCACGTGAAGAGGAACGAACGCCGCGCCGGCGCGCTCGGTCAGCTCAATAAAGCTGCGACCCCGGTCATTCCTGTACAGCTGGTTCCGCTGCCGGAGCGGAAAGAGATCGCCCTGCCGTGCCTGTTCTCGCGACAGGCGCACCGCACCGTTGACGACAACCAGATCGAGCCAGCTGTCGTTGTCGTAATCGACGAAGCGGGTGCCGAAGCCGGTGAAGCCGAGCCTGAACAGTCCCATTTCGAGCGTGCGGTCCTCGTACAACATCGGCCCGACGCTTCTGTAAAGCGTGTTTCCCTCGTTGTCGAGGTTTGTGACGAACAGTTCCTCGTCGCCGTCGCCGTCCACATCGGCCAGGTCGACGCCCATGCTCCCTTGTGCCTGGCCGTTCCTGTTGACGGCAGCGCCGGCAAGGAGCGCCTCATCGCTGAAGGAGCCATTGCCGCGATTGATCCACAGCTGATTCGGATCGCCGTCGTTGGCGACGTACAGATCGAGCCAGCCATCGGCGTTGAGATCGGCTGCCAGCACGCCGAGCCCTCGCGCCGGCGAACGAAGAAGTCCGGTGCGCGGCGTGACGTCGGAAAACGTCCCATTGCCGTTGTTGTGAAGCAGACGATCGGCAACCGGCGAATACACCGCCGGATTGCAGTAATCCCGCGTCGAATCCGCGGCAAAGCATGCGCGCCTCATGTCCACGCCGAAGTCGACGTAGTGCGTCACGAACAGGTCGAGCCATCCGTCGCGGTCGTAGTCGAAGAACGCGGCGCCCGTGCTCCAGCGGGTGTCGCGTGTGCCGGTACTCGCCGTGACGTCCGCAAATGTGCCGTCGCCCCTGTTGCGCAGCATGTGATTCGCGCCCAGTCCGGTGACGTAGACGTCTACCCAGCCATCGTTGTCGTAGTCGCCCGTCGCGGCGCCCATGCCGTAGCTCGCCACGGACAGTCCGGCGGCCTCGGTGACGTCGGTGAAACGCAGGCGGCGGCCAGCAGCCGCGGCCAGGTCATTACGGTAGAGACGGCTGGTTGGGGAATGCCGCGTACCGTCTGCGCGGAGGGTCTTGCCCTGCACGGCGAGCAGATCGAGGTCGCCGTCGTTGTCGTAATCGAAGAGCGCGCCGCCTGACCCGATCACCTCGGGGAGCAGCAGCTCGCCGGTCGCCCCGTTGACGTGGGTGAACATGACGCCCGCCTCCCCGGTCACGTCGACGAACGGTACGGGCGGCGGCGATCGCTGAGCGAGCACGGCAGCGGTGCACATCACGCCAGCGCCGATAACTGCCACGCGCCTGCCCTGAGCGAGCGTCCGCGAGCCGAAGGGCCTGAACACGCCAGAAATACTACCGTTCAAAGCCTTCCGCCTGAAGGCGGAAGCTACGGATGCGGCGGCTGAAGGCGGAAGCTACGGAGGCGCCGACCGGCGCATCGGCATCGCCTGGGCCAGAGCCGTCGCCAGTGCGGTTGCCGAGAAGGGCTTCGTCAAGAGCGGCATGTCACCCACGTCGAGCGGCTCGCCAGTTGAACTGTGTCCCATGAACGCCACGCGCACGAATGGCCGCTTCCGGCACACCGCCCAGGCGAGTTCCCGGCCATCGATGTCCGGCAGCCGCACTTCCGTCAGCAACACGTCGACCCTGAGGTCCTCTGCCAGGACGCGCAGCGCATCTTCGCCGGTCGTCACGACCACTGCGTCGTAGCCGAGATCGGCGAGCTGCCGGTCAACGGCGAGGGTCAGTTCCGGATCGTCGTCAACCAGAAGGACGTGCCGCGCCATGCGTAGAATCTACTTCTTCTTCTTTTCCTCCCACACGACTTCCAGCTCACCGGACGGACGAAGCTTGAGGATCGCGTTCGAGACGCGATCGGTGGGCATCGACAGCGGCAGATTGGCCTCGTAGACCAGCTCCTTGGGACCTGCCGTGCGCAGTTCCAGCTTCACGTTGCTCCGCCGCAGCAACTGCTCGAGATCGCGCCGCAGCTCCGGCGGGTCCTGCGCCGTCACTTTCAGCTCGAACGTCTTCAGTCGCTCGGGTTCGAGTGATTCGACGATCCACAACATGCCAAGGATGAAGAGCGTGGCGAATGCGGCCAGGCCGTACAACTCGACGCCCGACGCGAGTCCGACGGTCAGGCAGCCAAGCATCACGCTCGCGTCTTTCGGATCGTCCACCTTCGTCCGGTAACGAATCAGGCTGGCGACACCGACGATGCCGAAAGCGCGGGCCAGGCTGGCGCCGACGATCAGCATGACGAGCCCGCCAACC
Source organism: Vicinamibacterales bacterium (assembly GCA_035711805.1). Lineage (GTDB taxonomy): Bacteria > Acidobacteriota > Vicinamibacteria > Vicinamibacterales > UBA2999 > Gp6-AA40. The sequence goes on from DASTBV010000057.1 coordinate 3,882, forward strand.
ACGGCCAGGACGATCTGGGTCTGAATCACCGGCGCCGACCGTGGCGGGGTTCCCCGCGCGCGCGGCCGGAAAGCCAGCACTGCGCCGAGAACCGCCGCGAACGGCAGCGCAACGACCGCACGGGCCACCATTGCCACGTGCGGTTCAAGGATGTCGGGAAAGTACTGCGAGAACTCCGGAGGCAGCCCCTCTGATTGCATCGCGCGTCACCGCCGCTGCCGTCGCCGTAACCGCTACGGTCGAGTTTGCAACGAAAACTCCGCCGTAGTGTGAGCAAGGGATATTCCACACACCGGGATGGCACACGCCAAGTCGCACTCCCCTTAGAATTTCGGAGAACTCCCCCGTCGGCGGCGTCCACGGTGGCACCGCGTTTGGTAGCTGTACAGGCCGCGATGCCTGCCGACGAGCTTTCGATTTCGACTCCGCTTTCGACCTACAGACTCCAATTCAACGCGGACTTCACCTTCGACGATGCCGCCGCGATTGTGGACTACCTGCACGCACTGGGTGTCTCGCACTGCTACGCCTCCAGTTACCTGAGAGCCGTACCCGGGAGCACACATGGCTACGACGTGGCCGATCCGACGCGGTTGAATCCAGAGGTCGGCGACGAGGAGAGTTATCGCCGATGGATTGGACGTCTGCGCGAGTGCGGCATGGGCCACATCCTCGACATCGTTCCGAACCACATGGGGATCGCCCTGTCGGCGAATCCGTGGTGGCAGGACGTGCTCGAGAACGGTGCCAGCTCGCGGTATGCCGAGGTCTTCGACATCGACTGGACGCCGCTCAAGCCGGAGCTCGAAGACAAAGTCCTGCTGCCGGTCCTTGGCGACGCATATGGAGCGATTCTCGAACGCCAGGAAATTCGTCTCGAATACGACCAGGGGGCGTTTCGTGCGCGCTATCACCAGACGGTCTTTCCGATCGCGCCGGGCACGTACGATCGCATCCTGTCCATCGACAAGGACCATCTGCTGCAGGACATCGGGGAGGAATCGGAGGAGGGAGTCGAGTTCCTCAGCATCCTGACCGCGATTCGCCACTTGCCCGGACGTAAGGACGCGGAGCCCGAACAGCTGGCGGAGCGCGATCGCGAAAAGGAAGTGATCAAGCGGCGGCTGGCCGCGCTGACGGATCGCTCGGCCCGCGTTCGCGAGCACGTCGATGCCGCAGTCGATTGCCTGAACGGCATCGCCGGCAACCCCGGCAGCTTCGACGCGCTCGACGGTCTTCTCGGAGCGCAGGCCTACCGCCTCGCGCACTGGCGCGTCGCCGGCGAGGAAATCAACTACCGGCGCTTTTTCGACATCAACGAGCTTGCCGCCATCCGCATGGAGGATCCGTCGGTGTTCGAGCGCGTGCACGCCTTCGCGTTCGAGTTGATCAGCCGCGGCTACGTGGACGGCATGCGGATCGACCACGTCGACGGTCTGTTCGATCCGGGCGATTATCTGCGCCGCCTCCGCCAGCGCGCCGGCGAGCTGCGGGCGGACTCCCCAGCCGGCTCACGCAGCTTCTATCTCGTGGTCGAGAAGATTCTCGCCAGCAACGAGGAGCTTCCCGACTGGCCCGTGGAAGGCACAACCGGCTACGACTTCCTGGTCAGGCTGAACGGGCTGTTTGTCGACGAACGCAACGAACGCGCGCTGAACGACGTCTACGAGCGCTTTGTCCGGCTCAAGGTCCCGTACGACGAGATTACCTATCGAGGCAAGCAGCTCGTCCTCCGCGTCAGCATGGCCGGCGAGCTGAACGTGCTCGGCCACCGGCTGAACCTCTTCTCCGAGCGGAACCGCCACTATCGCGACTTCACGCTCAACGCGCTGACGCAGGCGATGCGCGAGATCATCGCCTGCTTCCCGGTCTACCGTTCGTATGTGAACGACCGGGACGAGGTCAGCGCGCAGGATCGGCGCGCCATCGAGCACGCGGTCCGTGGCGCGAAACACCGCAATCCGAACCGGCCGGCCGCCGTCTACGACTTCGTCAGCGATTTGCTGCTCAAGCGCGCCACCTACATCAGCGAATCGAGCCGCGACGAGCACATGGGGTTCGTCGGCAAGTTCCAGCAGGTCACCAGTCCGGTGACAGCGAAGGGGATCGAGGACACGGCGCTCTACCTCTACAACCGTCTGGTCTCCCTGAACGAGGTCGGCGGTGAACCAGATACGTTCGGCACGGCGCCGGCTGCGCTCCACGCATGGCTGCAGGAGCGCGCCAGACGATGGCCGCACGGCCTGTCGGCGACGTCGACGCACGACACCAAGAGAAGCGAGGACGTCCGCGCGCGCCTGAACGTGCTGTCGGAGGTGCCGGGTGCGTGGAAGCAGGCGGCGAGCCGCTGGGCGCGTCTGAACCGGCGCGGCCGTTCGATCGTGGACGGCCAGTCGTACCCGAGCCGGAACGAAGAGTATCTGCTGTACCAGACGCTGCTCGGCACCTGGCCGCTCGAGCCGATGTCTCCGGCGGACGAGGCCGCCTATCACGAGCGCATCGTCACCTACATGCTCAAGGCGATGCGGGAAGCGAAAGTCTTCACCAGCTGGCTGAATCCAAGTCCGGCGCACGAGCGGGCGATGGCACGGTTCATCGAGACCGTGCTCTCGCCGGACAACCATGCCTTCCGCAAAGACTTCCTGCAGCTGCACGGCGACGTCTCCCGCTACGGCATCTACAACTCGCTGTCGCAGATGACCATCAAGATCTGCGCGCCCGGCGTGCCGGACTTCTATCAGGGATCAGAGCTGTGGAACTTCACGCTCGTCGACCCCGACAACCGCCGACCCGTGGATTACGGGCGGCGCTGCCGGCTGCTGACGGCGCTGGACGAGGAGTGCGCCCGCGACGGTCGGGACGAGGTCGCCGCCCGGGTGCTGCGGGCACGCGACGATCGGCTCAAGCTGTTCGCCACGGCGATGCTGCTGCGCGCGCGCTGCCGGGAGCGCGACATCTTCACCAACGGCGACTACAATCCGGTTGACGTGCAGGGTTCCCGGCGAGATCACGTGTTCGCGTTCGCGCGCACGGCCGGCGGCCGGCAGCTGGTCGTTGCCGTTCCCCGCTTGATCGCGACGATCGCGCCGCAGGCGGATATGGCGCCGATCGGCGAGCGGGTGTGGGGCGACACGCACATCGTTGTTCCGTTCAGCCCCGGGCAGGGCAGACTGCACAATGTGATCACCGACCGCTGTGTCACCGTGCAGCCGGACACCGGAGCTATTCGTGCCGCCGATGCGTTCGACCGCTTCCCCATCGCGGTGCTCATTGGTGGCTGACGGAAATGCAAAATTCAAAATGCAGGATGCAAACTAAAACCCGGTTCACCGTGCTTGCATTTTGCATTTTGCATTTTGAATTACGGTGCACTTCCTAGCCCATGGATTGGTGGCAGTTCGTCGCGCTGGCATTCATCGCCTGGTTCACCTTCGTTTTTCTCTTCACCCCGCGTATCGACTACCACGTGACGGCGCCACTGCGGCCCGACAGCGACGAGTTCGTCTACGTGCTGCAATCGGCCTGTCAGGCAGCGATTCACCGTGGCAACCGGGTGCAGATCTACACCAACGGCGCGCAGTTCTATCCCGCGATGCGCGACGCCATTCTCGCCGCCGAGGCGTCGATCAACCTGGAAGCCTACATCTTCCAGCCCGGCGACGCCGCGGACATGATTGTCGAGGCGATGATTGCCCGCGCCCAGGCGGGCGTCGACGTGCGCGTCGTGCTCGACGCGATCGGCAGCTCCCGGTTCACCAATAGCGCGGCGCGGCGGCTGGCCGCGAACGGGTGCCGCGTGTCCTTCTATCAGCCGATGACCTGGTACCGGCTTCATCGGTTGAACAACCGCACCCACCGCGAGCTGCTGGTCGTGGATGGCCGCATCGCCTTCACCGGCGGAGCCGGAGTCGCGGACTGGTGGTACAAGCCCGTGCACGGGCCGACGTGGCGCGACACGATGGCGCGCATCGAGGGACCGGTGGCGGCGGCGATCCAGGGAACGTTTGCCGAGAACTGGCTCGAGGCGTGCGGCGAGATCCTCACCGGGCCTCGTCACTGGCCCGCTCTCGCACCCGCCGGCACCGCGGAAGCGATGCTGGTCAAGAGTTCGCCTTCCGATCGCGCGACGGCCTCCAGAGTCGTCTTTCAGATGCTGATCGAAGGCGCGGTCGCCTCGATCGACATCAGCACACCCTATTTCCTTCCCGACCGGGCGTTCCGACGCGCGCTCGTACGCGCGGCGCAGCGCGGCGTGCAGGTGCGTGCGATCGTGCCCGGGCGTGTCACCGACCAGCGCTGGGTGCGGCTGGCGAGCCGGCGGATGTACCGCGAGCTGCTCGAAGGCGGCGTACGCATCTTCGAATACCGGCCGTCGATGATACACGTGAAGGCCGTCATGGTCGACGGCGTCTGGGCGATGCTGGGAACCACCAACATCGACAACCGATCGTTCGAGCACAACGACGAGGTCAACGTCGCCTTTCGCGAGCAGGGCGTGACCGCGCGGCTCCAGCACGACTTCGCCGCCGACCTCGCGGCGAGCGACGAGGTCACGCTCGAGCAGTGGGTCGCCCGGCCGATCCTGGAGAAGATCATCGGCCCCGTCTGCTGGATTCTGGAACGTCAACAATAAGGCGGCCCGCCGATTGCAGTGCGCACACGCGGGAGTAAGACCTGATGCGCACTGCGATCGTTACCATTGGCCTCGTCGTTCTGGGAGCGCTCTCGGTTCCACAGTCGCCGGCAAAAGAAATCGTTGAAATCAAAGTGCACGGCTATTACTTCTCCGCGCCGGCCACGGTGCCGATTACCGTTGCCGTCGAACCAGGGGAGAAGAACCGCATACTCGTAGTCGAAGTCGACAGCGAGGACTATTTCCGATCATCGGCGGTCGAGCTCGACGGCGAAAAGGAGAAACGGCTGCACTCGGTGGAGTTCAAGAGCCTGCCCGCAGGCGAATACACGCTGCGCGCGCAGGTCCGCTCGAAGACCGATGTGCTCGGCACCGCCACCGGCGGGCTGGTCGTCACCGGGATCACTCCGGAGCGCTGAACTGATATCTGGTGCCTCACTCTGAGCCAGCACCGGGCCCTGACGCCTACTTGTCTATCGCGGCGGTCCACTCCTCGACCTGCTTCTCCGTCATCGCGCCGCGCGGCTGCACGCGCGCGTCCTCGTAGCCCCATTCATCGACGTCAACCAGATACTGCTGCCGCGACAGCAGCGTGCCCTGACAGACTTTGCTGTCGCGCGTCGGCACGTCGAGTTCCGCAGCGAGGCGATTCAGCAGGTCCTTGATCACGGAGGATGGGATCAGCGAACGCTCCCCGGGATAGATGAACCCGAACAGGATCAGGTGACTGAGCAGCACGCGCCAATTCGGGCCGAACCGGCGAACGAGCCGCTCCCAGTTCAGCAGACCGCTGCAGTGCCGGAACAGATGGGCGACGTCGGCGCCGTCGTAGCGCTCGCGCTCCATGATCAGCGCCTTCGACCAGATCATTTCCTCCGCCGGACACAGCTTGACGGGAGCGCCCAGCACTTCCTCGTCCACCGCGTGCGCGAACCACTCGTCGTCCACCTCCGCGACGGCGTTGCCGGAGCTGAAGATGACGTCGATGAACTTGTCGGCGTGGTGCGCCTTGGCGAGCCAGTGGGTGAACGTGATCTCGGTCTTGAAACCGGCGCGTTCAAGGACGTCGAGGACGCGCTGCACGTCGCGCTCCCGCACGAAGATGTCGAAGTCCTTCGTCGTGCGGGCAATCCCCGCATAGTACTGGAACGCGTAGGTGCCTCCCACCATGTACGGGACGCCGCTGCGGTTCAGCATGTCGAGGGCGTTCCGGTACAACTCCGCTTTCTCGGGGGTGGTGAGCAGGGGGGCCTCGGTGTCGATCACGTCGGTCTACCTCAAATGGTCGATGCTGCACATTTCACGCCGTCTTCACCACCGGTTCGCCGAGCGGCGGCGGTGCGGCGGTCTCCGGCGCGTCGTCTTCAAGGGGCAATTCGAGGACCAGGTAGGGCGGCCGCTCAGGATTAAGCCGCGCCATCAGCGGCATGGCGACGTTGTAGACGGGAACGCCGGTCGACGTCCGGCCTTCTGCCGTCCCGCGGTGAGCGTGACCGTGAAAGACCGCGCTCACGCGGTAACGGTTAATCGGCTCCTCCAGCCGGCTCGACCCGAGGTACGGAAATATCTCCGGCGGTTCTCCTTCGACGGTCGCCCGCACCGGCGAATAGTGCATCAGCGCCACGCGACGAGTCGTGCGCAGACGCGCCAGCGCGGCTTCCAGCTTCAACGCCTCGTCTATGGCTTCCTGAACGAAGTGTTTGGTCGTCTGTTCCCCCCAGGGACCCAGCGCTCCGCGGCCGAACCCCCCGGCAAATCCCTTCACGCCTGCGAAACCGACCCCCTGGACTTCCGTGGCTTCACCGTCGAGAACCTTGACGCCGGCGTCGGTCAGGATCTGACTGATCTCGTCCTGCTTGCCCGCTTCGTAGTCGTGGTTGCCAAGCACGGCGATGACCGGGATGTTCATCGACGTCGTGATCTCGCGCGCCAGAATGCGTGCCTCCTCTGGAAGCCCGTAATCGGTGAAGTCGCCGCAAATCAGCAGCACGTCAGCGGTGTGGCTGATCTGCGCAAACACGGCGTGGAACGTGCCCTGCGAGGTTTTCGACACGTGGATGTCGCCCATCGCGGCGATTCGAAGGTGACGGCGGGTTGTCATCTGCGTTCGAGTATGGTTCAGGTGGCGCTATCGTGCACCTCAGGTGGTACTCAAGAGCGGGGCCATATGTTCTACAGCTGAGGTTCAGAAGGTTCAGAAGGTTCAGAGGGTTCAGAGGGTTCAGAGGGTTCAGAGGGTTCAAGGGATTCAGAGGGTTCAAGGGGTAGAAGTGCAAGATATGAAGAAACTGTGACAGCGGGCCGTGAGCACGCGTCCAAAGTTACATTCGTCTAACTCGACAGATGACCCCGCCCCGCCCTCACGTGCTCGTTGTCGAAGACGAAGCGCACATCAGGGAACTGGTGTCGCTGCACCTCCGGCTGGAACGTGCCGTGCCGGTTGAAGCGGAGGACGGCCGGGCTGCGCTCGACCTCGCACGACAGCGGCGCTTCGATCTGGTCATCCTCGATCTGATGCTGCCTGGCCTGGACGGGCTGACCGTCTGCCGCGCGATCCGCAAGGATTCGCCGAACCGCTCGACGCCGATTCTGATGCTCACGGCAAGGCGGGAAGAGACGGACAAGGTGCTGGGACTCGATTCCGGCGCCGATGACTACCTGACCAAACCGTTTGGCGTGCGCGAGTTGATGGCTCGCGTACGCGCCCTGCTCCGCCGCGCAGGCGCCGGAGAACGATCCGACGCGCCGCCGGCGTCCGTACCGATCGTCTATCGTCACATCGAGATCGACCCGGCCCGCCGCCGCGTACGCGTCGGCGGCCGCGATGTGGATCTGACGGCCAATGAATTTCAGCTGCTCTCCGTGCTTCTGGGCAGCCCAGGCATCGTGTTCAGTCGCGAAGCGCTGCTCAGCCGCGTCTGGGACGAGGCAACGTTCGTCACCGTGCGCAGCGTGGACACGCTGGTGAAGCGCGTGCGCAAGAAAATCGAGTCCGATCCCGCCGAGCCCGCCGTCATTCTCACGGTGTGGGGCGCCGGGTACAAGGCTGCCGATGTCGCCTGACCGCCGTTCGATGCACGGCGTGCCGTGGCGTCGGAGCCTCTATTGGCGGATCACGCTCGGTCTTTTTGCGTTCGTCGCGTTGATGCTCGTTGCGGAAGGCGCGCTCTTCCTGTGGATCTCTCAGCGCCTGGCCGGCGCAATGCCGGCGCGTTCGCCGCGCCAGCTCGCCGGCCTGGTGGCACGCGACGTCGGCGCGGCGCTCGCCCGCGACCCGACGATGAGTCTCGATACCTATCTCGCCGACCAGTACAAGGGTGTGGCGCACACGTTTTTCGTCGCCCTTCGAGATGGCCGCGTCGCCTCGAATCACGATGACGTCCCGGACGAAATCCTCGCGGAGCTGCGCGCGGAAATGGCGCTGATTGCCGAACGCGCCGGGCGGAGGCGCGGCCTCAGACCGGGCGGCCGTCTGGAAGGCGAGCGGTTCGGAGGCGACCTTCCGCCGCGGCGAATACGCCCCGGCGGACCCGGGCCGGGGCCGATCGGCGAAATGGCGCCGGTATTCGTCAATGATGCGCAAGTCGGACGCGTGATCATCTGGGCCGGGAATCGCCCGTTCTGGCGAATCGTCCGGCAGCTGGGGCCGACGATGGCCGTGATCGCCGCCGCGGTGCTCGCCGTCGGCACGGCACTCATTGCCCTGGTTGTCATCGCGCCGGTGCGACGGCGGTTGAAGGACGTGCAGAGCGCGACGGAACGTCTCGGGGCCGGCGATCTCTCGGCGCGTGCCCCCGAACAGGGTGGCGACGAGGTGGCGGCGCTGGCGCGGTCGTTCAATCAGATGGCCGATGAACTCGCGGCGCGGGCGCGAGCGCTGGAGGCGTCGGATCGGACTCGCCGGCAGCTGATGGCGGATGTCTCGCACGAGCTGATGACGCCATTGACCGCGATGCGCGGCTACATCGAAACGCTCACGATGCCCGAGGTCCAGCTCGATCCGCAGACCCGGCAGCGCTACATGAGCATCGTCACCGACGAGACGCACAGACTCGAGCAGATCATCGGCGACCTGCTCGACCTGGCCCGACTCGAAGGGGGCATGACGCTGCGGCGCGAACGCGCGGACGTCGAGCAGCTCTTCAATCGCGTCGCCGCGAGGCACGAGCGCGAGACGACGACCCGGCGGATCGCGTTGACCACGCACGTCGATGCGGCTGCGCGATCGATCGTCGGAGACGCAGATCGGCTGGAGCAGGCGCTGCAGAATCTGGCGGCGAACGCTCTTCGCCACACACCGGATGCCGGCCACATCCGTCTGACCGCGAAACGTCACGGCGATGCGGTGGTCCTCACCGTCCACGACAGCGGCCCCGGCATTCCGTCAGAACATCTTCCGCTGATCTTCGACCGGTTCTACAAAGCCGACCTGTCGCGAAAGGCCGCCGGCGGCAGCGGCCTGGGACTCTCCATCGTCAAGGCGATCGTGGAGCTGCACGGGGGGACGATCAGCGTGCGCAACGACAACGGCGCTGTTTTCGAGGTCCGCCTACCGTCCTCGGAGACGGACGGGCCGAAAGTGGACAAGTGACAAGTGCCAACTGGCAAGTAAGTGGACCAGTGGCCGCGGTGTCCAAGTAACCGCTTGAAACTTAACCACTTACTTGCCTCGTTGAAACTTGCAACATGCCACTCTTACGAGGCACGTCCGTTGCTTCCGTTGCGTTAGGATTCTGTTGGAGGTCCTTCAGTGCGAGCTCCCCTCTTCGTCGCCGCCGCCTCTGTGATCGCGTCGATCACGATTCTTCCGGTTCCAGCCGATGCGCAGGTTCGCGTCGCACGTCCACGCACGGTGGTTGGCGTTCGCCCCGTTGTCGTGTCGCGCCCGACGGTGTTCATCGGCGGCTACTACTATCCGACGCTCTATCGCGCGTCGCTGTGGTACGACCCGTGGGGACCTGGATACTACGGCTACGGCGCGTATCCGTACTACTACCAGTACCCGATCTACGGACCGCGCCGGTACGACGCGAGCGGCTCGGTGCGCGTGCAGGTGTCGCCCCGGCAGTCCGAGGTCTTCGTCGACGGGTACTTCGCCGGAACGGCCGACGACTTCGACGGCGTCTTCCAGCGGCTGAACATCGAGCCGGGCGAGCACGAGATCGTGATTTACCTCGAGGGGCACCGGCCGTTCTCACAGCGGTTGTATCTGCAGCCGGGCAAGTCGTTCAACATCAGGCACACGATGGAGCCACTCGGGCCGGGTGAAGCCGCACCGCCACGGCCGCAGACCGCCCCGTTGCAAGGCCGCGCCGGAGGACCACGGTACGATGACCGTGGCCCGGTCGGCCCACCCGACGCGCGAGGTGCGGGTCCCGGACGCGGCGCCGGCGGTGGACGCGGGCGGCAGGGCGGTCCGGCAGCCGCGGAGGGCTTTGGATCGCTGTCGCTCCGTGTTCAGCCGGCCGACGCGCAGGTCCTGATCGACGGAGAAGTGTGGCAGGGATCCCTCGACGGCGAGCGGCTCGTCATCCAGCTCGGAGCGGGAACGCATAGCGTCGAGATTCGCAAGGAAGGCTACCGCAGTTACCTGACCGACATTCCAATCGGCAACGGACAGGTCCGCACGCTGAACGTCGCGCTCACCAAGCAGTAAATCCTCAGACGCCGTCAGGCGCCTCACGCTTGACGGCAACTTCTGCCGCCTCGCACTACTTTGTCACTTCGGCGATTCCAGGCGGAAACATGCTGCTTCGCGAACCGCTCGACGGCGCGGGAAAACGCTCTCCGGGCTGGAATTGCGGCGACCTCGCCAGGTCCGTGACCTGGCGAGCATTCATCCAGTTCCCTTGAACTGTTTGACGTCCGACGGAAAGCGCGGCGATGTTGGGGATCCGAATCCCTACGGAGGTCAGGCCGACGTTGATGCCGCGACCGCGCGAGAAGGCCGAGGGAGACGAGCGAGGTCACGGACCTCGCGTCCCGCGGCCCGTACTCGCCATCGCAGCGCGGTCCGGCCACCGTAGTCGGGATTCGGATCCACAACATCGCCGCGCTGTAAGCCGGTCGCAGAATTGTAGCGGTCCAACCGCGTTACGACTACAGAACGCAAGTTTCACCGTGGTACCCTGATCGGATGCGTGACGCGTCGGGGAACCTGGCAATCAGCCTGAAGCGACGACGATGGATCACTTCCGGGCTGCTGCTGGGCATGTCGCTCGGCGCGCTCGAGGCGACGGTCGTCAGCACGGCCATGCCGACGGTGGTGTCCACGCTCGGCGGCCTGGAACATTACAGCTGGGTCTTCTCCGCCTACCTACTGACGTCGACCGCCTGCGTTCCGATCTGGGGACGCCTGTCGGACTTGTACGGCCGCCGCAGGATCTATCTGATCGGCGTTGCGATCTTCCTCGTCGGTTCCCTGCTTTCGGGCGCGTCGAGGACGATGGTCGAGCTGATCCTGTCGCGGGCGATTCAGGGCCTCGGCGCCGGCTGCATCATCCCGCTCAGCATGACGATCGTCGGCGAGTTGTATACGCTCGCGGAGCGGCCGCGCACACAGGCGCTCTTCAGCGGTGTCTGGGGCGTGGCCTCGATTGCCGGCCCGCTGGTCGGCGGATACGTCACCGACTATCTGAACTGGCGCTGGGTCTTCTTTCTGAACCTTCCGTTCGGACTGCTCTGCGCCTCCGTCATCGCGTCCGCCTATCCGCCGTCGCGCCGCGTCGCGTCCGTGCAGGTCGACTGGATGGGCGCCGCGCTGTTGTTCACCGGCATCAGTACGCTGCTCCTCGCGCTCGGCAACGAGACGCCGGGCGGCGTGTGGGTGTGGGTCGCGGCAACGGTCGTCTTCCTTGGCGCCTTTCTGGCCGTCGAGCGGCAGGCGCCGGAGCCGATCCTTCCGCTGGATCTGTTTCACATCCCGGTGATCGCCCGATCGCTCGCCGTCGTCTTTCTCGTCGGCGTGGCGCTGTTCGGCGCCATCGCGTTCATTCCGCTGTTCGTCCAGGCCGTCCGCGGCGGGACGGCGACGGAGGCCGGCCAGGCGATCACGCCGCTGTTTCTCGGCTGGGTCGTCATGTCGATCGTCGGCGCGCGGGCGACGGTGCTGCTCGGCTACCGGACGGTTTCGATTGCCGGCAGCGTGCTGATGACGATCGGCTTCTTCGGGTTGACGCTGGTGGCCAGCGACTCGGCTGGCTGGATCCTGATCACCAGCTGCACCGTGATCGGCGCCGGAATGGGAACGCAGATGCTGTCGCTGCTGCTGGCGGTCCAGCACGGAGTCGATCGCTCGCGCCTCGGAATCGCCACGGCGCTCAACCAGTTCTCGCGCAGCGTCGGCGCGGCGATCGGCGTGGCCGCGATGGGCGCCATCCTCGCCCGCGGGGTCAGCGGCATCAATCTTCCCGGTGGCGCAGATGCACTGGCGCTCAGCGGCGCGGCCCTGTCCGTGCCAGTGCGCGCGCAGTTTGCCGCAGCGCTTCACCGCGTGTTCCTCGCCGGCGCCGTCGTCTCCGCGGCGGGCCTGATCGCCACGCTCTTCCTGCCGGCGATCAGCTTCTCGCGCGGCGTTTCCGGTGCCGCCGGCGAGCAGATGCTGCAGGCGGAGATGACGAATCTGGAGCCCGAGGACGAACCGGTGGCGGTGCCTGACTAGTTGGTAGTTGGTAGTTGGTAGTCAGTCGGGCGTCGGCCAATCAACTGAATCGATCACCAGCACCTCGTAGGGAGCGGTCCGCGGCTCGAGCTTCAGTCCCAGTTGCTCTTCGACGGCCGTGAAAATCGAGGCATGAGTCGCGTGTGGTGCATTCGCGAATACCAGCGTCCACTCGACGTTGCCGGTGAGGCCGGTCTCGTCGAACAGAGGTCGGTCGACAAAGCCCTGAATCTGGCGGGCGATCTCGGCTGCGGGCCCAGCGTCCCGCAGCACGGTGACGCCGGGTTCGCGCGGCAGATCACCGGTGTAGCAGAGCGGAGTTCCGTTGCGGTGGCGCGGCTGAGGAAGAGTGGGACTGCTTCTGATCGCCGTCCGCCACGCGGCGCAGCTCTGCTCCGTCGGCGACAGGTCCGGCCCGAGCCGGCCTTTGCGCATCAGCGTCAGTGCGTACATCGGCGTCATTCGCGTTTCCCGGCGAGCTCGAAGCTTGAACCGATCCGTCAGGAGTGTCTGCAGCATGAGCCGCTGGCTGCCCGGCGGCGCATCGTCAGGGAGCTTCGCTTGCACGTCGAACTTTGGCGCCGCCAGAAGGTCTCGTTCCAGGAGCGGATGGTTTGAGGCGACGACGAGCGAAAGGTTGTTGACTTGATACGCTTGCATGATGAGCATGCGGAGCGGGGCGTTGATGATGCTCACCTGTCCGGAATCGGGAATGCGGGCGGTGCTGCGGGAACTCCCGCTCGTGTTGCGCCGTACCGATGCCACCTCGAAGGCTGGCGCGGCCGTCGGCGATTGGGCGTGCGTGGCCGCACCAGCCACGACCAGCAAGGTGAGCGACCAGAAACGCAGCGCCATCGCGCCTCCACGACCGCCGACGGCAAGAGGAGTGGACGTCAAGAGGGGGGGCCGCAGGTGCAGACGCCACTCACGTCGTCCCAGCCGTCGAACGCACACATTGGTCCGCACGCGACCTCGCCCTCCTCGTCGCAAAATGACTGATCGGGCTCAGACCAGCTTTCACAACCATCCGCCCGAGCGGGCTGTGGCTGCGCGACGAACAGACATATCACAACGAGTTCCTTGACCCGGGAACTGACGCTGACAACCGATCGCAAGAGTTTCATCATGGCCTCCCCACGCTGCGCCTGACGCGGGTGCGTCACACGCCCGCGCGCTGAATGGCCACGTATATTCAATTCATCTCGCAACACGAAGACACGTACTGCCGTACTCCCTCAGGACAACCCCCGGCGGCCGGCTGCGCGCCACTCTCGTACCCAACTAGTTGCCTGGTCTCCGCAGAAACGTCGCCGGATCGACGAGCAGCTTCTCGTACAATTTCGGATCGAGGTTGTTCTCCAGACAGGAGTACTCGCGCAGACGCGCCCCCTCGCGCAGCATCAGCGTGTTGCGCTGGGTGAACGGCTTGGTCAGCACCTTCGGATCCTCGATCAGCACCTCGTAATTGAGCTGGTCGCGATCGACGCGCGTGTAGCGCTCGACCAGGTGCAGCGCGTCGCTGTGTACCAACCCGTTGCCGAGCCAGCCTCCGGCCTTGAAGTTCGTGACGTCGACCACCAGCGTGTCCTTGTCCCAGCGGGCGACGGAATCGCCGAGGAAGCTGGGCTCGGCGTCGTCTGGATGCGATCCGCCGATCGGGATCGTCCGGAACGACCAGAAGTACTCGTAAAGGATGACCAGCTTCTTCGGCGTGTGCACGAACTCGATCGGGAACAGGCTGACGGGCGTCATGCGCGGCGACGCCTGCGGCAGGCAGTGCGCCGCCGGGTCGTCCACCGATCGGCGGTTCAGGATCTCCTGCGCACGCTGCAACGCCTCGGGCCGGAACGGAATCGGTTCGCGCTGGGCGACGTTGACGCCCGCGCTCGGCTGGGTACTCTGCGCCGGCTGGCCGGGCACGTCGCCCGGCACCTGGGCGTCCCACTCGGGCCCGCGCCGGTTGCTCGCCTGGTAGACCCCGGTCAGATCCGGCTTGCCGTCGCTGAGGCGCGGCGTGGGTTGAATCTGCTGGCTCTGACCGGCGGCCAGGGTGGTCGTTGCGATGAGAAAAGCGAAAGCAACGGCGCGCGTCACGGTCTACTTCCCCGCCACGGCCGCGCCCTCGCCGGTTCCCGCGGGCGGACCGAAGAACAGGCGCTTGCCATCGGCAAGCGTCGCCTCGCGCAGGTGCGCCGACGGCGACCCGTCACGCGCGCGCCAGCCGAAGATGGAGATCGCGTCGCCGACCTTGACCGTCACGTCCTTCTTCCAGCCCGTCCGCGCGAGGACGTTGGGCGGGTAGCCCTCCAGCGTCCAGGTGACGACCTTGCCGCTGTCGTCCTTCACGTCGAGGTACAGGTGCGTGTGCGGATTCCGCCAGTCCACCTTAGTGACAATACCGGACAGTTTCACGGGCTTGTCGGCGTCGAAGTACACACCGAAGGAGTGGTGCCCGGACGCAGGCGCCGCCCAGAGCACCGCTGTGAGGAGGAGAATCCGTTTCATCAGCGGATCATAACGAAAAGGCCGACCCCAAGCGGCCGGCCCTGAACGAACCCAGAACGTAAGAAGTCAGAACCGAACCTGAACACGAACCGAGAAGCGAGCACTCGGAAGCGTGAACAGCGCTAGCTCATTCACAGCCCTGCTGCTACTCGCAGGCCTCGGTAATACAGATCGACTCGAGCGTCCGCCCCATCGGCGGTACGGGCAGGCCCTGCGCGGACATCAGCTTCCGCAGCAGTGCCCCCGCCTCGGGATGGGCGATGGCGGACTGCACGCCAACGCGAACCAGGCCGTCGGCGTAGTCAACTGCCTGCCAGGTGTGGACCGCGAGCTTCCCGCCGCGATTGTCGGTGTTGCCGTAATCGCGCACGTCCAGCTTCGCGCCGTGATCGGCCAGGATCTGGATGACGTCGGCACGGCCCTTGTGCGCGGCGCCGTGCAGAGCGACGCGGCCCGTATCGGCCTGCGCGTTCACGTCGAGACCGAGCTCGATCAACATCTTGACCGCCTCGAATGTCGCTTTCGGCGACCACTCGGTGGTGATGCCTTCGACCCAGCCGATGCCCGCCGCAACGTGCAGCGGGGTGACCCCAAGGACCGTGTTGATCTTCGGATCCGCGCCCTTCTCGAGCAGGAGCTTCATCAACTCGAGGTCGCCCGACTGCGAGGCGCGAAGGAATGCCGTTGCGCCGTTCTCGTCGAGCCACTGGTTGGTGAAGACCGTCCGTGTCTCGCTGCTGTCCCTCACCCGATGATTGACGTTGGCACCCTTGTCGATGAGGAGCTTGATGAACTCGAGGTGTTCCATGTCCGGCTTGCGCACCGGATAGTCGCCGTTTTCGATGTTGCGGTTGTCGGTCGCCAGATACAGCGGGCTCCACCCCCCGCTGTTGGTGAGGTTGACGTTCGCACCGCGCTCCAGCAGATACGCCGCCAGCTTGTAGTAGCGGTTCTGGGTCGCCGTCAGAAGCGGACTCCAGCCGTACCCGGTGGTCTGGTTGATGTCGGCGCCGGCGTCGAGCAGGACCTTGACCGACTCGAGGTTGTTCGCGCGCGCCGCGTAGACGAGCGGGGTGATCTGCCCGCCGTCCGCCGCGCCGCCGCCACGCCGTCCGATACCGGCAGCAACGGCCGCATCGTCGTCATCGTTATTGACGTCATCGCCGCCTCGACCACCGCCGCGACCGCCACGGCCGCCACGGCCCCCCGCGTTACCACCGCCGCCACCGCCGCCGAGAGGCGGCGGCGCGGCCCCGCGAGCGAGAGCCGCGCCCTGCGCCGCGACCTGTTTCCGCGGATCGTTGGCTTTGCCGAGCGCCGGGCCGCGGCCGCGCGGCGCCGGATTCGAGCGCGCCTTGATGTCCGCGCCGGCGTCGATGAGCACCTTGATTGCCGCCGCCTGGCCTTCGTCGGCCGCCCACATCAGCGGCGTGGTCCCGCGCAGCGTCTCTTTCGCGTTGGGATTGGCGCCGGCTTCGAGCAGCACGCGTATCGCCGCGACGTTGCCGGTTTTCGACGCAATCATCAGCGGGCTTCGTCCCAGCGGCAGCGGCTCGTTGGGGTCGGCACCGGCCTTGAGCAGCGCATTGATCATCGCGGCGTCGCCATTGATACAGGCGAGCCACAGCGGCGTCGACCCCTCACGGTTCGCCGCCTTGGGATTGGCGCCGGCGCGGAGGAGAATTTCCGCCAGCTCGAGATCGCCGCGGAACGCCGCCCAGTGCAGCGGGGTGGCGCCGTCGTTCTGCGGCGTGTTGACGTTGACCTTCTTCGCGATCAACGTGCGCACGGCCGCCTTGTCGCCGCGCATCGCCGCATCGGCGACGGGACTCGGTGCAGCGGCACCGGTCGTAACCGCGAAGACCGCGAAGATCGCGAAGCCCGCGACGGCAGTTGCCCACTTGGCACTCGACACTTGCACGTTGAGACTTCTCACAGGTCCTCCAGCCGTCCGGTGCTGTCGCCGATGCTGTCCTGATGAATGTCGAACCGATCGAGGATGCTGAGCAGGAGGTTGCCCGTGGGCACCGTCTTCGACGGATAGGCCAGGTGGCGCCCACCCTTCAGCTTGCCGTTGGCGCCGCCCACGAGGACGTGCGGCACGTCGTGGTGCACGTGCTGGTTCGAGTTGCCCATGTTGCTGCCGAAGAGGATCAGCGAGTGATCCAGCAGCGTGCCATCGCCTTCCTGCTTCTTCGCCAGCCGGTCGGCGAGGTGGGCCACCATCTTCACGTGGTACTGGTTGATCCGCGCCAGGTCGAGGATCGCCGCCGGCGCCTCGCCGTGGTGCGACACGCCGTGGAAGCCACGCGTGGGTGCATCGCTCGCCGGGTAGGTGCGGCCGGTCAGGTCACGGGCGAACAGCAGCGTGCCGACGCGGGTGATGTCCGCCTCGAATGCCAGCGCCAGCAGATCGAACTGCAGCTTGATGTGCTCGTCGAACGTCTGCGGCACACCGACGGGCACCTCGATATTCTCCGGCGCGACGGCTGAGGCCTTGATCGCGATCTGCAGCCGCCGTTCGATCTCGCGCACGTTCTCCGCGTACTCGTCGAGGCGCTGGCGGTCGCTCGCGCCCAGGTCGCTGCGCAGCCGCGACACGCTGCCACGGAGCGAATCGAGAATGCTCTGATCGCGCTTGCGGCGGGAGGCGCGCTGCTCGGTCGTCGTGCCGTCGCCGAACATCCGCTCGAACACGACCTGCGGATTCAGCTCCATCGGCAGCGGCGACGTCGGCGTGGCCCACGAGATGGTGTTCGTATAGACGCAGCTGTAGCCTTCGCCGCAGTTGCTCGAGTTGGCGCCCGGATCCTCGACCGCCATCTGCAGCGACGGAATCAGGCTGTTGCCGCCGATCTTCTGCGCGATCAGCTGATCGATCGTCGTCCCCGCGCGCACGTCGGCGCCGGCGGTCTTCTTCGGTTTCTCGGCGCACATGAAGGCGGCGGCGACCCAGTGATCCGCGCCGGTCACGCCCGGGGGCGGCTCGGCCGAGCGCGAGTGCAGCCCGCTGAAGATCACGGTGCTGCTGCGGAACGGTTCGAGCCCCTTCCAGATGAACGGCAGCTGCTCTGGAAGCGCGCCGACCTTCTCCGGCACCCAGTAGCCGGGTGCTCCCCCGTGGGGAACGAACAGGCCGACGAACCGTGAGGGCGGCGCTGCCTTCGACTGGGCGAGTATCGTTCGCGCCGGCACCATCGCCTCGAGGAACGGCAACGCCAGCGCCGCGCCGGCGCCGCGAAGCACCGTGCGCCGTGGAATATGCTTTTTCGATATAAACATGAGTGCGTCCCTTATCCGTTATCCGTTACCGCGACGCGCGCTGATCGGCGTGCGCCACGGGCTTCATGTTCATCTGGAACACAGGACTCTTCACGATTCCCAACGCCAGAGATGAAAAACGATACTTGCTCGCGGCCGACTGGCGGACGATCGAGCGCACGAGCGGCATGTCTTCCGCTTCCACACCGCGGCCGAGCGCGTAGGTGAGCAGCTTCTCCGCAACGACGCGAAGGAACTGATCCTGATAGCGCACCAGCGAATTCCGCAGATCGACCACGCCGCCGACCTTCGTTCCGTCGGCGAGCTGTCCGCTGGCATCGATGGGCGCGCCTTCTTCAAGCGTCCGCCACGTGCCGACGGCATCGAAGTTCTCCAGCGCGATGCCAACCGGCTCGAAGATGCGATGGCACGCGGCGCACGTGGGATTGCGCCGATGCACTTCGAGCATCTGACGCATCGTCGGCGTCTTGCTGTTGCCGGCCGCATCGGCCGAGCCGACCTTGAGATCGGTCTCCACCCCCGGCGGCGGCTGCGGCGGCTCCACGCCGAGGAACGTGGCCTGGAAATACTTGCCCCTCGTCACCGGCGATGTGCGGGCAGGATTCGAGGTAATCGCCAGCAGCGCGCCCTTGCCAATCAGCCCCCGGCGCATGTCGAACTCCGGCGGCAGCGTAATCCGGCGGAACTGCGGCCCATAGATGTTCGGGATGCCGTACTGCTTCGCCAGACGCTCGTTGACGAACGTGTAGTTCCCGTCGAGCAGATCGAGCACGCTCCGGTCTTCCTGCACGATGGTGCTGAAGAACAGTTCGACTTCGCGCTGATAGGCCGCGCGCAGGTTGTCGTCGTAGTCCGGGAACAGATTGACGACCGGCTCGTAGGTCCGCAGCGATCTGACGCTCAGCCACTGTCCGGTGAAATTCGAAATCAGTGCGTTCGATTTCGGGTCGGCAAGCATCCGCTTGACCTGCTGTTCGAGAACGGCGGGCTCGCGAAGCTTGCCGGACGCCGCGACGTCGATCAGCTCGTTGTCGGGGATGCTGCTCCAGAAGAAGAACGAGAGACGCGACGCCAGCTCGAGATCGGTAATCCGGTACGGCTTGCCGGCCACGACGGACGCCGGCTCGCGCTCGCCGCGGTAGATGAACTGCGGATCCGCCAGGATGCGCTGCAGCGCCGCCTCGATGCCGCCCTCGAAGCCGCCCTCGCTGCGCCCTGACTGATAGAACTGCGTCAGCTCCTTCATCTCCGCCGCGGTTGGCGAACGGCGGAACGCATTCTTGGCGAGCGTCGTGATGATGCGGCGCGCGCAGGTGTCTTCGCTGACGGAGGTCGGCGCCGACGCTCCTGGTGCGACAGCGGGCCGGCACGTGAAGATCTTCTGCCGGCTGGCGGTCTCGGTGGCCCCCTTCGAGTCGTGCGGACCTTCGATCGTGACCTGGCCGACGTGCGGATAGAAGATGAATCCCGGAATCGATCCCGGCGTATTCATCGTCCGCTGGAACGGCCGGTTCAATTCCGTCCCGGGGATGTCGTTCGTCTGGAGGAACGTGACGCCGACGGTATGGAGGCCAGCCTTGATCGGGATCTTCGGGGTCCAGCGTCCGCGGCCGGTCGTGTTGGAGATTTCCTTGTCCCAGTCGAACAGGTGCACGCGCTCGCCGTCCACCGTGATCTCGAGGCGCTCGCCCGAGATGCCGCCAAGCACCGCCTGGAAGTATCCGGTCACGCCCTTGACGTTGAACGTGTAGTCGCCGTCGGCCGGGAACTGATGTTTGAACAGGATGCCGCCGCGCGTACCGAAGGGCAGCCCTTCGACGTGGTGGTTCTGCGCCGTGTCCGCCGCCACGTCCCAGGTCCACTGTGTCGGCGCCATGAAGTTGCCAACCGCCAGCCGGCTGATCTTCCCGGCGGCGGACAGATACGCTTCCATCAGCGCCGGCGACATGGTGAGGGCGGCGACCTGGTTGTCGAAGCCGCGCGTCGAGTCGTCAACCGGCAGGAACTTCGTTGCATCGACCTCGAGCGCCAGCAGATCGCGGATGGCGTTGGTGTATTCCGCGCGGTTCATCCGGTGCAGGCCGGGCGCTGGCAGGTGCGTGGTGGCGTGGCGATCGAGTTCGTCCTCCATCCAGCGGATGAACGTCTCCATCGTCGCCGCGTCAGGACGCGGCATGCCGGTCGGCGGCATCAGGCCCGCGCGCAGCTTGCGCACGACCTTCTCGCCAATCTCGGTGTGCTCGTCGAGGTTCGCGAGGTCGAGTCGATCGAGGAGCAGCTCTCCGGCCTTCGTTTTCTCGTTGTGGCACGTGACGCAGTACTGATCCATCACCTTGCGCGCCGCCGACGGATCGGCTGGTTTCGCGGCCACGGCGGCTGCCGCTGGCGCGGGGGCCGGCGGCGCCGGACGGCTCGCTGGAGCCGGTGCCGGGGAAGTTGTCCGTCGCGCAGGTTGGGATTGCGCCGAGAGGAACGCAACCGCCGCAAACGCTAAAAAGCCGCCAGTAAGGAATCTCGTAATCACACCCACACCTTCGGCCCGCCTGCGCGCTGCGCGCTTTGGCGAGACAGGGCCCGGACAGGGCCGACTAGATACACGACGCGTCAAGAGTAACACCCAAGCCCCGCTGCCGGAGCGTTAAGAAGTCGTTAAAAAACGGGGACGCGCAAGCCCAGCGTTGCGGGCCTTTTCCTGTTATTTCGCCGCGCAGGGCGTGGGATTCCACCCTGCCGCCCCCGGCAGTTTCTTGAAGTCCGAACTGGTCAAGTACGGACGAGAGAAATACACGGGATCGTCGACCTTCGTCGTCACGGTCAGCCACTGGTCCTTGTTCGGGAGGGTGTGCAATTCCCAATACTCGGTCACGACGGCCCGGCTGCTGTACGGGGCGCCATTCCGCCGGACATATCCCGGTTTGAGGTTGGTGGTCACGACCTTGAGGCTGCGTCCGGGCACGTTCCACTGGGCCGCAGACTGGCCCTGCCAGGAGGGCTCGGCCGGCGCCGGCGTCCCGCGGAACGAAAAGATCCTCGTCTGCGTGCCCGTATCGATGTCGACACGCAGCGTCGCCTCGTCCTGCCACGTAATGTTGAGGCGGGACGGCAGGCGCATGATCCCGGCCGCGCCAAACGCGCGGCACTGTTCGCCGGCTTTTTCGTCGGCGACCGGATCCCAGGCATTCCCGACCTTCTGCCCCTGGGCATTCAAGGGGACTCCGCCGAACACGCCCTTGTTGGGGACGACCATCCGGAACTTCCAGTCCTCGATGATCGGCGAAACCCAGTACCCGGTCAGATCGATCGGCGCGGCTTTCTGCGGACTCGCCGCCGGTGCGGCAGCTCCGCCCCCGCGGCCGCGCTGCGCGTCGAGAGACGCAGTGGAGACGAAGAGGCAGAGCACGACGAGACACAAGGCTTTGAGCATCACAGCGTCCTGTAGACCGCCGCGACGAACATGTCTGTCGTCCACGGCCCGGTCGTCGACCCGTAGCGGCCGTCGAAATCGAGCGTCGGGCGAGCCGCTCTCACCTGTTCGAGCGTCATGCCCTTCTTCTTCAGCGCGGCGACGCGGTCGCGAATCATCACCAGCATGTTCCGGTACGACGCGACATCGGCCGTGTCGCACAGCCGGCCGCGTCCGGGAATGATCCAGGTTCCCCCCTGCGCGCGATATTCGGCCACCGCGAGGTCGAGAATGTGATTCAGCCCGCTGATCACGCCTTGAATCGTCCCGCCCTTCTCGACGTCGATGAGCGGATAGCTGACCGTCGAGAGCAGATTGCCGGCGGCAATCACTTCCGAATGCCGGAAGAAGGCGAAGCTGTCGCCGTCGGTGTTGGCCTTGCTGGCGCGATAGAGGATGACCGGCTCACCGTTCACGTACTCCGAGAGTTTGTGGAACTCGTCGAAGAACGTCTCGGTCGGCCACGCCCCCGACGGGGCTGGCGTGGCCTTGCCCGGGGGTGAACTCATCGCGGCGAGCACGCCTTCGTGCGCCACGATCGTGGCGGTCGCCCCGAGGTCGCGAACCGCGCCGCCGAATCCGCTCTGGCCGCCCGCGCGCCGGAACTGCGCGGCCGTGGCCAGCCGCTCGTTGCCGCCGACGTGCTCGAGCGCCGCGCTGGTGTTGATCACGTAGCGCATCCCCTGCGGCGGCCGCGGCGCGGTAACCAGCGCATTGAAGTACGGACTCGACCAGGCCGGTGAGCCAAAGGCGCTCGGACAATTCGCGCCGAAGCACGTATTCGGTGCCGCGGGGTTGACGGTCGTCCGTGCCAGTTCCGTGAGCGCGGCGAGCACCTTCTCGGACATCTGCGCCGATCCGGAGTTCACGACGGCGATGCCATCCCTGCCGATCGAGGCCGTGATATTCGTTCCGTCGGCCACGAGCATGTAGATGTTGCCCTGTACGGGCAGAACATGGACCTGGCCGTCGCGCGGACTCTGATCGGCAATGCGCCTGGCGACGTCATTCGCCGACCGCGATACGGGAACGGTCAGCGCGGCGAGCGACGTCGTGCCGGCCAGCACGCCCCGATACTCGGGATAGATGGTTTTCACACCACCGCGGGCCGCCTCGAACGGAATCCAGTTCTCGGTCGTCAGGAACTCGCCGATGCCGCTGTTCTCCCCGGGCAGGAAGTGCGGGACGTGGTGCCTGTCCGTGCCGCCGTTTTCAGCGAACGACGATCCGCTGCAGTTCTCCGTCGCCGGGCCGGCGTTCGCGTCGTACGAATACGTGATCGACAGCACGTACGGCTCGTCGAGGTAAATCGGATCGTCCACGACCTGGACGATGGTCATGATGTCGTCGTGACGGGTGATGTACTCCGTCATCGTCAACATGTCGCTCGTCTGCGGACCGCCGCGCTTCAGGAACCCGTCCTTGAGGTGCGTGGTCGTGACCTTCAGCGTGTGGCCTTCCCACTGCGCCGTCGAGAACCCGCTCCAGCTGTGCGGGGCGAAGGCCGGTGGATGCGGTCGATTGTCGAGGTAGATCGGCCGATCCAGCGAGCGCATGAACTGCAGGCGGAAGCCGAGGATTTCCCGCGAGATCGGATCGAGCTCCTTGAGAATCCGCGTGCCGCCAACTCCGCGCCACTGATGGGGAGCCGAATGCGGGCGGCATTGATATTCGGGCGTGCCCCAGATCGACTCCGGCGTCGTGTCGGCGCGGAGGCGGCCCGCCTCGTTGAAGGCGAGGCCAAGGTAGTCCGACAGCGACGGCTGGCCGGGATCCTCGCCCTGGTCGAGCCGCCACTCGCCGGCGATGTCGGGAGGACGGGCACCGCCACCCTGCGCCGACGTGCGGACGTTGAGGAGAGCCGCGGCCGCGGTGAGGAGCATCACGGCCAGAACCCGGGAACCCGTGAGCGCTGTCCTGCTGGTCGCTGTTCTGCTGGGCGCTGTTCTGGTGGTCACGGGGCGGATGATAAGGTGAATCGTGTGAGCGACTCAATACGGATGCCGGTGGCGTTCGTACCGCACGGCGGAGGTCCATGGCCGTTCGTCGAGATGGGGCTGCCGCCGGAGGAAGTCGCGGCGTTGAAGGAATACCTGCAATCGGTGCGGCAGCTGCCTGCGCGGGAGCCGCGCGCGCTCCTGGTTGTGTCGGCACATTGGGAAGAGGCAGTGCCGACGTTGATGACCGCCGAGCATCCACCGATGCTCTACGACTACTACGGGTTTCCACCTGAATCGTACCGATTGACGTGGCCTGCGCCCGGAGACCCGAGGCTGGCGCGCGATGTATCCGCCTTGCTCGAACGGGCTGGTTTTCGCACGAGCACCGACCCGGCGCGTGGTTTCGACCACGGTACGTTCGTTCCCCTCAAGGTGGCCTATCCGGCGGCCGAGCTTCCGGCGGTCCAGCTCTCGCTCGTCCACGGCCTCGATCCCGCGCAGCACCTGGCGATCGGCCGGGCGCTCGCTCCGCTCCGCGACGAAGGAGTGTTCATCGTCGCCAGCGGCATGACGTTTCACAATCTGCGCGCGTTCGGCGATCCGCGCGCGCGTGCTTATTCCGAAGCGTTCGATGAATGGTTGCGCAGCGTGATGCAGAGAGCACCCGCAGACCGCTCTCGAGGGCTGACGGAATGGGCCGAGGCGCCATCTGCCCGCTACGCCCATCCACGGGAGGAACATCTCATTCCGCTCATGGTGGCAACCGGGGCCGCCGGAGATGATCCGGCGACGCTGGCATTCAACGGCACGTTCGGCGGCGCACGGCTCAGTGCGTATCACTTCGGCGAGAGTTAACGGAGGGGGCGGAGGGAACGGTTTCACATCATGAAACCGTTTCCTCCGTCTCCCTCCGTTCACTTGGCCGGCGCAGTACCGAACAGCGGCCGGTAATCGCGGTTGTTCTCGCAGATGAATTCCATAATGCGCTTCATCGGCGCCGCGGTCAGCCGGAACTGCCGCGTCTGCGTGAATGGCGCGACGAAAACATTCGGATCGTCGATCGTGATCTCGTAGTCGAAG
>DASTBV010000058.1:0-40825 GCA_035711805.1 Vicinamibacterales bacterium
CGTCAACATCTTTCAGATGACCGCCGAGACGCTGCTGTTCCATCACCCGGCCATCTGGTGGGTTTCGCATCGCATGCGCGTTGAGCGTGAGCTCTGTTGTGACGACGAAGCGGTGAAGCTGTGTGGCAACGCGGCCGCCTACGCGAGGGCGCTGGTGACGATGGCGAGGCAGCAGGTACCGATGTTCGCAATGGGAAGCGGCGGCGGAAGCGTGACCGATCGGGTGCGACGACTCCTCGGAATCCGCAGCACCGAATCGCACGGGCCCGTCGGCACGGAAATCGTCGCCGTCTCTATTGCCCTGGCGCTCGCTGGCGTTGCGGCTCATCGCGTCCACGGTCAGTCCCAGCCGCTGCGATTCGAAGTCGCGTCGCGTCAGGCCTGCCGATCTGGCCGGGCCACGCGGTTCAGCGGGCTCGGGTTTCTTCCGGGTGGCGTCGTGAGCGGTACTCAAGTGCCGATCCTGGCCATCATCGCCACGGCCTATGACCTCCCGTGGAGGCAGGTTGAGGGTCCCGACGATCTGATGAAAGAGAAGTTTGCGATCGACGCAAAAGCCCCGGTGAGTGCGCTCCCGCCCGAGGGTGCGACGTTCGACGAGACCCTTCGTGCCATGGCGCCGCTACTCCGGGAGATGCTGAAGACGTTGCTGGCGGAGCGTTTCAAGCTCGCGGGCCACACCGAGAAGCGGGAGGTGCCGCTATACGCGCTGGTCGTCGGCAGCAAGGGGCCAAAGCTGAAACCTGCGGACAGAGACTGTGCGCCGAAAACCGCGACGGACGACCCGTGCGGAGGGCAGGGAGGCGGTCCCGCGGGCGGATTGCGGCTTCGCGGCGCCGAGGTCGCCATGCTCGCCGAGATGCTCAACTCGCTGCTCGACCGGCCGGTTGTGGATCGCACCGGTATCAAGGGTCGCTACGACATCGACCTGCCGTCATGGAACCCTGGCCTGCCGCTGCGGGACCAGTCGCCAGACCCCGACCCGGAGCCGCAGCCTGATCCGAACGCTCCTTCGATTTCCACCGTGCTGCAGGCGCTGGGGCTTCGTCTCGAACCGATTCGGGGTCCTCTCGACATCTACGTGGTAGACCACATGGAACGGCCGACGGCAAATTAGCGGGCAGCGCAAGATCGTCAAACGGAGGGATCGTGGCGCGGACGTCACGTCTGCGTGGGGCGAGCCTGACCCCGGGGTCCCCATCGCGCGTGCGCGATGGGGTGGCGTGGCTCGCCCCACGATCATCACTTCGCGGGCTTAACGACCGGCGCGCCAGGCGGCGCGGCGTCCGGCACGAGGCGGAAGTACCGATTGTTCTCGGTGCACATGTACTCGAGGATCTCGGTATCCGGCATCAGCGTGAGCTGTTCCGTCACCGTCCACGGCCGCGTATACGTCTTCGGGTCGTCGATGAGGACCTCGATGCTCATGTGCCCGAAGTCACGGCGGATGAACCGCTCGGTGACACGCAGCTGCTCGGTGGCGGGCCGCCCCGCGTTGTCCAGCCACACGTTGTCATTGAACCCCGCGCTCTGGACGACGAAGACGTCGCCCTCCCAGCGTCCGACCGAATAGCCAAACCACTGCGGGTTCGGGTCTTTCGGCAGCGCGCGGCCGTCCGTGAAGATCTGCCGGAACGAATGGACGGCTTCATACAGGATCGTCATCTGGTCCGGCTGCTCGA
Organism: Vicinamibacterales bacterium; assembly: GCA_035711805.1. Lineage (GTDB taxonomy): Bacteria > Acidobacteriota > Vicinamibacteria > Vicinamibacterales > UBA2999 > Gp6-AA40. The sequence continues at coordinate 1,683 of DASTBV010000058.1, forward strand.
GGATCTTGAACGGGTAGGGCACGAAATCCGACCGCGGCACGCCGCCGACGATGCAGTTGGAGGTCGGGTCGTCCTTGTAATCGTTGGCGACGCGCGTTTTGTAGAGCGCTTCGGCCGCCGGCCGGTACGGAATGGTGTCCCCGGGTTTCAGTCCGCGCGTGATGTCGAAGATCAGCCGGCCTGAGGGGCGCCAGAGTCCCGCGAGTACCGGTTTCCCATCGGGCCGGCGCGGGGTCGGGGCGTTGAGGTCGGCCCGGCCATCCGCGGTGCGCGGGATGCCGGGGGTGGGCACCTTCAGCCACTGACCCGCGGGAATTTCCGCGGCCACGAGCAGCAGCGCGGCGACGAGGGCAACTGACTTCATCCTTGAGCCAAGTTTTACAACCAGTGCATCGACAGCGGAAGGGGATTTTGAATACCATCCGGGGGCATGTTCAACGTGGGCCGGGGCACATTCTTATCGATATTCCTGCTGATCGGGCTGTTCTGGGCCGCGCCTGCGTCGGCGCAGGTGGATTTCACCGGCGTCTGGAACGGCAACACCAACGCGGAGGACGGCCCGGAGCGCGCCGCCGGCCCATCGCTGGTCGAGTTTCTGGGGCTGCCGGTCAACGAGCAGGGACGGCAATGGGGGCTTTCGTATCGGCCCGGCCGCCTGTCGCTCACCGAGCACCAGTGCCAGGTGCACATCGTCCACTACATTCATCGCGGACCGTTCGCGTCGCGAATCTGGGAAGAGCGCGACCCGGTCACGCACCAGCTGATCGCGATCCACCAGGCGATCAGCACCTACGAACAGAAGCGCACGATCTGGATGGACGGCCGGCCGCATCCGTCGCCGAACGCGCCGCACACGTGGATGGGTTTCTCGACCGGCGTGTGGAACGGCAACATGCTGACGATCACCACCACGCACATGAAACAGGGCTGGCATCGTCGCGAGAACATCCCGTCGAGCGATGAGGTCACGTCGATTGAGCACTGGATTCGCAACGGCAACGTCTGGACGCATATCAGCGTGACGGAGGATCCGATCTTCCTCGCGGAGCCGCTGATCAAGAGCGAGGACCTGACGCTCAATCCCAATCCCAACTCGTTCAACCCGTTCTGGCCGTGCGAGTACATCGAAGAAGGCGAGCGGCCGCGCGGCCAGGTGCCGCACTATCTGCCCGGGGAGAACCCGTGGGTTGCTGAATACGCCGCGACGCACAACCTGCCGCAGGAGGTAACGCTCGGCGGACCGGCGCAGATGTATCCGGAATATCGCGAGCGGATGAAAAAGCTGCCCGTGGCTGTGTTCGTCGATCCGAACGCTCCTGCTCCGGCTGCGCCTGCGGGACGCGGACAGGGGCCAGCGCCCGCAGGCGGCCGCGGCGGAGGGACGGGTAACACGGGGCGCGGCGGCGGTGCCGGAGACCGCAAGTGAGGCGCCTCTTCATTGCCGCGTGCGCTGCGGTCGCACTCTACGGCGTCGGCCTGACCGCGCAGCAGCAGCCGGCCACTCCGCAGCCGCAGATCAGAACGGCGAAGCAGATGCCGTTCCCGCAGAAGCCGGACTGGGCGAAGCTCGAGGTCGAGACGCTGCACGTCCAGGGCAAGGTGCACATGATTGCCGGCGCGGGCGGCAACATCGCCGCGCAGGTCGGCGACGAAGGTGTGCTGCTCGTCGACACCGGCTACGAGCAGATGAGCGGCAAGGTGCTCGCAGCCATGCGCAAGCTCTCCAACGGGACGCTGCGCCGGATCATCAACACGACGCTGGCGGATTCTCACACCGGCGCCAATGCCGTGATGATCAAGCAGGGGCGGCTGAATCAGGCCGGACCCGGCCTGGGACAGCGCCCGAACGAGGCCGACTTGATCTCGCACTCCGGCCTGCTGGCGTTGATGACCGAGATCGGGCGCGAGAAGATCGTCCCCGAACGCTGGCCCCCCAGCGTCTACAGCGGCAAGCAGAAGGACCTGTACTCGAACGATGAACCGGTGGTGATTCTGCACGTGCCGGACGCCGTCACCTCCGGCGACAGCATCGTGTGGTTCCGCGGCTCCGACGTGGTCGTCACGGGGGAGATCTTCAACCAGGCGAGCTTCCCGTTGATCGACGCGGCGCACGGCGGGACGATCAACGGCGTCATCGAGGGGCTGAACATGCTGCTCGACATCATGGTGCCGAAGCACAACCAGGAAGGCGGCACCATGGCGATCCCCGGCTACGGCCGCATCGGCGACGAGCACGACGTGCTCGAGTATCGCGACATGGTGACGATCATCCGGGACCGCGTGCAGGCGGCGATCGACAAGAAGATGACGCTCGCGCAGGTGAAAGCGATGAAGCCGAGCGCGACGTTCGAGTACGAGCCGCGGTTCAACCGCGACCCGGCGTGGACGGCGGAGATGTTCGTCGAGACGATTTATCGCAACCTGAGCGCGCGCAAGTAACAGGTCAGAGTACGTGGTGTCCGCCTGCAGGCGGACCATGAGGAAACGGAATGAGATTCAAAGTCCTTGGCATCATGATTGTTGCGGCGTTCATTTCCGCCGCCGCGTACGCGCATCACTCCTTCGCCGGCACCTACATCGAGCACCAGGTGATGAAGATTGAAGGCAAGGTGGTCGAGTTCAACATCCGCAACCCGCATTCGTTCATCCTCGTCGAAGTGCAGGAGAAGGACGGCAAGAAGGTGCGGTGGGGCGGAGAGTGGGGCGGCGTGACGCAGCTGTCGCAGGGCGGCGTGACGCGATTCACGCTCGAAGTCGGCGACCACCTGATCATCGAGGGGGCGCCGCCGCGCGATTCGCTGGACAAGAAGCTGCTCGTCCGCAAGGTCTGGCGTCCTGCCACGGACAAGAAGCCGGCCTGGGAGTGGGCGGGGAACGTCCGCTGATGCGCGCGCATCGTTTCTGCGTGCTCGTCGCCGGCGCAGTGCTTGCCGCCGCGTGCGCGGTGCTCGCCGCCGCGCCGGCCAACGCGGGACAGCGCGGTGCGGGCCCTCAAGCCCCGGCGGCGCCGGCGAACGCGCGGGCTGCCGCGCCGGTCGATCTCACCGGCTACTGGGTGTCGATCGTCACCGAGGACTGGATCGAGCGGATGTCGCCTGACTCACCGCCATCCGGTACCGGCGGGCGGGATGCCGCCGATCGCGCGGCCGGCGGCGCCGGCCGAGGCCGCGGCGCCGCCCCGCCTCCAGCCGGCGCGGATCCCTGCCGCGTCTACGGCGCCGGCGGCAGCATGCGTCTCCCCGGGCGGCTGAACATCACCTGGGCGGATGACAATACATTGAAGATTGATATGGACGCCGGTACGCAAACGCGCCTGCTGCGCTTCGGCCAGGTGCCGGCGCCGACGCAGCGCACGCTGCAGGGCCACTCCGTCGCGACGTGGGACACCGGCGCGCGCGCCGGCGGATTCGGCGGGCGCGGCGGCGGCGGCTTAGCGCCCGCAGCGCCGAGGTGGGGACAGCTCAGAGTGGTGACCACCAACACAACCGGCGGGTACCTGTTGTCGAGCCGCAACACCTACAGCGAGAACGCGGTAATCACCGAGTACTTCATGCCGCACTCGGACTTCGGCGTGGACTACCTGACGGTGATGACGTCGATCGAAGACGGCGGCAACCCGCGCATCGTCAGTTCGACGTTCAAGAAAGAGCCGAACGGATCGAAGTTCTCGCCGACGGGGTGTGACGTCATCCGGTAGCTGCCGTCACCAGCCACGCAGACACGAAGACACGGAGACTCGACAATGATCCTCCGTGTTTCCGTGACTTCGTGGCTCGTCGCGTGCGTTCTCGCAATTAACCCCGTAACCGTCGCTGCGCAGCCGGACGCGCTCTGGTTCGGGGTCTGGCAACAAATTCCTCCAACTGAAAAGTGGTTCAATCCGTGGCCGTACCAGAAGGTCACGCTGCGCGTCGAGCCGACAGACGATGGCCTCCGCGTCGTCTACGACCTGGTGCGGCGGCGCGGCGGCATCACGCACATGGAGTGGGCGGGGCGGTTCGACGGCCGCGACTATCCGGTTCAAGGCGTCGATTACGTCCTGACCAACGCCTACACGCAGATCTCAGATCGCTCGTATCAGATCGTCGTCCGTGTTGACGGCCGCGAAGCAGCCGTCGCGACTGCTGTGGTGTCCGCCGATGGTTCGCGGATGACTGTCGATACGGTGGAACGAGATGCTCGCGGGCAGGCTGCAGAAACACGGGCGGTATATGTGAGGCGTCAGTAATTCAGAATGCAGAATGCAGAATGCAGAATGCAGGCGAGACGCAGGCCTCTCCTTCCCCTGAACTCTGCATTCAGCATTCTGCATTGCCGAATCACGGATCGTGCGGTCTCACCCAACGGAAGCCGCTGTTGAGCAGCGGGAACGCCGACGGATCGACGCGCTGCAGGTCCGCCTGAATCCTGTGGCCGTCCATCTCTCCGTCGAGGCGCAGTCCGCCATCTGACGTCCGATCGAAGGTGAATCGCGCCCCCCACGCGCGGCTCCCGCCTTTCGTCAGGGCAAGTGTTCCGGTTCCTTGGTCGATCGACACGCCGTAGCGGGCGAATGAATCGTCGGTGCGCTGGAACACCGCCACGCCGGGCGCATCGAAGATGACGCGCCGCCAGCGCCGGTCGTAGTCGTTCAATTCCGCCGGCCGTGCCTGACCGTCCAGCGAGAGCCGCTCGACGTTCCAGATTCCGTAGAGCACCGACTTCGGCCGGCCGCCGCCGCCCACCTGCCAGAACTTCCAGTTGATCCACGCTTGCGTCGCGAGCAGATACACACCGAGGACCACAAGCAGAACTCTTCCGATCGCGGGTGCCTTCAGCCGGACCTCCAGCGTTGTGTCCTGCCTCATCCGGATTGCCGGCACCAGCAGCATCAGCGCCAGCACGATCAGGTGTGCCGTCACCAGCTTCACGCCGATGTCGAACGTCAGGTTCAACAGCAGAACCTGCACCATCGACACGAGCGCCAGCAGCGCGCCGAGCGGCACAGTTCGCGGGAGCAGGAGCAGCACACCGGCGAGCACCTCGACGCAGCCGGTGGCGATCTGATACGCCGGCGCCGATCCGATGGTCGTCCACAGCAGCGCGCTGAGCGTCATCTCCCCCGCCGGCGTGACCAGCGCGGTGAGCGGCGGCGCCGGAAACTGCGTCGGAATGACTTTGGTCATCCCGTATTCGAGCATCGACGCGGCGAGCAGGACGCGAACCGCCAGCCATCCCCACGCGTGCAGCGCCGCGTAGCCGCGGCGCCGATCACGCAACGACCAGACGGCCGTCGTCACGACCGAGGCGACGAGCAGCCACGACCACTGGATCCAGAAGAACAGCGTCTCGCCGCCGCTGACATCGTCGAGCGGCACGTCCACGCCGAAGAACGTCCGGGCAACCCAGTGCGTGACGTCGCGCATCGGCCACAACCGCCCCAGGCCTCGATAGGTGAACCACGGATTTGGAATCAGGCTGCCCGAGATCTGGCTGGCAAGGCAGAACAGCGTCAGGTAGACGACGCCGAAGCGAAGCGTGACGGACACGGGGCGATGATAACGGTCCCCCGTCACATCTCAGCCGGAAGGCCGCCCCGACGTGGCCGCCCTAGTGGTTTTGCGTTATTGAGCTTTGCGCACGCGGCTGCGACGATGCCGGGCGCGCCATGCCACATATTGCCTTGCCAGAAGGGGTTCCGGGAATTCGGAGCGCCCTCCAATACCGCCCGGAGACGGCCGCGCCGCTCCTCCAGCTCGCGGAAGTACTGCTGCGCGGACCGAACACGCTGACCAGCGGGGAGCGGGAGACGATCGCGGCATTCGTGTCGTCGCGGAATGAGTGCCGTTTCTGTCACGCCAGCCACCGTGCCGCCGCAGCGCACCACCTCGACGGCGACTACACCGTTGTCGACGCGGTACGCGACGACTACGAATCGGCGCCGGTCAGCGCCAAGCTCAAGGCGCTGCTGGCCGTTGCCGCAAAGGTGCAGCAGGGCGGCACCTGCGTGACCACGGCCGATGTCGAGCGGGCACGCGCCGAAGGCGCGACCGACGTTGAGATTCACGACACGGTTCTCATCGCCGCCGCCTTCTGCATGTACAACCGCTATGTCGACGGTCTGGCCACGTTTACACCTGTAGACGAGGCCGTTTACGACGCAATGGGCCGCCGGATGGCGCACCAGGGATACGTCAACCGGTCATGACGTCCCTGTATCTCCCTGAGATCGAGGCCAATCCACAGCCGGGGGCGTACCGCACGCTCATCGAACGCGCGAAAGCGAACGGCACCGAGTATTCGAAGATCTGGGCTCTCTTCGCCTTTCAGCACGACATCACCATCCACATGGGCCGCTTCACACACGGGGTGCTCCGCCAGCCGGCCAGCATCAGCCCGGGAATCCGCGAGCTCATTGCCGCCTATACGTCACGGCTGAACGAGTGCGGCTTCTGCACCAAGGCGCACGCGGCGGCGGCCGCAGAGCTGCTGGGCGATCAGGACCTCGTGGCCCGGGTGCTGCGCGATCCCGAGCAGGCACCGCTCGACGAGCGAACGCGGGTGCTGCTGCGGTTCGTCAGAGCGATCACGACGAACCTGCCGGCCGTGTCCGGCGCCGACGTGCAGAGGGTGCGTGCCGCGGGGTGGGACGACGAGGCGATCTACTTCGCCATTACGACCTGCGCGCTCTTCAACTTCTACAACCGATGGATCACCGCGACCGGCGTCCCGCAGATGTCGGACGAGGCCCACCGCGAGCAGGGACGCGCGCTTGCCGCGCGCGGCTACATCCGCGATTAACGGGACGCTGAGGACAGAATTGATGGCTCACATTGCGCTGCCTTCCGGGTTGCCTGGCATCCGCGGCCCGATGGCGTTTCGGCCCGAGACGGCGAAACCGCTGAACGACCTCGTCGACGTGCTCCTGCGCGGCCCGCACCCGCTGTCTCCCGGCGAACGGGAGCTGATTGCGACCTTCACGTCGGCGCAGAACGACTGCCGCTACTGTCAGACGATCCACGGCGCCATCGCCGCTCATCATCTGCAGGACGAAGACGTGGTGGAGCGCGTGAAACGCGACTTCGAGCACGCCGGCGTGTCGGACAAGCTCAAGGCGCTCCTCGTCATTGCCGCGAAAACCGCGCGCGGCGGCGCTCATGTCGGTGCCGAAGACGTGCAACGGGCGCGTGCCCATGGCGCTTCCGACCTCGAGATCCACGACACGGTACTGATCGCGGCCGCTTTCTGCATGTTCAACCGCTACGTCGACGGCCTGGCCACGTGGGCGCCGGACGATCCGGATTTCTACCGGCAGCGCGCCGCGCTCATCGCCGAGCACGGCTACGCCGCCGCAACCGCCGGAGTGACACGATGAAGAACCGACGCGCTGCATGGTGCGCTGTACTGATCTGGATGGCGACAGCCACCGCACTCGTCGCGCAGGACCCGACGGGAGCTATCGAAGGGACGGTTACCGACCCGTCCGGCGCCGTGATTGCCAGCGCCCGGGTGACGGTGCGCCAGCTCGACACGGGCCTCACGCGCGAGACGACCTCGGCGAGCAACGGACAGTACCGTGTCGTCGGCCTCCCGGTCGGCCCGTACAGCGTCGTTGTCGAAGCGCCGAAGCTGGCCACGGCGGTCCGGGAGCCGATCGGCGTCAGCGTCAATCAGACGGTGCGGCTCAACGTGGAGCTGGGACTTTCGGCTGTTGCGGAGCGCGTCACTGTGACGGGCAGCGGGCAGCTGGTGGACTCGGCGACCACCGCCCTCGGCCGCGTCGTGACCGGCCGCGAGCTGGTGGACCTGCCGCTCAATGGCAGGAACTTCACGCAGCTCGGCCTGCTCCAGACCGGTGTCGCGCCGTTGACGGCGGGCGTCGCGACCGCCGGTGGCAGCCTTCGTCAGGGGCAGTCGTACGCGGTCAATGGGATGCGCCCGGAGCAGAACCTCTACCTCCTCGACGGCGCGCAGAACATCAACCGTATGGACGGCGGCTATGCGCTGAAGATCCCGGTGGACGTCGTCGCGGAGTTCCGCATTCTGACCCAGGGCGCGCCTGCGGAGTTCGGTGGCACCGCCGGCGCGACGACGAGCATCGTCACGCGATCCGGCACCAACCGGCTGAGCGGCAGTTTGTACGAGTTCGTGCGGAACGACGCGTTCGACGCCCGCAACTTCTTTTCGCAGCAGGTCGAGCCGCTCAAGCAGCATCAGTTCGGCACGACGCTCGGTGGCCCGCTGCGGCGCGATCGGACGTTCTTCTTCGGCTACTACGAAGGCTTCCGCAACACCCAGGGCATCACGACCAGCGCCACGGTGCCGACGCAGGCCGAGCGGGACGGCGATTTCTCGGGCATGGCCGGGCCGCTGCTGAACATCGCCGCCGGCGGGGTGCCTTTTCAGGGCAACAGGCTCCCGCCGGGGGCGATCAATCCGGTGGCGCGCAACGTGCTCGCAATGTATCCGCTCGGTAACGTCTCGCCGTCGATTTACCGCGAGACGCTCATCGCGCAGAACGAGTACGACCAGGCCGGCGCCCGCATCGATCTGGCGCTGTCGAACCGCGATCAGCTATTTGCCCGGTACTCGTATTCCGGCGGCAACAACAACAACCCCGTGTCGGTTCGCGGCAGCGATGCCCCGGGGTTTCCGACGCGCGACGATTTCGGAACGCACTCGCTGACCGTGTCGGGCACGCGTATCCTCTCGCCGTCGCTGACCAACACCGTGCGCGCGAACTACCTGCGTCACAAATTCTTCTTCGATCAGCGGCTGAACCGGACACCGCCAAGCGCGCTGGGCTTTGGCTACGAACCGGTCCACGAGATCGGGCAGGGCCCGCCGTTCTTCAACATCAGCGGATACACGCCGATCGGCGGCGCCATTACCGGACCCCGGAACACGACGCAGGACACGTTCGAACTGCAGGACAGCGTGACATGGGCGCGCGGCGCCCACCTGTTCAAGTTCGGCGGCGAGTACCTGCGGACGAACATCGACATGTTCCAGGGCATCGCGCCGAATGCGTTCTTCGTGTTCTCGTCCACGTTCCCGACGAACCACGTCGTCGCCAACGTGCTGCTCGGCGCGCCCGTTGTCTTCTACCAGGGCTTCGGCGACTTTTCGCGTGAGGTGCTCGCGCAGGGGACCGGCCTGTATGCGCAGGATGAATGGCGCGTGGCCGATACGGTCACCCTCAACGTGGGGCTGCGCTACGAGCGGATCAATCCGCTGACCGAAGCGGAGGATCGTCTGAATGGTTTCGTGCCTGGCGTGCAGTCGGTGGTGCGGCCGGACGCGCCGCGTGGTCTGCTGTTTCCCGGAGACCCGGGCGTCGGCGAGGGGATCGCGCACAGCGCCAATGCGTTCATGCCCAGGATGGGCGCGGCCTGGGATCCCGCCGGGGACGGCACGTGGGTAATCCGATCCAGCTATGGCCTCTTCTACGATCAGTTCCAGAACGGCGCCGGGACGGCGTCGCAGATCGCGATCAGCGCGATTCCGGCGGCGCAGTTCGTCCAGTTCAGCGGCGCCGGCCTGAATTTCCAGAATCCGTACGCGAACCGGCCGCCGATCCTGCCGAACAGTTTTGTGCGGCCGTCCACGGTGTTCGCGATGGACGTCAACAACAAGCCGCCGTACTTCCATCACTGGAACGCCGGCGTGCAGCGGGCGCTGTTCGACCGCTATGTTGTCGAGGCCCGCTACGTTGGCGCCGCCGGGCGCCGCCTGCCGCGGAACGTCGAGGCGAATCCCGCGGTGTACGGTCCGGGCGCGACGGCGCAGAACGCCGATCGGCGGCGCATCTACGCAAACTGCCCGGCGGACGGAAGCCCCTGTGATTTTTCAACCGTGGCGATGATTACGAACATCGCGCGGGCGTCGTATCAGGCGCTGCAGACGAGCGTGTCGCGCCGGTACTCGACCGGTGTCGGGTTCAACGTGTCGTACTGGTATTCCCGCACCAGCGATCACCTGTCGGCCATGAACCTGTCCGGCGCGGCGGCGAAACCGCTGGCGGGTGAGAACGATCTCGCGCAGAACCCGTTCGACCTCGAGGCGGAATGGGGACCCTCGCTGTTCGACGCGCGGCACCGCTTCGTGGCGAGCGGCAGCTGGATTCTCCCGACGCCGTCCGCCGCCGCCCCGCTTGTTCGCGCGCTGCTGGGTGGCTGGCAGTTCAATGCAATCGGTACCGTCACCTCGGGAACACCGTTCACCGTTTCCGATTCGGCGAACGTCGCGCTGCAGGCCAACAGCCCGCCGATCTCCGGGTTTGCGGCAAGCCGTCCCAATGTCATCGGCGATCCGAACAGCGGTCCGCACACTGTCGATGCGTGGATGAGCCGATCGGCGTTCGAGCGCCTGAACATCCAGACGCAGGCGGGCCAGTTCGGCAACGCCGGACGGAACATCGTTCGCGGCCCGGGCTACGGCAATCTCGACGTGTCGCTCGTGCGCGACATCGCCCTGCCGCACGGCACCCGGCTGCAGCTGCGTGCCGAGGTGTTTAATGTGACGAACCACGTCAACTTCGGGTTGCCGGTCGCCGATCTCAACTCTCCGAACTTCGGCCGCATCTTCTCCGCCGGACCGCCGCGGCTGCTGCAGTTCGGCGCGAAGTTGATCTTCTAGCCGGATGGCGGCGGCCGAAGGGAACCTGCGCTACGAGGGCTGGCGCGTGGCCGGCGCCTCGGCGGCCGGCGTCTTCGTCAGCTTCGCCTCGCTGCTCGTATACACCTTCGGCATCTTCCTCAAGCCGTGGGCGGAGGAGTTCTCCTGGTCGCGCGAGTCGATATCGGCCGCGTTCGGCATCGCCGCCATGACGGTCGCGGTCTGTTCTCCGCCGCTCGGCTATCTGCTCGATCGCGTCAGCCCGGCGCGCGTGATCGTGCCGTGCGTCTGCATCTTCGGTCTCGCCTTTGCCTCCCTGTCGCTGCTGACGTCCAGCATCTGGCACCTCTACGCCGTCTTCTTCGTCCTTGGGATCGTCGGGAACGGAACGGCACAGATGGCGTATTCGCGCGCGGTATCGAGCTGGTTCGACGCGCGCCGCGGCACGGCGCTGGCCATCGTGATGGCGGGGGGCGCGGTGGGCGCCATGGTGCTGCCGCCGGTTGCCGAGAGCCTCATCGCGCGCTACGGATGGCGGCAGGCGTGCGTGATCCTCGGCGCCATGGTGCTGCTCATCGGACCGCCGGCGGCCGCTCGTTTCGTCCGTCAGCGGCCGCAGACGAATCATGCGGAAGCGCCAGCCGACGGTGCGCCGCTCGGCGAGGGGCTTCGCTCACGTGTGTTCTGGATTCTGGTCGCGGTCCTGTTCGGCAGCTCGATCGCTCAGAACGGGGCCATTACCCACCTTGCCGCACTGCTGACCGATCGTGGCGTGACTGCCCACGGCGCCGCCCTCGCCGTATCGGCGATGGGCGCGGCGAGTCTCGCCGGGCGGCTCGGCACGGGATGGCTGCTCGATCGGTTCTTCGCGGCGCATGTGGCGTTCGGGTTGCTGGCGATGGCCGCCGCCGGCACGTTCCTGCTGGCGACCGCCGACTCCATCGTGCTTGGCGTGCTCGCCGCAGCGCTGATCGGCGGCGGCATGGGTGGTGAAGCCGACGTCACCCCGTACCTGCTCTCGCGCTATTTCGGCCTGCGCGCCTTCTCGGCCCTCTATGGGCTCACATGGACCGCGTATGCGATCGCCGGAGCGATAGGTCCGATCCTCATGGGGCGGGCGTTCGATGTGGCGGGTTCCTACGGCACGCTGCTGCCCGCGCTCGCCGGCGGCATCGTGGCGGTGGCGATGCTGTTGCTGTTCCTGCCGCGATACGAGCCGCGCAGCGACCGGATGTCGGCGGCGCAGCCGGTCTGACGACGAAGTTGTCAGACGCCGTTCTGATCGCGGCGCGCAGACACGCCCGCGCAATGTCGTAAAACCCGCACACGATCACGATGGCGAACGGCGGCACGACCAGCACCATCACCGCGTGCACGGCGAAGGGTGTCCCTGCGTACGCAGCGCCGTTGGCAAGCGGCAGTGCCAGCGTAACCGCGTAATAGACGGCAAGCGGTACCGCCGCGTGGCGGAGTGCGGCAGCGATGTGCACGCGCGGTAGGCTCACCGTCCGCTCCAGAGGATGGCGCGGCGATCGAGGCGCTGCGCGGCCTCGTAGAGCAGCATCAGGCCGCCGAAATACACGAGGATGCCCTCCAGCCGGTGCAGTTCCGCGCTCGAGATCGAGAGCGCGACGGGATGAGCCGACAGCCACATTGCCATCGCGATCCGCACGGCGTTGACCACGACCGCCGCCGTGAAGCCGACGAGGATGCTCACACCGAGCACGCTGCTCCCCGAGACGACCGACCGCACTCGATGGAACAACGTGAACACCAGCATGCCAAACGCGGCGAGCATGAAGTTGACCCCCGCGCACGACTTCTCGATCAGAAACAGCCGCTCGCGCGACAGATACCCTTCGCCCGGCTGCAGCGTGAACGGCGAGCCGGTCATGGCGCCGGCCAGCCGCGCCGTCGGCGTCAGGATCCACAGCAGATCGTCGGCACGCGCGTCCGAGTAGTGCTGCTTCAACGCCCAGGCGATGAGCAACGCTCCCGCCGCAGCCGCGAGTCGTGCCTTCACCGCGTGTGTCTTCATGACGCCGCTACACAGCGCTTGTTCACGCGACGCCGCAGGCGCAGGTTGACGCACGCGAACATCGTCGCGACGATAACCGCGAGCCACAGAACGTCAGGTTCCGGACCGTTGGTCACTCCGACAGCAAGATCGGAGACGCCTTGCGGCAGCGGCAGCGGTTGATCGACATCCTCGCCACTGTCCGCGGCAGTGCGCACGAGCTCCTGCACAGCGACGAACGAGGTGTAGCGCGTGAGCAGGCCATAGGTCAGACCGAGCGCGGTGATGGCGGCGACGCGCGCGGCATCCGGGACGCTGGGGCCGAAGTCCGACAGATCGGCAATGCGCGTGCGCGCCCATAGATGACGAAGGGCCGCATGGCTGCGATCGGTCCCGGCGGATGACACCGGAACCGACAGCCGGTAATGTCCACCGCCGGTTTGTCCGGTGATCTCGATCCATCCAGCGGCGCTGCCCCGCCATTTTCCGAACAGGACGACCGGCCGGCTGGCGAACAGGTCGGGCACCTTCTGCGGCTCGACGTCGTAGACGTCGAATCCGCGGAATGCCACGTCGATGCCGGTGAGCACCGGGGTGTCGATATAGCGCCGCAGGCGCGCAGCGGCCGCGGTCGCCTCTCCGGGTTCCGTGACGATGAATGGCTCGCCGAGTCCGGCCCTGGCGATCCCCTCGATGAGAAACCTGTTCACGCTGCTGCCGATGCCGAACGCGAAGAAATTGACGTCGTCCAGGTGGCCGCGGATGTAGTCGAAGACGTCCGGCTCCGCCTCGATATACCCATCGGTCACCAGCACTACGCTTCGCGACACGCCTGACTGGCGCGGAAGCGCGACCGCGCGGGTGAGCGCGCCGAGGAGCCGTGTTCCGCCGCCGCCTTCCTTTCGTCCGATGAACTGCAGCGCAGCCGTCAGGTTGGACGGCGACGCGGGAACAGAAGTCCGCGAGAACGTCTCCGTGCCGTCGGCGAAGACCACGACGTTGAAGCTGTCGGAGGGGCGAAGGATGCCCGCGAGATCGCGCAGCAGCTTCTTCGCCGTGTCCAGCGGGAAACCGTTCATCGACCCGGACACATCAACGACGAAGATGTATTCCCGCGGCGGCGCGTCTCCAGGTTGCACGACCTGCGGCGGTTCGGCCATCAGCAGGAAGAAGTTCTCCTCCTTGCCTTCGAACAGCAGCAGCCCGGAGGCGATCTCCGTGCCGGCCATGCTGTAACGAAGGATGAAATCGCGATTCCCCGAAAATCGCTCCGAGTCGGCAAGCACTACCTGCGCACGGCCGACGCCCGTCGATTGCACGATCACCTGGTGCGTTGGCGACGAGATCTCGCGCAGCGCTATGCCGGTGGATACCACGCCGGAAAGGTGGAAGTCGCTCTTCGGCGCCTCGCCTTGACGCGTATACGGAGCGTTCACGAACTGATCGGCCGCCGATGCCTGACTCTGACTCTTGTCGGAATATCGCGGGCCGACCACCGTCGGATACACGAACTCATACGTGCCGTCGGTCGGCACGAGCAGCTCCGTGTACTTGAGCTCGACGAGGATCGTGTCGCCGGGGAGCACGTTCGCGACCTTCATCGTGAACACGTTGGGCCGGCTCTGTTCCAGCAGCGATGCGCTCTTGCCCTCCTTCTTCGCGGCGTCGAACTCGCGCGAAGCCTGCTCGCGCTCCCTGATCCGAGCTACCGTCCGCACGTTGCCGACGGTCATCGTCATCCCGTAGACCGCCGCCCGCGTCGACGCAGGAAAGACGTAACGGGCGTGAATAGGCCGGGTTCCGCGGTTCTCGTAAACCTGTCGCACGGTCACATCCGCGATCACGCCGGCAATCGCGACGTCCACGCGGGTGTCCTTCAACGGCAGGCGGTCGATATCCGGCTCTCCCCCCTCCACGAAGAAGAAGGGGGAGAGCGTCTTATCGGCCGCCGGTCGATCGCCCTGCGCGCGGGCGCCGGCCGGCACGAGCAGGACGATGGCAGAGAGGACAAGAAGAATTCGACGAAGTGAGCGTTTCATGTCGACCTTACTTCCTCGCCGTCTTGTCGTCGCTGGCACTGTCGCCGTTGGTGCCGACGGTCTGCGGCTGGTGCTCACCCTCGAGCGCCTCCTCAGGTCCGCCCTTCACCGCCTCGACGCGCGCCAGATTCTGCTTCGCCTTCGAATAGCCGGGGTCCGCGCTCACCGCGCCGCGATACGCGTTGGCGGCAGCCTTGAAGCGACCGGTGTGCTCGAGCGCCATGCCGAGGTTGTTGTGGAACTCCGGCACGTTCGTCCGCAATTCCACCGCTTTCTCCAGCAGCGGCAACGCCTCGCTGGCGCGCTTCGCGTCGAGCAGCACGAGGCCGAGGTTGTTCATCGACCATGCATCGCCCTCGTTCAGTTCGATCGCGCGGCGGTACGCCTGCACCGCGTCATCCGTGCGGCGTTGTGCGTGGTAGACGCGGCCGAGCAGGCGCTGCACCTCCGGCGACTCGGGATCGATTTCTCCTGCCAGCGCGAGCCGATCGCTCGCGTCGTCATACCGCTTCTGCTCGATGAAGACTCGACTCAGGTTCACGAGGCTCTTCACGTGACGCGGGTCGATGCTCAGCGCCTTCTCGAACGCGGATTCGGCCTTCTTCGCATCGCCGCTCTTCCACGCCGACAGCGCCAGCATGTAATGCCCCCATGCGTTGCCCGGCCGGCGCTCGGTGTAGCCAGCAAATATCGCCATCGCCTCGTCATACTTTTTGGCGCGGTAGGCGGCCTCGCCATCGGCGAACGACCCCGTGGCTTTCTGCGTCACCGGAACGGGATCGTCCTCTCCCGCATCCGACGTCGTGCCTCCTGGTCCCTTGGTATCCGCCGGGAGCTTCGCCTGCGCAGCATTCGGTGCAGTTTTGGTCCCGGTCTCGTCCCCCTTCGAACAGGCGACGGCGCCAAACGCGACGAGCAGCAGGGCCGCGGTGGCATATCGAGTGGGTCTCATGGTCCTCTCCTTGTGGGGCGAACCTTGTTAGGCTCGCTTTCCCTTCCTGGTTGGCGGCCGCTTCCATGCGGCCGCGCGTGCCTGCGCTAAGGGCAAGCGGGGAGCCATGCCCGGCGCAACGGAGTCGTGCGGCTAACCGACGGCGCGACAGCAGGTTAGGGAAGAGGACTCAGGTGGGGTACGGGTCGGCGGTGTCCGGGCGGACACGCGATCGGAGAGGTCCTGTGTCCGGCGAAACACGTGCGGCGCTTGTGTGTCAGGCCTCGTGCGTTCCTTTGTTCAGTCCATGGCGGCGCATGATCTTCAACAGGCTGGAGTGATCGGACAGGCCGAGCGCTTCAGCGGTCCGGGTGATGTGCCACTCGTGTGCGTCGAGTGCGGCGAGAAGGATCTGCCGTTCGGCCTGAGCCTTCAGCGCCTTGAGCGTCCCAGGCGCCGCGGCGGCGTCGGTATCATCGCGGTCCTCGCCGCGGACCTCCGGTGGAACGTCAGCGGCGCGGATCTCGGACGCATCGGATGCAATCATCATCCGCTCGAGACAGTTCCGCAGCTCGCGGACGTTGTTCCTCCGCCAGTCGTACGCGGCGAGCAGCGCGAGCGCGTCCGCCGCAATCGTCTTCGGCCGTATGCGCAGGCTGGCGGCAATCGTGTGCAGCAGCCGATCGACCAGCACTGGAATATCGGAGAGCCGGTCGCGCAGCGGCGGGACGCGCAGCGTATGGACGTTGAGCCGGTAGTAAAGGTCCTGACGGAAGCGGCCGGCCTCGGCCTCGCGCTCGAGATCGCGGTTGGTGGCTGCGACGACGCGCGCCGTCACCTGCAGCGGCCGGTCGCCACCCACGCGGGTCACCCGGCGATCTTCGAGTACGCGAAGCAGCTTGGCCTGCGCGGCGAGCGGCAGCTCTCCGACCTCGTCCAGAAACAGCGTTCCCGCAGCCGCGGTCTCGAACGCGCCGCGGCGTAGCCGGTCGGCACCCGTAAACGCGCCGCGCTCATGTCCGAACAGCTCGCTTTCCACAAGCTGCTCCGGCAGCGCCGCACTGTTCACGGCAACGAGCGGCGTCTTCTCTCCGGGCCCCCGCCGATGCAGCTCGCGCGCGACCAGTTCTTTCCCCGTGCCGCTCTCGCCGACGATCAGCACGCCGCTCGGAATCGGTGCGACGCGCGCAATGGCGTCGCGGAGCATCCGCATCGGCAGGCTGTCGCCGATCAACGGCGTTTCACCGTCGAACCTCGACCGCAGCGTCCGCAGTTCGTTGACGAGACGGCCGCGCGAGACCGCGCTTTCGATCTCCTGGACGACCCGCTCGATCGGCTCGGTCTTGTCCACGAACCCATACGCGCCGAGCCGCACCGCCTGGACGCAGCGATCGTAGCTTCCAGTGCCCGTGTAGACGATGACCGGCGTGTCGATGCCGCGCTGATGCAGCCGCCGCAGGACCTCGAAGCCGTCGGTTCCCGGCATCTCGAGATCGAGGACGACACAGTCGATCGCCTCGCGGCCGAGCAGGTCGAGCGCCTCGTCGCCGCCACCGGCAACGGTCGTCTGGTAATGACCGACGCGTCTCAAATCGTAGGCGTACTGCTCGGCCATTGCCGCCACGTCATCGACGACGAGAACATGCGTGCTCATGCTCTGCGCGAGGAACCGGTCCCGGGGATGTCCACGACCATCCGCGTGCCCTGGCCAGGAACGCTGTCTACGTTGATCGTTCCGCGGAGATCCATGACCAGCCGGCGCACGATCGACAGCCCCAGACCCGTGCCGCCGTCTTTGGTCGTGTAGAAATCCTCGAAGATTCGTTTCGTCTCGTCGGTCGACATTCCTCGTCCCGTGTCAGCCACCATGACACGCGCGACCGGTGACTCGCCGTCTCGGACGACGCTCCGCGTCGAGACGGTGACGCGACCCGGCTGCGATTCCAGGCTGTCTACGGCATTGGCGATCAGATTCTCGAGGATACGACGGAACGCAACGGGATCTCCTTCAACCGCCGGGACATTCGTCAGATCCGTCTCGAACTCGGCGGACTGGTGTCCCTGCGCGGCGCGCACGACCTCGGCGACCAGCGCGTTGAGGTCGCAGGCCTGCCGACTCACCGCCGGCGTCAGCCGCTGGTAGCTCGTCGCCAGCGTCTCGAGATACGCGATGCTGGAATCGACCGTCTGCCGCCGTTCGGCGAAGATCGCCGGAAGCGCGCCGGGATCGTCGCGCGAGACCTGCTCCAGATGGCGCATGACGTTGCGAAGCGGAATGAGGCCGTTCTTGATGTCGTGGTTGATCTGCCGCGCCAGCTCACCGACCGTGGCTCGCCGTTCCGCCTCGCGGATACGTCCGGTGCTGGTGCGCAACCGCGTGGCGAGGTCGCCGAGCAGGCTGGACAACCTGCCGACTTCATCGGTTCCGGCATCGAATTCGACGTCGAGCCGATCCAGATCGAGCACCGCGGTTTTGTCGGCGAGCGCGGAAAGCGGCCTGCTGATCCGCGACGATACCCAGACTGCCAGCAGTAATGCCGCCACCCCGGTCCCGACAGCCGTGAAAAGGAACCAGGAATCCGCGCTTCGCAGCAGCGCCTGCAGCGGGGTGAGCGATTGGACGACTTCGAGCGTGGCCGGCACTACCGTACGCGGCGTGTCTGCGCCGGATCGGATGAGAGGGACCTCGATGTGTCTGACGGTGGAGTCCGTGGCGTCCGGGCGCTGTTCCGTTGTCGACAGCCGGCCACGCGGGTAAGTCAGCGACACAACGATCGAACGATCGCGCGCCAATCGCCTGAGGAAGTCTCGATCCACCGTGATTCCGCCTACGATCGCGAACGCGCGGCCGCTGAGCACGACCGGCTCGACGCGGGCCAAGGCCAGAAACTCACGATCGGCGCTGCGGGTGGTCACGAACGCGACATCGCGCGCGTTGCGCAGGGCCGACACCAGCTCGCGGTCGATGCGGCCATGTTCGTTCCGGAAATGCCCGGAGCTGAGAATCCGGCCCTCGTCATCGTGAATCTGCAGCATCGACAGGCCGGTCAGGCGCATCGCGGTGCCCGCGTAATCGAGCAGATAGTCGCGCCCCGCCTCGACACCGGCGACCGCGGCCAGGCGGAACTCGGTATCGTCCTGCAGCGCACGCGCGAGCGAGGCGAGTCGCTGGGAAATTCCATCGCTTTCGCGTGCGAGATCTTCGCCAATGACGTCGACCACGCTGTCCAGGCGGGGCTGATATTCCTGCGCCAGGCGTCTGGTCATCTCCTGCCGCAGTCCGAACGCCAGCAGCGCGATCGGGATCAGCACGACCGCCGCGAAGGCAATGAGCAGACGGCTACGCAGGCTCATGGCTCATGGGCGGTCGTTCATGCCGGCGATCACCAATCCACCATCCGACTCGGCAGAAAATCCGGAGCGGCCGCGGCGCACGATGGCATGCAGCCGCGTATCAACGAGCGGGATGATCGTCTCCGGATCGAGCCACGGCGCCCCATCCATCAGCGCCTGCAGATCCCGGCAGGGATCAACCGGCGACGTGGCAACCGCGACGATGTGCCCGGCGTCGGTACCGCGCCGGCGTGCCACAGCAAGAGCCTCGCCGGTCAACCCCGTGGCACGCTCGTATGTCCGGCGCGGACGGTCGGGCAGCAGCGCGTCGAGGAACAGCATTGACGAAGGACCGGGCGCGCGGGCGAGACCGACCAGTCGCTCGGCGAGATCACGCGCGGCCCCGTCGCCCGTTTCGTAAACGATCCGTGGTGTCGGCGAGGGCTGGCCGGGAGGCGCCGAACGGCCGATCTCGCAGTCCGCCCGCATCTGCCACCAGAACGGCCCCTGCGCGCCTCTCGCTTCTCCGCGCACCGCATCGCTTGCCAGCGCGTGCCGTAAGGGCTCCGTCAGCACTGGCGCCGTGCGCGATCGTCCCGGCGTGAGCAGCACGTAAGTCCGCAGCCACGCCAGCGGCACGGTCTGGAATTGCGGGAGCGATGCGGCATATCGGAGCGTCGCGGGATCGCGTGTGAGGAGCAGCTCGGCGCCGCGATCCAGCAGGTCGCGGGGATCACCGGGAGCGACCACGAATCGAATCGGTGGCTGGTTCTCCCGCGAGACCACAAAGGCAGGCGGACCGTTCGACGGCGCTGCGCCCCTCTCCGACGTGATTCGCGTGGACCGCGTTCCGACCGGCCACGGCGAGTCGGCAACTGTTTTGGCGACCGCGAGATCGGAATGCGACAGCGCCATCGGTGCATCCGTCCGCTGACTCCGCAGTGTGATCGCCAGAACCCGCTCGCCGATCGGGACGATGGATTCGACCAGACGACTCGCAGAAGGGCGCAATTCGCCCGTCCCGCCGGTGCCGGACCAGCTTGCCCGTACGTCCATTGCCGTTACGGGTGATCCATCGGAAAAACGCGCGTTGTCCCGCAGGGTCACAATCCAGGTGCGGCCGTCGCCATCGAGGCGCCACGCTGCGGCGAGTCCAGCGACGGTGCGGCCCATGCAGTCGGATCGAGTCAGCGTTTCATAGACCTGACGGAACAGCAGCCGCTCACTGTCGTTGGAAGGGCGCGGTGCGTTCGATGCGTCAACGCGATCGCCGAGGGCGACGCTGGCAATCGGGTCACCGGGCCCGGCAATCAACGCGCACTCGTCACCGGCAGGCGCTGGGTGGGTGGCCGGCGGAATCGACGCCGCGACCGGCGGGTCGGGTGCGCGAGACACCGGCGGACTCGCGACGCCCTCTGGCGGCGATGCGGGCTGATTCGGCTGTGCCGCGACCGGAGTTGCCGGCACAGCCCCGCGCGAACTACACCCCCACGCCGCCTCAATGCAGACGACGCACGCGATGGCGGCAAGCGTTCGACGCGTCAGCTTCACGGCTGTGACCCATGATCGCTGATAGACACGCTGGCCGCAAAAATGGCGCACGAGCGAGCGCCCGCAAAAGAAAAAGGCCGCCCGAACGGGGGCGGCCTCTGGTCCGCCTGAAGGCGGACACTACGAATTGCTTCGTGCCTAGAGATTGAACCGTCCGGTGCTCGGCCCCATGCTGGCGATCTCGACGCCCGCGAGGTGCGCGATGGCCAGCAGCAGGTTCGCCGTCGGCTCGTCCTTGCCGGCGACGAGGTGGCGGTTGCCCTTCAGGCGGCCGTGCGCGCCGCCGACGAGCAGTGCCGGCGGGTTGCTGCGATCGTGCGCGTTGCCGTTGCTCATGCCGCTGCCCCAGTAGAGGAGCGAGTGATCGAGCAGATTGCCGTCGCCGTCCTTCGTCGCGCGCATCTTCTCGAGGAACTCGGCGAACTTGACCATCTGATAGGTGCCGATCTTGGCGTACTTGGCCAGCTTCTCGGCGTCGTTGCCATGGTGCGAGATGCTGTGGTGCGTCTCCGGGCAGCCGATGTGCGCGTAGCTGCGGTCGGTCGGCTCGTGGCCGATCATGAACGTGAACACGCGGCTGATGTCGCCCTGCAGCGCCAGGTGCATCAGGTTGTAGGTGACGCTCATGTGATCGTCGAACGCCTCGGGCAGGCCGATCGGCGACTCGGGATTCCCGGTGATGGTCGACAGCCTCGTCTCCATGCGATCGAGCTGCTGCTCGACCTCGCGGATGTTGCTCAGATACTCGTCGAGGATGGCGCGGTCGGGCGCGCCGAGCGAGCGGCGCAGCTTCGCCGTTTCCTGCGTCACGGAGTCGAGCAGGCTCTGCTTCTCCTTCAGCCGCGCGGCGCGGTGCTCCGCCGACCCGGTCTCGCCGAACATCCGCTCGAAGGTGACGCGCGGGTTGATCGACACCGGCAGCGGACGGGTATCGTCGCGCCAGGCGAGCGTCTCGAACAGCACGCACGGGAAGCCGTCGCATGCGCCGGCCGCGGTGCCCATGTCCTCTGTGCCGACTTCGATCGAGTGCAGCGGCGTGTCTCCCGCTACGTGGTCGGCGATGTGCTGATCGACGGTCTTCTTCGATTGCAGAAAATTGAAGGAATCGCCTGTGGCCTCGCGGTCGACCACCGGGCCGATGCCGTTCAGGAACGCGGAGCTGGCGCCGACGTGCACCGATTCACCCCATGGCGCCTTCATCTTGCTGATGGTCACGAGCTGATCGCGGAACGCTTCGATCGGCTGCATCACCGGCTTGAACACGAAGTCGCTGCCGGTCTGCTCCGGATGCCACGTGTCGGGATAGACGCCGCACGGCATGTAGACGACGCCGAAGCGGAACGGCGCTCTCGTCCGCGACTGCGCGACGAGCGCCGGGACCATGGCGTCCAGCCAGGGAAGCGCCACCGCGGCGCCAAACGCGCCCCGGATGAATGTCCGACGTGAAAGATGCTTCTTCGTGACGATCATGGCTTTTGCTCCTGTTCCAGACGTGTACGCATCTGGAAGGGTGCGCTCTCGACGATCCCGCTAATTATCGACTGCAGCGCGTAATTCCGTTGCGCCGATTTTTTGACGATTCCGCGGATTACGGCCATATCCGACGGCTCCACGCCGCGGCCCAGCGCGTAGGTCATGATTCGCTCGGTCAGCGTCGTGGCAAACGCCTCGGGACGGCCCAGGATGACGTTCCGCAGCGCAACCGGCCCATCCACCGTCGAGCCGTCCGCCAGCACCCCCCGCGTGTCGAGCGGCGTGCCGTCCGCGTCGGCCGTGCGCCAGCGTCCGACGGGGTCGAAGTTCTCGAGCGCGAAGCCGACCGGGTCGATCACGCGGTGGCAGCCGGCGCACGCCGGGCTGCCGCGGTGCACGTCGAGCTGCTCCCGCACCGTTTTGGGCTGCTTCGCCGCGCCCTTCGCGCTCTCCTCGAGCGATGGCACATTCGGGAGCGGCGGCGGTGGCGGCGTGTTGAGGAAGGTTGTCAGCACGAACTTGCCGCGGAAGACCGGCGAGGTTCTCGTCGCGACGGAGGTCATCGACAGGATGCTGCCGTGCCCGAGCAGGCCGCGGCGATTCGGATCCGTGACCGGCACCTTGCGGAAGCGCGTGCCGTAGACGCCGGCGATGCCGTAGTGCCGCGCCAGCCGCTCGTTGACGAACGTGTAGTCCGCGTTCAGCAGTTCGAGCGCGCTGCGGTTCTCGCGGACGATGTGCGAGAAGAGCAGTTCGGTTTCACGGCGGAATCCCTCGCGGATGTTGTCGTCGAAGTCTGGGAAGGCGAGGATGTCGGGGCGGACCTTCGCTTCCAGGTTGCGCAGCTGCAGCCACTGGCCGACGAAGTTGTTGACCAGCGCGTCGGCGCGCTTGTCGGCGATCATCCGCCGCACCTCGGCGGCGAGGACACCCGGCTCGCGCAGCCGGTTGGCGATCGCCAGGTCGAGCAGCCGCGCGTCGGGGATGCTGCTCCAGAGGAAGAACGACAACCGCGACGCGAGCTCGACGTCGCTGACCTTGTGCGCCCCGCCCGGTTTCACGCCCGGCGCGTCGCGCTCGATGCGGTAGGTGAAGTTGGGGCTGGCCAGAATACGCGCAACGCCCGCGCGGATGCCCGCGTCGAAGCTGCCGCCGGCCGCGCGGGTGTCGCGGTAGAACGACAGTGGCGCCTCGAGATCGTCCGCGGTCACCGGGCGACGATAGGCGCGCTTCGCGAGGTTCGACAGGATTCGCTGGGCACATGTCGTCTCCGCCGCCGCTCCCGCGCCCACAGCAGGCCTGCACACCAGTATCCGGTCACGGCTTGGCGTCGCGCTGACGCCGGTCGCGTTATATGGTCCTTCGACGCCGACGGTCTTCAGCTTCGGCAGGCCGCCGATGAAATGAATCTCCTGGCTGTCGCGCTGTCCCGGCTGCCACACGTCCTGCGGCTGACCCGGCCGCTCCTTGAACGTGAAGCCGATGTCGTGCGGCCCGGCGGTCAGCGTGACGCGCGCGGTCATGCGCGCGTCGAGAATCGAGCGCGCCTCGTTCATGTCCTTCGCCTGGACCTTGTGATCCTCGTGGCCGCCGATCTCGACGGCGTGTACCTCGGCGCCGTCCACGGTGATCACGAATGTATGCGGCAGGTCATTGCTCTCGACGCCGGCGTAGCCCTCCTCGATGCCGCGCACCAGCCGGCCGAACAACTTGTATTCGCCGTCGGCGGGGAAGACGTGGCGCACCAGGCGGCCGCCGCGCGTGCCGAGCGGAAGGCCGTCGATGTGCGCGTTCTGGCTGAAGTCGCGGTTGATCGAGTACTCCGTCGTGCCCGTCGGTGCCTTCGCGTCGCCAACGGCCAGCGTGCTGATCCGCTGCGCCGCCGTCAGGTAGCCGTCGAGCAGGAGCGGGGACGTCCGCAGCGCCGCGGCGATGTTGTCGAAGCCGAAGTCGCCGCCGTCGTTCGGCAGCAGCGACGACACGTCCACGTCGAGCGCCAGCAGATCGCGGATCGCGTTGCGGTATTCGGCGCGATTCAGCCGGTGCACCACGTAGCGGCCGGGCGTGTTGCGCGCCGCCCAGGCGCGATCCAGCGAGCCGGAGAGCCACGTCGTAAAGGCGACGTATTCGGCCTCGGGCGGGTGCGGCAATCCCTGTGGCGGCATCGCGCGCGCGCCCAGCTTGCGGAGCACGCGCTCCCACGTCGCAGCGTGCGGCAGCAGGTTGTCGAGGCTTGCCGTTTCCAGATTCAACGGATCGTTCGGCGGCTGCGGGCTGCGCGTGTTGTGGCAGCCGACGCAGTTCTTATCGAGCCAGGCGCGGTGGACTTTCGAAGGAGACGAGGAGGAAGGAGGTAAGGAGGAAGGAGACGACGCACGAGGCGCCGATGCCGGCGCCGTCGACTGGGCGAGCATCGCCGCCCCGGCAATCCATGCCAGGGCCGCTGCCATCAGCACCTTCTTCACTTCGCGCCGTCCTTCTTTTCCTCTGCCTTCTTCTCGTCGGCGACCGGAGGCGGCACGGGCGTCGGATCGTTCGGGCCGAGCTTCATCAGCTCGCGCACAGCGGCGATCACTTCCTCGCGCGTGTTGCGCTTCGGCCGGTAGGCGCGCGAGTCGGTGTTGTTGCCGGGCGGCGGCGGAGGCTCGGGCTTTTCCGCCAGCTGCAGCGGCGTCAGGTTGTCCTTGTTCACGGCGTCGAGCTTTGCGCCTGCGCCAACCAGTTCGCGGATGATCGGCACCTGTCGCGCGGTGACCGCCTGATGCAGCGGCGTCGATCCGTCCGGTGCCTTGACGTTGGGATTGGCGCCGGCGGCGAGCAGCACCTTGATCGCGTCGACCGGCTCGCGGTTCGACGCTTCGCGGAATGGCGGCGGACCGAGCCGCTCGAATCCGGGTCCGGCGGCAAACGCCGCGCCGCGGCCTCCGTTGATCGACGCGAGGACCGGCGTGCGTCCGACGTTCGCATTGCCACGGCCGCCGCCGCCGTCCTCGTCGTTGCCCGGTTTCTTGACCGGTTTGGGGCTCCACTCGACGTCGGCGCCGTGCTTGATCATCAGCTTCAGCGCTTCGACGTCCGCGGCGACCGCGGCGCGGTAGAACGGCGAGGCATTGATCTCCTCGCCGCAGCACAGCGTGGACGAGTGCAGCTGGCCGGTAAACGCCTTGTTCGGATCGGCACCCTTCTCGAGCAGCCTCGCGATCAGGTCGAGCGCCGTCATTTTGTTCGGATGGTCGGCTCGCAGCCGCGACCCGTCGCGCGCCCGCATGTCGGTGGTCGCGTCGTGCATGTCGACGGCGAAGTAGAGCGATCCGTCGTTGGCATTCGCTCCGAGATCGACCAGCGTGCCCGCGAGGTCGAGCCGGTCGTTGACGATGGCGATGATGAGCGCCGTGGCGCCGTCGCCGTTGGTGAGGTTGAGATCCGCCCCGCCGGCAGCGAGTGCGCGTGCGACGGCTTCGTGGCCGTTGCGCACGGCGTACATCAGCGCCGTGAAACCGCCCGTGGGATGGTCGGCGTGTTTCCGCTGATCGAGCGTGGTGATGCGCGTCTTGCGGTTCGCGTCGGCCTTCGCGTCGAGCAGTGCCTTGACGACGGCGGCGTGGCCTTCGGCGGAGGCCCACATCAACGGCGTTTCCTGCTGGTAGGTGGTCGCGTTGACGTCGCTCGCGGCCTCGATGAGCAGACGCACGGCGTCGATGCGGCCGGTGCGCGCCGCAGCCATCAGCGCGGTCTCGCCATCCGGGTGCGCGAGCGTGGCTTTCGCCCCCGCCTTCAGCAGGGAATCGATGAGCGGCGTGTCGCCGGTGCGCGCGGCCTGGATCAGCGGCGTGACACCGTACTTGTTCGCCGTGTCTGCCTTGGCGCCGGCAGCCAGAAGCGCCTTGGTCATCTCGACGTCGGAGTGGTAGACGGCCCACAGCAGCGCCGTCGAGCCGTCGCGCGCCGTCTCGTTGACGTTGACGCGCTTCGCCAGCAGCGCACGCACGGCGCGCAGGTCGCCGTCTTTCGCAGCGGAGACGAGGGCGCTGTCCGTGGCCGCGTGCAGCGCGGGCAGAAGAGCAACGAGTAGTAGCGCGACCCCGGCGAGGGAGTGACGATTAGACATAGTTATCCCCGCGAAATTCTGCCGCGATATTACCCCGCAAACCGGGTCAGGAGGGGAGCAAAAAACCGGCTAAAGTGGGGCATTTGTTGGTGGTTAGTGGTTGGTGGTTAGTGGTTGCGACTACCAACCACCAACTACGAACCACCAACCAGCTCAGGGGCACGTCTCCGCCACCCGGTTCACCACTGCCACGTTGAGCCCGCCGCTACCACCGGCACCGATGAGCATGCCGGCGACAGACATCCGCTGGCCGACGAAGGCGTCGAGCTTCGTCAGCACGAACTTCAGCGGCATCGTCCCCGACCCGAGCGCCACGCTGGCGTCCGCGGGATCCGACTGCGTCTTGTCCGTTCTCACCGGCTTGGTGGCGTTGGTCAGCGTCCACTCGCTGCCGCTTTTGGTCAGACATCCGACGACGCGAACGAGGGTATTCGCCGGAAGTTCGCCCGGCCCGTCCTTCGGGATGATCTGGACGCCGGCAATCGTCTGCGGCGAGAGCTCCGTCGCGCCGGCGGGCAGCCCGTTCGATCGCAGAATCAACGCGGTGAGGTCGTTATAGCTTTCCTGCGAGAGCGAGCCGCCGTTGCCGTTCGGCATGTTCTTGCTGATGTAGTTCAGCAGATCGGCAACCGACTTCTGCGTGTGGTTCTGCCAGAACCGATCCCCGCTGAGCGGACGGTTTCCGTCGGACGTCAGCGTGTGGCAGCCGGCGCAGCTGGCGCCGAAGACGCCGGTGGCGCGTGTGGCCTGGGCGTCGGTATAAACACCATCCCAGACCGTGCGTCCCATCGGCGGCGTCTGCGAGAACACGACCACGCTGCCCGCGAGCAGCAGAACAGGCACAGTGATCCCCAGGCGGTTGCTATCTGCCATGGTGCGAACTATAACCCCGTGCGGCCCCTGGAGGATCTCTTGAACCATCGACAACTCCGTCTTGTCGCCGCTTTCGCGGCGTGTCTCGCCGGTGCCACGGTCATCGCGCAGCAGCCTGCGGCGGGCACCGTGCTGGTCACCGGATCGAACCGCGGTCTCGGGCTTGAATTCGTCCGGCAGTATGCCGCGCGCGGGTGGAGGGTCATCGCCACGGCGCGCAATCCCAAGGCCGCGCCGGAGCTGAACGTGATCGCGGCGAAAAACCGGAACGTCACCGTCGACAGGTTGGACGTCGAGGACGTCGCAGCAATCAAGGCGCTGGCCGGCAAGTACAAGGGCACGGCGATCGACGTGTTGATCAACAACGCGGGTGTGCTCGGCGACATGAAGGCGCAGTCGTCCGGCGCGCTGGATTACGCAGAGTTCGAGGAAGTGATGGCGGTGAACGTCTTTGGCGCGCTGGCGATGGCCGACGCGTTTCGCGACCACGTGGCTGCCAGCTCGCAGAAGAAGATCGTCTCGATCACCAGCCGCTCGGGAATCATCTCGCAGCCGGGATACCGCGGGCCGTCGTTCTACCGCGCGAGCAAGGTCGCGCTCAACATGGTGATGCGCGTCTTTGCCGACGAAGTCCGTGACCGCAACATCATCGTCGCCCTCGTATCGCCGCCGCCGACGGAAACGGACATGCTGCGGCAGCTGATCGGCGCGGAGAACGCAGCACGCCAGGGGAAGCCACCGGATGTGATCGGCGGGCTCATCAAGGTGATCGACGGTTTGACGATGGCGAACAGCGGCGGGCCGCCGGTGTTCTTCGACGGAACTT
Organism: Vicinamibacterales bacterium; assembly: GCA_035711805.1. Classification (GTDB taxonomy): domain Bacteria; phylum Acidobacteriota; class Vicinamibacteria; order Vicinamibacterales; family UBA2999; genus Gp6-AA40. The sequence continues at coordinate 29,430 of DASTBV010000058.1, forward strand.
TACTGTCGTGGTAGCGACGCCGGGTGGGGCAAGCCGTTTGCTATTTAATCCGGAGGTATGGCGAAACGGGAACCGACGTGGTCTGAACGGATTCGCGACCTGATCGAGGAGGTCGACCGGGTTCGCAACGAAAGCGAACGCACGCGGGGCCATGCCGAACGCGCGATGAAAGAGCCATTCTGGCCCGAGCGGCGGCGCGAGCCGCGGTTCCCATCGAGCGACAAGACACCTCCGGATCATCACCACCGTCCCTGAATCAGGTCCGGGAGCACGGCAGTTCCGCTGCTCTCCCGATCCCTCCCGCTACGTACTCTCGAACCCGCGCCGCCCTACGCCAATATGTGCAACTACCCGAGGCTGAGCTTTACGGCCTGTACCCAGTCCGGTTATCGTTGCCGGCCGGATGGCCGACAATGCGCCTCTAACACCCGAACGGTTATCCGAACTCCTAGCCCGCCTCGATGAAGTGATGACTGACGCGGCGCGCCTGCGCCGGCAGATTACCCGGCAGCTCAGCGACCAGCGGCGCGACGACCAGCAAAAGGTGACCGTCACGCGCAAGCGCCGCTCGAAGCAGCGCTGAAACACGAAGGGCTCGAAGAGATCGAAGATCACGAAGAAAAAACTGGAATTTCGTGTCCTTCGATTCCTTCGTGCCTTCGTCGTTTATGTCTGGCTCAGCTAAACTTATGAGATGAACGTCGGGATCATCGGGTGGCGCGGGATGGTGGGGTCGGTCCTCGTGCAGCGGATGCGCGAGGAGCGTGATTTCGAGCAGATCGACCCTGTGTTCTTCTCGACCTCTCAGGCCGGAGCAGCCGCGCCTGAGATTGGTAAGCGTGTCCCCGCCGTCAAGGATGCCAAGGACCTCGCGGCGCTGGCCGCCAACGACGTTCTGATCTCCTGCCAGGGAGGCGACTACACCTCCGAGATCTATCCGCGTCTGCGCCAGTCCGGGTGGGACGGCTACTGGATCGACGCCGCCTCCACGCTGCGCATGGCTCCTGACGCCACGTTGATTCTCGATCCGGTGAACGCCGATGTGATCGATCGCGCTGTGGCGAGCGGGGTCAAGAACTTCGTCGGTCCCAATTGCACTGTGAGCCTGATGCTCATGGCAACGGTGGGACTGTTCCGTGCGGGTCTCGTCGAGTGGATCACGGCGATGACCTACCAGGCCGCGTCCGGCGCCGGCGCTCCGCAGATGCGCGAGCTCATCGCGCAGATGGGATATCTGAACCGGGAGGTTGCCGGTTTGCTGGCGGACCCGGGCTCCGCGATTCTGGAGATCGACAGGCGCGTGGCGGCCGGCATGCGCTCGCCGGAGCTGCCGACGAAACAGACGTTCGGGGTTTCGCTCGCCGGCAGCCTGTTGCCGTGGATCGCCGACGATCTCGGCACCGGACAGAGCAAAGAGGAATGGAAGGCCACGGCGGAAGCGAACAAGATTCTCGGCCTGGCGCCCGGGGCCGTGCCGGTTGAAGGCCTCTGCATCCGCATCGGCGCAATGCGGTGTCACAGCCAGGCGCTCACGATCAAGCTGCGGCGCGACGTGCCGCTCGACGAGGTCGGGTCGTTGATCCGGTCGGCGCACGAATGGGTGCGGGTGGTGCCGAACACGAAAGAAGCCAGCCTCGCGCAACTGACGCCGGCGGCGGTGACCGGGACGCTGGAGGTCCCGATCGGGCGGCTGCGGAAGCTGGCGATGGGCGGCGAGTATCTGACGGCGTTTACCGTCGGTGATCAGCTCCTCTGGGGAGCGGCGGAGCCGCTGCGGCGCATGCTGCGGATTCTCCTGAAAACGCCGGCTGCGGTGCGTTCCGCGCAGGCCGTCGGACACTGAAAGTCAAAAGTCAAAAGTGAAAAGTCAAAGGTCAAAAGTGAGGCAAAAAGGCTTTCTTTTGACCTTTGCCTTTTGACCTTTGCCCTGTAGAACCTTCTCACATGGTTGTCCAGAAATTCGGCGGCACGTCCGTCGCCGATCCCGCCGCCATCCGGCGTCTGATTGAAATCGTGCGGGCCGCCCGCGCCCGCGACGGTCGTGGTCCGGCTGTGGTCGTCTCGGCGATGAGCGGCGTGACCGATCTGCTCCTCGGTATCGCCTCGGCCGCCGGCTCGGGCTCCGGCACGACCGACGCGCTGGCGAAGATCCAGCAGCTGCGCGAGCGCCATCTCGCCGCGGTTCATGAACTGGCTGCGGCGACAGACCACGACGCGCTGACGACGGACATTAATTCAACGCTCGATCAGCTCGCGGCCGTGGCTCAGGCGTTGGCCGTTTTGCGTGAGGTCTCGCCACGAACACTCGACGTGATTGCCGCGATGGGCGAGCTCCTCAGCTCGCGGATCGTCGCCGCGGCGCTGAATGCGGCCGGGATCGATGCGGAGTGGGTGGACGCGCGCCGGGCGATCGTCACGAGCGCCGACCATATGCGCGCCGCGCCGCTGACGGTCGAAACCGCCCGCGCGCTGCGCGCCACGGTCGTCGCCGCGCTCGACGCGAAGCGCGTTCCAGTGCTCGGCGGGTTCGTTGGCGCCACGGTTGATGGCCATACCACGACGCTTGGCCGCGGCGGCTCGGATTACTCCGGCGCACTCGTCGGCGCCGGCATCGGCGCGCGCGAGATTCAGATCTGGACCGACGTGGACGGCATGCTCAGCGCGGATCCGCGCGTGATCGCGCGGCCGCGCCTCGTGCCGAAGCTGTCGTTCGCCGAGGCCGCCGAGCTCGCCTATTTCGGCGCCAAGGTGCTGCACCCGAGTACGATCCTGCCGGCGGTCGAGCGGAACATTCCGGTGCGCATCCTCAACTCGATGCGGCCCGATGGAAGCGGCACGCTGATCACCGCCGAGCCGTCGCTGGACGGCACGCCGCTGACGGGCCTGGCCTCCAAGCGCAACGTCATCGTCGTGGACATCACCTCGACGAGGATGCTGATGGCCTACGGGTTCCTCCGTCGCGTCTTTGAGGTGTTCGAGCGCTTCTCGACGGCCGTGGATGTCGTGACGACGTCGGAGGTCAGCGTGTCGGTGACGGTGGACGATCCGAAGTCGGTTCCGGCGATTACGGAGGCGCTGTCGGAGTTTGCCGAAGTGTCGATCGAGAGGGACATGGCGCTGCTCTGCGCGGTGGGAGATCGCCTGCGCGACGAGCCGAAGATCGCCGCTCAGGTCGTGGGCGTGCTCGAAGAGGTCCCGCTCAAGATGATCTCGCAGGCCGCGTCGCGCCGGAACATCACGGTCGTGCTCCGTCAGAACGACCTCGCTCACGCCATGGAACGCCTCCACGAGGAGTTCTTCCAGCCATGAAACTTCTCATCGTCGGCTACGGGAAGATGGGCCAGCTCGTCGACCAGCTTGCCGCCGAGCAGGGGATGGACGTCGTGGGCCGTGTGGATGCCGGCCGCGAGGAATGGGCGCCCGCCGATGCGGCCATCGACTTTTCGACCGCCGACGCGCTGCTCGAGAACTTTCCACGCTACCTCGAGCTGCGCGTGCCGCTCGTCATCGGTACGACCGGCTGGAATGCGCATGTGGATCGCCTGCGCATGGAGGCGGCACAGGCGCGGCTCGGCGTCGTGGCAGCCGCCAATTTCTCGATCGGCGTGAACGTCTTTCATCTGCTGGCCGCCGAGGCTGCGCGGCTCTTTCGTCCGCAGGACCAATATGGCGCGTGGATCCATGAGGCGCACCACGCGACGAAGCGCGACGCGCCGTCCGGAACGGCGCTGCTGCTGCGCGATGCGATGCTCCAGGCCGGGTTCGACCGTCCCATCGACATGTCGTCAACCCGCGCCGGGACGATTCCGGGGACGCACTCGATCGGGTTCGACTCGGCCTCCGACACCATCGAGCTCACCCATACCGCGCGCGACCGGCGGGGCTTTGCCAGCGGAGCGCTTCTGGCGGCACGCTGGATTCAAAAAAGAGAAGGGTGGTTCTCGATGCTCGACGTGCTGAGGGATAATCCACGCCATGCGTAGACCTTTTACCGGCGTCGGCACCGCACTGGTCACCCCGTTCCGCAGGGACGGGTCGCTCGATGAGCCGGCGGTCAAGCGCCTCGCGCGCCGTCAGATCGACGCCGGCATCCACTTCCTGTCGCCGTGCGGCACGACCGGCGAAGCGCCGACGCTGAACCACCGCGAGAAACTGCGCGTCGTCGAGCTGGTGTTGGAAGAGGCGAACGGCCGCGTTCCCGTACTGGCCGGTGCAGGCGGCTACGGCACGCGCGAGGTGATCGAGCTGGCGCGCGACATGGAACGTGTGGGCGCCCAGGGCATCCTCTCGGTGACTCCGTACTACAACAAGCCGACGCCGGAAGGTCTGTACCAGCACTTCAAGGCGATCGCCGAGAGCATCCACATTCCGGTGGTTCTGTACAACGTCCCTGGCCGAACCGGCGTCAACATGGACGTGAAGACGACGGCGCGGCTGTCGGAGCTGCCGAACATCGTGGCCGTCAAGGCGCCCGGCGACCTGGTGCAGATGTCCGAGATCATCGCCGCCACCGGTGAAGATTTCATCGTGCTCAGCGGCGACGACCCGGTGACCGTGGCGACGATGGCGGTGGGCGGCGCGGGCGTGGTCTCGGTCGCTTCCAACGAAGCGCCGGCCGAGATGGTGCAGATCGTCGAGCTGTGCGAGCGCGGCGACTATGCGGCCGCGCGGAAGCTGCACCACTGGCTGCTGCCGCTGCTCCAGGTGAACTTCGCCGAATCGAATCCCATCCCGTGCAAGGCGGCCATGGCGGCAATGGGGCTCCTCGAAGAAAACTACCGCCTGCCGCTCGTCCCACCCTCGGCGGCGACGCGCGAGAAAGTGATGAATGTGCTCCAGCAGCTCAAGATGCTCGGAGCCGCAGCTCGCGTCGTCTAATCACGAAGGCACGAAGAGATCGAAGGGCACGAAGTAGAAGAAGAAATCGTGCAGTCCGTTTCGCAGGTCGATCCAGTTTCACTGACCCGCAGCCTGGTCGATATCGATTCCACGACAGGCCGCGAGCGCGCGGCCGGCGAGTGGCTGGCGGCGTTTCTGCGCACGCGCGGCTACCGTGTGACCGAGCAGCCGGTTGCGGACGGCCGGTTCAACGTCCTGGCCACGCTCGATGAGGCGCCGCGCGTGGCGCTGTCCACGCATTTCGACTGCGTGCCGCCGTTCTTCCCGAGCCGCGAGGAACGCGGCCTGATCTTCGGGCGCGGATCGTGCGACGCCAAGGGCATCCTGGCCGCCCAGGTGGCCGCCGCCGAGCGCGTGCGCGCGTCCGGCGAGTCGCGGTTTGCGCTGCTGTATGTCGTGGGCGAGGAGCGCGGCAGCGACGGCGCGAAAGTCGCGAACCAGCAGGCGCCCGGTGGGCTGCGTTATCTGATCAACGGCGAGCCGACCGACAGCCGTCTCGGCTCGGCGACGCGCGGTCTCTACCGCGTGCGCCTGCGCGCGGCCGGCCGCGCCGCGCACTCGTCGTTCCCCGAGCTGGGCGAGTCGGCGATCGACAAACTGCTCGATGCGTTGATGGTGATTCGCGGCGTGCAGCTGCCGGACGATCCGCTGCTCGGCCGCACCCATTACACCGTCGGGCTGATCGACGGCGGCGTGGCACCCAACGTCGTCTCGCCGCACGCCTCGGCGGAGCTGTCGTTCAGGACCGTCGGCAGCGGCGAGCCGATCCGGGACGCTCTGCGTATCGTCGAAGGGCTGGTCAGCGTCGAACCGATTCTGGAAGTTCCGGCCGTGCGGCTGCACACCCTGGACGGGTTCGAAACCGCGGTATTTCCCTATACGACCGATGTGCCTATGCTGACCGGGTGGGGTACGCCGCTGCTGATCGGTCCCGGCTCCATTCATGTCGCGCATACGGACGAGGAGCACATTGCCGTGGACGAGCTGACGTCGGCGGTGGATCTCTACGAGTCGCTTCTCAAGCGACTCCTGCTACACTGAGTGTTTGGGTGAGCCGCACCGCGGCCCGGACCCTGTGCAACTTCAGCCTGCGAACCGCGTCAGGGCCGGAAGGCAGCAGCGCTAAGTAGACCCTGAGGTGTGCCGCAGGTCGCCCGGGCTGCGGTGGGGCTCATGCCAAGTTCCACTTTTCCACTTCTTCCACTTCAGCAATGGCCTATCAGGTCCTCGCGCGCAAATGGCGGCCGCAGCGGTTCGACGACGTCGTCGGGCAGCAGGCGGTGACGCGGACGCTGCGGAATGCGATCGCCAGCGGCCGCATCGCGCAGGCGTTCGTGTTTGCGGGCTCGCGCGGTTGCGGCAAGACGACGACCGCGCGCATCCTGGCGCGGGCGCTCAACTGCGACAAGGGGCCGACCGCCGAGCCGTGCGGTGAATGCGACGCCTGCATCGAGATTGCCCAGGGCCGTGATATCGACGTCCTCGAGATCGACGCGGCCAGCCACACAGGGATCGACAATATCCGCGAGGTGGTGATTGGCAGCCTGTCGTTTGCGCCGGCGCGCGACCGCTACAAGGTGTTCATCATCGACGAGGTGCATCAGCTCTCGGCTGCGTCCTTCAACGCGCTGCTGAAGTCGATCGAAGAGCCGCCGGCGCACGTCGTGTTCATGATGGCGACGACCGAGCTGCACAAGATTCCCGACACGATCCTGTCGCGCTCGCAGGTCTTCGAGTTCCGCACGATCCCGACGAAGGCGATCGCTCAGCAGCTGCGGCGGATTGCCGACGCCGAGAAGGTCGAGGTGCCCGACGCCGCGCTCGCGCTCATCGCGCGGTCGGCGGAAGGCAGCATGCGCGACGCGCAGAGCGCGCTGGACCAGGTGATGGCGTTTGCCGGCCAGACGATGACCGAAGACGACGTGGCCACGGTGCTCGGCCTCGTCGGACGGGACCTGCTGCTGGACCTGATCGAGGCGGTGGTCGAGGAGGATGGTCCGAGGGCATTTGCGCTCGCCGACCGCGCGGTGGAGTCCGGACACGACCTCCGGCTCGTCTGCCGCGAGCTGTCGCGCGTGGTCCGCGACATGATGCTGCTGTCGGTCGATCCGTCGCGCGCCGGCGACGGCGAGCTGGGCGACGGCGAGCGCGAACGGCTCACCGCGCTGGGCCACCGCTTCTCGCGCGAGGACCTGATGCGCGCGTTCGATCTGCTGTCGAAGGCCGAACAGGAGATCCGCACGGCGTCGCACGGGCGCTATTACTTCGAGATGGTGCTCCTGCGCTGGATGCACCTGCGGAAGCTCGTGCCGCTCACCGACCTGCTGGAGCAGGGTGGCACCGGCACGGCGCGGCTGGGTGCAAAAGGTTCAGTGGGTTCAGTGGGTTCAGCGGGTTCAGTGGGTTCAGTGGGTTCAGTGGGTTCAGTGCGTTCAATAGGTGCGAAGGGTGCAGTGGACAGCAACGGCCCAATTGCACCTATTGCACCAACCGCGAAGAAGCCTGTTGAACCGGCCAGAAGCCAACTTGAACCGGCTAGTAGTCCGCTCGCACCGGCCGCGAAGGCGACGATCGCCCCCAATCTGAAAGATGCCCTGCTGGCGGAGATCAAGGCAGGCAAGCCCTTCTTCTACAACACCGTCGTCGCCCAGGCGCAGAAGATCGACGTCGCCGGCGACCGGGTGACGTTCGTCTTCTCGCCGACGCATCGCGCGCTGCGCGAGCAGTTCGAGCAGTCGCGCAGCTGGGTCGAGACAACGGCGGAGCGTGTTGCCGGCCGTCGGGTGATGGTCGAGTCCACGCAGGGCGCGGCCCAGTCCGGCGGAGCGGCGAGCGCGCCGAACACCAGCGACGCTGCGGGCGCCGCGAGCAGGCGCGACCTGAAGGAAGACGCGAAGAACTCGGCGACGATCCAGGCGATGCTCGAGGTCTTTCCGGCTGAAATCCGCGACGTCGAAGAGATGGAGCCATGAACATCGCAAACATGATGCAGCAGGCCAAACAGATGCAGGAGCGTCTGCAGAAGCAGATGGCCGACCTGCGCGTCGAAGCCACCGCCGGCGGCGGCATGGTGACCGTGGTCGTCAACGGCGCCAAGCAGCTGCAGTCGATCAGGATCGATCCCGAGGTGGTGTCGAAGGACGACGTCGAGATGCTGCAGGATCTGATCGTGGCCGCCGTCAACGACGCGCATCGCAAGGTGGACGAACAGCTCGGTCAGTCGATGTCCGGCATGCTCGGCGGTCTGAAGATCCCCGGACTCTGAGACCGCTTGTCGCTTCCCGATTCTCTCGTCCGCCTCATCGAGCAGTTTCAAAAGCTGCCGGGCATCGGTGCCAAGGGCGCGCAGCGCCTGGCGTTCCACGTCCTGCGCACGCCGCGGGAGGACGCGGACCGGCTGTGCGACGCCATCCGCGACGTCAAGGATCGCGTTACATACTGCTCGACCTGCAATAACATCACCGACACCGATCCCTGCGCGTTCTGCACCAGCGCCTCGCGCGACCAGCGGCTGATCTGTGTTGTCGAGGAGCCGCAGAACGTCACGTCTGTCGAGAAGACGCGCGAGTTCCGCGGCGTCTATCACGTGCTGATGGGCGCGCTGTCGCCGCTGCACGGCGTCGGCCCGGACGATCTGAAGATCAAGGGGCTGCTCGGGCGCGTGGGCGACGGACAGGTGGACGAAGTGATCATCGCGACGAATCCGACGGTCGAGGGGGAGGCGACCGCCCTCTATCTGGCGCGGCTGCTGAAGCCGCTCGGCATCCGTGTGACGCGCATCGCGATGGGCGTGCCGGTCGGATCGGACCTCGAATACGCCGACGAAGTCACGATGACGCGCGCGATGGAAAATCGTCGCGATATCTGACGCACGCCATGCTTCCCGCGACCTATCAGCTTCCCGCGGCCATCGTGCTGCTCATTGGCGGGCTCGTCGCCTGCTTCTTCGGCTACCGGCTGTTCCGCATCGTGCTGGCGTTCACCGGATTCGTGATCGGCGCGCTGCTGGCGAGCTCGATCTTCGGCGTGAGCGATACGTGGGCCATGCTGATCGCCGCCGGGATCGGCGGCCTGGCCGGTGCCGGCGTGATGCTGGCGGCGTATTTCGTCGGCGTGGCGTTGACTGGTGCTGCGCTCGGCGCGGTGGCGGCCAATCTGCTGTTCACGGCGACCGGGCAGGGTCCGCACTACCTCGTCCTGGTGCTGATGACGGTTGTTGGCGCGGCCGCGTCGATGTATCTGCAGCGCTACTTCATCATCGTCGGCACCGCATTCGGCGGCGCCTGGACGCTGATCGTTGGAGTGATGGCGCTGCTCGGGAACCCCAGCGCGATGTCGGCAGCCGCGGCGGGCAACGTCTGGGTGGCCTATCCGCTGAGCCCGGCACCGGGCCAGCGGTGGGTGCCGGTGGCCTGGATTGTGCTCGGACTGATTGGCACAACCGTGCAGCTCGGGTGGACCGGAGGGGAACGGGGCCGGGTGGTTCGACGAAAGAAGAAATCCTAAGTTACGATGGCGTAGTGTCCGCATTCGGGCGGACTTAGGGGAGTGTAGTGTCCGCCTTCAGGCGGACCTAGAGGGGACATGAGAACGAAATTCATAATGATTCTGGGCGGCGTTTTCCTGGTGTCCGGGCTGTATGCGGGCGTTGGCGCGCAGGGCAAAACCGCGAACGACGGGATTTACTCCGAGGCGCAGGCCAAGCGCGGAGATGTCCTGTACAAGGAACAGTGTGCGACCTGCCACGGCGACAATCTCGAAGGCTCCGGCCCGATGCCGGCGCTGGCCGGCAAGGACTTCCTGGCCAGCTGGGAGGGGAAGAGCGTAGCCGACCTCTTCGAGAAGACGCACACGACGATGCCGGCGACCGCGCCGGGGTCGCTGACACCGGCGCAGGCGGCGGACATCGTGGCCTACATGCTGGCGTCGAGCAAATACAAGGTGGGCACGGCCGACCTCGAGAGCAAGGTCGAGGCGCTGAAGGACATCAAGATCGAGGCGCCCAAGTAACGACCGACGCAAAAACTGGCGTAGTGTCCGCCTGCAGGCGGACCTCCCGACCATAGGGCACCCCTCCCGGGGGTGCCTCTTTCGTTTCGGCCGTCCATCCGCTACGATCCTTAGGTTCTCCCGCCGCCCGCAAGGGCATCCGTACAACCTGTTCCTCGGTAGCTCAATGGCAGAGCATCCGGCTGTTAACCGGAGGGTTGCTGGTTCGAGTCCAGCCCGAGGAGCCAGACTCCGCTCACGCTTCGCGTGAGCTACGTCTAGGCAGGCGTACCCAAGCCAGCGCCTGTTTCCGTCGGGCGAACGACCCACCACAGCGGAGTCTGTCACGCCGTAGCGGCCGCGAAGGCGGACCGCATTGCTGCCGTTGAACCAGCTCCAGCTTCATCCAGCCAGCCGCCGCCGCTCACGCTTCGCGTGAGCTACGTCTAGGCAGGCGTACCCGAGCCAGCGCCTGTTTCCGCCGGGCGAACGACCCACCACAGCGGAGTCTGTCACGCCGTAGCGGCGTAGCCGCGAAGGCGGACCGCATTGCTGCCGTTGAACCAGCTCGAGCTTCATCCAGCCAGCCGCCTCCGCTCACGCTTCGCGTGAGCTACGTCTAGGCAGGCGTACCCACGCCAGCGCCTGTTTCCGCCGGACGAACGACCCACCACAGCGGAGTCTGTCCACGCCGTAGCGGCGTAGCCGCGAAGGCGGACCGCGATGCTGCTTCGATCTTCAACTGACAGCTGGCAGGCGAACGCGCTCGCTGCCTCGCGCCGGCGAACGTACCGCAGAAACTTCACACTCAGGTCGTGGTTGCGATCGCGGCGACTGCGTACCACGCATAACGACAATAGAAATCGTTAAGGTTTCGTGATGGACCAGTAGATGCGTATGCCGAGAGTATGAAGGGAGCGGAACGGCGAACGGTTTACATTCTTCGAAGCGACGCGAATCGAGCGAAACATTACGTCGGCCGAGCAAGCAACGTGCACGATCGTCTCGAGTGGCACAACTACGGTCCGTGCGGCTACACCGTTCGGCACCGCCCCTGGTCAATCGTCGTCTCGATTGATTTCACCGACGAAGCCGTCGCAGTGCGCTTTGAGAAATACTTGAAGTCCGGGTCGGGGCGAGCCTTCGCCAAACGGCACTTCGCAGAGTCCGGTGACGTCTGAGAGCTCATCTCCTTCAGCGGAGCGAACTGGCGATGGCAGCGGACAATGACAAGGGGAGAACCGACGGATCGAGACGCGCGGATCGCTGACATCAAGCAGTGGCTCATGGAGAGAGCCGAGTCTGCCGTCGGTTCGGAATTTCCCGAAAGTCGTTGTACAAATGGAAGCGCCGCCATGCCGAGCACGGCGATGCCGGCTTGGCCGATCGACCGCGGACGCCGCAGCGATCACCGCGAGCGACGGCACGTGAGGTCGTCGCCAAGATTCTTTACTTGCGCCAGCACTATCACTTCGGACGAGCCCGGATCGCGGCGTGTTTAGACCGGT
>DASTBV010000059.1:0-76901 GCA_035711805.1 Vicinamibacterales bacterium
CCGTGACTCTCCACCGCCAACGTCCACGACGCAGGTGTCGGCCGACAGCCCGGCCGCTTCGATCATCTGCAGCGACACGGCCGGGAACTGTTCAAACCAGCTGACGTCCCGCTCGCCTCGCGTCCTGTAAATCGTGTCCCAGTGTCCCGGACGGTCCATGCGTGCCTACCGTTCCGCCATGTTCGCGTTCCACGAGAGGATTAAGGGATTGTCACCTTTCTTGCGTCCGCGCGAATCAAATCTGCGTATTCGGGTAGAAACCAACCGTCAGCGGTGAGTTGCTTCAACCGCTGCTCGATGCGTCCGGCATAGTCCGCATTTCCGCGATACAACTTGCGCAGCGTATCGTCTGCCAACGGGACCTTGGTTCCGGCCAGCTGGCAGAGCCGATCCTGCTGCTGCGTCTTGCCCTTGCCGAACACGCCATAGGTTGCGACCGGCACGTCGACCCAGACGTTGCGGATTCCGCCCTTGGCGTTGCCGTGCTCGTCGAGCGCCAGATGTGAACCGTCGTTCGTCGGATCCTGATCGACGGCAATCGGCGGCGCGTGCGGCGGCGTCTTCCCGCTCGCGATCCACTCGATCAGATGGTTGAGACCCAGCGCCGTAAACGCGCCCGCCGGAAAATCGGTCACCGGCAGCGTGCAGGGATCGTTCTGGAACCCCGGATTGTCGCGCGAGTTGTTGTGCGGCATGCCGGCCACCTCGTACAGGCGGAACCGGTTGCCAGGGTCGTCGCTGTCCGGACGCCGGTACTTGATTCCCTGTTCCGCCCACGTGACGACTTCCGTCTGCGTGGGCATCTGAATCATCGGCACGTCGACGACGGGCAGCGGGGTGTTGCCGTTGGTGCTCGTCAGCAGGAAGCCGTCGAAGATAGGGCCGCCGTCGGGCATGCGGAGCGTCGGATGCGCCGCCAGATAGGTCCGAACGGTGCCGCTCGAGGCGGACGTTCCCATCAGCGTCGCCCGCCGAACGGCGTATGTCGCAAAGGGCCCGGTCTTGCTCTTGATCAGCCGGCCAACCTGCGCGATCACCTCGTTCGTCTGCCCCATCGCGATGTTCAGCGAGGCGTACCTGTCCGCGTTGAACGTCTTCAGCAGGTTGACGTTCCCGGCGCTGTGCACGATTTCGACGAACATGTGGTTGCGCGTGAGGATGGACTGCCGCGACCACTCGAAGACGAGCGACCGCCCGCCGGCGTGCAGCGCTTCGGACACCACGGTGCCGCTGAAGGCACCTGCGTTTCTTGGACGCCGCACGATGATTCGCGTGGCGTAGGGTGCGTCGCCAATCGTGCCGGTGACGAAGTACTCCTCGGTGACGTACGGAAAGTCCTCGACTTTGACCGCGTTCGACGTCACGCTCACCGGTGGATCCGGATACATGCGGCCGGGTCCGGTGATGGGCCCGGAAATCGCAGGGATCGGTGGCGTCGCCGTCCATGCATAGTCGGCAGTGCCGACGACGATCACGATCAGGCTGGCTATGATTGCTGGCCGCATTGGAAGTCTCCGATGAGGTGCGCGTGTCCGCGTCCGCCTGAAGGCGGACACTACGATAGTCGAACGACGATAGCCGAACGAGCAGGAGGAGTGAATGTCTGCGAACCGATATCTCAACACCGTGCTGACGATCATTGCGGTCGAACTCGGATGGCTCGCGATCTCCCACGTGGGCGTGCCGGTCAGCGCCCAACAGGCGCCGACACGGGTCGTCATCACCGGCGTAGAACTGAACTCCGACGAGTTGCTGCCGGTCGTGCTGCGACGCGTAGACGTGCCGATTAGAATCGACCCGACCCAGCCGCTCAGGCTCGCGGAACCGGTGACGGTCCGGATTCCCGTGACCTCGTCGTCGGAATTCGCGAAATGATCAGTCTCTCAGCCCGAACGTGATCAGCGAGTTTCCGGAAATCGTCGACACGTACTGCTTGTTGTCGATCATGTAGGTGATCGGCCCGTTGACGATCTGTCCGCCGAGGCTCGCTTTCCACAGCACTTCTCCGCTGCGCGCGTCGAGCGCGTAGAAATAACCCTCGCGGCCGCCGGTGAACAGCAGGTCGCTCGCGGTCGTCAGAATCCCGCTGTCGCTCATGTCGAACTGCTCGAACTTCCATTTCGCGGCGCCGGTGAGTGGATCAATCGCGATCACCGAGCCATGCCCCGCCGCATCGGTCCAGCTGTTAATCGGCGTCGTCCGGCCGATGCGCACGCCGGGCGCACCGGGCACCGGCAGGAGCTGACGGCCCCCGCCGCCGCCAAACGTCCGCCCCGGCACGTACTCCTGGTATTCGCGGCGGTAGATCGTCGCGTAGTTCTCCCACGCCGTGACGTAGAAGAGACCGGTGCGCGGGCTGAAGGACGGCGAGTACCAGTTCGTTCCGCCCTGGTTGCCCGGCCACGTCGGCTGGCCGGGCGGCTGCGGCGTCTGCATCGGACGGCCGTTGGCGTCGAAGCCGCTCATCCAGTTCACCTTGACGAACGGCTTGCCCGACAGGAACTTTCCGGTGACGCGATCGAGCACGTAGAAGTTGCCGTTGCGGTTGGCCCACAGCATCGACTTCAGCGGTTTCCCCTGCCAGGTAATATCGGCCAGCACCGCAATCTGCACGGAGTCGTAGTCGTACGGATCGTTCGGCGTGAACTGGTAGTGCCATCGCATCCGGCCGGTATCCGCATCCACGGCGATCACTGATGCGGTGTAGAGGTTGTCGCCCGGCCGTTGATCGGGGTTCCAGTCGGGACCCGGATTTCCCACACCCCAGTAGGTGAGGTTCAACTCGGGGTCGTAGGACGGCGTCAGCCAGATCGATCCGCCACCGGTTTTCCATGCGTCGCCCTTCCACGTCTCGCTGCCCGGCTCGCCGGGCGCAGGCACCGTGTGCAGACGCCATACTTCCTTGCCGGTCTTCACGTCGTGGGCCGCCACGTAGCCGCGGATGCCGTATTCACCGCCGCCCATGCCGATCAGCACCTTGTCCTTGACGACCAGCGGCGCCATCGTGAGCGAGTAGCCAAGCTTCGGGTCGCCGGCCTGCACGTTCCACAGCGGCCGGCCCGTTTTCGCATCGATCGCGATCAGCCTCGCGTCGAGAGTGCCGAGAAAGACCGTGTCGCCGGCGATCGCCACGCCGCGGTTGTTGGAGCCGCAGCAGACGCGGGCGTCCGGCGATGGCGTGTGCCGATAGAGCCAGAAGACGCGGCCGGTCTTCGCATCGAGCGCGAGCACGTCGTTCGGCCGCTGCGTGACGTACATGATCCCGTCCACGACCAGCGGCGTGGACTGCCATGCGCCGAATACCTGATTCGGAAGGATCCACTTCAGCTCGAGGTTCCTGACCGTCGATCGATCGATCTGCTTCAGCCCGCTGTAGCGCTGGCTGAAATAACCGCCGGAGTACATCAGCCAGTTGTGGGCTTCGTCCGCGGCGCGGACGAGCCGTTCCGGCGTCACCTGCGCGCTGACGAAAGACCCGAGCGCGAGAACGAGCAACACGAAGACGGAGAGATGTTTTTTCATGGTTACTGTCCCCGCAGCGTCAGGAGATACGCGATGACGTCCGCAAGCTCCGCGTCGGTCAGTTTCCCCGCATACGCCGGCATCGGCGATTTTGTCTCGACGACGTAGTTGCGCATATCGCTCTTGGCCAGCGAATGCAGCCGCTCCTTGTCGTCGATCAGCTGCACCGTGTAGGTGTCCTCGTTCAGCCGGCGGCCGCTGATCGTGCGGCCGTCCTTCATCGTGACGCGGACAGGCCTGTTGATCGGCATCATGCCGGAGGTCGGGTCGGTCAGCGAGCGGTGAATCGCTTCGACGTTTCGCGTCACGCCGACGTCGGACAGATCGGGCGCGACACGCGAGCCGACGCCGTTGATGCGATGGCACGCGATGCATCCGCCTTTGCCCTCGACGACGGTCTTGCCGCGCGCGGCGGTGCCAACCCGGACCGGCCGCGCCGTCAGATCGAAGCCGGCGCGGATGAAGGCGACTACGCCGGTCAGCTCGGCCGGCTGCAGGGCGAAGGCAGGCATCGCGCCGCCGGCTGCTCCAGTGGTGATGACGCGCGCGAGATCCTCGTCCGACGAGGCGCGGCGGAACTGCTGACGGCGCAGGTCGATGCCGGAGACCTGATCGCCGTTCGGTCCGTGACAGGCGGCGCACTGGCGGTTGTACACACGCGAGCCGGCGTCGATTTCCGCCTGCGTGTACTGGCCATGGTCCTGCGCCGCCGGGTTCGCGGCGCTGAACGCCACCAGAGCAGCCGCCGCTGCAAGGATAAGAAGTCGGCTCATGGGCGGAGGTTGTATCACAGGGACCGGGGATCAGGGATCGGGGATCAGGGATCGGGGATCAGGGATCGGGGATCGGGGATTGGGGATCGGGGACAAAATAGGTGGAAGCGAGGTAGTCATGGCCCGACTGATAGCTGGCGTCACGCTTATGCTGCTCTCCGCGACCCCGGCAATCGCGCAGACGGCCGACGAAATCGTGGAAAAGCACCTGGCGGCGATCGGCGGACGCGAGGCGCTCGGCCGCATCCGGACGCGCGTCTCGACCGGCAAGGTCACCGTAACGACACCCGTCGGCGACCTCGCCGGGACGGTCGACGCGTTCGCCACGGCACCGGACAAGAGCCGCACGCTCGTCAAGGTCGACGTGACCGCCCTCGGCGCCGGGATCGTCACCAACGATCAACGCTTCGACGGCACCACGGGGTACGTCATCGACTCGCTCAATGGCGACCGCGACATCACGGGCACGCAGCTCGACGCCTTGAAGAACAACGGCTTCCCCACCGCCTGGCTCGACTACAAGACCCGCGGCCATGCCGTTGCGCTGAGCGGCAAGGAGATGCTGGGCGCCAGGCCCGTCTTCGTGTTGGAGGTGACGCCCAAGGCCGGCCCGAAGATGCGGAGCTGGATTGACGCCGAAACATTCATGATCCTGAAGACGTCGGTCACGGTGGACGCGCCGGCCGTCGGCCCTGTCGAACAGATCATGGAGTTCGATGACTACCGGACCGTGGACGGCGTGAAGGTGCCGTTCCTGGTGAAGTCGATCAACTCCCTCCAGACCGTGACCGGGGTTCTGACCGACGTGAAACACAACGTCGAGATAGACGAGGCCTCGTTTAGAAGGCCCTAAGGCCGCGGGCCCAAGGCCCAAGGGCTGGTTCAGGGATCAGGGATCAGGGATCAGGGATCAGGGATCAGGGATCAGGTATAGTTGCGCCATTTCCGGGAGGAACGCGCATGCGACATGCGACCCGCACCCTGGTGCTCTCGACGATCCTGGCGCTTGCCGGCGGCACAACGGCGTTACCGCACCATTCGGTCTCCGGTCAGTTCGACACCACCAAGCTGGTGACGGTCACAGGCGTGATCAGCAAGATCGACTGGGTCAACCCGCACATCTACGTGATGGTGGACGGCAAGGACGAGTCAGGCGCCGCCGGCCAGTGGGCGCTGGAGACGATCCCGACCGCGATGGCGCGCAAGGCCAAGCTGACGAAGGACATGCTCGCCGGCAAGCAGGGCGAAACGGTCACTGTGACCGGCCACCCGTCGCGCGACGGACGGAAGTCGGCCTGGGTCATCAAGATCACGTATCCGGACGGTCACTTCTATCAGCTGTCGGCGGACAGGAAGTAGTGGAGGTTGACGTGAGTATTCGCGAGTCGAGCCGATATGCACTTGCGGCGGCGCTCGTCGTCGCGCTCGCTGCGTCCATCCACGCGCAGAGCGGAAGCCAGGTCGCCAAGGCGACGCCGCGGATCGACGGCCGCCCGGATCTCAACGGCACCTGGGACACGGGATACAACGACCTCGTGATCGGCTTCGTGCAGCCGCAGCAGCTTGGCGGCGGCTCACTGTGCGTCTCGGGCTGCGCGCCGCCGGCGGGCGCGGCACGCGCCGGCGGAGCCGGCCGCGCGGGCGGCACGGCACCGGCCGCGCCGGCTGGGCCTGCGCGCCCGCGATACAAACCGGAGTTCCAGGCCAGGGTCAGGACGCTCGATGCCAACCAGGTGAAGGAGGATTCGATCCTTCGCTGCCAGCCGCCTGGCGTTCCGCGCATCGGCCCGCCGGCGAAGATCGTCCAGACACGGCGTGAAGTGATCTTCTTTTACGACGACGTGAACGGCGGCTTCTTCCGGATCATTCCAATCGACGGACGGCCGCACCGCAAGGACCTGCCCCCCAGCTACCTGGGAGACGCGATCGGCCGCTGGGACGGCGATACGCTCGTTGTCGAAACAGTCAACTTCAACGACGACACCTGGCTCACCGACGATGGGGCGTTCCACACGAAGGATCTGCGGGTCGTCGAACGGCTGCGGCGTACCGGCGACTCCATCGAGTGGGCGGCCACGGCGCACGACCCCGCGGTGCTGAGCGAACCGTGGAGCCCGCCGTCGCGGACGCTGACACTGACCGATCAGGAGCTCGAGGAATCGCCGCGCTGCGAGGACCGCAGCCTGGCGCACATGCAGGATCTGACGAATCACGATAATCCGAGATAGATCGTTCGAGTCGTTCGGATCGTTCGAAACGTTCGGATCGTTCGAACGGCGAACGGCTCGAACGATTCGAACGATTCGAACGATTCGAACGATTCGAACGATTCGAACGATTTTATTTAACTCGGGTGCTCTGGCTCGCGACGCAGAGCCATTTGCCGTCGCGGTTCACGAACACGTCCATGTAGCGGCTGACGATCTGCGTCGGCTTGCCCTGCACCGGACCGGTCATCCGGTTCGTAAACCAGACGACGGCGGTATCGCCAAAGACCTTGATGGTGAACTCGTCGACGATCCACTCGTCGACCTGCTGATTGAACTCCTTCACCATCTGCAGCTCGCGCTTCTTGTCGGCGCGGGTGCCGTCGCCGTAGGTGGCGATGAACTCCGGCGCCAGCACGCTGTCGATGAACGCCACGTTGTTGGTCTGCAGCGCCTCGATCCAGTCGCGCTCGAGCTGCTCGAGAATCTGCTGGGCTGACTGCACGGGCCGCTGCGCCGGCAGTTCGACGGCGGCGCAGGCCAGGAGGAGCGCACATAGCGCTGACCGGACTCTCATCACATCACCAATCCGTGGATTTGTAATCCTTCAGAAACTGACCCCAGACGTGCACGCCGGTGTTGAACCCGCTGACGATCGGATCGACAATGCGCGCCGCGCCGTCGACGGCGTCGAGCGGCGGATGGAAGCGCTGCTCGGACGTCTTGCGCGCGGCGATCTCCACCGGATCTTCGTCGGTCACCCAGCCGGTGTCCACGCTGTTCATGTGAATGCCGTCGTGATGGTAGTCGGCGGCCGCCGTCCGGGTCATCATGTTCAGCGCCGCCTTGGCCATGTTCGTATGCGGGTGCCGGGTGGTCTTGAAGTTCCGGTAGAACTGCCCTTCCACGGCGGACACGTTGACGACGTGCTTGTCGCGCTCCGGCGTCGCCAGCAGCAGCGGCTTGAGCCGGGCGTTGATGACGAACGGCGCGATGGCGTTGACCAGATGCACTTCGAGCAGCTCCACGGACGGCACTTCCGCGAGCAGCAGGCGCCACGAGTTGCGCCCGCGCAGATCGACCTGCTGCAGATCCTGATCGAGACGTCCTTCCGGAAACAGATCGTGCTGCGCCAGCAGCTCCTCGGGCAGCAGCGGGACCTGTGACAGCTGCGCTGAATGCGTGAGCCCCGCGGCCTCAGAACGATCCGAATGATCCGACCCCTCCAGCCACGGAGGCACGAAGGCACGAAGGGAATGTTTCTCCGTGTCTCCGTGCCTTCGTGGCTCGTGGACCGGCAATTTCGAGTACTTGCGCAGACCTTCGTAGGTCCCGATGAGCCGGCGCGCGTGCTCGGGCATCGACGACAACGCCGCCGCCTCCCCGTCCATCATGTGGCGGTAGAAATCGGGCGGGCGGCGTACCGTCTGGCACGCGTTATTGACGATGAAGTCGAGGCGCGTACGGGTGGCCAGCAGCTCGCGGCAGAACGCCTCGACGCTCGGCGTGTGCCGCAGATCGAGCCCGAAGATCTCGAGACGGTGTCCCCAGTCGGCGAAATCGGACTCGCGCGCATATCGCTGAGCGGAGTCGCGGGGGAAGCGCGTGGTGACGATCACCTGCGCGCCCGAGCGCAGCAGCTTGAGCGCGGCCTGGTAGCCGATTTTTACGCGCCCGCCGGTGACCAGCGCGACGCGTCCGCTGAGGTTCGCGCGCTCCGTGCGCTTGCGGAAGTTGAAGGCGGCGCAGTCGGGGCAGAGCTGATCGTAGAAGTGATGAATGACCGTGAACTTCTGCTTACAGACATAGCAATGCTGCCGCTCGCTTGCAACGGCGGGGCCGCCTGCGCTGTCTTCGGCCAGGCCGGCGGAACCCGCTCCGCGACCAGCAGGGTCGACCGGCTCGTGAATGTCATCGGGCGAGAAGGATTCAGGCGGAAAGACGTTGGGGCTGTGGAAGACCGGCTTGCGGCGAAGCTCGCGGATGCCTGTTTCGAACCGCGCCTGCTCCGTCTCCTTCACGCGCGCGGCCCTGCGCTGCCTGGCGGTCGCCTTCGCCATGCGGCGCCGCTCGGCGCGATCGGGATGGTAGACGAGCGCGACGGCCTGGAGCAGCCTCGCGCGTTCTCGATGCGGAATGTCGGCCAGGACCGTGCGATCGGCGGCCAGCGCTTCAAGCAGCTCTGTCGCCTCGCGCAGACGCTCAGCGAGCGAGCGGCGATCGACGTCGGCAGGGGCGGCCATGCCCTCCAGCGTAACCGAACCGCGGTTTGAACCACGAAGCGGTTCAAACGGCGGTCAGCAGGTCGCCCGCCCGGAATCGGGCTCCTGGCCGCACGACAGACGCGTCAGGTTTTCCTGAACGCGCCTGAGGAGCGCCCGATCGAACAGGCTCCGCACGCTCTGGTCGCCGCGGAACTCGGCCAGAATCTCGCGCTGGCCGCTCGATTCGGCGTGATCGATGACGAAATCGAGCACCGTCGCCATGACGGTGCCTTCTTCCGACTTCGTCTCGCGGAACCGTTTCTCGAAGGCACGCAGCGTCGCCGTCAGCGTTCCGTCATCCCATCGCTCGGGTGCGGCATCGAGGCTGAGAAAGTCCGCCAGCGCATCCGTAAATCTGGCATTCGCCGGCCGGTGCCAGAAGGACACATCGGGCCCGAGGGCGCGGACATAGGTCGGCAGATACAGATCGGCGTGCGCAGGCACACGCTTGAGCAGTGCCGGGTTGAATCGGCGAATCTCGTCGGCGGAGAGCCGCGTCTGCCGGACTATCTCGGTCAGCGTCATCGATCGAGGCAGGCGCATCGCATAGATTGTGTCCTGGGGCGTGGCGGCGATCAGCTCGCGAACCGTGGCCATGTTGCCAAACACCATCTCGGCGTAGAGGTACGAACGCGGGCCGTAGGTGCGATACAGATCGCGGAAGCCGTAGAGGTCAATGGCCCGGAGGTCGCGCGCGAAGCGCGACCCGAGCAGATACTGATCGCGCGTCGTCGTTCCACCAAGACGCTCGCCGTTGACGAGCACGCGGCCAACGTTCACGCCGCCGCTGTGATGATCCGAGAGCGCCGGAATGAACGAGCCGTACTTCGTGGCCAGGATCGTCAGATACGCCGCGCAGTACGGCGCCTGCGTCGTCTGGTTCTTGATCTCGAGCACGGCCGGGGACAGGCGATCGAGCTGTTTCCAGTTTGCCGGCAGCCACTGGCAGAACCCGGTTGCGCGCGCCTCGGATCGACGGTCGCCGGCGAGGCCCGACTCGATGATCGCCTGCGCCAGTCCAAGCTCGCCGGGAACGCCGAAGCGTTCGTAGATGGCGCCCCACTCCTTCAGGAACGGTCCGTAGCGGCGGACGTTCGGCAGCAGGAAATCACCACGGGTCGGGTTGTGGAGCACCGGCCCGACCACGGGCTCGAGCCATTCGGCCATGCGCGCGCGGCGGTCGTCGAGATTGGACGGCAGCGCCTCGCCGGTATCGATAGCCGCGGCAAGGGCGGGATCCCGCCACGCCGACTCGTCCGTCCAGTCGCCACGGGACGGAAACACCGCCAGCAGCCGCCCATCCGTCGCGCCTCCGAAGGCGATCGAACCGTCGGGAATGGTGAAGATCTGCCGCCAGAACTGATATCCGGGCCGGTAGTTTTCGAGCGCCAGAACGTCCGCTTCCAGGCGCGAAGGCGTGCCCCCCTCCTGTGCCAGAACCGATTGCCCCGCGGCGCATACCACCGCAGCGCACACGATCCCCGCACATGCACGAATGGCAGCCTGTTTCATGTGTGAACAGTCTACGCGAACCAGCCGCGGGGCTCCACGCAGCGATATCCGGGCCAGCCCCGCGACTGGTCGGCAGTATCTCTGGCCGCGCTCCGCGCGGCGGGGTGTATCCTTCCCGCTCATGAAACTCACGTCCCTCGTCGCCACGGCCGTACTACTTATCGGAACGGCGCTGCTGGTGAACACCGTTCGCGCGGAGGATGCCGCGGAGGCCCGCCAGCGGATGATCGAGCTCGGAAAGGCGCACAAGACCGCGGAATCGCTGTACCTCGCGCTCAAGGAGCGCGCGCACGGCGGCAGGCGCCTGGCGCCCTCGTCGATGCCCGACTGGTCGGGTGTGTATACACGCGCCCGCGGCGGGATCACCTTTGACCCCGATCAGCAGCGCGGCGCCCCGCCAACGGCGAAGCTGACGCCGGAATTTCAGCGGAAGCTCGCCGAGCGTATCGAGATGGCCAACAAAGGAATCGAGTGGGATCCGATCTCGACCTGCTCTCCTCCGGGCCACCCGCGCTGGCTGACCGAGCCGTTCCTCCGCGACTTCGTCGTCACACCGGATCAGACCTATCTGATCAACGAGATGGTGAACGACATCCGCCGTATCTACACCGATGGCCGCGGTCACATCGCGGAGGAGGATCGGCTTCCGCTCTATAACGGCGATTCCATCGGCTTCTGGGATGGCGACAAGCTGGTCATCCATACCAATCAGCTGCAGGCGGGAATCTATCAGCGGCGCAATCCCGACTATACGGACCAGGTCGAAACGGTCGAGATCTGGCAGAAAGTGAATCCGAGGCTGATCGAGGTCGACGTGTGGGTTTACGATCCGCCTGCCCTGGCCGAGCCGTGGTACACGAAGCAGTCGTATGCGAAGCTCGACGATCAGAACAAGACGCTGCGGATCCGCTACTGGCACTGCGGCGAGAATCAGAACAACACCGTCGTCGAGACCGACGGCGGCGGCACGCAGTTCAGGGACTTTACGTTTGATGGGCAGGGATCAGGGATTGGGGATCAGGGATCAGGAGGCAAGCCGTGAATACCCTTCGTGGTTCAACCGTCGTCGCCCTGCTGCTGGCGGCCGCAAGCAGCGCGTGGGCCCACCACTCGGCCACGATGTTCGAGCAGACGAAGACCATCACCGTCGAGGGCGTGGTCAAGGAATTCCAGTGGACGAACCCGCATTCGTGGCTGCTCGTCGACGTGACGGACAAGAACGGCAAGGTCACGACCTGGGGCTTCGAAGCCGAGGGGCCGAGCACGCTGCAGCGAGCGGGGATCAGGCCGAGCGAATTCAAGGCCGGCACACGGGTGACGATGACCGGCCGCCCGATGAAGGATGGCCGGCCGGCGGCCATCTGGGTGCTCGCGGTGCGCGGTGATGGAAAGAAATTCGATCCGCGCGAAGGGTTCCAGGTGAAGTAGGAGCGGTAGACGTAGTGTCCGCCTTCAGGCGGACCCCACAGAGACTGAACTTCCCAGCGCCTCCCCAAATCTCGCCACGGCGTCGGCGCCGATCGTTCGCGAGATATACATCGGATCATCACCGATGAACGCGTCGTACCACTGGAGCAGGACGACGCCGTCGAGATACACGTGACAGTGCGTACAGAAAAACCCGGCCGGGTTCTGTTCGAGGAACGCCGCCAGCTCTTCCATCGTCTCGGCAGTGAGCGGGACGTGATAGCCGTCCGGCCGCGGCCAGATGACTCCGATTGCTATTTGCGCCTGCGCGGGAACGGACACACTCTGGAGGTACTGCCTGACGTGCGGCTCGCCGGTGTCTTCGAAGTACACGACGGATCCCGACGGCATCAGTGACGGCAGCGCACGGACAAAGCGCTCGACGTCTCTCGTCGGACTGACGCGCCAGGGATCGGCGTCCGCCAGACGGATTCCGCCCCATTCTTCTTTAGGCACGGCGCCGAATAACCGGGCGAAAAACCCCATGATTGACACCAGCTGGGGCGGCTATCGGGAAACGCCTGACCAGTTCAAGAGAATCGTAATCGGTGATGCGGGCATCTCGTCGAGCGGAAGGCGAACCAGAAACCGGCGTCCATCGCGTGTCGGCACCGCACCGGCGTTTGGGGACAACGGAAACAGTGAAACGGGCATGCCCGTGCGCACACTATCTGTCCGTTCATCGGTCGTCACCGGGAGCGCGACGATCTGTCCGTCCGTGCCGCGATAGACGATCTCCCGGCCACCGTCCGTCCAGTGCGGATTGATGCCGCCATCGGTAGAAACCTGAACGGACGATCCCCTTCGCATGAACGGACGCACGAAGATCTCCATCCGGCCCGTCTCGTCCGATTGGTAGGCAATCCACCGGCCGTCCGGCGAAAACGCCGGACTGGCTTCCTCGGCCGGCGTCTGCACGACGACAATCGGCGTCGGGTCGCCGTCAATCGGCAGTGCCCAGATATCGCGCCTGGTCGTCGGCGTCTGGCTCGCATACGCGATATAGCGACCGTCGTGAGACCAGTCGCCTAGATTCTTGTTTTCGGTGTTTTCCAGGAGAGGACGCTCAGTATCAGGCTGGTCGACCGTCTTCACGTACAAATCATTGACCGCCGAGCCGCCGCTTCGCCGGCCGGTATAGAAAGCGATGCGCGTGCCATCCGGAGACCAGACAGGGCCGACGTCGGCCGTCGGATCGAATGTCATCCGCCGTTGCGTACCACGCACGAGATCGACGACCCAGATATCCTCGTTTCCGTCCACGACACGGACGATTGCGGCGCGACCGCCATCCGCCGACAAGTCAAACGCCCGGGCCGGCATCGCCGTCGGCGGTCCCTCGACGGCGCTGATCTGCTTGCCGGTCCGGTCGAACCAGACCAGGCGGCTCAATCGCGCGGGTGCGGTGCGATAGGCGATGCTTCCAGCGCCAGAGACGGACACCCCGATGGATGCGAACACGGCCGGATTGGTCGCAATGCTCTCGGCCACCGCCACTGGATCGCCACTCGCACGGGCAGCCTCGAGATCGACGCGCTGCGCCACCAGCGTATTGCCTCGCCCGTGAAGAACGCGATCGGGCGGCAGGAATACGCCGGCCGTCTCCGCGTCGAACAGTCGGCGTGACTCGCCACCGAGGACACCCAGATAGATTCCGCGTACACGCGAAGGACCGACGACGTAGTACAGGAACCGGCGGCCGTCGGGCAGGAAGTTCGGAAACCGATGGGTCGCATGGCCCGTTTCGAGACGGGTGACCTGTTCGATCGCGCCGCCCGAAGCCGATACACGCGAGATCGGTGAAGTATTTCCGCGCGTGAAAAGGATGTCCCCTCGAGCGCCCCAGCTGATCCCGAACGCGTTCGCTCCGTCCGCCAGCACCTGCAGATTTCCACCCGCGGCGTCGATGCGCCTCAGTTTCTGGTCGGCCCCGAACACGAGGGAGCGGCCGTCGGGGGACCATTGCATGTTTCCCGCGCGCTCGGTGCCCGGCAACGGCGCCGCCGAATCCGAGTCGAGCCGGCGAAGCCAGATCTGTGTCTCGTTTTGGCTATTGCGGCCGCCGAGGAATGCCGCTGTGCGCCCGTCCGGCGATAGCGCGAATGAAAGCGCCTGAGAGATATTCAGGGGCGCGGCGGCATCGATCTGCAAGCGCAATTCCGGCGGCGATGGCGAGCGCCTCAGCATTGCCGTGATCACGACAGCCGCAACAGCGATCGTCAGCAGCGCCGCCGCCCAGGCAATCCGCTCACGGGCCGGCGACCGGGCCGCCAGCGGCCGTGGACTGGTCGCTGGCACCTCCAACGCGTCGTCGATATAGGCCTGCGCGTCACCGATATCGCGCAAACGGCGCTTCGGATCCTTCTGCAGGCAGCGTTCAAGGAGACGGCGAACCGCTGCGGGCGTCTCCCCCGGCAGCAGCACCCAATTGGGATCCGACTTGATGACGCCCGCCAGCACCTCCGATATATCGCCGCCGTCGAACGCCCGGCGGCCGGCCAGCATCTCGAACAGGACACAACCGAACGCCCACACGTCCGCACGCTTGTCGACGATCCGGCCGCGTGCCTGCTCGGGTGCCATGTAGGCGGCGGTGCCGAGAATGACTCCGACGCGCGTACCCGCGATGCTCAGCGTGGGCGACATCGACGAATCGCTCGCTGGCGCATCCCCATCGATCTCCTTGGCGAGGCCGAAATCCAGGACCTTGACGGTCCCGTCGTCGCGAAGCTTGATGTTGGCGGGCTTCAAGTCGCGATGGACGATGCCCCGCTCGTGGGCCGCATCAAGAGCCGAGATGATCTGGCGCGCGATCGCCAGCACATCGTCCATGGCGAGCGGCTGTCCCGCAATCCGATCGGCGAGCGTCGGACCTTCGACGAGTTCCATGACGATTGCCGGAGCGCTTCCAGCGTCTTCCAGACCGTAAATCGCCGCGATGTTGGGGTGGTTCAGCGACGCCAGCAAATGCGCTTCGCGCTTGAACCGCGCGAGCCGCTCGGCGTCGGCGACGAACGCCTCAGGAAGGATCTTCAGCGCGACGTCGCGCTCGAGCCGCGTATCGTGCGCCCGATACACTTCTCCCATTCCTCCCGCGCCGATGGACGAGACTACGTTGTACGCGCCAAGTCGTGCGCCAGGTGAAAGGGACATCAGGCCTGCTGTGATGCGCGGATCCTATCAGTACGTGATTCAACGAGCGTCCGCCTGAAGGCGGACACTACGAGGACCAGAGCTGTTGTGAAGCCAGCCGCGCGCCGTCGGCGAGCGACTGCAACTTCGCCCATGCCAGGGATGCGTGGATCCGGCCGCCGAGGCCGCAGTCGGTGCCGGCGATGACGTTCTCGCGGCCGACGAGCTGCGCGTACCGAACGATCCGATCCGCCACGACCTCCGGGTGCTCCACGACGTTGGTCGCGTGCGACACGACGCCGGGAATCAGAATCTTCCCCTCGGGCAGCTTGACGTCGCGCCAGACCTTCCACTCGTGCTCGTGGCGCACGTTCCCCGCCTCGAGCGAATACGCGCCCGCCTGGATTGTCAGCAGCAGATCGACGATGTCGCGCAGCGGAATATCGGTCAGGTGGGGCCCATGCCAGCTTCCCCAGCACATGTGATACCGGACGCGGTCTTCGGGGATGCCGGCAAGCGCATGGTTCAGCGCGTCGATGCAGAGGCGTGCATAGGCGCGGTATTCCTCGATCGTCACCGACGGATCCATCGCGTCCCAGTTCTCCGCCATGCCCGGGTCG
The DNA here is from genome assembly GCA_035711805.1 of Vicinamibacterales bacterium. Classification (GTDB taxonomy): domain Bacteria; phylum Acidobacteriota; class Vicinamibacteria; order Vicinamibacterales; family UBA2999; genus Gp6-AA40. Next base: position 15,498 of record DASTBV010000059.1, read on the forward strand.
TCGACCTGGAGGATGAAGCCCGCGTCAGTGATCGCGCGGTACTCGACCCGGAGTGCGTCGGCGATCGCAAAGAGAAACTCCTCCTGCGTCCTGTAGCAGCGGTTCTGATCGCGGCCGAATGTACCGGGGGCAGGCGATGTCATGAAGGCATCGGGCGCGTCGTCGCCTTCCTTCCGGCTGAAGCCGGAAGCTACGAGGGCGGCGCGCAGGTTGTCGATATCCGCCTGCAGCGCGTCGTGACCGCGGTAAGCCACCGGACCGACGATCGGGCGACCCATCGGCCGTGGTCCGCCTCCGAACATCTCGCGATCGATGTCCGCGTACAGCTCGGGGAACGCCTGCCGATCGCGGCGGTTCTTGAAACTGCCAGGCTTGATGGTTGCGTCGGGATCGCTGGCATCCGTGAAGCGGTGCCCGACGGGCTCCCCGTCCTCGAATCCGGTGAAGCGTTCGATCACATAGCTGATCCACGCGCCGTAATCGAGGCGCGTGCGCATCGCCTTCCCGAACTCGCCGTCGTTGACGATATCGATGCCGAGCTGTATTTGACGATCGACGACGTCCCGGACCGCGCTGCGGAGGCGCTGCCGATGGAGCGCCGCTACCGGGTGCGTCGCTTCCGGCTCTCGCCGGAAGGAGCCAGCACGCTCAGCGTTGAGGGCGAGGAGATCGTCGGGGCGCGGCAGCGCCCCCGCGTGGGTGGTGAGAATCCTGGATTTGCTGCGATTCATGCCGGGTTCAAATGGTGCAAGAGGTTCAAGGGGTGCATTGGATCCTCATGCACCCTCTGAACCTCTTGAACCTCCTGAACCTATTTTTTCAGTCCGGTCTGTTTCGAGTAATCCAGATCCTTCTGTTCCTTGCATTCGTCTTTGGCGTACGGCGCGTCCGCCGGCATCAACGGTGCCTCGTTACTGGCGGTGGCTTTGCCTTTCAGGTAGTCCGGATCCTCGGCTTCCCATGTACGCGAGAGCTGCCACGTCTTCGGATCGAGCGTGAACCGTTCGACGACGTGCAGCTTTTCGCCATGGCGGGTATTTCCGTTCAACACGCCGGGCAGGAAGCCGATCGTATCCACCACCAGCGTATCGCCCTCCCAGCGCCCGATCGAATGCCCGGCGCGCGTCGGCTTCACGTTCGCCGGATGCTGTTTCATGTTCATGTAGACGGTCCGTTTCAGATTCAACTGGCCGTACTCGATGACGATCGTGTCCCGGTTCTGCGTGATCCGGTTGACCGGGCCGTCGAACGTCCAGTCGAAGATGATGCTCGTCGTCTCGCACTTGAAGCGCGGGTTGTCCGCCTGGGTCATCGCGTCGGCTTCCTTGATGGCCCGTTCAGTCAGTTCGGCGCCGTTGAACATGCGCGGCCCGCCTGCACCGCGTCCACGGCCCGCGGCCGCTCCCCCGCGGCCCGCTGCCGGCGCGCCAGCGCCGCCGGCGCGCGCCTGAGGCGGAGTTTCAGGCGGCCGTTCACCAATCGTGCTGAGCCGCTGGAGACCGCCGCCGACACCGCGCGGATCCCGCATCACGACCTGTTCGGGCGCCCAGTCGCCGCTGATGTTCGGCTCGCCGCTCGGCCGTCGGGCCGGCCGATTGAGGAGGTTCACGGCATTGACCTGACCGCGGACTTCCTTGACGGAGCCGCCGGCCTTGACGTACTGCCCATAGCGATCCATGCGCGACCCATTGGCAAACATGATCGTCTGCAGGTAGCACGACGCCACGTCCGCGCGATCGGGCGAAGCCGTAATGTCCACCTTCTCGCCGGCCTTGAACAGCTCGGGCGACCAGCCGGAGCGCCGCAGCACGTGCGCCGAGCGCAGCTCGCAGCGGTGCTTCATGACCTTGCCATTCTCGGTGGTCTCGAAATAGAGCCAGCCGTGCGGGTTCAGAAACTCGACCTTCGTCAGCCTGGCGCCCGGATACGACACGGTCTTGTTCAGCTCGAACGTGCCGGCGCCGTGATGCGCGAACGCGGGCACCGCGAGGGCGATGGCCGCCGCAAACAGGATGGTCGAACGCAGCATGTGGATTCTCCTCGGCTATATCTTACGAGCAAGGCCCTACCGATCTTTACGGCTCGCCCACTTTTCGTTGTCGCAGTGATGTTCGAGCAAATCCGTGTCGGGCAGCAGATTGAACCGCACCGTCGTGGACCACGGCCGCGTGAACGTCTTCGGGTCGTCGAACGAAAACTGAATCTCCATGTGGCCGAAATCGGTGCGCCGCAGCCGTTCGGTCGTCCGCAGCGCCTCGCTGTGCGGCATCCCCGACGCGTCGAGCCACGATTTGTCGTTGAACCCCGCGGTCTCGATCACGAACGTGTCGCCGTCCCATCGCCCGATTGAGTAGCCGAGCCATGCCGGCTGTGGATCGACGGGGAGCGTCCGGCCGTCGGTAAAGACCTGCCGCCAGTTGTTGAATTCCTCATACAGAATCACCGTCAGCCCGGCGGTCTGGACGAGCTTGAACGGCAGCGTGCGCGTCAGCATCGCATCGGGAATCCCGTGCGGCAGACAGCGCTCGGTCGGCGCGCCGACGCCGAGCGCCTTCGCCCGCTCCTCGCGCACCGCCTTCGCCCACGGCTGGAAGGGCGCCCCGCCGGGGAGATCCGCATCGATGTTGTAAACGTACTTGGAGCGGACCCGGCCGTCGGTTTCCATCACGCGATCGCCCACGACCTCCCACACGCCGGACAGGTCAGGCTTGCCGTCAGCGGTTCGCGGGACCGGCGCCGCCAGATTCGGCCGTCCATCCGGCAGCCGCGGCGTCCCCGGCGTGCGGTGGTCCAGCCACTGCGCGTGAACAGCAATCGACGCGCACGTCAGCGCGGCGAGCAGCGCAGGTAAGAAGCGGCTCATTTGGCGGAGAGTTTATACAGAAACGACACACCGAGACACTGAGGTCACCGAGGCTCTTCAGGTTGGTCTCGGTACCTCGGTGCCTCGGTGTGTCGCATTCGCACTAAGGTAAAATTCGCGCCGTGAGCGGAGGAACCATGGCGGGGAGATCTGGGAAAATCGCGCGGGTCGCGCTCTCGTGGACCGCGGTGCTGTGGATGGGCGCATCCAGCCTCGATGCGCAGTGGCCATCGTATCCGTGGAAGAACGTGCCGCGGCTGCCAAACGGCAGGATCGACATGAACGCGCCGCCGCCGCGGACTGCCGACGGCAAGCCCGACCTGTCGGGCTTCTGGATGCCCGGCGCGACGATCAGGGATCAGGTGAAGTGGCTGCTCAACTTCGCCGCCGACATGAAGCCGGAAGACATCCCGCTGCAGCCGTGGGCACGCCAGTTGTACAACGAGCGCATCGCCGAGAACGGCAAGGACCATCCCGGCGTCCGCTGCTGGCCCTCCGGCATCCCCGAAAAGCTGACGATTCCAGACGGGCTGAAGCTGGTGCACACCCGCGACGTCATGCTCTTCCTCCACGAGTCGCGCACCATCTACCGTCAGGTCTTCACCGATGGACGGCCGCTGCCAACGCCGGAACAGGCGCAGCCGATGTGGATGGGCTATTCGATTGGCCACTGGGAAGGCGACGAATTCGTCGTCACCACGGTCATGCAGAACGGCAAGACGTGGCTCGACATGCGCGGCCTCCCTGGAACCGAAGCGTTGAAAGTGACCGAGCGCTACACCAGACCGACCATGGGCCGCATGAACATCAAGGTGACGATCGACGATCCGAAGGCATACACAAGGCCATGGGACCAGACGATCATCTGGCGGCTCGAGCCGGACACGGATCTGATCGAAAGCATCTGCGAGGAGAACAATCGGGATCTTCCTCATATGGTTGGCAAGTAGGGACCAGGGATCAGGGATCAGGGATCAGGGATCAGGGATCAGACGTCAGGAGAGAGCAATGAATTTGAACCGCCGTGAGTTCGTCGTGTTGTCCTCATTGGGATTCGCGGGTGCGCTGAGCCCGCGATCGCTTTTCGCGCAGGCGCCGGCACAGGCCCCGACCGTTCCTGAGTTCAAGGACGTGCGCCGCAACGTCGGCGTCTTCACCGCGCGCGGCGGAACCATCGGCTATCTCCTGACGGGCGATGCGTTCGTTGTCGTCGACAGCCAGTTCGCCGACACCGCGCCGCTGTTCCTCAAGGGGATGCAGCCGAAGACGACGCGGAAGATCGACTTCCTGATCAATTCCCACCACCATCCCGATCACACCGGCGGCAACAAGGCCATGCAGCCCAACGTGGCCAAGATCGTCGCGCACGCCAACGTGCCGGGACTGCAGAAGAAGCAGGCGGCCACGCAGAAGAGCGAGGCCAACCAGGCCTATGCGGACACGACGTTCGACAAGGACTGGAAGGCGTCGGTCGGGAAGGAAACCGTGTCGGCGCGCTATTACGGCCCCGCGCACACCAGCGGCGACATCGCGATCACGTTCGAGAACGCGAACATCGTGCACCTCGGCGACCTCATGTCGTTCCAGCGCAACCCGCGCGCCGACCGGCCGGCCGGGGCGTCGGTCCCGAACTGGATCCCGGTGCTGGAGCGGATCGTCAAGGATCACGGCGGCGACACGGTCTACATCTTCGGCCACTCGAAGGTCGGGGAGCGCGTGACGGGATCCAGCAAGGACGTGCTCGAACTGCGCGACTACCTCAGCGCGCTGGTCGACTTCGCGAAGAAACAGATCGCGGCCGGAAAATCGCAGGACGAGATCGTCAAGGGGACGATGGCGATTCCCGGCTTCGAGCGCTACGAAGGAACCCCCGTCGCGCTCGAAGCGGCGTATCTGGAGCTATCGGGCAAGGGATAGCCAAGTCTCTTTCGCCCGGTCGTTGTGACCAACTGATTCGTAGAGATAGGCCAGGCTCAGCTGCGACGCCAGGTGTCGGGGCGTCGCGCTGAGCACCCGCTCGTGCGCCGCGATCAGCTTCAGCGCCTCCCCCGTTTGCACGGCCAGCTCGCCATACTTGCGGCCCGCGTACCAGTCATGGAAGAACGATGGATCGCGAGGACCCATGGTCTGGTGACAGCTCACCGCGCATCCGCGCCAGGCACCCGCCACCTGGCTGCCGAACTCCACGAACCTCCCGTACCACTCGAGCGCCTCGGCATCGTTGCCTGCGCCCTCGTGCGCCCATGCGAGCGCCCGGAACATCTGACGCGACCAGTGGTCCTGCATCGTCGGCTGCGGCATTTGTGCGAGCTCCGCAAGCGCCGCCTGCCCGTGCTGCTTTGCTTCCATGGTCAGACCCACCTCGCGGAGAAGGCTGGCCAGCTGTGCCCGCAGATAGACAGGTTCGGTGCTGACCCGCTCGCCGGTTTGCGCGTCGGTGAGCGCTGACCGGAGCTCGGTGACGAAATCAGACAGCAGGAGACGACGGCTGAGCGTTCGAACCTGTTCGTCGGACGACCTGCGCGCGGCCCGGCGGACGATCGGCTCCACGTACCGTCCCTCGGCGCGCAGCCGCGCAAAGGCACGGTCTCTCACGTCTGCGCTCGGCGACGCGAGGTCCCGGATCGCCGTCTCTGCGCGCCGCTCGCGCGCGGCGTCGAGCAGCTCCACCCGGCCGACCATGACGCGCACGAGCTGCTCCGGCGCCGGAGTCACGCGCATCGGGATGAAGCGATCGGTCCACGACTGCGGCAGGACGAAGAGCACGCGGACGCCGTCCGTCTTGAAGTAGCTGCTCTTCCACGTGTTGACCATCGCCTGCGCCTCTTTCCTGTACAGGCCGCTGGCAACCAGGCGGCTCTCGACGTCGGCGGAGATCGTATCGACGAACCGATCGAGCGGCAGGGAGCCGGTCATCGACGGCACGGCTTTCTCGAGCGAGCCGTCCTGTGTCAGAGCCGGAGCGTAGGAATAGGCGCCGCGACCGTCTTGAACGTTCAGGATGAACAGGTGCTGCAGCCCCTCGCCCTCGGACGTCGATGCGGTGATGCGTCCCTCGCCCAGACGCACCTGAATCGGCAGCGGCACCTCGCCCAGGCCCCGATAGAAGATGAACCGCTCCCATTGCTCCGCCGGACGCGGCCGCGTCTGATTCGACCCGACCACGTACGCGGCATCGACGTCGCGTGCGTAGTTCCACAGTGTGGCGCTGCCCGTGGCCGGCGGCTCGTTGTGCTTCAGGTTCGCCGGCCGGACCATCACGTCCCACGAAATGCGGCCGTTACGAGTACGCGGCGGCGAGCCTGTCTGGACGAGCCCGGGTGCAACCGCCACGGCCTGCGGGTACCACTGGGTCCACAGACCGGTCGGGAACCCGACCTCGACCTGCACACGCTGCACCTGCGGCGTGTAGAAGTAGATCACCGGCGTTTCGCTCTTGATGCGTGACATCGGGAGGCGAAGCTGATCCGTGCTCCGGGCGTGGACGAACGACGGCAGCGCATGCTCCTCGTGGTACATGCCGTCGAGCGACACGCCGTCGGAGCCGTTCATGGCCAGGAACGTCCCCCACTCGTGGACGACCAGGCCCGACGGGCCGCTCGGGGCCGCCCTTCGACTCGCTGTCGCTCGCTCAGGGCTGGCCCAGACACCGATGGTGATGACGGACAGAACGGAGGTGATCAGAATGCTCAGCTTCACGGGCGTGCTCCTGCCCGTTGGACGCACGACCGCTGTTATTTCTTCACTGACACTATTGATCCTTGACCCGCGAAGGGCCGGCGGGAAGAATCCAGGGTCGCGGGGAGTTAAGGCAATGTAGACGTATCACCAGCGCGCGGGGCGGGGGCAACCACGCGAGGAGGTCCACTCATGCGTACTTGGTGCTTTCGCACCGTGTTGGGAATCGGCCTGGCGGCCGGCCTCGCGGTGCTCGCCACGCCTCGATCCGCGGACGCGTTCATCCACGAAATCATCGCTGCTCTGTGCCGAGCCGGCGGCGAGGATGTGGAACCGCCCGGCCAGTCCGATCCGACATCGCCGGCGTTCACACGAGCGCTCATGGCGACAGGGTTCATCGAGTCGACCGAGTTCATCGACAACCCCTCTCCCGCGGATGACACGATGATCATCCATTTCGATGTCTCGGTTCCCAACTCGAAGTTCAGATCTGCAGGGTTCGATCTGACGATTGAGGACGGCGCCGGGCCAGGCGTCGACCTCGTACTGAGTCCGTTGCCTGTTCCAAATATGAACTTCCCGGCTCACGCCAACTGCCACAATCTGAGGTGAGCGGCGGACTTCGTGGGGCGAGCTCGCCGAAGCCTTGGCGCAGGCGGCTCGCCTCGCGAACCCGCAGGTTTCGCGCCACAGGCCTGCCCATAGGGTTGACCCGGGTCACAACTGGCACTTATGGCCCTTGACGCCCCCATGAAGCGCCGGAAACAATCGTCGGCTGCGGGGAAGAGAGGGTATCGGTTTGATGCGCACCAAAGGATGGTATTCAGCGGGGTTGGTCGCGCTGGCGCTGGCTGTTGCGCCGGCCATGCTGTCCGCCTCGGACAACGAAACTGCGGTGAAGGATCAGAAAGTCTCAACGGCGAAGTTCACCGCGTTGAAAGGCGTGAAGGCCGCGCCCATGTCGTCGAATGAACTCAAGACGGTCAAGGGTCAGCACGTGCACTTCGTCACAATCAGCAACGGCAAGCTGCACCTTGCGGGGGACATCAAGACCGAAAACAATTGGTCGAACGAGTGGGGCGGCACTGACGGCCATGCAGTAGCGCCCTCGTACAAGGGTCTCTGTGTGGCACACGGAAATGGATCGATTTTCATTCCAACGGGCCCCCCAGGGACACCAGTAACGCTTCAGTGCCCGGCCGGGTCGTAACGCAAACGCGTATCTAAGGCGTGCGGCGGGCGTCTCGACGCCCGTCGCAGTTACGTCTCGTGCACCGCCTCTATCCTTTCCTGCTCGTCTGGGGCGCCATCGCCCTGACAGCCACTGGTCTGTCCGCGCAGATCACCATCGGTGCAAGCGGCCTGCGTGCTGATCGACCGATGCGGTCGATGAAAGACCTGCGCGATGCGGGCGTCGTCAAGCAGCGCTTCGACTTCTCCTGTGGCGCGGCGGCGCTAGCCACGATGCTCCGCTACGGCTTCGGCGACGAGGTGACCGAGCGCCAGATACTCGTCGATCTCTTCACGGGCCTCTCGGACGACGACAAGCGTACGGCAGAGCGCACCGGCTTCTCGCTGCTCGATCTGCAGCGCGTCGCCCGGACACGCGGCTATGAAGCCGAGGGTTTCAGGCTGGAGCCTGGAGAGCTGCCGATGCTCGCCGGCCCGGTCATCGTGTTCATCGAGCCGCGCGGCTACAAGCATTTCGCGGTGCTGCGCGGAATCCGCGGCGACCGCGTCTACCTGGCTGACCCGTCACGCGGAAACATCCGCATGCCGGTGCACGCCTTCCTCGATTCGTGGCTGCAGGACGACCGCAGAGGGATCATCTTCGCGATCGAACCGAAATCCGGTGCGCCCGGCAACGTGCCGACGGCGCTCGCCGCCGTCGCGCCCGCCGGCCGCCCGGAGATCATCGCCGTGCGCGAGCTGCTGGCCATCGGCGGCGCGCTGCGGCCGCCGCAACCCTCCAGATAATCGATGTCCAAGCCGCTGATCGCGATAGTCTGCCTCCTGTTCTGTACGGCGCCTGCGTTCGCTCAGGAACAGGAGAAGCCGATCGGCGAAGCGCCGGAAGAGCGTGATGCGGACGACATCTTCCTGCGCGGCCAGCGGGTGCTGCTCGGTGCAGGCGATGTCGTCTTCGACGTTGGGCAGTTCTATTCGCGCAGCGACACACTTCAGCTGGCACTCGCCGGTGGTGCTCTGCAGCTGGCGACCCAGGAAGTGTCAATCCTGACCACGGTGCTCGTTGGACGCGTCGGGCTGTGGAACGAGACGGAACTTTACGCGGGTGGGTCTTTTCATCACCTCGAGACGAGGATTGTGACGGCTGCCGCCGCGGACCTCGCGGCAGATGGGCGGAACCTGGTAGGCGATCTCACTGTGGGCGTCCGGCGGACGCTGCTGCGCGAGGCGGCGGGGCGGCCGGACATCATCGCCTCCGTCGATGCGGTGATCCCGACCGACGACGACCGCGGCTACGCGCTGGGCGGAGGCGTGTCGTTCGTGAAGAGCATCGACCCTGTCGTGTTGTTCGCCGGTGCGAGCTATGGGCACGGACTCCGCCGGAATCTGCCCGACGGCGGGCGTCTGCCGTCGAGACACTCGTTCGCCGTGTCGCTCGGCTACGGGCTGGCGCTCAACGACACGATCGCCATCAGCACCGCCGCAGCGGGAGTGTTCACTCGGGCCCGGGTGTTCGAGAACATTCCATCAGGTCAATCGGAGTCGTTCAGCCTGCGGTTCGCGCTGACGTCCGCGCTGACGGGAGGACTCTATATCGAGCCGTCCGTGACGGTGGGACTGAGCGGGCCGGGCCAGAGCTTCACGATGGGCGTGACAATGCCGCTCGCGTTCTGATGAACGGCCGGTCCGCCTCCAAGGCGGACACTACGTAATTGGGCCGGTCCGCCTCAAGGCGGACACTGCGTCGCTACACGGCGCGGACGACGAGAAGGGTCATGTCGTCGTGCTGTGGCGCACCGGCGACGAACGCGTCGGCCGCATTCATCAACTTTTCGATCAGCGTGCCCGCGGGCGCCGCACGCGCCGGTCCGACCGCGGCCATCATGCGATCTTCACCCCACTCTTCGTTGGCGGCGTTCATCGCCTCGCTGATACCGTCGGTGTAGGCGACCAGGACGTCGCCGGCCGTAAGCGTGACGGTGCCCTGCTGATAGGTGCAGTCCTCGATCAGGCCGATCACGGGTCCGCCTGTGTCGAGCCGGTCAACCTGCGCATCGATGGCCCCCCGGCGGAACAACATCGGCGGATTGTGACCGGCGTTCACGTAGGTCAGCACCCGCGTTGTCAGGTCGAGCTCGCCGTAGAAGAACGTGGCGTAGCGATTCGCGGCGGAGCTCTCGTACACCAGCATGTTCAGGTTCCGCATCACCTCCGTCAGATCGGCCTGGTGATGAATGGTCTGGGCACCTCGCAAATACGCCCGCAGCGACGCCATCAGCAGCGCAGCGGGAATCCCCTTGCCGGACACGTCTCCGATCGCGATCCCCAGCAGTGTCCTGGACAGCGGGATGAAGTCGTAATAGTCGCCGCCGACGCCGAGCGCCGCCCTGCACGTGCCCGCATAGTCGAGGCCGCCGATCGGCGGGAACTCCTGCGGCAGCAGGCGCTGCTGCACGTCGCGCGCGATTTCGATGTCGCGCGCCTGCTTTGCGCGCGCCGCCACCTCGGCGGCCACAGCGGCCGTCAGCCGGCCGTTCTCGAGCGCAAGTCCGGTCTGCGCTGCCACCGAGTCGAGCAGTCGAATGTCCGTCTTGGAGAACGGCTCCTCCGACTGCTTCGGCCCCAGACTCATGATCCCGAGGATCTTCTCGTTGAGCGACAGCGGCAGCAGCAGCTCCGGCTCCAGCGTCTCGAGGGCACGCCGCTCATCCCCCGTCGTCAACTGCACCCACGAATCCGCATCGTCAAAGCGCACCAGCGCGTGCTGCTGTTTGCGCAGCCGCGACACGGTCACGCCGCCCGAGGGGATAGCGACCGCCGGCGGCTCTCCGTACCCGAGCGCGAACGCCGGCTGCAGGGCGCCTTCGTCATCCAGCAGAATGGCGATGCGCGGTATGTGGAGCGATTCGGCGATTCGCGTGGCGACCGTCTCGAGGAGCGGCCGGGTTTCGACCATCGTCCGCACCTTGGCCGCAAGATCGCTGAGGATGGCGTCCGCTTCGTAGGCCTCCCGGAAGAACCGGCGATCGACCCAGCGGCGAAGCCGATCCGCGAATCGCCCGCCGAGCGCCGCAACGGCCGCCAATCCCACGACCACGATCGCGACGCTCGGAACTCCAGCGTTGGACGCCGTCAGCAACGTGGTCGCAGCGATCGTGGCCCCCACCAGAAGTGCGATTTGAATGACGCGGATCCCGCCGCGGGCGAGGACATATTGCAGGCCCTGCCGGATGACCACGCGCACATCCATCGCGCGGTGGACGACGATGACGTAGGCGAGCGTCAGCGGGAAGACGAGCACCATCGTGAACAGCGGCAGGTAGGACCACGGTGGAGGGGTGTATTCGAATCTCCCGGCGAGGACGACGATGAGCAGCGCCATGACGAATGGCACCGCTCCCGCGAACAGCAGCATCAGACGCCGGCGCGCGTCCCGGCTCGGTGCCGCGAACGCTTTCCATCCAAGCGATCCCGCGCAGATGACAATGGCCACGAAACTGACGAAGCCGCCGAAGTCGCCTTCGACGCCGGTGAGAAGCTGGATCGGGCGTGAGACGTACTGCCGCGCCCACGCCAGGTGATGCGTCCACAGGCCGACGCTGATCCCTAACAACGTGGTGACCAGCACCAGATAACCGACAACGATCCACTTCACCCACGGGAACCGCCTGTCGAGCGGCAGCCGTTCCGGGAAGACGATGCCGAAGAGCAGGAGCGCGGGCGCCAGCAGCCCCGAGCGGAAGGCGGTAAAACCGGCAAGGAACGCCGGAAAGGTTCCCTCCTGTCCGAACGTCAACTCGGATTCGTTCCCACCGACAAGACTGATCAGCAGCACGAGGAGCAGCCAGGCGGATGGATCGCCGATGCGAGCCGCCGCGACCCAGAAGCCGAGCGCAATACAGATGACCGGCAGGACGAACACCCGCACGGCAAACGCGGCGTACTCCGAAAAGCTCATCGCGGGATCGCCGGTGCCGCGAAACGGCCGCAGCTCGATCGACAGTTCTCTGACCGGATCGTTTTGCGGTCCCGGCGTTTTCACCTGCACATTCAGTCGATCGCCGGGCTTCGCCTTCCGTACCGTGCCGTAGTACACGAAGTAGCCGTCAACAGGACGGCCGTTCACCGCCAGTAATGTGTCGGCGAACTTCATGCCCGCCTTCTCGGCTTCGGGCTCGAGCGCAACGACGCCCCAATTGGCATCACCGAGATGGAATGGCGCGCGGGCATACTCACGTTCGTGCCGCAGCAGATCGAGGCTGTCGGAGGCGTTGCGTACGGCGGCCGTCACCGAAAGCAGGAACAGCGCGGCAAGGACGGCATAGGCCAGCGTGTGGCCGCGGCGTCGTGATCCTCTGGTGCTGGCCTCGGCGGGCACGATCACGCCGTCTACCGGGGAGCAAAAAGCCGGCGCACGTCGTCCCTCCAGTTCAGGATGAAGCGCAGCGACACCGGGCTCAGTCTGCGCGCGCGCTCCTGCTGCGCTTCCGGGCTCGCCTGATTCAGCAGGAAGCGCCCGTCGGGAGAAACGTCGTAGGTGGCCCGTACCGTGGTTCCGCCGCCAAGGATGTTTTGGTTGAACAGCACCACAGGTTTTCCCGGAACGAACGACGTGCCGGACACCGTGAACGGTACGGCCGTGAACGCCGGCGGGGTTCCCGCACCGCCGGGCGCCCGGTAAAAGAGCTCGTTGCTGTTCTTCGACCACGCTGGATCCTCTGCTCCGCCGGTCGTCACCGTCACCCGCGGCCCGGGGCCGGGATACGGCTGCACGTAAATCTGGGGTCGGCCGCTGTCGTTCGAGGTGTACGCCAGCCACTTTCCATCAGGCGAAATCTCCGGAAACCGCTCGTCGGCCGGCGTCGCCAGAATCGGACGAACCTGCTCGGGCTGATCCACCGACACCGCATAGATGTCCGTGTTCCCGCCCAGCGACGTGAATCCCCGGGTGAAGACCAGCTCCTTCCCATCCGGCGTCCACGAGCTCGGCACGTCGAATGGCCCCTCCGTCAGCCGCTTCGCTTCGCGCAGGTTGACCCCATCGTTGAGAAAGATCTGCTGCGGCCCCGCACGATCCGACCGGAAGGCGAAATGCGAGCCGGCCGGCGCAAAGATCGGAAATGCGTTCTGTCCCTCGAACGTCGCGCGGTCCTCCGTCCCTCGAGCCGTGTCGAAGATCCAGATGTCCTTGTTGATATACAGCTCGCTGAACGCGACACGAACGCCATCCGGGAGGACGCGCCCGCCGAAGCGGAACATGTTGCGCATGCCGGTGACCGGCGTCGGACTGCCCTTCCGATCGAACCAGACGAGCGACGTCAGCAGCGGCGGCTCGACGGAGCCAGGTGCGTAAAACAGGTCGCCCGTCGTCGCCACGCTGAACTGCGCCGCTCCCGTCCAATTGGTGCCGGCCAGCCCGTACACCGAGTGCATCACGTCGTCGACGGCCTGCACTTCCTTGCCGCTGACAGACAGCGAAGCCAGATCGAACGGGACCGCAAGCAGCTTTCCTTTCCTGGCAAAGATCAGCGTGTTGTCTCCCGCGTATTGCGCATCGACGGCATCGTCGAGCAGCTTTTTGCGCTCACCGCTCTTCACCGACTGTACCCAGACCTGCGCACGCGACCAATCCGGCGCGACGGCCGAGAACGGAATGACGGTGAACAGCACACCATCGCCGTCCGGCAGAAAGTGCGGGAGACGATGCGACGATTCGTGGGCGGCCTGATCGAGTGTCGTCAGCGCTTCGGGTTTCCCTCCGGTGTCGGGGACCATGCTCAACCCGGCGCCCTGCGTGACGGCGAAGACGATCGTTCCGTTCCGGCCCCAGGTGATTCCCGGCGGTCCGAACGCCCCCGGACCGGTCAGGCCTTCTGTGATGACGGCCGGCGGCCCGCCGGCCAGCGCCACCTTCTTGATCTGCGATCCCTGCTGGAAGGCGAGCCACTCCCCGTCCGGCGAAAACGTCAGGTTCACCGCACCTTCGGTTCCTGCAATCTGTGTATCTCCGGATCGATTGAGGCTTCTGACAAAGATTCGTGGCGGCATGCCGGTGGTAGCGGCGATGAACGCCACGCGCTGTCCATCCGGAGACAGCTCTACGGCGTGCCGGTTGCCGTGCGCGAGAAAGTAGCCAGCAGGCAATGGATATTCGAACTGCAGCTGCGGACGATCGGTGGCCGGCGACGGGCGCCACATCCACGCGGCAACACCTCCCGCCAGGCATACGACTGCTGCCGCCCAGGGCAGCAGGCGCGTCCAGAGCGGCGTCGCAGCCGGACGGATGACCGCGACCGGCCCGCTGTTCGCCGGCTCCTCCGGCTTCTCGATCAGATCCTGGATGACGATGCGCGCATCGCCGATGGATTGCAGGCGGTTCTTCGGATTTTTTGTCAGACAGCGCTGGATCAGCTGACGCAGCGCGCGCGGCGTATCCGGAGGCAACTGCTCCCATTCCGGTTCCCGTTCGAGAATCTTCGCCAGCGTGTCGGTGACCGTTTCACCTTCGAAGATGGGTCCGCCGGTAAGCATCCGGAACAGCACGACGCCGAACGCCCAGATGTCCGTGCGCCGATCAACGACGCGCCCACGTGCCTGTTCCGGCGACATGTATGCCGCCGTCCCCATGATCATGCCGGCCTGCGTCGCTCCGGAGGTGGCACCGGTGAGTGCGCTCGGAGCCATCGTCGGCGACATGGAGAGCGAGACGTTTGACGACTCCGCCTCGGCGGTCTTCGCCAGGCCGAAGTCGAGCACCTTCACCTTGTCGTCCGCCGTGACCTTGATGTTCGCCGGCTTCAGGTCGCGGTGAACGATGCCCGCTTCGTGCGCTTCCTCGAGGCCTTCGGCAATCTGCTTCGCGATGATGAGCGTCTCGCGGAGCGGTAATGCGCCCCGGCGGATCCGCTCTTCCAGCGTCTCGCCCGGCACCAGCTCCATCACCAGGAAATGACGGCCGCTCACTTCTTCCACGCCGTAGATTGCGGCGACGTTCGGATGGTTCAGCGACGCCAGGACGCGCGCTTCACGCTGGAAGCGCGCGACGCGGTCGCTGTCGCTGCCGAAGGCTTCCGGGAGGAACTTGATGGCGACGGTCCGTCCGAGCTTCGTATCGGAGGCCTGATAGACCTCGCCCATGCCGCCGGTGCCGAGGTGCGAGGTGATCTCGTAGTGCGCGAGCCGTGATCCGATCATGCGAAGGCCTAAATCATAAGTCCTTCCGCATGAACACACAGTCGATCGGCCGGCCGGAGCGCAGGTTCGTGGCGCCGCGCCCGAGCTCGACGTAGCCCTGCGCGCGATAAAACTCCACGCCGGCCAGAGAGGCGTCGATGAGGACCCGGGCCGCACCACGCTCCGTGGCGTCTTCCTCGGCCCTGCGCAGCAGGGCCGATCCGATCCCGCGGCGCGCCGCGAGGCCCCGCACATACACCGACGTACCGTAGGTATCCGCTTCGATGCGGTAGTCGCTCGCGAAGCCGAGCACGAGTGATGTGCCGCCGACGATGCCGGTCGCAATGAAGAACACTTCGCCGTTGTCCATGGCGCGCAGATAGAGGTCCGCAGCGACGTGCTCCTGCCAGTCGTCGACGACGCCGGCCGGATACGACAGCGCACCCAGGGCTCGGATCGAATCGCGATGCGCCTCGGCTATCGCTGTGGCATCGCGCGCCTCCGCCCGTCGAATCTGCAGATCGTGTATCGTTGCGCGTTCCATGAGCAGGATGGTAAACCGTTCGAAATGATCGCGGCCGAGGCCATCATTGACGCGCTGGCGCGAGCGCCGTCCGTTGTCGTGCCGCTCGTTCGCGAGGTCCCCGCCTCCATACTGAAACGCCGGCCGGCCTCGGGAAAGTGGTCGGCGCACGAGCACGCCTGCCACCTGGCGGTGGTGCATCGACTGTTCGTCGAGCGATTGGATGACCTGCTGTCGACGCCAGCGCCGGTGATTACGCCGTACGATCCGGGCCGCGACGATCCGGACGATGCGCTGATGGCGCTCGACCTGGAGGAATCGCTGCAGCGCTACGTGGACGACCGCGCGCGCCTGGTCACCCGCCTCCGCCAACTGTCGGACGCCGACTGGCAGCGCACCGCAGAACACGGCGAGTACAGCCGCTACTCCGTGTTCATCATGTTCAGACATCTGGCGCTGCATGATTTCTTTCACGCCTACCGGATAGAGGAATTGCTTCTGAACAAAGAGTGGACACATGGCCGTTGACGCGGGGCGCCTGCTCGCGTTTCTCCGCCGGCATCGGCTGGCCGTGCAGGCGTCGGTGTCTGCCGTCACGGCGCCGCAGGCGGCGGTAGTCGGCTATGCGGTGACCGACCGGTTCGAGATCGTGTTCGACACGCTCGCGTCGTCCCGCAAGGCGACGAACCTGCGCCTCAACGAAGGCATCGCGCTGGTGATCGGCGGAACGCTCGAGGGTGACGAGCAGACAGTCCAGTACGAAGGTGTCGCGGACGAACCTGCCGGGGCGGAACTCGAGTCGTTGAAACGCGTGTAACTACGCGGCCTGGCCCGACGGACCGACCCGGCTCGGGTGGCCGGGATTGATCTACGTCCGCGTGCGGCCGACGTGGATTCGTTACAGCGACTTCAACATGAATCCTCCGCAAATCGTGGAGTTCACCGCGGAGCAATTAACAGAAAGGCCGACGTAAACGTCGGCCTCTACCAGCGGATGAACGAGTCGAACGCAATCAGCGCGGCGAACGACTCGAACGACTCGAACGATCCGAACGACTCGAACGGTTCGAACGACTAGACCGCGAGCGGCTCGAGAATCCGCCCGTTGCTATCGCCGAACTTCTCGAGCCGCACGCCGCCGCTGTCCATGATCGTCAGCAGCAGGTTGGCCATCGGCGTGTCGAGCTTGTACTGATGATGGCGGCCCATCTTGAACCTGCCGCCGAGCCCACCCGCCATCAGCGTCGGCAGATCGGAGTGGCGGTGCATGTTGCCGTCGCCCATGCCGCCGCCGTAGAGCAGCAGCGACTGATCGAGGACGGAACCGTCGCCTTCCGGCATCGCCTGCAGCTTCTCGAGGAAGTAGGCGAAGAGCTGCGACTGATAGAGATCGATGCGTGCCTTCTTGGCGATCAGGTTCGGGTCGTTGCGATGGTGCGAGACGCCGTGGTGCTGTTCGGGCACGCCGATGCTCGGGAACGTCATCGTGCTCAGCTCGCGCGACATGATCATGCTGAACACGCGCGTGATGTCGGCCTGGAAGGCCAGCGCCTGCAGGTCGAACATCAGCTTCGTATGCGCGTCGAACGTCGAGGGAATGTCCGCCGGCCGTTCGGGCAGCTCGATGTCCACCGGCTGCGACTCCGCGTTCTGGATCCGCTGCTCGATCTCGCGCACCGAATCGAGGTACTCGCGCAGCTTATTCCTGTCGCCGCGGCCCAGGCTGTTGGCGACGCGGCTCGCCTCTTCGCGCACCGAATCCAGGATGCTTCCCTCGGAACGGCTGCGCGCCTGGCGCGCCTCGGCGCTGCCGCCGTCGCCAAAGAGCCGTTCGAAGAGAATGCGCGGATGCGATTCCGTGTTGTTCGGCGTCGTCTCGTTGCGCCACGAGACGGTGTTGACGTAGAAGCAGTCGCCTGAATCGCAGGAGCCCTGCGTCGGGAAGTCCACCGACATCTCGACCGATGGGATGCGTGACGTCTTGCCGATCTCCCGCACGAGGAGCTGATCGACGGTGGTCGCCAGCTTGACCTCGACGCCCGGCTGGGTGCGGTCGTAGGCGTGCACGCCCGTCAGCCAGACCGCCGATGCGCGCGGATGATCGCCGGTGCCGTCGCCGAAGGTGTCGGCCTGCAGGTGCGAGAGCCCGCTGAGCACCGAGATCTTGTCGCGAAGGCTGGCGAACGGCTGCAGCGTCGGCGTCAGATCGAAGTTGGCGCCGGTGGTGGCAGGCGTCCACAGGTTCTGGATGACGCCGTTGGCGATGTAGACGAAGCCGTAGCGCGGCGTCGGCTTGAGCGCGCGAGCGGACAGGGCCGGGACCATCGCGTCGAGAAACGGCAGCGCGATCGTCGTGCCCATGGCACGGAGGAACGTTCGCCGCGGGAGTGCTCTTTTCGCAACAAACATCACTGGCCTCTCACCGTCACAACACACCGAGGCACCGAGTTCACCGAGGTCGAAATAGTGTTGCTCAGTGCCTCGGTGTCTCGGTGTGTCATCTTCATTGGCTGTCGCTCCCGGCTTCGCGCATCTGGAACGGACGGCTCTTCACGATCCCAAGCACCAGCGACGCCAGCGTATGATTCGCCGGCGCCGATTCGCGCAGCACCGCGCGCACGGTGGGCGCGTCATAGTATTGCAGGTTGCGCCCGATCGCGTACATCAGTAACCGCTCCGCGACGGTGCCGACGAATTGCTCGGGCTGACGCAGCAGTTCCTTCTTCAGCCCGGGAATTCCCTCGAATTTCGTCCCCTCCGGGAACACGCCGGTTGCGTCGATGGGCTGGTCGCCGTCGCGCTCGCGCCACCGCCCGACGGCGTCGAAATTCTCCATGGCAAAGCCGATCGGGTCCATACGCGCGTGGCAGCCGGCGCACGCCGGAGCAGCGCGGTGCTGAATCATCGCCTCGCGAAGCGTCAATGGCTTGCCGGGCGAGGTTTCGGTTTTCAGCGATGGCACGTCGGCTGGCGGGGGCGGCGGCGCTGCCGAGAGCAGATTCTCGAGCACCCACTTGCCGCGCAGCACCGGCGACGTCCGCGTCGAGTATGAGGTGATCGTCAGAACGCTTCCCTGCCCCAGCAGGCCGCCGCGGACGCTGCCCTCGGAAAACGTGACGCGGCGGAAGTGGCTGCCCCTGATGTTCGG
This sequence comes from Vicinamibacterales bacterium, assembly GCA_035711805.1. GTDB lineage: Bacteria > Acidobacteriota > Vicinamibacteria > Vicinamibacterales > UBA2999 > Gp6-AA40. Next base: position 34,071 of record DASTBV010000059.1, read on the forward strand.
GATCCCATAGTGGCGTGCCAGCCGTTCGTTCAGGAAGGTGTAGTTCGCCCGCAGCAGGTCGAGGACGCTTCGGTTCTCGCGGAAGACGCTGCTGATGAACAGTTCCGTCTCCCGCTGCATGGCCGTGCGCAGCGTCTCGTCGAAGTCGGCAAACAGGATCTCGTCCGGCAGCTTCGCGCCGATGTCCCGCAGGTACAGCCATTGGGCGGCGAAGTTCGTGACGAGCGATTCCGAGCGCGGGTCCGCCATCATGCGGCGCACCTGCTGCTCGAGCACCTTCGGGTCCTTCAGCCGTCCCGCCGCGGCCGCATCGAGCAGCTCGTCGTCCGGGATGCTGCTCCAGATGAAGAACGACAACCGCGACGCGAGCTCGAGATCGCTGACGCGATATGCCGTGCCAGCGGCAACACTTGCAGGTTCGCGCTCGATGCGAAACAGGAACTGCGAGCTGACGAGTAGACGTTCGAGAGCTTTCTGGATGCCGAGATCGAAACTCCCTGCAGCGGCGGGTCCGCCGCCGCTGGAATTGCCCGCTCCGGCGGCACCCGCCCCACGACGGCCCTGTTCGTAGAAGGGCAGCAGATCCTTGATATCCGCTTCGGTTGCCGGACGGCGATACGCGCGTCGCACGAGCGTCGAGAGAATCCGGCGCGCGCACGGGAGTTCCTCGACCGCCGAGGCAGGACGGCAGACGAAGATCCGCCGACGGCTCGGCGAATCGCCGGGCCCGGTGACGTTATAGGGACCGCTGATCGTCACGCTGTTGATCGCCGGCTGCGTGCCGCGGCTGCGCATGCGAGGCCGCAGCGTCGCCTCGTCGCGCGCCTCGGTCCGCTGCACGAACGCAACGCCAATCAGCTTCGGGCCGGCCTTCAGCGAGAGCGGGAACTCCAGCGGACCTGCGGCAGCGCCTCGACCTCTCCCACCGGCACGACCACCCTGTGCACCCCCTGCACCCCCTGCACCCCCTGCACCCCCTGCACTTCCTGCACCCCCTGCACTTCCTGCACTTCCTGCACCCCCTGCACCTCCTGCACCTCCTGCACCTCCTGCACCTCCTGAACCCCGTGAACCTGCGCCGTCTACCGGCCCGGCTCCTCGGCCGGCTACAGCCGGCCGATCAACGGACGGAGGCGTCGGGTCGGGATCTGCCGGATCGGGCTGGCCTGGCGGAGCGGCAACGCCTGGCGCACCGCGTCCCGCTCCACCAAGCTGTCGCAGCGCGGCGCGTTCGCCGTCAACGAGGATCTCGAGCTCGTGACCCTGCGCATTGCCGACATCCACTCTGACGATGTAGGTGCCGTCCACGGGGAACTCGCTGCGCACGGCGATTCCGCCGCGCGTGCCGAATGGCAGTTCCTCCACGCGCTCGTCCTGCGGATGCTCGGGATCGAGGCGATGGATGTTCACCATAACGGGCATCGCCGGATCGCCCACCGCGAGGCGGCTGATCTTCCGCGCCGCGTCGAGATACCGCTCCATGTTGCTCGGCGAGACGAACAGCAGGTCGGCGATGTTGTCGAAACCGCTGCTGATGTTGTCCGGCGGCAGCAGGTAGTCCACGCTCACCTCGCGCGGCAGCGATTCGAGCGCGAGCAGATCGCGCACGGCGTTCCGGTACTCCGTGCGGCTCAGACGATGTGCGAGCGGCAGCTTGCCAAGGTGCGGCCGGGCCGCTTCGGCCCGGTCCAACTCTGTTTCGAGGAACGTGGCGACACGGTCGTAGCCGGCGGCGTCCGGACGCGGAGCGCCCGGAGGCGGCATCGACTGCGTCCGCAGCTTGCGAACGACCTTCTCCCACCGATCCGCCCCGGCGGCGACGTTCGTGACGACCGCCGGATCGATGACGAAGCCGCCGCTCTTCAGCCGCTCGTTATGGCAGGTCGCGCAGTACTGCTTGAGGACCGCGGCAGATGCCGCCGCCGCGGACGGTGCCGGCGCTGCGGGCGCCTGGGCTCCTGGCCTCGCCGTGGCGACCGCGATGGCGAATCCGAGCAGTGCGCAGCCGAGTAAACCTCTGTAGGACATTCAAATACGGGGTTATATTAACGCCGTTGGCAGACGCGCCTGACCCCGGGGGTCCCCATCGCGCCTGCGCGATGGGGTGGCGTGGCGCGTCCCACGATTCCGGAGGAAATATGCGGTTTCGCGCCTGGCTGCACTTCGTGATCTTCGGCTTCGTGACCAGCGCATCCCTATCGGCGGCCGGAACACCTTTAATCGACGCCGTCAAAAAACAGGATGTCCAGGCGGTCCGCGCGCTCCTGAAACAGAAGGTCAGCATCAACGCGACTGAGGCCGACGGCTTCACGGCCCTCCACTGGGCAGCCCAGCGGAACGACGTCCAGCTCGTCGAACTGCTGCTCGGAGCCGGCGCCAACGCCAAAGCATCGACCCGCTACAACATCACGCCGTTGTACCTCGCCGCCATGAACGGCAATGCCGCGATGATGGAACGGCTGCTGAAGGCCGGCGCCGATCCGAATGGCACCGCCCAGGAAGGGCAGACGATGCTGATGACGGCGGCGCTGTCGGGCAGGCCGGACGCCGTGCGCCTGCTGCTGACGCGGGGCGCGAAGGTTGACACCAAAGAGCCGTACAAAGGTCAGACCGCGCTGATGTGGGCGGCGGCTGAAGGCAACACCGCGGCGGTCGACGTGCTGCTCGAAGCCGGCGCCGACCTCACGCTGAAATCGAACGGCGGCCTCACGCCGCTGCTGTTTGCGGTGCGCAACGCGCACATCGAGACCGCGGTCGCGCTGCTGAAGCGCGGCGCGAACGTCGACGACGTGGCGCCGGACGGCTCGAGCGCGCTGAGCATGGCGGCGGTCAACGCCTACTACGAGATGGCGTCGGTCCTCCTCGATCATGGGGCCAATCCGAACCTGCCCGATCCGCGCGCGTCACCACTGCACACCGTCGCGTGGCTGCGCAAGCCGGGCGCCGACGGCGCCGCCGGCGTCGGCAACACGCCGGTCGGCACGCCGCAGCAGGTTGGGAAAGTGACGGCGATCCAGCTCGCGCGCAAGCTGCTCGAGCACGGCGCGAACCCGAACACCCGCGTCGAATGGAACGAGCCGCGCTTCGGCAAGGAAGGCGGCACGGCGCGCAATCCGCCGAACATCCGCCTGGGGCGGCATCTCATCACTTATCGGGGTGCCACGCCGTTCTACGTCGCCGCGAAGAACGGCGACATCGAGCTGATGCGGCTGCTCGTCGAGTTCAAAGCCGATCCGAAAATCCCGTCGATCGTCGGCGTCACGCCGCTGATGGTGGCCGCCGGACTCGATACATGGGAAGGCGAAACGCCCGGCCCGTACACCGGCGTCCCGGAAGCCGAGCGGCTCGAGGCCGTGAAGTTCGCCCTCTCGCTCGGCAACGACGTCAACGCGCGCACGAACTTCGGCGACTACCCGATGGAAGGCGAAGTCGCCTATACGCTGCTCTACTACCCGCACAACATCGACAAGCTGCTCGAGCTCGGCGTCGGCGATCCGCGCTGGAACGGGACCACGCCGCTCATCGGCGCGATCATGTCGAACCAGCCGTCGATCGTGCAGTACCTGGTCGATCAGGGCGCCGACGTGCGGACCAAGACGACGCTCGGCTGGACGCCGCTGGATGTGGCTGAAGGGGTCTTCTGCTGCAACGCGAAGAAGGAGTTTCCGGCGGCGGCCGCGATCATTCGCAAGGCCCTCGCGGCCAGGCAGTAGAGTCCGGCGTCAGCCGGATTGACCGTCGTAGTGTCCGCCTTTAGGCGGACCAATTGCACGTGAGTTGACGCGGCCCGGGTCCTGTCGCCGGGTTTCCCCCTCCGTCCTCGGCGCAAGTGCACGGGTCACGGCCGTGCGCCTGCGGGCGGAAGTGGGGATGCCCCTCCCGGCGCCACCCGCTGGAAAAGAACTGCGTCAACAAGTAAGAGTTGCCGTAGTGTCCGCCTTCAGGCGGACCTTCACGAGGGCCGTGACGACGTGGAAATTGGTCGTTATCGCGGTGACGGCGAAATGAAACGCATACTCTCTGCTGTCATCATGCTGGCGGCGTCCGTCGCGGTGACGTCTGCGCAGCAGCCATCATCGCCGCCGCCCAGCAAGGAAAGGATCGCCGCTCTGCTTGCAAAGGCCGGCGGTTCCTACTTCAGCGGAACAGATCGTCCGATTTCCGCTTCCGTAGTCGGGCAATTCGTGAGCTGGCAACCGGGCGAACTGGGGCTCGTGGTGTTGTGGCGCGGCACCGAGCGCTGGTACGCCGCGGGTCCTCAGTCGAGCAGCGGCGGAGGCTCACAGGGTTCGTACCGCCACTCCAACCAGTTCGGTTCGATTCGAATCGATTTGACGTTGAACCGGACCCGTCTGATCGCAACCGTCAACAACATCGAGGTTTCACTCGCGGACGGCCAGAACGTACTGCTCGTCGACGGAGCGGACCGGCAGGATCGTCCGTCCGTCACAGCCATACGGGCCGACCTCTCGTCCCCGGCCGCGGTCAGCGACTTGATCCAGGTGCTCGCCACCTCGAACCTTGCCCGGATATTCCGGCGTTCGGCGGAAATCGTGTCGTTTCTGCAGTGCGACGCGCCGGCGAATCAAGCCATTCCCATATCCGGCCTGCCCGCCGAATACCTCGCCACGATCTACGTCTGCGAAGATCTGAAGGGTAAATAGGTGAAACGCACACCGGTCGGCCTGGCGATGATGCTCGCGACGGCGTTCGCCCACGCGCAGGCTCCCGCGCCTCCTCTTGCATTCGACGTCGCGTCGATCAGACCGACGCCCGCCAATCCTCCCGTCACCACCGCTGGCGCCGCTGTGCCCGGCGGGCAGTGGTCGCCGCGCAACGTCACTGTCCTGACGATAGTCGCCCGCGCATTTCCCGAGTACGTCCTTCCCGGTCTGATCGTCGGTGGCCCAGCCTGGGTCGCCGAGCGCCGCTTCGATATCGACGCGAGGACCGACAGGCCAGTCACCCCTGATCAGTATCCGCAGATGATTCGTCAGCTGCTGATGGATCGCTTCAAGCTGACAACACACGTCGAGACGCGGCCGGTGGACGTGTATTCGCTGGTCGTGGCACGCAGCGACGGCCGCCTGGGACCGCGGCTGCGGCCGGCGTCAGCGGAGTGCACGAAGGAACTCGAAGCCGCCCGCGAGCTCGAGCGCGCCCGGCGTGCGGGACCGATCACAGCGCTTGGGCCGGAATCGAAACCGTGCAACGTCCAGGTTTCGATGAAAAGCGGCATGATGCGCATCGTCGGCGGCCGCTCGATGAGCGAGCTGGCCGCGGCGCTTCAGCAATGGACCGAGTCGAAGGTCGTCGATCGAACCGGCCTCCGTGGCGATTACGAGGCGGAGCTCGAATTCGACTTCAGAGGGACATTCTCGGCCGCGAACGCCGACCCGAGTAAACCATCGGTTTTCACGGCGGTGCAGGAGCAGCTCGGTCTCAGACTGCAGCGCAGCCGGGAACCGGTGGACGTGCTGGTCATCGACGCCATCGAGATGCCTTCGGAAAATTGACTGCGACGTTGTTCGTAGTGTCCGCCTTCAGGCGGACTTCGGTAGCCACCGGATACATCTGTGAGAATCTGAGTGCTAAGTAGATGAAACACACATTCACCGTCATCATGATGCTTGCGGCGTGTCTCGCCGTCACCTCTGCACAGCAGCCGACGCCGCAGGTCACGTATCTCGACGCCGAGAAGTTCGCGGCGCTCGCGGCGAAAGGCGGGGCGCTTGCCAGTGGTCCTGACTTCACCGCGTCACTTGCCCGACGCAACAAACCCGGCCAAGTGGAAATCCACGCCAAAGAGACCGACATCTTCTACATCGTCGACGGATCCGCCACGTTCGTCACGGGCGGAACGATGGTCGGCGGCAAGGAGACGCGGCCGAATCAGATGCTCGGAACCGACATTCAGGGCGGCGAGACGCATCAGCTGAAGAAGGGCGACTTCATTTCGATTCCCGCCGGCATCCCGCACTGGTTCAAGGATGTTCCGGCGAGTGGGATCATCTATTACATGGTGAAGGTGGTGAAGCCGTAGGCTCGAAGGCCTCAGGATTCAGGCCGAAGGGCTCAGGGCGGGCCTAAGGATCAGGGATCAGGGATCAGGGATCAGGAATGCAGATGCCAGGAGGCGCAGGACTGGCGATGTCGTGGAAATCCGTGGTGGCCGCCGCCCTCCTCGGATTAGCACTCATTCACGCGCAGGCGTCACCACAACCGAATCAGCCGATTGCCTTTGAGATCGCGTCGGTCAAGCCGACAGTGAGTAGCGCCTTTACTGACCCAGGAAGTTCGAAGCCGGGCGGCCGATGGTCGGCGATCGATACCACGCTGATGACCTTCATTCGCACCGCCTACCCCGAGTACCGGTCTCCTGGACTCATCGTCGGTGGACCGCGTTGGATTAACGAGCGTAGGTTTGATATCGAGGCGAAGGCGCCAATGCCCGCTCCGACGTCCGAACAGTACCGGCTGATGCTGCGCCAGCTCCTCAGGGATCGTTTCAATCTGAACGTGCGCGTCACGCAGCAGCCGGCCGACGTTTACGTGCTGGTCGTGATGCGCGCAGACGGGCGCCTCGGTCCAGGATTGAAGCCCGCGTCGGCGGCGTGTGTCGCCGAATACGAATCGGGGCGACTGAAGCCGCAGGTGGTGCCACCGCTCCAAATCGACAGCGCTCCGCAACCCAGGGCTCCGCAGCCATGCATGGCGGCCACGCATGAGCGCCGCAATCTGAGGCGCACTTTCGGTACGTGGTCCTTCGACGCGACGCTGGGGATGCTGCAGCTTCTGGTGGATCGGAAGATCGTCGATCGCACCGGCCTGAAAGGCTTCTACAACATCAACCTCGAGTACGACCAGCGAAGTACGCGGCCGCCAGACGGCGCAAATGATCTCGGCGTGTCGATCTTCACCGCCGTCCAAGAGCAGCTTGGCCTGCGGCTGGAGCGTCGTCGTGAGCCGACAGAAGTGCTGGTGATCGAATCTGCGGACATGCCTTCAGGAAACTAGCTCCCTTGAGTTGACGGAAGTTCTTGCCAGCGGGTGGCGCCGGGAGGGGCATCCCCGACCCGCCCCGCAGGCGCACTCTCGTGGCCCGTGCACTTGCGCCGAGGACGGGTTGGGGAAACCCGGCGACAGGACCCGGGCCGCGTCAACTCACGTACCGCAGGTCCGCCTGAAGGCGGACACTACGCTGGATCAGATCAGAAATCGGCCGGCACCGGCAGCTTCGTACCATCCCAGTCCCTGACGATTCCGTCCTTCGTCTTGACGAATCCCAAGAGACACCCGCGTGAACCGTCGCGCAGCGGATGGCATCGGGCCTTGATGGCCTCGCCCGGTTTCAGGCTCTCGGCCGTGACGCCGACCCGCTCGAGTCCGATACGATTGGTTGCCTCGAGCGCCCACGTCTGCGGCTGACCGTTGGGCCCGCGCACGTCCAGGTACACCCACGAATGCGGGTTCAGCAGATGCACTTCCTTCACCGTGCCCTGCAGGTCGATGAAGTTGTCCCCGTAATTGCCGTGCGAGTGATGCGCGCTCGCGGCCGCCGTGAGCCACCACGCGCACAGCGCCGCGATACCCGCGATGAGTCGAACCTGCAGCCGCTTCATATTTCCTTTGAACGACGCGACCTGGAGCCACACGCCATCACGAACGTTCACCTGCCTCCCTCATTTCGCGGGAACGGCCGCGGGGCCGGCTCCCCGCCCGCGCGCAGGAGGCGGCGGCGGGTAATCGTTGTCGTAATAGTCGGAATAGCGGACGGTGTTGCCGTCCCTGTCGACAAACCCGAGCGACTGCTGGAAGAGCCCGGGCGGCGGATCGCCCTCGGGCACGGTACCTTCGGAAATGTACAGCCGGTTGTCGTGCATGTAGATCGCCACGAACGTGCGCGACCTGTCCGCATTGTTGGTGAGCTGCAGCTGGTGGCCTTCGATGAGGTCGATGAAGTTCCACATGTAGTGCGTGACCTTGGCGTCGCGCTGCATGATTTGCCACGATGCCCACACCAGCGCACCGCGGATGTCGGTCCTCCAGTAGCCGTATCCCACCGTCGCGCCGGCACCGAGACCGGTACACCGCTCGTCGGCAAACGGCGGACACTGCTTCGAGCGTTCGGTCAGCAGCTTCTCAATCGGCCGATAATCGACCACGGTCATTGAAAACCTCCGGCCGCCGCGCGTGACGCTGTAGACGTGCGCCGGAAGAGTGGCGCCGTACTCCGACGTGAAGGTGGTGGTTGTCATCGCAGGCACGCCGGGAAAATTGACCCGGAACCCGTCGTCGCGGCTGATGAACTCGACCCATTCCTGCGCCAGCACGGGCGAGCCGAGCGAGGCGAGAAGCGCCAGGGACAGGAGTGACGTCGGGCGCATGATGACCTCCGCGCCGGAAGGATAAGCCAGATAGCCGGCCCGCGTCGCAGAACCGCAAGAAACATCAAGTCGGTGCCGGGCCCGCAGGTAATATCCCTCCGGATGCCGTCCCATCAGGAGATCCTGCAGCTCCTTCGCTCGGTGCGCGACGCGAGTACCGACGTCCCGCTCGACGCGCTGGCGGCCAGAGCCGGATGGTCGCCATTTCACTTTCACCGCGCCTTTCGCAAGATCGTCGGCGAGACGCCGAAGCAGTACATCCTGCGTCTGAGGCTCGAACGGGCGGCGGCGAGATTGGCAACGCGGTCGGAGCCGATCGTCCGCATCGCCGCCGATGCAGGCTTCGCCAGCCATGAAGTGTTCACCCGTGCGTTCCGGCGGCAGTTTGGCGTCACCCCATCGGCGTACAGGCGTGATGCATCACATGGTGCGTCACCCGCAACCAACGTCCGTCATGTAGCACTCGCGGACACCACCGGGCCGTGCGTAGGCCTCTATCACCTTCACGTCGAGCAACCTCGGAGAGTATCGATGTCCATGTTGTCGATTGAGCGGCGGGAGCTGACCCCCGCACACGTCCTGATCGTCCGCGCGCGCTGCGCTCGCCACGAGCTGGCAAAGACGATGGCCGAATGCTTCGGCAAGGCGTTTCCGTATGCCATGCGGAGCGGCGTGCCGCTGGCCGGGCGCCCGTTCACGCGCTACCTGTCCACTGGTCCTGGCCTGTTCACGATTGAGTCCGGGTGCGTGCTGGCCGCGGCGGCGGCCGGCATGGACGACGTCGAAGCGGCAACGCTTCCGGGCGGGCCGGCGGCGGTCGCGATGCACGGCGGCTCGTACGACACGCTCAGCGAGACGTATGCGGAGATGGAGCGGTGGATGGAAAAGAACGGCCTGCGACCGGGGGGCGCACCGTGGGAGTCGTACATCACCGATCCCGCAGACCACCCGGATCCCGCAAACTGGCGAACCGAAGTCTATTGGCCACTGGGAGACCGCTGAATGGCGCTGCTCCGGGGCGCGCTGGCGGTCCTGGCCGGCATCGGAGTTTTCACGCTCGGCCTGTTCGGAATCGATTCAGTCGGCACGGCGATCGTCGGCGCCGAGCCGGAATGGATCAACCGCAGCACCACCACACAAGTGATGTGGGCGTTTGGGAACGCCATCAGCATGATCGCTGGCGGCTATGTGGCAGCCTGGCTCGCCCCGGGTGCACGCGTCGCGCACGCGGTAATCGTCGGCACGATCCAGACCGGTCTCACACTCGCTGCATTCCTCACGCTGAGAAATACCGCGACGCCTACATGGTTGTGGGTTACGGGCATGGTCTTGACCGTCCCGTCCGCCTGGCTTGGCGGCCGGCTCAGAGAGGTGTCTCGATGAATTCGAACGCCTCGAACGCCTCGAACGACTATTTCGGCGCGACAAGATGCTGCGACGACTGCTCGTTCTCGTTGCAGATGAACTCGATCAGCTCGCCGTCCGGATACAACCGCCAGTTCACGCGGACCGTTACCGGCTTCGTGTAGAACGTCGGATCGTCAACGGTGACGTCGATTTCGATCCGGCCGTAGTTCACGCGGCGGAAGCGCTCGGTGATCTTCGAGGTGCTGCCGAACGGCGTGCCATTCACATCCAGCCAGCCGTCGTCTCGAAGGCCGGTCGTCTCGACGACGAGCTCGTCGCCGTTCCAGCGGCCGACCGAGTAGCCGTACCAGAACGGATTCGGGTCGTTGGCCGGCAGCGTCCGGCCGTCCGTGAAGAGCCAGCGGAGGCCGTAGTTCGCCTCGTACGCAATCACCACGACGTCCTTCGTATGAACGATCTTCCGCGGCTGCGAATGCGTATGCAGCTGCATGAAGCCCATCGGCAGACAATGCGCATCGGGGTTGTCCATACTGTTGCGCGACATGCGGGACTTCTTCAGCGCTGCGGCAGCCGGCGTCAGCGGCAGGCCTTCCTTGATGTTGCGTCCGATGTCGACGAAGGTCGCGACGGGGGGACCGTCGTTTTTCAGCGAGGGAAGAAAGGGACCGCCGAGTCTTCCGCTGGGTGGAATCCGGCTCTCCCACACGCCCGAAAAGTCCGGTTTGCCGTTCGGCAGTCGCGGCGCCGGCGCGTCGAGGTTCGGCCGGCCATCGGCTCCGCGTGGCACATCCGGTGGAATAAACAGCGGCCACTGCGCCGACACGTTGACCACCGCAACGATCACCAGGACACCCAGCACGCACGCAGAACGGGCTATCGCCATCCAGCAGACTGTAGCGCAGTCCGGCTTCGGCGTTCTGCGATCAGCCAGATGACGAGCGTCAGCACGGACACTCCCGCGCCCAACCAGAAGGACCGCATGTCGACGCGCAGCTCGATGCGATGCTGCCCGGCGGACACCGGCACGCCAGTAAACGCCAGGTTGACCTTCAGGCGCCCGATCCGCCGGCCGTCAACCCATCCACGCCTGTCGCGATAATACGTTTCACTGAAAAAAACGATGCCGTCTTGAGGGGCAGTGACCTCCACGATCATGCCGCCGTCGAACCGATCCTGGTCGTGCACGGTGACGGGGACCGGCGGGCCGCATCCGCCGGCGCCGAGCAGCTGCTCGGACTTCGGCTCGACGAATGCGGGCATGGCTGCCGGCGAGTGTCTGAGCATCCGGTTGGGGCGGTCGATCCCTTGCGTGTCTTCGACGAGGGGATGGTCGACGATCGCCGCCACGTTCGCTGGAGAGCGGTCGACCAGGTTGTATTCCCACGTGCGATCGGCGATGTCGCGGTGCGGCGCCAGCCGCAGCTCTGATTCCGCGCGCGCCCTGTCGGCGTCGGCGATTCCGAACGGCCATCGGACGTTGATGATGAGATGCGGCTGCAGCGCGAGGTTCGCGTCGTAGCTGCTGTGCCGAAGGCGGTACTCCAGCTCGTTCCGTCCGACCGGCTGCGGCGCGCAGGTCCAGAACGCACGCGGCGCCGGAACGAGACTGCGATAGATGCCGATGCCGTTGTGTGCGCTGATCAACGACCATCGCTGGCCGTTCGGCGGATCGCACGCGACGAGATACTCGACGCCCAGCAGCGCCAGCAGATCCATGCGGATCGGCCCGCTCGCCGCTTCCGGTATGCCTTCGAAGGTCGGCCGCGGCCGCTCCGTGGGCCCGCGTACCAGGTGCGAGAACCGGGCGTAATCAGCGCGGAAGACCCCTCCGGATCCACCCACGCCGGGAATGCCCAACGCGACGAAATCGCCGCCGTCTATCGCGCGATCGCAGGTCGAGAGGACCCGTCCACCCCCTGCGAGTGAACGCAGCGCTGCCGCAAGTGCGGGATGAGGCGGGGTTCGCCCGGTTCCCACGGGGGTCGGCGACGGCACGTCGGCGGACAGATCGCCACCTGTCGTCATCCGGAACCGAGCCGTCGGCACGATCTGCGCTGCCGTGAGGCCGACCGCCAGAGCGGCAAGCACGATCGGCTGAACGAGCAGATGCCGCCGATGCTCGGCGCGATTCGGCTGCCAGATCGCCGCGAACAGATAGGAGCCGGCGACAGTCGCCAGCACGTAAGTCGGCTTCAACGCGGACGCAAGCACGCTGAGCGCGACCACCACGACCAGACCGGGATGCGGCAGCCACCTGGTCAACTCCGCCGAACGGAGCGAAAACACGGCAATCAGTGGAAGCCACGCCAACCCATAGACGTCGAGCGGCGAGTCACGCACTTCGAACGGGACGAAGAGGCGGCCGCCGATAACCGCACCGCTGGCCAGCGCCGACACGGATCGGCGGGCGCCAAGGGCGCGCGCGGCAAAATACGTCCCGGCTCCAGCCAACCACGTGTGCAGCGCAAGGCTGAGCGGAAAAAAGAGGGTCAGCGGCAGGAACCGCAGCAGCATGTGCGGTGGGTACAGCGAGAGCGTCTCGGCATTCGCGAGGTGCGGGCGGCCTCCGAATTGATACGGGTTCCACAGCGGCAGCGTCCCCTCGGTCCATGCCGCCCGATTCACGATTTCCCAGTTCATCGCGATGCGGGCGAACGCTCCAGGCGCCGCGGCACGCTCGGTCTCGTAGCGGACGGGAATCAGGACGACCAGCAGCAGGACCGTCAGAAGGACAACGTCGCGTGCGGTGATCGTCCGGATCGCGGACGTGCTCGTCACGACGACGATGCCTGCTCGTGCAGGCGCGGGCGCAAAGGCCGGATCAACAGCAAGGCGATAAGGAGCAGCGACAGCGTGGTCAGCCGCACGCCCCACAGCGCCAGGAACTGCCATGGGGGCGGGGTGTCGGAGATGATCCCATAGAGCGGGAACCAGTCCTGGAAGTACAGGTCCTGGTCCATGCGCTGGAACGGCCGCTGGGTGATGACCGTCACGAAGGTGACTGCCGCCGCGATCAGGGTTTCGGGAAGAGGCACTCGCTCGGAGTACTGTGCGAAAAGGATCAGAGTAACGGGAAGCGCAAAGACGAGATAGCGCCAGACATCCAGATTGCCAAGCGCCGTGAGAGCCACGATCAGCAGCAGGTAGCTCGCCAGTTCCGGTTGCTCCCGCAGCCGGCGCCCGCACCAACGGGGTTGAAGAACCAGGAGTGCGCTGATGCCACCGAAGACGGTGACCGTGAAGTAGGCAAACGCCCCGAGGAACGCCGGGTGGCGCCAGAGCGCGATGTTGCCGAGCGCGTCGTTCGCAGAGAGCACGCCTTCGGAGTAGGTGTACCAGCGCACCCAGAGGCCGACGGCCACGCCGGGCAGATACCATGCCGAGTCAGGCCACAGACGGCCGCGGCGGAACGAGCGATGCAGGCCGCACAGCACGACGACGATCCCGAACTCGCGCGAGGCCATGGCCAGCATGCCCGCGACGCCGGCGAGCGCGTGGCGATCGGTCATCACGAAGTAGACGCCCGCCGTCACCAGCGCCAGCACGCCGAGGTCGATCTGCACCGGGTAGTAGGCGAACATCTTCGACGTCGCAACACACAGCGCCAGGTTGGCCACGACCAGCGCTTTGACGCGCATGCGAGCGCCGTACGCGTCGAGGATCAGGACACTGAACAGATACAGCGTGAACGCATACAGCACGTTCATCACCTGGAAGCTTGGAATGACGTCGAGCCCGAGCGCGTGCGGGACGCGAGTCAACACCGGCAGCAGCGGCCGTGTGCGCGTGATCTCCGAGGCGTGGTCCAACCCCTCCGCCATCAGTCTCGCGTAGCCGCGACCGTCCCATCCGAGGCCGTCGCCCGCGACAATCCGTCCGGACGTCATGACAGCCATCTGGAAGATGAGCACTCCGGCTGCCGCCAGGCCTGCGTGCGCGAAGAGGCGGCTGCCGACTGTCGAATCTGAACGAGCGTTCATCGACTGCACCGCCCCGGGCGTGGTCGAGGGGGGCGGTTCAAGACTATCATCGACCGCTCATGCCGACGTCGAGCGACCTGGCCGACAGGTATCGCGGCGCACTGCTCGGACTTGCTGTCGGTGACGCCCTCGGCACGACGCTGGAGTTCGCGGCGCGCGACACGCGGCTGCCGGTGACCGGCATGACGGGCGGCGGGCCGTTCTACCTGACGCCGGGCCAGTGGACGGATGACACCTCGATGGCGGTGTGCCTGGCGGAGAGCCTCATCGAGTGCGACGTGTTCGATCCCGCGGATCAGATGCGGCGATACCTCCGCTGGCTGCGCCATGGGTACAACAGCAGCACCGGCGAATGTTTCGATATCGGCCGGACGACTCGCGACGCCCTTGACCGCTTTGAGCGTCAGGGTATTGCGTATGCCGGAAGCGGCAGTCCGGCAACGGCGGGAAACGGATCGCTGATGCGACTCGCCCCAGTCGCGCTCAGATATCGCCCCGACCTGGCTGAGGTGGTTGCGCGAGCGGCGGACAGTTCGCGGACAACGCACGCAGCGGCAGAGGCTGTGGACGGGTGCCGTTACTTCGCCGCGCTGCTCGTGGCGGCGTTGTCCGGCGACTCGCGCGACCAATTGCTCGGCCCTGATGTGTGCCTCCCGTCCTTCCAGGGAGTCGCGTCGCTTTCCCCCGCCATCGCTGTGGTTGCTGCCGGCTCGTTCAAGGAGAAAGAGCGGCCTCAGATCTCGTCGAGCGGCTATGTCGTGCACACGCTCGAAGCGGCTCTCTGGTCGTTTTTCCGCTCGCGCTCGTTCCGCGACGGCGCGCTGCTTGCCGTCAATCTTGCCGGCGACGCCGACACGGTTGGCGCCGTCTACGGCCAGTTGGCCGGCGCCTTTTACGGTGCGCGGGCGATTCCGGCGGAGTGGCTCGCACCGTTGACGCGGCGCGATTACATCGCGACGCTTGCCGATCGTCTGCTCGAAAAAGCCACGAGCGCCTCATAGAAACGCGGAGAGACGAACTGCATTATGCCTACTGTCCGTGAAGCGACGCACTGTCTGATGCGCGAGCTCGGGTTGACGACGATCTTCGGCAACCCGGGATCGACCGAGCTGCCGCTCTTCCGCGACTTCCCCGCCGACTTCCGCTACGTTCTCGGCCTGCAGGAATCGGTTGTCGTCGGCATGGCCGACGGCTATGCGCAGGCCACCGCGAACGCGGCGCTCGTCAACCTGCACTCGGCGGCCGGCGTGGGTCACGCGATGGGGAACATCTTCACGGCGTATCGCAATCGCACGCCGATGGTCATCACCGCCGGTCAGCAGGCGCGGTCGATCCTGCCGTACGAGCCGTTCCTCTTCGCCACCGATGCCGCAAAGCTGCCCGAACCCTACGTGAAGTGGGCGGTCGAGCCGGCGCGCGGCGAGGACGTGCCGCTCGCCATCGCACGCGCCTACTACCTCGCGATGCAGGAGCCGTGCGGCCCGACCTTTGTGTCGATCCCGGTGGACGATTGGGATCGGCCGACGGACGCCATCGCACCACGCACCGTCAGCCGCGCGCTCCATCCGGATCCGGCACTCGCGGCCGAGATCGCGGCAGCGCTCGATCGCAGCGAGCGCCCGGTCTTTGTCGTCGGCTTCGGTGTCGACCGGAACGGCGCGTGGGATGACGTGGTGGCCCTCGCGGAGCGGCATCAGGCGCCTGTGTGGGTCAGCCCGATGTCGTCGCGGTGCAGTTTCCCCGAGCGGCATCCACTGTTTGCCGGATTCCTCCCGCCGATGCGCGAGCAGATCGTGACGCTTCTCGACGGTCACGATCTGATCGTCGCGCTCGGCGCGCCCGTCTTCACGTATCACATCGAAGGATTCGGTCCGCACATTCCAGCGGGTGCGTCGCTCGTACAGATCATCGATGTTCCGGACGTCGCCGCATGGACGCCGCTCGGTACCGCGCTCGTCTGCAACGTTCGCTTCGGCATCTCGGCAATCCTCGAGCGCTCGTCGCCGCCGCGCCGGGCCGCGCCGAAGGGCCGCAGCGCTCCACCGCGCGTGAACGCCGACGCCGGCCTGACGATGGCCTTCCTGATGCAGACGCTTGCGGACGAGCGTCCAGCCGACAGCGTCATCGTCGAGGAATCACCGTCGAGCCGGCGGACGATGCAGGCGTATCTGCCGATTGAGCGGCCCAACAGTTTCTTCACGTGCGCGAGCGGGGGGCTCGGGCACAGCATGCCGGCGGCGGTGGGTATCGCGCTGGCCAAGTCGGCGAATCAGCGCATCATCGGGATCTTCGGCGACGGCTCGGCGATGTATTCGATTCAGGCGTTGTGGTCGGCCGCGGATCTCAAGCTGCCGATGACGATCGTCATCGTCAACAACGGCGGCTATGCGGCATTGAGCGAGTTCACCGCCCACTTCAACATCAAGCAGTTGATCGGGACGAAGCTTCCAGGGTTGGATTTCGTGGGGCTGGCGAACGCGATGGGATGCACCGGCGCGCGCGTCGAACGCGCGCCGGATCTCGCCCCGGCGCTGCGTGAAGCGTTGCAGTCGCCGGGACCGTTTCTGCTCGACGTGGCGGTCGCCACCCCTTAAACCGCAAAGGACGCGAAGGTCGCAAAGAACGCGAAGAGTACCAGTGTATTCTTCGCGAGCTTCGCGCTCTTCGCGCCCTTCGTGGTTTAACAGTCTCAGGCGAGCGCGGTCTTATACAGCGCCAGCAGGCGCGTCCACGCCCGCTCCGCCTCTTTCTCGTTGTAGACCTGCGAATCGGGCGGGCACCAGCCGTGCGCCGCGGGATACACCTCGATCTCCGCGGGGATTTTCGCCGCGGAGAACGTCGCCTTCATTACGTCCTTGTCCATCGGCCGACCCTTGTCGTCGTTCTCTGCAATGGCGATAAGGAATGACGCCTTCGTCTTCGCCGCCAGCAGGTGCGGACTGTTGGGGTCGCCTTCTTTGCCGACGAGATTGCCGCCATGGAACGAGGCGACTGCCCCGACGCGATCGGGAACGGCGGACGCCGTATGGAACGTCATCGGACCGCCCATGCAATAGCCCTGCGTGCCGATCTTGCGGTTCTTGTTCACCTGCGGCTGCGCATCGAGCCACGCGATGAACGCTCTGGCGTCCGTCATGTCCGTGGCCTGACTCATGCCCTTCCTGAACGCGAACATCTCCTTGATGTTCGACGCGCCGGTGGCGTTCGTCTTGCCTACCCGATAGAAGGGATTCGGCACCAGGACGGCGTACCCTTGCTGCGCGAGGCGCTTCGCCATGTTCCGCATCGCGGGCCGCAGGCCGAAGATGTCCGGCCACAGCAGCACCGCGGCTGCCGAACCCTTCGCCGGATGCACGAAGTAGCTGTCCGCCGAGCCGTCAGGAGTCTTGATGTCGACGTCCCGTTCGGTGACGTCCTGCGCATTCGCGACTTCCGGCAGGACCAACGACACGCCGGCGGCAACCAGCACGCCGAACTGCCGGCGCGTGATCAGCCCTCTGGCCTCGTACTCTTTGACGCTTTCTGCAAAATGGTCTTTATCGCACATGTCTGCTCCTGGGTCCGCCCGAAGGCGGACACTACGTCACTCCCGGATGAACCAGAGCGTATTTTTCGTGGGTCAATACATACACCAAACAGCCCGCGTCGTGCGCAGTTCCGTTAGAATCCCGGCCATGAAGAAGATCGCCGGACTGCTCTTCGTCACTGCGGTCGTCCTGACGCCCGCAGCGGCCGCGACCGATTTCACTGCCGTCGCCGACTGGCTGAAACTGCCTGAGGGGCGGGCGAACCTGGGCAACATGCACGGCGACGTGGCGGTCAGCTCCGCGGGCGAGGTGTATGTGAGCGTCCAGGATCCGGCGGCCGGGCTGCAGGTCTATGCCGCCGACGGAAGGTTCCTGCGCAACGTGCCCAACGCGCCGAGCGATTTCCACGGCTTCGTCATCCGGAAGCAGGCCGACGGCGAGTTCATCTACGGCGCGACGATGCGCGGACAGACGGTGGTCAAGATGCGCCTGGACGGCGGCATCGTCATGACGATCGGCTCGGCGCAGATTCCGGATCAATTCAAAATCAAGAACGCGCGCAGCGGTCAACTCGCGCTGCTGCTGACCGGGCTGGACGTGGCGCCGAACGGCGACATCTACGTCGCCGACGGGTACGCGAGCGATTTCATCCACCGCTTCGATCGCAGCGGCAGGTACCTCTCGTCGTTCGGCGGCAAGGCGGCGCCGTACAGCTTCAACACGCTGCACAAGCTGGCGATCGATACGCGCTTCGAGCCGGCACGCATCATCGCCGTCGATCGCGCGAACAATCGGGTGGTGCACATGTCGCTGGCCGGCGAGTTCCTTGGTGTGGTTGCGAAGGATCTGCTGCTGCCGGCGGCGGTGGCGATCAGCGGCGACCATGCGGTGATCGGCGAGCTGACCGGTCGCGTCACGCTCCTCGACAAATCAGGCGCCGTCGCCGCGCGCGTCGGGACCAACACCGAGCAGGGTGTCGGCACGAACAAGATTCCGCCGGCACAGTGGAAGACAGGACTCGTGCTCGCGCCGCACGGCGTGGCGCTGAACGACAAGGGCGATCTATTCGTCGCCGAGTTCAACGCGTTCGGCCGGGTACATCGGTTCAATCGGCCGTAGACCAAGCGGCCGCGTCGACACGATCGACGATGGCGAGAGGCCATCGTACGGCATTCCGTGTCTCGAATCCCTCAGTATTGCGCCGCCGGTTTTGATACGTTTCCGCCTGCTGATCGAGAGTGGATGAGCGATCGTTCATTCACGCAGGAGGGACGATGAAGACACTCAAGAAGCTGGTCGCCGCGGCGTTTTGCCTCGGCGCTGCCGCGCTCGGCGACAGGTCGGCGCAAGCAGATCCGCTCGACTGCAGCTACTTAATCAACGCCTGCGGCGACGGGGGCGGCACTGCGTACCCATTGGGAGAGGGCTGCCAATATGGACCCGACAAGAATCTATGCGTTATGTGCTGCGACGTGGGCGGCACCCAGTGTTACTACTGCACCTAGACGTCATCGGCTTGTGATGATGCTGCGACGTGTTCTGGTGGCGGCGGCGCTGCTCCTGTCCGTTCAGGCGGCAATGCCGTCCGCACAGCTCATCCTTCCGGAAGCCGCGGAGCCATTCGAAGTTGCCTCGGTCAAGTTCAACACCAGTCCTCCCCTGACGCCCTTTTCGTGGCGGTTCAGTCACGACTCCGTGCAGGTCACGAATCTGCCGCTGCGGGAAATCATCCTGCAGGCCTACGATCTTGGACCATCATCCAGCCGGCCATTCGTCGATCAGTTTCGCCTGATCGGAGGGGACAACAAAATCCTCTCAGCTCGTTTCGACATCCTTGCCAAGGCGATGGCGCCGGCGAGCGCCGCGCAGCTTCGGGCGATGCTACGAAAGCTGCTTACGGATCGTTTCCAGCTGCGGATCACTCCGGCTCACCGGCCGCTGCCGGTCTACGAACTGAAACCAATACGGATTGGCGTCCTGGGCCCGAATCTCCGTCCGTCGCAGCACGACTGCTTGACTTACAAGTCCGTTCGACGCACCCCTCAGGATGCCGACAACCCGCGCGACGCACAGGGTCAGTTGCTCTGCTGGCCGGGCGTCGAGGCGATGGGCCTCCGGGGTATCGTCGAGTTGAAGTCGGCGGGAACCATTGATCAGCTGATCAACAGCATTCAGCGGTTCCTCGACAGGCCGATCGTCGCCGGCGGCGGCTTGCCGGGAACCTTCGAGTGGAAGCTCAGGTTTGCCAATAGTCAGCGGCCCGAGTTGGATGCGGCGGAAACCACGCTCTTCACGGCCCTCAGCGAGCAGCTCGGGCTCAAGCTCGAAGCACGGTCGCAGTCCATGGAAGTGCTTTCCATCGATTCAGTCCAGATGCCTACGCCCGACTAGGAAGGCTGAGTGCTCTTCGCGTTCGACGCCTTCGAGGGGTTGCGACAGATTCAGCGTCCGGTGAAAGGCGGCCCCATCTGAGTTCAGCGGGCCGTCACCTGCAGCAAGTACGCGCGGCGCGCGTCGATGAACGCCTTCAGCGGATTGCCCGCATCGGCGATGCCCGCGGCGAAGCCGGCGTTGTCGGACAGCTTTCGCGTGTCGGCCGCCACGTCCGCAGCGATCAGCGCGTGCGACGCCTTCGCGATCGGCAGCAGCGTGTTCCAGTCCAGCCACTTCTCGGCGATCTCGCGCACGTACGACAGGTATTTCTGGCGCAGCGCCGGCACGGCCAGCAGCTTCGAGTACAGCGGCTTGGTCGGATCGCCGGCGGCGGCCATCGGGTCGAGCGTGGCGCGGCGGCCCCCACCCTCGCCGCCGAGCGCCTCGTTGACGTCATGGGGAATGAAGTGGAACCGTCCGGCAGTATCGCGATAGATGTTGTAGTCGCTGGCGCGGGTCCAGTAGCCGTCCGGGTTCGCCATGGCGATCTCCACCGCCATGAACTTGAGGGTCGCGTCGACGTCGAGGATCGGCGCGAGCGCCGCTTCGAGCTGGTCGGCCGGCGTGGTGTTGAGCACCCGGCATAGCCGCATCAGCGCCGCCCACGACTCGGCGTCGTCTTTGGTCTTGATCTCGTAAATCCGTTTGTACGCGGCAACATCCTCGCCGAGATACTCGAGGCCCGCGCGCCCGCGCGGGCTGCCCGGCGCCTTCCACCGCGCGCCGCCTGTGGGTTTGAACCACTCCCGGATGAAGTCGGCGTTGAACTGCTGCGCGTTGAGGTAGACACCCCAGCTCTCGCCGTTGATCGCGACGCGGACGTGGTTCATCCTGGGCGTCGGGACGTAGTGGCGCGCGATCTCCGTATAGAGGATGCCGCGCAGGAAGGTCGCGTCATTGTTCACGTTGAGCAGGTTGAGCGTCCGGTAGCCGCCCACGTCCTGATCGTCGTCGGCGAAATCCAACGCGATATTGAGCGACCGTTTGAATCCGGCAGGCGTGTTGCGGAACGACGAGGCGCCGCGGAAGTGGACCCCGACGTCGCGGTACGTCCGGCCGTCCACGATCATCGTCGCCGGCACGTCCACGTCGGAGTTGAAGAAGAACCCGAGCTCCTCCTCCCAGTCCGCGTCCTCGAACTGCAGGAAGATGGTCCGCAGCGTCGCGAGGTCGTAGAAGTTGCTGCGCGGATACGGGGGGCGGACGTCGGCAGTGGTCAGCCTCGGGCCGGGCGACGCCGTGGCGCCTCCGCGCCGGCCTCTGGGCCCCGCCGTGACCACGCCGGCCATCGCCGCGCGCACCGCCGCGCGCTCCGCACGATTGAGCCGGCCATCGCCGTCCTTGTCGTACTTGGCGACGACCTGGGCCTCCGGACCGTTGCCGCCGCCGGACTGCGCCGGGCCGAACTGCGCTCGGCCCGATGTCGGCAATGCCGTGGCGATGGCCGCCGCCGCGAGGGCGGTGGTGATGCGTACCGTCATGGCGTTCCTTCCCATGCCATTATGCGCCTGCGGTGAACGGCGGCGCGGCATGCACGACCTTCCCGCCGAGGAGCGTCAACACAGATTCGATGCGTCGAATCGTTGTCTCGGGCACGCTCAGATAGTCGTGGCTGAGAACCGCAAGGTCCGCGTACTTGCCGGTGACGAACGAGCCGACGTGGTGGTCGTCGAAGGAGAACCACGCCGCACCTTCCGTATACAAGCGCAGCGCTTCGACGCGCGACACCTGCTGGCCGGCATTCGTCAACACCCCGGCGACGTTTCGTCCGGTCGTCATGTAGAACAACGAGACCCACGGATCGAGGGCCGAGACGTTGGTCGAATCCGTGCCGACCCCGGCGTGGATCCCGGAGTCGACGAGCCGGCGGAACGGTGGCCCGCCGCCGTTGCCGAAGTACGTCCATGACTGGGCGCTGGCGCCGCAGCCCAGTTGCTGGAGCGCTTTGAGTCTGGGCTCGTCGATGCTCTGCAAGTGAATGATCGACCATCGGAGCCGGTCGATCGGATGCTCGCGCGCGATCGATCGAAACGCGTCGAGATGGAAGTCGTTCTCCTTGGGTGTGATGGAGTGCTGCTGCAGCAGCCAGCCGTGCCTGGCAATCATCCGGGCTGTGGGTTCGAACTGTGATGACATCGGATCGGTGCCGCCGATGCGCTCGCCGAACCCGGCTGGCCGGAACAGGTCGTCGCCGACGGCCTTGCCCGCCTGGCTGAAGTTGTTGAGGACCCGCGCCTCGACCTCCTGCGGCGAGTCGGCAGGGAACACGGGCCGCATCCGTACCGTCAGCATGTCCTTTCGCCACAGCGTGAGCGCGAATTCCTGATCCGCAAGATTTCCGGCGTTGATGACGCCGGTCAGACCCAGGCTGCTGGCATGGGCGTTCAGATCAGCGGTACCGCGTAGCCTGTCTTCCGGCGTCTGGACGGCCTGCAGTGCCGCGACAGCGGCCTGTGCCGACGCCACCGCGCCGGTGTCATCGACCATCACCCCTCTCGCAGCGAAGAACGCGCGGCCGACGCTGTTCGTGATCGCACCCGTGCCGCCGCCGGTGCCGGAAATGTAGACGCCGTGCTTCGGCGCGGCCGCGTCCAGATCGGACTTCGTCGGGCGTCGATTCTCCGCAAGCTGAGTGTGGTTCCAGCCACCGATGCACGTGATGAAGGCGCCCGCCGGAACCGACGCCGCGCGCGTCGCGATCGCCTCCTGCAGCTCCGCGATCGAGGACGCACGTTCGATGCGCCGGGCTTCGTAGCCGGGATTGACGCCGGCCCGGGTGTAGTGCACGTGCGCGTCGAAGAGACCAGGAACGACGGTGCGGCCGCCCAGGTTGATTGTCCGCGCCGCAGCGCCCAGATCCCGCGCCTCGCCGACGGCGGTGATGCGCCCGTTCCTGATCGTCAACGCCGATCCGACGACGCCGCGGCCATCGACGAATTTTCCGTTGGCGAGGAGGAGATCGGCAGGTGGCGCACCGCGCTGGGCCGCATCGAGGCGCGCGGTCCCTGCGAGGATGTCCCGTCCTGCGTACACCGCGGCTCCCGCGAGAGCGCACTTCCAGAGATCACGTCGCGAGAGCATGTGGGCGCTCATCCTACACCCGGACGCGGAACGGTAACGCCGCTGAGTGACGCGGCCCGGGTCCTGTCGCCGGGTTTCCCCAACCCGTCCTCGGCGCAAGTGCACTGGTCACGGCAGTGCGCGCCTGCGAGGCGGGTGGGGGGGTGCCCCTCCCGGCGCCCGCTGACAAGTACTTTCTTCACTCAGCTCCCGCAACCTCGGACGTCGAGAGCTCAATTGTACGGGTGAGCGAATCCTTACGGAGGTCAGGAAGACTTGCATGTACTGACCGCGCGAGAAGGCTGAGGGAGACGAGCGAGGTCACGGACCCTGCGGTCCGCACTCGTCATCACAGCGCGGTCAGTACTGTCGCGGCAGTGCTCGATACATGCGCGCGGAGCGAATACTGATCGCTATCAGCAGGATGAGCAGAAGGGTCGCTCCCAGCGTGGTCAGGAGATCGATCCACTCGATACGGGAGTCGCGAACCCAGGAATTCCAGGCGTAACGGCCGTGGCCGTAATAGATCTGCGCCGTCACTAGAGCAACCACCCAGACGGCCCAGCGGATGCGTTTGAGCAGCAGCCAGGCTGCCGACACGTTGACCGCAATGAACAACGCGTGTCGCCACAACGGGTACGCGTCGGAGTACGCGGCGTCGCCGAATCTCGGAATCAGACTTGCCGCCAGGTGATAAATCGCCGCGACCAGAAACGCCGCTGCGCCAGCCCGGTAGATCGAATCCGACGAAACGCGCATCCCTACAAGTCTCGCTTCATTAAAACCAGGTCGAGAGGACCGGTATCAAAGTTGACGACCTTCCGCGTGACGCGCCCGAAGCCAAGCGACTCGTAGAAGGCGACGAGCGGACCGTTCCGGCAATCGAGCCACGCGCGATCGGCACCGTCCCTCCGCAACTGATCGAGCGCATGGCCGGCCATCTGTCGTCCGAGGCCGCGGCCGTGGCAGTCGGGCGCAACCGCCAGCTTCGAGATCCACTTCACATCCTGCCCGGCCAACTCTGCCGACCACTCGGGCGGAGCGCGGGTCAACGTGACAATCGCGACGAGCCGGTCGTACTCAAAAAGGCCAAAGTTCTCCCCGACGCCCTGCGATCGCTGGTACAGCTCTCGCGGATACGTCGTCGTCCACTGCCGAATGCCGCGCGCCAGCAGCCATTCAGCCGCCGCGTTCAGAATGGCCACGGCGGCATCGACATCGCCGTTCTCGAGTCGACGGAACGTGACGCTTTCAGCAGTGCTCAACAAGAACATTCCCGATAGGTTCCGAAGCGCTGCGCATCGTCAAACGCGTTGACGCAGGTTCTTTCCAGCCGGTGGCGCCGGGAGGGGCATCCCCGCCCGCCGCGCAGGCGCCACTCCCGTGGCCAGCGGATTTGGCGCCGAGGACGGGTGGGAGACCCGGCGACAGGACCCGAGCTGCGTCAACGCTACCGGTCATCGCTCCGATTTCTTCCGCGAATCGCCGCCCACCATCAGCGACAGCAGAAAGCTGACGACGCTGACGACGAGGCCGCCAAGAAACGCGGCGCGGAATCCGCTGACGTGAAATCCGAGATCGGCCGCGTCCGAAATTGCGCCCGTCAGCCAGACCATCACGCCGTTCAGCACGAGGAGAAACAGACCCAGCGTCACGATCAGGAACGGGAACGTGAGGAAGATCAGGATCGGTTTCACGATGGCGTTGACGACGCCGAAGATCAGCGCGACGATCAGGAGAAAGATCATCTCGCCGTCGAAGGAAATGCCGTCGATCAGCCGCGTGGCGAGCCAGAGCGCGATGGCGTTGATGAGCAGCCGGACGAGGAAGTTCATGGCACCGGTCCGAACCCCTGCGGTGGCCGGCGGTTCTTTGTTGCCGCTTCGTACGCCGCGGCGATGCGGAAGAGCGTCGGCTCGCCGAAGGGCCGCGCGATGAAATCGACGCCCACCGGGAGCCGGGCCGGGATCGGCCCGACGAGCCGCGTGCTGTTGCCGTCGCGCTCACGATCCCAAACGTTCGTCGTGAACCCGGCCGGGACGTCGATGACCGGGAATCCCTGTTGACCGAACATGAACCAGCCGATCGCGTTGCGGCCATTGCTGCCCGGCTCGCGCGGCGACAGGAGCTTCCTGGGTGGTACGGTGGACATCGGGGCCACGAGCGCGTCGAGCTTCTGCTCTTCCATGCAATTCATCAACAGCGTCTGCAGCGCGAAGCGGGTGTGCATCCGCGCCGAGGTATCCAGCGTTACCGCCTTCTCCGCCTGCTCGCGCGCCGCGCGCCGATTGGGAAAGTTCGGATCGGAATAGAACGTTGCCTTCGAAATCAGATCCGCGTTGGTCTTGATGTTCGCGTCGCCGCGCTCCCGCAGGTAGCGGTTGATCATGTACTTGTCTTCGCCGGGCTCGCCGAACCCGCCGCCGAGATTGCGCAGCGTCAGCAGCTCGCTGACGCGTGACGGATTGGCGCGCAAATCCACGAACGTTGCGATTTGATCCGTCGGCGGCTGCGTGGACGCGTCAGCGGAAAACAGCTGTTTGTTCTGGCGCAGGAACGCGCTGCTGAGCAGCTCGGGCGCAGAACGGGCGATGCACCGTTGGAACAACGCACCCTCAGGCCCGGGGTCGACAACGGTCGCGCCGAGCTTCGTCAGCCCGTCGATGGCGCGCTCGACGAGATCGACGCTCTCCATGTCCGCCGGCGCGAGCAGCTTCCGATTCAGATATTCGCGGACGACGCCGATGCGCAGGCCGGCGAGCGAACGCGCGTTCGTCGCCTCGAGATAGGACGTCCGCGGCATCCGCCCGACGCTGAGCGCCGTGTACTCGTCCTTCGGATCGTAGCCGGCGATGACGTCGAGAATCCGCGCCGTGTCCGCAACCGTGCGGCACATCGGCCCCACGCGCATGTTGAGCCCGGCGCCAATCATCCCGTCGGTGCTGACCAGCTCTTTCGTCGGCGCAAGGCCAACGATGCTGTTGACCGCCGCGGGCCAGCGAACGGAGACGACGGTCTCCTCGCCAATCGCGCAGGTGACCAGGTTCGCCGCCACCGCCGTGCCGGAGCCCGCACTCGACATCCCCGGCTCGCGCTCGGTGTCGTACGGATTGCAGAACGTGCCGCCGAACGCACTGCGCGCGCCGTCGACCGCGTACTCCGCCAGGTTTGCTTTGGCCAGGATGATCGCGCCCGCAGCCCGCAACTTCGCCACGAACGTCGCGTCATCCGGGGGACGATCGTTCGCGTACTGCGCATCGCCGCCAGACGTCGTGCGCATGTCCTTCGTGTCGTACTGATCCTTGATGGCGATGACCACGCCGTGCAGCGGCCCGGCGAGACGGCCGGTGCGGGCGAACGCGCGATCCTGCGACGCCGCCGTTTCCAGCGCGTCGGGCATGTCGGCAGCCCCGTCCACCCGGTCGGTCATGCTGCGCGCCTTGCGGGCGTCGAAGCCCCACTTCTCACGCGCCGCGGGCCGGAGGTTCAACGTCGACAGCGCGTTGATCTGGCCGGCATTCGCAATCGTCGTCACCGGTCCGAGGATGCCCTGCGGCTCGTTGACGCATGTGCCGTTGTAGGCCCTGATCCGCCGCAGGTATTGCTCGACGATCCCGACGGTCGTCACGCGCTTGCCCTGAATCGCGCGCTGGATGTCGGCGACGGTCGCCTCGTAGACATTAAAAGCGCCGGATGGCGTAGCGCCTGCGGACGTAGGCCCCCCTCTTAAGGGGGCTGCCACCTGCGCGTGGCCCACCGTCGTCACGGCAACGAGCGCGAGTGCAACAGCGACTTTCATGCGCCGAACCATATCACTGGATCGAACGTTCCGGACCCAAATGTCCATATCGACTAGACAAATCTTGTCTACTCATGATAGACAGATCGCGCGATGGCGCTGAGTCAGGCACTGCTGGATCTGGCCCGGAAGACCGGGACCGAGCTCGCCGAGGCGGAACGGGCAGCGCTCGTCGCGCGCGCCGAATACCACACGGCCGTCCGCCGGCTGCACCTGGCGGGAGCCTCGTTGCGGGAGATCGCCGACGCGCTGACGCTCAGCCATCAGCGCGTGCACCAGATCGTCGACGGATCCGGCGGCAGCTGGTGGCGCAAGGCGTGGCGGACGCGGGCGACGACGCGCGACGCAGTGTGTACCTGGTGCGGCCGCCCGCCGAGTGAAGTCGAAAAGCTCGTCGCCGGGCCGAACATCTACATCTGCGACGGCTGCGCCCGGGACGCCGAGCGTGCGCTGCGAAGAAACGATGAAGACCGTGTCGCCACGCGCGTCGCGCGCTGCAGCTTCTGCCGGCGCTTTGCCGGCGCGAAACGCAGGGTGGTGACCGCGCGTCACGCAAATGTGTGCGCAGAATGCCTGCAGATGTGCGGCGACTTCATGTCGCTGGGCGCCGGTGACTGAGCGACACGACGAATCTGGCTGAAGCCGGACGCTACCCTGCTCGCTCCCGGCGTCGGGAGCCGATCGAGTAACCTACTGCGCCATGCAGACTCCAGAACGCCGAATCCGAGCGGGGGCGTCGGTGATGCTCCGTGCCGGATTGCTCGTGACGTGTATCGCGGTGAGCGCTCAGGAAGGCCATCCGCTCGTCGGCTCGTGGCATGGAGATCGGGGAACAGGCCCGAAGAACCGCACGGACGTCACGCTGATCATGGACTGGGACGGAACGCAGATCACCGGCGTCGTCAATCCGGGGTTCGAGAGCATGAAACTGCAGAACGCCAGGCTGACGCCGAAGGACTGGTCGGTCCACTTCGAGCTCGATTCCAAGGACGCGGCGGGCAAGGTGGCCCGCTGCATGGTCGACGGAAAGATCGATCGCCTCGGGTCGGATCAACGAACGCTCACCGGCACGTGGCTGTGTGGAAACGTCAAGCAGGATTTCAAGCTGACGCGCGATCGGGACTATTCACACTAGAAGGGCCAGGACGATGCGAAAAGGACTGTTCGGCGTGAGTCTGATCGTCGCGGTGTTTGCCGTGTCGATGTGGAGCGCTCCGTTCGACGCGCAAGCGCCCGCGGCAGGCGCGCAGCCTGGAGCGCGCGGCGGGCGTGACGGTGCCGCTGGCGATCAGGGCGGCGGCAGAGCGGGACGTGGAGGGCGTGGCGGCCGTGGCGCGGCGCCGGCAGGGCCGTCGAAGCCGACGCCGCGCTGGCCCGATGGCCGCGTGAATCTCAGTCAGGTCCCGGGGGTCAAGGGTTTCTGGAACGTGATGACTGGAAGCCCGATCGCACCCGCAGGGCTGCCGGGCAATCTGACGCTCGACCAGGTGCCGTTCCAGGACTGGTCGCGCGCGCTGTACGAGTACAGACGGCAGCGCGGCGGACTCGACGACCCGCACGTCCGGTGTCAGCCGGCCGGCGGCATGCGCTTCTTCACCGTGCCGAACGGCATGGAGTTCATCGATCAGCCGGAACTGCAGCGGATCTTCATCCTCGACGGAGAGAATCGGGACTGGCGCCGCATCGCCATGGAACCCGGACGCAAGCATCCGTCCGAAGACGATCTCATTCCGAGCTACTTCGGCGACTCGATCGGCCACTGGGAGGGAGACACGCTCGTCGTCGATACCGTGGGCTTCAACGAGAAGTTCTGGTTCATCCGGGGCGGACTGCCGCACACGCGCTTCATGCACCTGATCGAGCGCTTCACGCGCATCAACTTCGACACGCTGCGCTACCAGGTCACGATTGACGACAAGGGCGCGTACACACGGCCGTGGAGCGGCGGCTGGGATATTCCGTGGCAGTACACCAACTACGACGGTTCACCCGGCGGCGAGATCCACGAGTACTTCTGCATCGACAACGAGCGCGACGCACAGCACTTCGCCGGACGGTAGACGACACACCGAGGCACTGAGGCACCGAGGTCAATCCCGAAAATGCTCGGTGTCTCGGTGTCTCAGTGTGTCGGGGTCAGCAGCAACACGTTTGCTTGACAACGCTGCACCACGGGTTTAGGCTCGGCGCCCACATCGCGCAGGATGCGGCGACGCATGCTGCGATCCGCGATTCGCCGAAGGAGGCGCCATGCGTGTCATCGCCCGCTGTCTCGCTGTCCTTGGTTTCGTGCTGCTGCTTCCGGCTCTCGCCCAAGCGCAGGCGACCATTTCCGGCACTGTTCGTGACAGTTCAGGTGCCGTCCTGCCCGGCGTCACGGTCGAGGCCGCCAGCGGCGCGCTGATTGAGAGGGTGCGCACGGCCGTCACCGACGGCACCGGCCAATTCCGCATCTCGGAGCTGCCTCCCGGCACCTACACCGTGACCTTCGCGTTGAGCGGCTTCACGACCATGAGGCGCGAGGGAGTCACCGTCTCCGGCTCCGGTGTGATTCCGGTATCCGTGGACATGAAAGTCGGCGCGCTCGCCGAAACGGTCACCGTCAGCGGTGAAGCGCCGATCGTCGACACCCAGTCGACGCGACGGGAAGTGGTGGTCGACGCCGAGACGATCAGCTCGCTGCCGATCACACGCAGCTATGGTGCGGTGCTCTATGCGGTACCGGGGCTGATGGTCGCGCCCGGCGTTAACGGCAACGACTACTCGCCCAGCATGGCGTTGTTCACGGCGCATGGCGGCAACAGCACCGAAGGGCGAATGATGGTGAACGGCCTTCCGGTCGCCGGATCGTTTTCAGGAAACAGCGTCGCGCAGTTCGGCTATGACGTGAACAACGCCGAGGAGTTCCAGGTGCTCGTGTCCGGTGGCCTCGGCGAGTCGGAGACAGGCGGCCCGCTGGCGAACATCGTTCCCAAGTCAGGCGGCAACACCTTTGCCGGCACGGCCTTTTACAGCGGCACCAGCTCGAAGTTCCAGTCCAACAACATCGACGGGGCGCTTCAAGCGGCGGGAATCACGGCGCCAGCGGCCATCCGCGGAAACTGGGACGGCAGCGGCAGCGGCGGCGGCCCGCTCATCCGCGACCGCATCTGGTTCTTCGGCAATGCCCGCAGCTACGGCAATTCGCAGGTGGTCGAAGGCGCACGTTTCAACCAGCACGCGGGCGACCCGACGCAATGGACGTATCTGGCGGATCCGAACGTCGAGGTCCGTCGCATCGACGTGAAAACGGATCTGTCAGCCCGTATCACCGGCCAGATTACGCCGAAGAACCGGGTCGCGTTCTCGTATCAATGGCAGGATCGCTGTTTCGGGTCGTCGTTGACATTGACCGGCGACGCCTGCCGCACCCGCACCGACAGCTGGATCGGCATGGGCAGCGCGACGCAGTCCGGCGAGGGCGCGGCCTTCTACAGCGACGATCCGTCGAGTCTCACCCAGGCCAGCTACACCGTGACGCTGTCGAACAAGCTCCTGATCGATTCGACCGTCTCCCGCTTCTCGTACGGCATCGTCGGCAACGGACAGGTGCCAGATGACGCGACGATGAACCTCATTGGCGTGACGGAGTCGTCGAACATCTACGGACGCACGAACTACGCGTATCGGGCGCCGTTCACCATGGGCAAGTACTACAACATTCCCTGGAACTGGCGTGCGTCGCTCTCCTATGTGACCGGCGCGCACAGCGTCAAGGTCGGATACCAGGGCGCCTATTTCATGTACGACCGGCGCACGCTCGTGAACGAGCCGCAGATGCGCTACACGTTCAACAGCAGGCGCGCCGTTGCCGGCGATCCAACGAGCGCGGTCATCATCAACCCGACGTCGGTGTCGTACTTCCTGACGCCGGGCTTCGACTTCAGCGACCGCACGGCGACGAACGCGATCTACGCGCAGGATCAGTGGACGATGGGCCGGCTGACGCTGCAGGGCGCGATCCGCTACGACTACGTGATCGCCTGGGCGCCGGGAGACAAGCAGGGGTCGGAACAGACGTCCCGCTTCAATCCTCAGCCGATCCGGTTCGAGACGACCGACAGCATCACTGGTTTCCACGACATCAATCCCCGGCTGGGCCTTGCCTACGACGTCTTTGGAAACGGCAGGACGGCGTTCAAAGCGAACTTCGGACGCTACCTGGCGGCAGCGACGACCGACGGCATCTACTCGGCCAACAACCCGGCGCTGAAACTGGTGACGAACGCGAGCCGCAGCTGGACCGACAACGACGGCGATCTCGTGGTGGACTGCGATCTGTTGAATATCGCGGCGCAAGGTCCCGCCACCGGCACTGTCGATACGTGTGCGACGCCAACCGGCGCGAACCGGAATTTCGGGAACCTCGATCCGGCGCTGGTGCAGATCGATGAGGAGATCACACACGGTTGGGGCGTGCGTCCGTACAACTGGCAGTTCGGCGCATCCGTGCAGCACGAAGTGCTGCCGCGCG
The DNA here is from genome assembly GCA_035711805.1 of Vicinamibacterales bacterium. Lineage (GTDB taxonomy): Bacteria > Acidobacteriota > Vicinamibacteria > Vicinamibacterales > UBA2999 > Gp6-AA40. The sequence goes on from DASTBV010000059.1 coordinate 65,138, forward strand.
TGTCGGTTGATGTCGGCTACAACCGCCGATGGTGGGGGAATTTCTTCGTCAACGTGAACACGCTGGTCAACGCGAGCGATTACCAGACATACACCGTCCCGATCCCCAGCCATCCCAGCCTGCCCGACAACGTCGGCACGTCGGCATCGTACGTGGCGATTACGAGCGAAGCGAACGCGCGTGGCTCGCAGACGCTGATGACGAAGGAAAGCAAAATCGCGTCCGAGCGGACTGCCTATTGGCACGGCTTCGACTACCAGGCGACAGCGCGGCTCGCCAGCGGGCTGACGGTTCAGGGTGGCGGCAGCACCGGACGCGGGGTGCGGAAGTTCTGCGAGCTCTGGCAGGCCCGCCCGCAGTTGCAGGGCAGCAACCGCGCGGACGCGTGCGATATCACCGAGCCGTGGCTATCCACGATTCGCGGCCTGGCGACGTATCGCGTGCCCAGGGTCGAGGTCCTGACAAGCATCATCGTGCGATCGAATCGCACGAATGCCGGCGAGGTGGCGAGCAACGGCGGCACGCTCGACGCCACCTACCGCATCCCGAACACCGTCATGCGCGACGTATTCCTCGGGCGTCTTCCGGCTGGCGGAAACGCAAACGGGTTCACGAATATCAATCTGCTGACGCCATCGATGCTGTATCCGCTCGAACGGCGCACACAGGTGGACATGCGGTTCGCGAAGATCCTCCGGTTCGGCCGGACGCGCTACGATGTGGGCGTCGACCTGTACAACCTGTTCAACGACAACGTGGCGCTGACCTATGACGAGACCTATCAGTACACCGATAACGGCGCCACGTGGTTGACGCCGGAGTCGGTCATGCAACCGCGGCTGGCGCGCTTCAACGTGACGGTGAGTTTCTGATCGGAGATCGCGAATGAACGTGAGAAACCTGGCTGCGGTGGGCGCGATTGTGTCGGCATTGTCGGTCCCGGCCGTCGCGCATCACTCCTTTGCCGCCGAATACGACAGCAACAAGCCGATCAAGCTGACCGGGGCGGTCACCAAGGTCGAGTGGACGAACCCGCACGTCTATTTCTACATCGACGTGAAGGACGAGAAGACGGGCAAGGTGACGAACTGGGCGCTGGAGATGGGTGCGCCGGCGGTCATTCAACGCAGTGGCTGGAAGCGGACGTCGATGAAGCTCGGCGACCTGGTCATCGTCGACGGTTTCCAGGCGAAGAACGGCCAGCCGCACGGCAACGCGCGGACCGTGACGCTCGCGTCGACCGGGCAGCGGCTCGGTGCGGGATCGAGCTTTGGCGGCGCGAACGCGGAACAGCAATAACCCCTCCCGATCGGCCCCGCGAAACCGGACCGGGCGTCACAAAATGACGCCCGGAACGTTTTACGGGCGTCAGCAGTAATACGAGTTACGATCCATTTCACCTCCAAGGAGTGCACGTCGATGCGCTGGGAACGCGTCCTGTCCGGGACGAGTGTCGTCATGTTGCTGGCTGCCAGCGTGTCTGGACAGACACGCGAGGAAAGCAGCGTGTCTGGACAGACACGCGGGGAAAGCAGGGCGTCTGGACAGACGCGCGACATCGATGGCCGGCCGCTCGCGCCGTTCGCGCCGGCCGGCAAGGCCAACGTGATCCTGTTCGTTCAGACCGACTGCCCCATCTCCAACTCCTACGCGCCGGAGATTCAGCGTGTCTGCAAGGCATACGCGGCAAAAGGGATCAGCTGTTCGCTCGCGTACGAGGACGTCCGCGTCGACGCCTCCGGCGTGCGCAAGCACCTGAGCGAATACGCCTATAACGGTGTCGCCGCCACCATCGACGGCTCGCGTGCGCTTGCGGATCGCGCGAAGGCAACGATTACGCCGCAGGCGGTCGTCGTCGACGCGCGCGGCGCGATCCGGTATCGCGGGCGCATCGACAACTTCTATTCCTCGCTGGGCAAGCCGCGACAGCACGTTACCGAGCATGACCTGACCGACGCGCTCGACGCGATCCTTGCGGGCAAACCTGTGCCCAAGCCGGAGACGGAAGCGCTTGGCTGCTTCATCGCGCGGCCCCTCGACTCGGCTCGGGGCAGGCAGCCGAAACGGTAGAGGCCGACGTTTACGTCGGCCTTTCACGAGAGACTGATCATGCGTACACCAACCATCGTTGTCGGCCTCGCCGCCGCAGTGTTTGTCATTGGATTCCTGGCGCGGGGTGAAGCGCCGGTGCAGGCGCAGAACGCGCGCCCAGGAGCTGCGGCTGTCACGTTCACCGAGACGATTGCGCCAATCGTCTACGACAACTGCGTGAGCTGCCATCGCCCGGGAGAAGCCGCGCCGTTCTCCTTGATCTCGTACGACGATGTGCGGAACAGAGGGCCGCTGATCGCCGCCGTCACACAGCGGCGCTATATGCCGCCGTGGCAGGCCACACACGGCTACGGCGAGTTCGCAGACGAGCGGCGGCTGACGGACGCCCAGATCCAGGCGATCGCGACGTGGGTGAAAGGCGGGATGCCGGAAGGCGACCGCTCGAAGATGCCCGCCATGCCGAAGTTCACGACCGGCTGGAGGCTGGGCACGCCGGACCTCGTGCTCGAGATGCCGACGGAGTTCGAGGTGCCCGCCAGCGGGCCGGACATCTTCCGGAACTTCGTGATTCCGTCGGGCCTGCTCGAGGACAAGTGGGTGCGCGCGGTCGAGTTCCGTCCGCGGGCGCGCACGGTCGTGCACCACGCGCTGTTCGCCTACGTTCGTGCGGGTGCCTACGCGAAGATCGACGGGGCCGACGGCCAGCCGGGGTTCAGAGGTCTGGCACCGATCGGCGCGAATCCCGCCATCGCGCCTGCCGGTCCTCTCGGGGGATGGGCCGTCGGCGCGACGCCGCGGTTCCTGCCCGAGGGGCTGGCGCTGCCGATGTCGCGCGGCTCGGACTTCGTGATCCAGATGCACTTCCACCCGACGGGCAAGGTGGAACGCGAAAAATCGACGGTCGGGATCTACTTCGCGGACAAGGCGCCGGATCGCATGCTGCGCGTGCTCCAGCTCCCGGGCCTCTTCGGCATCGGCCAGGGCATCGACATTCCCCCCGGCGAGAAAAACTATGTGATCTCACGCTCGGCCACGCTGCCCGTGGATGTGAGGATATTTCTCACGCAGCCGCATGCCCACTACCTGGGCAAGGAGTTCAAAGCCACGGCAACGCTGCCGGACGGCACCGAGCGCCCCCTGCTGTGGATCCAGGATTGGGACTTCAACTGGCAGGACGGCTACAACTACAAGCAGCCGGTGATTCTGCCGAAGGGCACGCGCATCGACGTCCGCATCACTTACGACAACTCGGCAAGCAACCCGCGCAACCCGAGCAACCCGCCGAAACGCGTCTGGTGGGGCGAGGAATCGACCGACGAGATGGGCAGCGTCAGCTTCGGGCTGATTCCCGTACGCAAAGAGGATGAACCGCAGTGGGCCGAGTTCGCCGGGCAGCAGCTGAAAGGGACGCTCCTCGCGGCCGGACAGAACGGGACGCTGCAGCGCCTCGCGCTCAGCCAGGGGCTGCAGTTGCCAGCCGCCGGCCGCGGCGGACTCGCCGCACTGCTCGGCCGCGGCGGACGCGGCGCGGCGGCGCCGTCGAGTGCTCCCGCTGCCGGTTCGGGAGCGGCGTCGGAGGCGGCGGGCCCGACGCTGCCGGCACAGGTGATGGCCGACCTCTTCAGCGGCCTGGGCGGCAACGCCGGCGCGCTGCAGCGCGGGCTCGACGCCACGGCCTCCATCCTGGCGGCAAACCCGAGCCACGCGCAGGCGCTCGCCTGGCACGGCGCGGCGACGCTGTACTACTCATCGACCAACCCGGATCTGGCCGCGCTCGACCGCATCGGCCTGTTCCAGCGCGCGACGAAGGAAATGGACTCGGCCGTCGGCATCGCGCCGGACGACGTCCGCGTGCGCATGGCGCGCGGCGTGGTGCTGCGCATGCTGACGCCGACCATGCCGCGGTTCGGGAACGTGCCGGGACTGATTGAGAACGCCCGTGCCGACTACCAGCGGATGTTCGATCTGCAGCAGGGTCAACTCGGCACGTTGAGCAGTCACTCGCTCGGCGAGCTGTTGCAGGGGCTTGCAGAATTGAACAGCCGTCAAGGAAAGACGGCAGATGCCGAGAAGTACTACGGGATGATCCCGTCGATGCTGAAGGGCACCGACTACGCGGCACGCGCGGCGGAGTGGATGAAAACGAAGCAGCCGCTGCCGCAGGCGCAAACGAATTGCGTCGGCTGTCACGTGAACTGAACGCAATTCGTAATGCAACATGCAAAATTCAAAATGCAAACTGACGAAACGGGCAGTCTTGGTGTTTGCATTTTGCATTCTGCATCTTGCATTACTGAGTCCACTCTCTTACGCGCAGGGCGTCGACGAGGCGCTGGAAGCCGGGTTCAGAGCGCTGGAGAACAACGACGGCGACCGCGCGGCCACGGCCTTTCGCCGCGCGCTGGCCGCCGAACCTGAACATCCCGCGGCCCTCTACGGCGCGGGAGCCGCCGCATACCTTCAGGGCCGCCAGACCGACGCGATGTCGTTCCTCAAGCGGTCCCTGGCGATCGAACCACGCGTCACCGCCGCTTCCGCGCTCCTTGGCGAAATCGCCTATCACCAGGGCGACCTGTCGTTGGCCATCAAGACCTACGAAAGCGCGCTGGCGCTGGCACCGGGGAACGTCGAGCTGCGTCAGCGGCTCGCCACGTGGAAAAGCGAGGCGACGGTCCACGACAACCTTCGCGCCTTCAAGGACGACCGCTTCACGATCCTCTTCGACGGGCCGGCCAACCGCGTCCTCGCCGAGCGTGCCACGACCGTTCTGCGCAGCGCCTTCTGGCGCATCGGCCAGGCGCTCCGCTCCTATCCGACCAACGCGATCAACGTCATCCTCTACACGGACAAGCAGTTTCACGACATCACCGGCGCACCCGAATGGGCCGGCGCCGGCTTCGACGGCCAGATCCGGATGCCGGTGGCGGGCGCCACCCAGAACCTGCGCGAGTTCGATCGCATTCTGACGCACGAGCTCACGCACGCCATGCTCGCCAGCATCGCGGCGCGCAACGTCCCGGCCTGGCTGAACGAGGGGTTGGCGATGTATTTCGAGGGCAACAACGCGGCCGCGTCCGAGAAGCGGCTCGCGGCGGCACGCGCGTTCGTGCCGCTCGCGCATCTCGAACGTGGCTTCACGGGCCTGAACGCCGAGCAGGCCGACCTCGCCTACGAGATGAGCGCATTTGCGACCAGCGCGCTGATCGCGCGCATCGGCGCGTCGAATCTCGGGTTCCTCCTCCAGGATCTCGATGGCGGCCAGACCATCGACGCGGCGATTCAGCGCTTCGGCGTGACGTTTGCCGACTTCGAGGCGCAGCTGGCGAAGCGCGTCGCAGCCCGGCGCTAGCTAGTTGGCTAGTTGGCTAGTTGGCTAGTTGGATAGTTGGCTAGTTGGATAGTTCGTAGTAAGAACTACGAACTCACTACGAACTACCAACTATCTAACTATCCAACTAGATGGACACCGCGACAATCAGCTATCGCGTAGCTGACTTCCTCAGGAAATATCCGCCGTTTCAGGCCGTGGAGGATGCCGACCTGCTCGCGCTGGCGGGGCACGGGCGCGTACGGTTTCACGAGCGCAACGAGCACCTCCTCTCGCAGGGCGAATCGCACCGGCACCATATCTTCGTCATCCAGCAGGGCGTCGTGTCGTTGTGGTCCGACGTGAACGGCGTGTTGGAGCTTCGCGACGTGCGCGGCCCTGGTGACCTGCTTGGCGTCGAGCGCTTCAACGGCGCGCCGGCGTCGCTGCACTCGGCGCGCGCGGCGACCGACGTGGTCGTCTATGCCCTGCCGGCGGACGAGTTCGAGACACTGCTCGAGAAGTACGCCTCCGCCAGGCAGTACGTCTCGACCTACAGCACCGTCACGCTCGACTATCAGGCGGAAGACGACCGGCGGCGTCCGGAACACGTCTTCCTGCACGACGTGGTCAGCGCCAGGCGCGTGGTCTCGTGCGATCGAGACGACTCGATTCGACGCGCGGCGCATGTCATGCGTACTCAGCGCGTGGACGCTCTGGCCGTCGTCGAGAGGGGCCGCTTGATCGGCGTCGTGAGCTCCGGCGATCTGATCGCGTGGCTGGCCGACGGAACCGGAGACCCGGAACAGCCGGTCGGACGCCTCCTGCGCGGCTCGCCGATCGCCGTGTCACCATCCGCATCGATCGCCGATGGCGTGTTGACGCTGGGAGCGGCGGGGTCTGCGGCAGTTGCGATCACCGCCGACGGCAAACCGGATGGTGAGCTGCAGGCGCTGGTGACGGCGGCCGATCTCGCTCCGGTGTTCGGCGATCAGCCGGTTTCCATCCTGCGCGAAATTCGCGACGCCTCCGGCCCCCCGGAGCTGAGGGCACTCAACCACCGGGCGCGCGCGTTCGCGCTGCAGTATCTGGACAGTGCCCGTTCCGTCGACTGGCTCACGCGATTTACGACCCTGGTGGACGAGTCGATCGCGACTCGCGTCATCGCGCTTGCCGGAATGTCCGACTCCGAGGCGACGTGCTGGGGACTCTGCGGATCCTCGGGACGCGGCGAATCGTTGACCCGGCTGATGCCGGAGTTGGTTCTGATTACGGCCGGCCAGCATGCCGACGCGTCCGCCGCGTATCGACGCGTGACGGGGCTCCTCGCCGAATGCGATTACCTGCCGCGGCGCGAGCAGCCGTTCGACGTGCCGTTTTTCGCGGCCAGCGTTGCCGAGTGGAAAGAGCGCTTCGTCGGCTGGATCCGCAACCCGATCCTCGAGCAGATGTATCTGGCCCGCGCCCTGTTCGACCTGCGGCCGATGCAGGAGGGGCATCCGCTCTACGGCGAGGTAGAAGCGGCCATGGCCGATGCGATCGATCGCGATTTTCTTCGGATCGTCGCCAACGACTGCGTGGCGCGGCTTCCTCCCCTGACCTTCTTCCAGGATGCCGTCGTCGACGACATGGGCGAGCGCAGCGCGACGTTCCAGCTCGATCGCAATGCGATGACTCCGCTAGTCGACGTCGCGCGCGTCTACGGCATGGCCGCCGGGCGCGTGATCGGCGGGTCCACGCATGAGCGCCTGGCCATGGCGCGACGCCTGCTGCCGCGGCACGAAGCGATCTTCCGCGAAGCCGCGGACACGCTCCGCATCGTCCTCTGGCTGCAGGGACGCGTCGGCATCCGTCAGGGAACGGGCGGCGCCGACCTGCCGCCGACCCTTCTCAGCCGTCACGACCGGCAGGTGCTGAAGAGCGGATTCCGCGTGATCCACCGCCTCATCGAGCTGACCGCGAACTATGAGTGGCTCGACGCGCTGTGACTGACGCTTTTCTCGATCAGTACCGGAGCCGTTTCACCCACACATGGAGCGATGGAGACGCGATCGACAACGTGCGCTTCGTCGCGCTCGACTCGGAGACAACCGGACTCAACCCGCTGACCGACCGCATCATCACGATCGGCGCCGTCGCCGTCCAGGGCGGCGACATCGTGCTCGACGACGCGTTCGAGGCCCTGCTGCGCGTCGAGCGGAACACGGCGGCGGTGGCCGTGCACGGCATTACGCGCGACGAGACCCGTGGCGGCATCGACGAGCCCGAGGCTCTGCGGCGGTTCCTCGACTACCTCCAGGACGGCGTCATCGTTGGCCACCACATCGATCACGACATCTCGACGCTGAACGCTGCGTATCAGCGGCACTGGGGCTTCGATCTGATGAATCGCAGTCTCGATACGATGGACCTGACGCTGCATCTCGAGCGCAGCGGCGCGTTCGCCGATCGCGAGCGCATCCGCGAGTTCACGCTCGACAGCCTGTGCGGGCTGTTCGGCGTGATCCCGCACGATCGCCACACCGCCGGGGGCGACGCGTTTATCACCGCGCAGGTGTTCCTGCGGCTTCTACGGCTTGCGCGCCGCCACGGCCGCGACCGTCTCGGCCGGCTCTGCGAGGCATTCGAGACATCGACTCCCGTCTGATCGGTCCGCGTTCCGCGCCAAGCCTTTCTGAACTTACCCATTGAGCCGCGTGCCTGTGGAGCCGTCGAAGAAGTGCATTCGATCGGCGGGCAGCGTCACGAGTACGCCCGTCCCCACGGCCGTCGGGGCGGTCCCCGAGACCACCGCGAGCAGTGGTGCGTCGACGTCGTCGAGACGCAGGTGCACGACCTGATCGGCGCCGCGAAGTTCGACCAGTTCAATCGTGGCACGGACAACGCCGGACGCGCCCAGCTGCACGTCCTGCGGCCGGATGCCAACGAGTGCGCCGGCGGGCGCCTCGATGTTGGCGGCCGCGGCCGGCAGCAGATTCATCGCCGGTGACCCGATGAAGCGCGCGACGAAGGTGTTGGCCGGGTGCGCATAGAGATCGCGCGGCGGCGCGACCTGCTCGATCGCGCCGTCGCGCATCACCGCGATGCGTTCGCCAAGCGTCATCGCCTCTTCCTGGTCGTGCGTCACGTACACCGTCGTCGTTCGCAATTTCTGGTGCAGGCGGCGCAGCTCCGCCCGCGCCTGCGTGCGCAGCGCCGGGTCGAGATTCGAGAGCGGCTCGTCGAGGAGAAAGGCGTTCGGGCGGCGGACGATGGCGCGGCCGAGTGCGACGCGCTGGCGCTGTCCGCCCGAGAGCTGTGCCGGACGCCGGTCGAGCAGGTCCTCGATGCCCAGCGCTGCCGCGACGTCGGTCACGCGGCGCGAGACGGTGGCGCGATCGGTGCGCCGCACCTTCAACGGGTAGGCAAGATTTTCACGGATGCTCATGTGCGGATAGAGCGCGTAACTCTGAAAGACCATCGCGAGGTCCCGGCGCTGCGGTGGTTGTGCCGTGAGGTCGGCGCCGTCGATCGCGATAGTCCCCGCCGTCGGTGTCTCGAGGCCCGCGATGAGCCGCAGCAGCGTGCTCTTGCCGCAGCCGGAGGGTCCCACCAGCACCAGGAACTCGCCATCGCCGATGTGCAGATCGAGTGGACGGATCGCGACGTGCCCGTTCGGAAAGGTCTTCGCGACTCCGGAGAGCAGCACGTCCGCCATGCCGTCAGCCTTTGACGGCGCCCGCCGTCAGACCAGCAACGATACGGCGCTGGAACGCGAGGACGAAGAGCGCGACGGGGATCGTGGCCACGATGGCAGCAGCAAGGACTTCGCCCCACGGCACCTGGTAGCGGCCGCGAAAGAGCGTAATGGCCACCGGCACGGTATAGCGCTCCGGCCCGAGCGTGAACGAGAGGGCGAACAGGAACTCGTTCCAGCAGTACAGGAAGGTGAGAATCGCCGCGCTGGCGACGCCGGGCGCGGCCAGCGGCAGCACGACGTCGCGCAGCGCGCGCAGACGGCCCGCGCCGTCGAGCATGGCCGCGTCCTCGAGGTCGCGCGGAAGCTCGCGGAAGAAGCCGGTGAGGAGCCACACGGCGAGAGGCATCGAAAACGTCAGGTACGGAAGGACGAGGCCGGGATAGCTGTTGAGCAGCCGCAGTTCGCGCAGGATCAGATAGAGCGGCGGCACGATCGAAATCTGGGGAAACATCGACACCGCAAGGATGACCGCAAGCAGCAGCTCTTTCCGGCGCATCCTCATTCTCGCCAGCGCGTACGCGCAGAGCGCAGCCACCGGAATCACCATCGCTGTGGTCAACCCCGCGACAACGAGCGAGTTGCGGATCGGAATCAGGAAGTCGCGCGCGTCGAACAGCGCGCGGTAGTGATCGAAGGTGATGCTCGCAGGGAGCAGCGGACGTGCCTCGAACAGCCGCGCCTCCGGCGTCACCGACGCAGCGAGCATCCAGTAGATCGGGAAGAGCAGCGCGCTCAGGAGCAGTCCAGCAGGCAGCGCGCGTCTCATTCGGACCGAATCCGCAGCGCTTTCACCCACACCAGCGCGACGACGAACGTCAGCAGGAACACCGTCACCGAGAGCGCCGACCCGTAGCCGAAGCGCAGGCGCTGCATCAGCGCGATGAACGCATAGAGGGAGAGTGGTTCCGTCGCCGTGCCTGGTCCGCCGCCGGTGAGGACGTAGGCCAAATCGAAGAGGCGCAGCGCGTCGAGCATCCGGAACGCCGCCGCGACGACGAGCGCGGGGGCGAGCAGCGGAAGGGTGATGGTGAAGAAACGTCGGAGCGGACCGGCGCCGTCGGTGCGCGCGGCGTCGCCGAGCGCAGGGTCGATCGTCTCGAGTCCCGCGAGCAGCAGGATCGCCACGAACGGCGTCGTCTTCCAGACATCGGCAAGGACGATCGGCACCCAGGCGAGGAGCGGGTGAACAAGCCAGCCGGGGGCGGCCTCTTCAAAGAGAAAACGCCAGACGAGCGCGGCAACAACGGTCGGGACCGCCCAGGGGAGGAGAGCCGCGACGCGAATGAACGCCCGCCCGCGGCGGGCAGCATGCATCAGCAGCGCAAGGGCGAGGCCGAGTGTCAGCTCGAGCGGCACGCTGACGAGCGCGAATGCGACGGTGCGGACGAGCGCCCCCTGAAAGCGGGGATCGCCGGCCGCTTCCACGAAGTTGGCGGCGCCGATGAACGGACGCCCGAGCCATGGCAACCGGAGGTCGTGTCCATGCAGCGCCTCCCATGCCGTCACGACGATCGGCACGAGCGCCGCGAGCAGAATGATGGCGAGCGCGGGCGCGACCATCAACCACGCGGCACGGACTTCGGCGCGATCGAACGGGGACTCTCCAGTCATGGTGCGTGGCGACGGCCACCCATCGTACGTCGCATGCGGCGTCAGCCCGGGCCGGCCAGTCCGGCGCGAGCCAGCAGCTCGCGCAGCTCGCGCGCCGCTTCGCCGAGCGCGTCCTCAGCTGTCTGCTGTCCGGTCAGCGCGCGATGAATGCGCACCTGGAGCAGCTCCGACAGCTCGCTGTAGACGGGCGTCGCCGGGCGCGCGACGGCGGCGTCGAGCGCGGCGGTGACCTGGTCGAGCGGAAGCCGCAGTTCCTCCGCGAGCGTCTCGTCGTAGACCGATCGCCTCGCCGGCAGCTGCGATGCCAGCCGCGCTCGTTCCAGCATCTGCGCGGGCGCGGTGAGAAACGCCGCGAGCTCGTAGGCGAGCGCGGGGTGCGCGCTCCAGGCGTTCACGGCCAGCTGCGCGCCGCCGAGCGCGGCCGCGGCCCTGCCCCCCTCGCCGGCGGGAAACGTCGCGACCGCCACGCGCCCGGCGACGCGCGACTGCGACGCGTCCTGCACCAGCGACCACGCGTACGGCCAGTTGCGCATGAACGCCGCGTCGCCGTTCTGGAACGCGAAGCGCGTCTGCTCCTCCTGCCACGTCAATGCAGACGCCGGCACGATGCCGCCGGCGCGGACAGCGTCGGTCATGAACGTCAGCGCCCGGACCGCTTCGGGCGCGTTCACGATCACGCGCCCGCGATTGTCGAGGATGCCCCCGCCGAACGCGGTCAGATGCTCGAGAAAGACGGTCACCAGGCCCTCGTAGCGCGCGCCCTGCCAGACGAGTCCCGCCCGAACGGAGCCGGCGTCACGCAGCCGCTGCGCGGCCTCGCGCAGCTCGGCGAGCGACCGCGGCGCATGCTCGACCAGATCGGTGCGCCAGTACAGCAGTCCGACATCGATAAACCAGGGCAGCGCGTAGAGCGATCCGTTCCATCGCGCGGCCTCGAGCGCCGCCGGCACGAAGTCGTCTGCATCCGGAGCGAATCTGTCGAGCGGCAGCACCCAGCCGGCCGCGGCGAACTCGGCGATCCAGATCACGTCGAGCTGCAGAACGTCGGGCGACTC
>DASTBV010000060.1:0-53642 GCA_035711805.1 Vicinamibacterales bacterium
GAACGAGCTGCATGTAGCTGCCGTCGCCGACGTCGAACACCGGTCCCACCGCCTGGCCGCCGTCGATCGACACCTTGATGTCCCCGGCACGCCCCGGCCCGAGCGGCGCGTTTTCACGGAGCAAGGGGGCGAGTCCGACCATCACGCGATCGAAGCCGTCGGGCACTGGTTGGCGCCAGTCCGGGGGGCAAGACAAACACGGTGGCCCCGGCAGCGGCCACTTCGGCCAAATCACCACTTCCACAAGCTCATCCCATGGCGGTCTGAAAATACGCTGGCAGATATAGCCCGGCGGGCAGGCACCCGGACACGGCGGCGGTGTCGTGCCGCCGCCACATACCCCGGTTGGCGTCAGCACTTTGAAAACGCCCTGATCGATGCTGGCCACGGTCCGGTGCCCGGCCGGCAGGTTCGTGATCTCCACTTTCCAGGTCTCGGCGGCCGATGTGCCATTGAGATGCGCGATGGCAAGCACGTACAACCCGCGGGGATCGCCCGGGTTCTCTGCGCCTTTGGTCAGGACGACGATCTTGTTCGCAAAAGTCGTGTTGTCCGCTCCGCCCGTCGGTGTGAATTCCGACACCATGGCGACGCCCGTCTTGCTGACGCGGAACCTCACTCCCGGCGGCAGGTTTGGATCGGCCGGCGGCGACGCACTGGCTCCGTCGGTTCCGACCTCGATGAAGATCTTGGTCGTCGTGTTGGCGCTCTTGCTGCCGGCGACTTCGAGTTCGATCGAGGGTGCCGTCGCCGCGTTGATGAACGTGGCGGTCTGACTCATCATCGTTCCCGACTGCGCTACTGCACGGTCGACGCTGATGAACATCATCCCCAGCGCCATCCCACCGGCCCACACTCTGTAACTTCGTAAGACGATCATGGTCTCTCCCTTCTCGCCGCAAGTAACACGGCGGCCGACACTCTGCGGCCGCCCTGCGTTGCGGCCGCTTAGAAACGCACAAACGTGCTGGTCAGCACGCTGCCTCCGGCGGCGTTGATCGTGAGTGTGCCCGTGCCTGCGCTGGAGGCCGAACCTGGCACGCGGAACGTAATCTGCGTCGGGCTCAAAGATTCGTCGAGGCCGGTGAACGTCGGACCAATCACGGCGCCGCCGTTGTTGAAAATGACCGTGACCGGCGCGATGAAGTTGGTTCCGGCGATGGTCAACTTCGTATTCCCCGTGGCCGCAGACGGTGTGAGGCTGATGAACGTCGGGGCCGGAATGACAGCGGCGACCGAGAAGGTCGTCGACGCCGTGGCGTTGGTGGTAATCGTGAGGTTGTGCAAGCCGGTGCCCGCCCCGGTCAGCGTCAACGTGAGCGTCAGGCTGTTGACCGTCTGATTGCTGACGACGTGCGTGATACCGGTGTTCGGCGCGATCACGACGGTCACAGGGCCGGTCAGATTCATCCCGCCGGAGGACGTCACGGTGAGGACGGCGGTTCCAGTTGCGGGAACGGTCGCCGGGCTGACGGTGATCTGCGGCGGCGTCGCGAGCAGGGCAGCGTTGAAGAACGCCTGCTGACGGTTTGCGGTGCTGACCGCCATGCTGTTGAACGTCACGTCGCCGAGCCGGATGTACGGCTCGCCGTTCGGAGCCGACGGCGGCGGCACCGCGTTGTGCACGGTGATCCGGGCGTGCTCCAGGACGCGCGTGTTGCCGGCGACGTCGCCTTCCGAGGGCGGGGTCGGCACCGGCTGTTCGAGATAGTGCACGGTGACGAAGCCGGTTTGCCCAGCGGCAATCGGCGTCGGCACCTCGACGGAGGTCAGGGTCAGATCGATGGGCGGCGTGTCGTTGCGCAGGACGACCTCCTTTGCCTCCACGTCGTTCGGGTTCTTGCCGATGGCCATGCCGGCGCGCACGATCAGGATCTTGTTGGCCGGATTCGGCACGTGCACGGTCAGGTCGGACGCACCGGCCTGCACGACGCCGCTCTGGTTGAACATCACGAAGGCCCATCGCCGGCGCATATGGACGTGATAGAGGTCCATGTCCTTGAACTCGCCCTCCTTGAGGAACTGGCCGTCGAAGAAGTTCGTGCGCTTGATTTCCACTTCGGGCATGACGTGTCTCCGTGTCTCAGAAAGGTTTGGATCGCTGCCAGATGAGCGTGTCGCGCGCGACGGTCGCGCGCCCCTTGATCACCTTGCCGCCGACCACCGTGGCGTTCTTGAAACCGAGAATGATGCCGGGCGTTCTCGCGTCCAGCGTGTAATAGGTGTGCGCGGGCTTCTCGAGATCGATGATGGCGCGCGTGCCCTTGCGCAGGTTGCGCCAGACGGCGATGTCGAAGTCCTCGGCGGGAATCCCGGCCGCGTCGGCGATGCCCTCCGGGAACCCGTAGTTGATCCGCACGCGGAAGAAATAGGCCGGCGCACCGGCCAGGAACGTATCGACCGCCAGTGTTGACGTCTGCTTGACGTTGTTCACCTTGCCCAGGACGAAGCCCCCGAGCGGCTCGTCGATTCGTGCCTGGTTGCCGACGAACATCGTCAGGTACTCGGCGAGGCCGGCGCGCGTGCCGCGCCGCTGGTACAGCGGGACGATCCGCTCGAGCCATCGGCGCTTGCGATCCATGTCCCAGTTCTGATCGAGGATCAGGGCCACCCACGTGGCCAGATAGGTGAGGAACGGCGAATCGAAGCGAGCGGCGCTCCCCGTGCCGCTGACGGTGACCGACGTGAATGCCGGATCGAGTTCCTTCGTGTACGCGTCGAGCGCCACCTCCAGGCCCTGTACCTGCGGGCCCGGCGCCGGCACCGTGACGCCCCCGGAGAGCAGCGCCTCGAAGATCAGCAAAAACCGGCCGAGGAACGGGTCGGTGCCCGGCGTGTCCGGCGTCCGGAAGATCTCGGGGAGGTGCTGCAGGTAAGAGCTGCTGGCCATGGCGTCAGGCCCGGAACACGCTGAGGGCAAGGCCGCCGAACGCGATCGCCGGCAGCGACAGGCCGTCGAGCACGACGTCGCCGTTGGGGTCGGCGGGGGAGAGCGTTAGTGCGTCAACGTGATCGACACCGTCGATGTCTTCGAGCAGACGGAACAGCTTGGAGCGATAGACGCTGCCGCCCATCGGCCAGCCTCGTCCATCGAAGCCGCCGCTGACCACACCGAACGTCGACCGGATGCGTGCGGTGATCGCCGAGGTCATCTCGGCGATGTTGCGATCGCTGTCGATGATGATCGTCGCGGTCATGCTGAACATCACCAGCTTCGGCAGCAGCTGCGGCGGCGAGGCGAGATGGAGGCGCGTCGTAATCAACCGGCGTTTGTCGAGGAACCGGCGCAGCTTGTCGAGCAACGCCGGCGCCGGGGTGACGAGCGAGATCTTGAGCGCATCCGGCAGCGACGGGTCGGTCAGCGCCGCGTTGATGTCCATACCCGTGGCCGCGGGAAGGACCGCAATCGTCACGTGGCCGGCGGCCGGCTGTGCCGGGGCGGTCGGCTTGCGGTTCATCAGCACGATCGCCCGCAGAATCCTGGGTGCCGTCGCCGGTTTACGCGCGCGTGCCTGCAGCTCGTTGAAGTCAACGAGGATGACCTGCTCGAAGTCCGACTCGGTGATCAGCCGCGCCGGCCGATGGAACCGTCGAAGGCCCTCGCGGATCCGATCCTCCGGACGGAAGAAATAGTCGGCGCCCTCGGCATCGCCGTTGACGAAGGTGATGGATTCGGTCGCGCCGAGACCCGGCACCGCGTCGAGCTGATGAACGATGTCGCCGGCCGGAATCAGCGCGTCGGGACCCTGCAGGAGCCGATAGCTCGTGCACACCACTGGCGCGCCGGCGGCCGGGATGGAGCCGAAGCGGTTGTCGCCGAAGCGCACGGCGTTCGCATCGGGGTCGACCATGTAGTGCTCCTTCAGCACCGGTGGCCCCGACGGGTCGATGAAGGACGACTCGGTCTGCAGAAAGCGTCGCAGTTCCCACGGCGTTCCGCCAACGGTCACCATCGGATTCGGCTCGTAGGCGGGCGTCGGATGCACGAAATCGAGCAGCACCGGCGTGGGGCGGTCGAGTGGTAGTCCGAGATCGGCATGGATCGGTCGAAACGGGAAGACCTGGTTCGGCGTGCCGTCGCTGATGCCGAGCGATTCGCCGCTGACCTCGAGATACTCGCGCGCGGTCGTCACCACGATCTGCGTCAGGTCAGCGGCAATGAGCGGCGCCTTGAAGCGGACCGGCACGATCGTCTCGAAGACGAATCGCCGCGCGGACCCGGTGGCCGGATCGAGCTCGTAGTTGGTGGCGAACCGCGTCTTCGGCGGGACGATGAGCTCCGTCGTTCGTGCCGCATCGACCGTCGCCGTCAACGTCAGTGGAACCGTGACCGGCTCGGGGGGATCGAGAATCAGCGAGGCGAAACGCTCGATGTGCTCCTGTGGGATGCGATCCGCCCGGTAGAGGATCATTTCTCCCATCCAGCACAACAAATCAAGCAGGGCGATGCCGGGATCGGAATAGTTGTGATCGATCCATTCGTTCGTATCGATCTGTTTTCGCAGGAACGCGAACAGTTGCTCGAAGGTGCGGTCGTCGAGCTGGATGGTCGGCAGCGCCATGATCAGACCATCACAATCTGGTGCGCGCCCGACGCGACCAGCGCGCGTTCGTTGACGTCGAACCGCACCGCCCCGGGCAGATCGATGAACGACGCGGTCACCACGTGATCCACGCCGCCGACGCGCTCGATGACGGCAAACACCTCCGACAGATGAACGCTGCGGCCGAACGGCCACCCTTCGCGCCGCTCGCCGCCGGTGAGGGGGTGGAAGAACGCCTCGAGCGCCTGAACGATGCGGCGCTCGACGACCGTTCGTTCCTCCGGCAGCACGGGCTTCACGGTGGCGGCGATCGAGACCTCGGTATAGAGCGGCGGCAGCGCGTAGATCTCAGAGAGGATGGCGCCGAACGCCCGCTGCCGCAGGTACGCTTCGATGCGCCGCAGCAGCCCGCGCGACGGCTGCGGCCTGCGCTCTGTGCCCTTCGGGACGATGATGATCGACACGGCGCCAGGCTTGAACGTGAGCACGCCGCCCGGTGCCGGTTTCTTGGTGGCCAGCGCCCTGGTACGCGCCACCTGCCCGAACGCCGCCATCGTGACCCATTCGTAGTCTTCAACGCTGACCGCGCGCCCACGGTTTTTGATCGTCTGGGGGCCGAGGTCGACGATCTGGTCGAGTCCCCACGGATCGGTACCGCCGACGGCCGGCGACAGGTTGAAGACCTTGTCGATGAACGGAAGCGAGGTTTTCAGTTCCTTGATCGCCAGCGGCACGCCGGCACTGTTGGCGGCTTCTCCTCCGCCCGATTGCAGGCCGCGGACGACGATGTTGTCCTTGGCGGCAGCGGCAATCAGCCCGTTGCGGCCGTCTCCGAACGTCGTCACGCCGCTGACCGGATTCAGGGTGTAGTGGCGGCTGCGCGGACCGGAGACGAAGAAGTTCGGCACGCGCAGCCACCGCACCCACACTTCCGGTTCGCCGCCGGGCCCCGGCCGCTGGTCGACGACGTCCGCACGCGTGACGGCGCCGGATTCGCCCGCGTCGAATGCGCGGGCGCGCAGCTCCTCGATAATCTGCGCGATTTCCGCGTCGCTCGGCACTTCATCTTCCCGAACCCAGATTTCGCCGGCGAGAACCGGCCGCCGCAGGATGGTGGCGCTCTGGTGCTGTTCGCCCGACCCGGAAGCCAGCACGAAATCGTCGCGAACCGTCTGCTGCTGGTCCGTCATGACGGTATTCGGCACGACCGCGGCGAGGCGCGGGGCCGTGGTGAAACTGCCACTGGCCAGCCGCGCGCGATACCAATACCGCGGCTGCGAACCGGTGAGCTGAGAGAACACGGTCAGCGGCGTCGAATCCGCCGGCGCCGCGAAACCGACGACGCCGGTGGACGTTAGCGTCGCGGTCCCGTCGCGGACGTCGAGCGCGCGCCACTGACCGCCCGGCCCGACGTACTCCCACACCACACGCGGATCGCCCGTCTCGGGCATCAACTGCGCCGCGTCGTGCGGCTCGACGAACGCCAGCAGCACGCTGACGAACGCGCTGCCGAGGCTGCGATCGAAGGCGAAATAGAGACCGGGCGTCGAGTCGAGAAACGCGGGCGGCCCGCTGGCGGCGCCGGCCGGTGCGTAGGCGCTCAGCGGAATAAACGGTTTCAGCGGACCGGCATTGAAAACCGGCGCGCTGCGTGTCGCGATCTCGAAGTTGTTTGACGTCGCGATGCGATCCAGCGCCACGGACGCGGTCGAATACTGGTAGGCGATCTCGACCTTCTCGACGATCGGAGGCACGAAC
Source organism: Vicinamibacterales bacterium (assembly GCA_035711805.1). GTDB lineage: Bacteria > Acidobacteriota > Vicinamibacteria > Vicinamibacterales > UBA2999 > Gp6-AA40. The sequence continues at coordinate 6,303 of DASTBV010000060.1, forward strand.
GTCGGGCCGACGGCGGTCACGGTCGTTCCCGAGACGGTGACGAAACCGTCACGGCCGTACGGGTCAGTCGAGCGCAGCACCGCGCGAACCCAGCGGCCAGAGACGCCGCCAACCTTGCCGGTCGCCATGTCTGCCGGCGGTGTAAAGGGAATCTCGACGGTCGGCGTCGCGCTGCCAAGGGTCCCGAACAGCGTGAAGCTTTTCTGGTTCGCGCTGCCGGTTTGCACCACCGTTGGGGAAGAGCCGCCGGTGACGCTCAGCGCGTGGGTAAACGTCGCTGACGGCAGCGGCTTCCACAGTCCCCCCGTCGCCAGGTACTGCCACTCGACAGTTGTCGTCACCGTCACGGTGGTGGCATTCGGAATACTGGCGAAAATTGCCTGCACTTCGGCGACGGTGTAGATGCGCAAGGTGATGCGCAGCGTGGCCGACGCGACGTCCGGTCCGAACGCCTTGGCGCTCCCGACGTGGAACGCGTCGCCGTAGCGTGGCCGCTCGCCGAAGGGGCGGGCGGGTCTCGACAGGTCGAGCGGCGTGTCGTTGAACAATGCCGCATCAGGCGCCGCCGGAGGTGCCGCCGCCGTGGCGACCGACCCGGTGATTTGCGACACCACCGGCAGCCCCGCCAGGGTTGCGGGCGGTGGGATCAGCCGCCCGCGGATCCAGACGTCCTTGATCCCGTCAACGGTCGACGGACCGCTGCCGGGAAACCCATTGAAGCGAACCGTCGCTGATGTATTGGTGACCCCAACGTAGGTGACGTTCGCAATGTCCACCCACTGGTCTGCCTGAGCGTCGAAGCGCTGCCACTGCAGCACCGCCGCCTGGAACACGGACGAGCCGCCGCTGGCAATCGTGAACGCCAGCTGGACGTCAACCGGATCCTTGCGGCCGAAGAGCACCGCGCTCGCCACGTACAACTCGTGCGGCACGGGTTGCAGCGAGGCGCTCGTGCTGGTGAGCACTTCGATCGCGTCAGAGGTGTCGGCAATCTGTGCCGGCGTGGGCGGCAGCGGCCCCTGTGACAGCACGGCGTACAGGTCCCCGCCCGGAACCAGGTTTACGACATTGCCGAGCACCGCAGGCGTTGCGAAGAACGCGTTCCGCGTTTCGAACACCGAGGCGTTCGCTGTTTCCGACTGCGTGGTGGCGACCTGCGTGCCCGCCGGCACCTGCGCGCCTTCCGGAGAGCGGCTCGACAGCAGGAAGGTCACGGGCGCTTCTGCAGGGAGGCCAGGCGACTGCTCGACCCCCACCAGATCGAGAAACGCGAGCAGGTTCTTTTCCGGGACGCGGTTGATGCGATCCGACAGCAGATCCATCAGCCGGACCGCGAGCACCAGCAAGGCGTGGCCGGCGTCCTTCGGATCGGCCGCTCCCGTCCACTCCGGCGTGAACACCGGCGCCAGCGCCTGCGCGTCCGCCAGCAGCTGCTCCGCCGTCGCGCTGAACAACTTAGGAGGAGGCATTCGCCCCCTCCCGCAGGTAGAACGGATAGACGAGGTTGAAGACGCTGTTGGTGGCGCGGACGCGATACTCGACGTTGACCGTCAGCGTTCCGGGATCGCCAGGCTGATCCTCAACGCGGACGCCGAGCACGTCCACGCGCGCCTCGAACTGCACGAGCGCTTCGGTGACCGCGCGTGCAATCAGCGCCTTGGTTGTGCTCGTGATCGGAGCGAACACCTGTTCGCGCAGCCGGCTGCCGAATCCGGGACGCATGACGCGCTCCCCGCGGCTGGTGCCGAGCACCACCAGGACCGCCTGTTGAATCTTGTCTTCGTCCGCGGCGTAGCCGAGCCGGCCGCTTCCATCCGGTTTCACCGGAAAGCGCCAGCCGCGTCCGAGATGCACCTTCGCCATCGACCTTTGCCTCAGACGATCGGCCCGACAATCGGCGGAGCCGGTTGCACGATGGGCACGTCGGAAACGATGACCATCCGCGCGCCGGCGTCGAACGCCGACGCGATGTCCTGCGCCTTCTGGGCCGGCGACTTGTCGCTCAAATCCGAAAAGACCGCCGCCAGTGCCGTTGCCAGCGTCGGGTTGCCGGGAAACGCCGTCGTGCCCGCCGCCGTCGGTCCCGCCCACACCATCGCCTGCCAGTACCCGGTGACGCCCTGCGCGACGATGGCCGCCGCCGCCATCGGGGCCATCGCCGACAGGCCCTGGAACGCCGTCATCAACAAACCGAAGTTCGCCGGCGCGGTGACGGGCAGCGAGGCCGCGGACGACAGCGCAGCCGACGCGTACGACTGGTAGGCGTTGGCCCATGCCATCGCCGCGTCGGCGGAAGAGGCAGGTTTCGACTCGAACAGGCGCTGCAGCGAGTCGGCGAGGCTCGAGGCGTTCAGCGGCATCGTGTCACTCGGTCTTGTGCTTCGTGCTGACGTGGTTGCCGGCGACCATCGGCGTCACCGGCGGCCCGGATGGACCCACGCCGGTCGGATGCGTATGGCTGTTGAACAGGGTCATGAACGCGTCGCCGAGCATCAGTCCCTGCGCCGCGGAGTCGCTGCCCAGCTTGATTGCGCTGCTCTTGATGACGACGCCGCTGCTCGACAGCTCGATCGAATTGCCGGCCTTGTCGAGCACCGTGATCTTTTCGGATCCGTCCGTGTCGTCGAACACGATCTGGTGGCCGCTGCGCGACTTGATCAGCCGCACCGCGTTGCCGCCGTCGTCGCCCCGTTCCGACGGCATCGCGTCCTCGCCGTTCCACAAGGCGCCGACGACGAACGGAAAGCGCGCGTCGCCGTGCTCGAACAGCACGAGCACCTCGTCGCCGACCTCCGGCCGGAAGACGGCGCCGCGATCGGGCCCCGCCATGAACGACGCGATGCGTGCCCACGGGCTCTCGCTGTCGTCGTGCAGCCAGGGGTAGCGCACCTTCACGCGACCGCGTCCGTCCGGATCGGACACGTTCGAGACGATGCCCACGACGGCGCCGAATATCCGGCCGGCCGTTGCGTCGCCGTTGGTCCCTTCCGTCATCAGCTCGAGCAGGCTCATGAGGTGTTCCTCACGACGTTGAACCGCGTGACGTAGCCGACCTTCGGCCCCAGCCGGTGCTCCGCCCGGCGAATGTAGTACGTCCCCGTGAACCGATCGCCGAGGCCGGTCAGGCGGCAGGTGGTGCCGGCTTTCATCTTCGTGTTGCCGACCGCCTCGCCGTCACCGGTGATCAGGCCGAGCGCCATGTCGTTGAACATCGCCTTGGCCATCTGATCGGCTTCGGCCTGCGACTCGACCGGCAGGTCGACGACGGCCTCCGTCGTGGCACCGAAGGCCTGATCGACGAGGGCGGGTCCGACCTTCTGACCTCCCATGCGCGAGGTCTCGTCGCCCGCCCGGCCCACGCCATGGATCGCTTCCTTGGTGGAGGAGTTCCAGCCGCGGACGACCAGCTCGCTGGCCAGGTTGGCCGTGGACAGACGTGGATGAAACCACTTGAGGTCCTTCTGGTATTCGAGCGACAGCGTTTCGCCGAGGTGGTTGGCGGCCTCGCGAAAGATCAGTTTCTGGCCGTCGATCAACAGCTCGTAACGAATGCGCCGCGCACGCATCAGCAGGAAATCGATGTCACTGAGGTTGTTCTGCAGCAGGTACGGGTGCACGATGCTCGAGTCCTGCACATCGGCGGTCAGCCCCAGCTCGCCGGCGATCTTCTCAGCCACCTGACTGTCCTTCAGCTCGTTGAACGCGCGCGTGCGTTTGCCGCGCCGCAGCCGGTGCAGGCGATCGAAGCCCTGGACGTGAATGACCGCCGCCTGGTCGGCGTCGTACCTGACGGTCAGGGCGGTGATCTCCCCGCGCAGGATCGGCGTCAGCGTGCCGCGATATCCGACCTGGATCTCGAGGGCGTTGCCGGGCGTGAGGTCCTCGGCGTCGATCCACTTCAGGCGCTGTCCGTCGGAGTCGAGCGTGTTGACGGTGATGTCGAACATGTCGCCGCCCTCGACGTGCTGCGCCACCAGAATCTCGAGGATGTCCACGCGCATCTCCGGCGCGACCTCGACACCGTTAATCAGCACTCGGCTCTCCGGGCTGGAGTTGTTGTCGGGCACAGTGGTCGCCTCACACGATCTTCGGAATCCGCAGCACCTGGCCGGGCGCAATCTGCCGCGGCACGTCGATGTCGTTGGCCAGCGCGATCTCCCGCCACTTGCCAGGGTCCTGGTAAAACACCGACGCGATGGCGCTGAGCGTGTCCCGCACCTTCACCACGTACAGCTTGGTGAGGTCGGGGGAGTGTGGTTCGTTTTTCTGCAGCTCCTCCTCTGGAAGCGTGAACTCCAAAAATGCGACGGACAGCTTGGCGCGCACCGGCGTGCCATCGCCGAGAAACAGCACGAACTGCTGCTTGAGCGTCTCGAGCACGCCGACGAACGGAAATTCGGCGTGCGCCCCGCCCGCCGGCATCGGTCCCCAGCTCAACTCGACCTTCGGCGGCCGATGCTTTTCCTTGTTGAAAATCAGGAGGCCGGCGATCTTCGACGTGTGCTGCCGCACGTCGCTCAGCGACTCGTAGGTGTCGAAGAACAGCTCCATCGTCAGCTTCTTGCGGTCGCCGCCGGTGTAATGGAGCTCGGGCTTCTGGCCCATCTTGTCCTGGTCGGCCCAGCGCGACGCGTCTTCGAGGCTGTATTCGCTGGGATTGAAAAGGACGGAGAACTCCTCGCCTGTGTCCAGGTTCTTGATCCGGAGCTTCTCGAGGCGCTGCGCCATCGCTTACCGAGTCCTTTCCGACCGGGTCATCGCAGGCGTTCCCGTTCGAACACCATGCGGTCGTAGAGCTCGCCGTAGACGCGTTCGGTCATCACTCGCGAGACCTGGGGGTCGCCGGTGAGCGTCGCGCGAACGGCCGCGCCAATCTTTCGATCGAGCTGCCGTTCGACATTCGCCAGGACCGCTCGTTCCGTTTCGGCGATCGCGGCCGCCGGCACGGGTACCGTGATTGACCGGCCGGACGCCGGGGCACGCCGTGCCATGGCCGGTTCGAATCCCGCCGGCGATTCCCACGGTTTGCTCGATGGACGCGGCGCGGACGGAGTCGGCGCAGAGACCGGGCGACGTTCGACGCGGCGCACACGGCCGGCGATCGCGAGCTGCGCATCCGGCGCCGTGGCATTCGCGGCCGAACGGGTGTCATGAGATTTCGCGTCCTCCACTCGCGTCGCGCTCAGCGGGCGAAATCGTCTCTGCGCCGATCTCAAGACGCTCACCGGAGTGGCGACCGCCGGTGAAAGACCTGCGAGCGCCCGGCGGAGCAGACCGATCGATGAAGCCAGCGGCGCGGGATCGATTGGGGGGCGGATCCCGGTCCTGCCGGATGGCGCCGACGGACCTCGCAGCGTACGGATCGTCGCGATCGCCGGGGCGGGGACGGCGACGCGCTCAAGCCGCTGCAGCTGCGGCCGTGACGACGCACGGCTGCGCGCTGAGCTGGCCCGTATAACAGTGCCGCCCATGTCCCGCGTGTGCGTCGACTGTTTCAATACGCGCTCGGTCGTGGCGACACGGAGCGTCTGCAATCGCTGCGCTACACGTACGCTGGCCCGTCCCGCCGCGCCCGCCACGATGTGCTGGTATGTCGTCCGGTGCAGAGCCGGAACCCCGGGGGCCTGCCGGAGCTGACGACCTCCAAACGTGTTCACGCGCACGTCCACAGACACGTGCGATCGCCGTCCATCGCGGCGAGGCCGCGGCACGCGTCGCACGTCGGCGCGGATGCCTCCGCGTCCGTACAGGCGCCGCTCCGTCCAGCGGCGGCGCAACGCGGCGGCCAGCGCACCCCATCGCGTCCGCAGCCGGATGCGAGACGAGGTCCACCGGCGTGCCAATCTCCAGCGGCCGGTCATTGCGGCGGCTCCCCGGTGTCGTTACCGGCCGCGGGGCCATCACCGTCCGTGCCCTGCGCCGCGCGCACCACGCGCTCGGCGAAGGCGTTGCCGAAGCGTTCCTGAATCGCCACCAGCAGATGCGCGCGCTGTTCGGGATCGGCAACGGCGGTCAGGGCCGCGGCGACTCGCGCGACGTCCGCCGGCAATCGCGCCGCCGCCGCAGCGGCGGCCTCGCGGCCCAGGCGATTGCGTATGCGCTCAGGGGGATGAGTGACGAGCAGCTCGTCGGCGCGTTTGCGTGAGAAGCCCATCATGTGAGGTCTCCTTCGCGCACCAGGCTGTAGTACTGCCCGAAGTCGGACTTCGAGCAGATCCGGCCGATTTTCTGGTATTCCCGCCGCGCCGCCCGGATCACGTGCTGCATCGTCACGTCGGCGGCATCCGCCGAGGCGAGGAAGGCGCTCGTCAGGGCGATGTTGCGGATGTTTGCGCCCGACAGGTCCAACTGCTGGGCGAGGAACGCGAAATCGAGATCGGGCGAGAGCGGTGTATGCCGCGGAAACGACTTGCGCCAGATCGTTTCGCGCAGCCGTTCGTTCGGCACCGGGTACTCGACGACGTGGCTGAACCGCCGGATAAACGCCGGATCGAGGTTGCCCTTCAGGTTGGTGGCGACGATGATCAGACCCTGGTAGCGATCCATCTGCGAGAGCAGGTAATTGACCTCGATGTTCGCGTAGCGGTCGTGCGCGTCCTTCACCTCGGTGCGTTTCCCGAACAGTGCGTCGGCTTCGTCGAAGAACAGCACGCAGTTGCTGACGGCGCTCTGTTCGAAGATGCGCGCCAGGTTCTTCTCGGTTTCGCCGATGTACTTGCTGACCACGCGCGAGAGGTCGACGCGGAACAGATCGAGCTGGAGATCGGAGGCGATCACCTCCGCGCTCATCGTCTTGCCCGTGCCGGACGGCCCGGAGAACAGGACACTGACGCCGCGGGTCGCCGACAGCTTGATTCCGAAGCCCCACTCGTCGTAGACGCGCGCGCCGTGACGCACCCACTGGCAGATCTCCCGGAGCTGCGTGACGAGATCGTTCCGCAGCACGATGTCGTCCCAGTCGAAACGGGGCACGATTTGCTCGCAGTACAGGTGGAGGCCGCGCTGCGCCTCCTCGCGGCAGCGCGCATGCAGGTCCCGGCTGGTGACGATCGGCTCGCTCTCGGGATCCCGCTCCGCCGCCATCTCCGTCGCCTCCAGCGCATGGACGATCTGGCCGGGCGTGAATCGAAACTTCTCGGCGAGAGCCGGCAGCTCTCCGTTGATCTGACGGGCGAGCGACGGTGACAGCGCGTTCGACCACATCTCGATCCGTTCCGCGGTCGTCGGGTACGGCAGCTCACGTGCGCGCAGCCGCAGCCGCAGGCGATGACGAACCTCCGCCGGCGGCGCGCTGCCGGTCGCGATGACGTCGAGCCCGGTCAGCAGTTCGAGGAGGTTGCGCAGCGCCGCGGTCCTGACGCGATCGCTGTCGCCCGGTTCGCCACCCGAGTCGTCGATACCGTCGATCAGGACGATCGCGCCGCGCAGACGCGCTTCCCGGACGATCGCAGGGGCGACCTCGTCGAACGCCGGCGCGGCAGGACGGAAGCGGGCCCAGTGCACCGATAGGAGCGGCCGGCCGAGGGCACTGGCGAACGCCTCGGCAATCCGCCCACGTCCCGATCCCGGTGGCCCGGCGATATAGGTCAAGGGCAGGTGGCCGGTCACCGCGCGACATCGATGCAGTTCGTCAAGCACTGCCTGGTGGTGGCGGTGGTAGGTCAGTGCGCCGAGCGTTCGCGGCGCGACGCTGAGCGTTGCGGACGCGGCCAGCGCAGGCGGGAGCGCGTCCATGCCGAGCAGGTACTCGACGAGTCCGCTGGCCGGCGCCGCCTCGCGCGCCGGCAATGAGCCGGCAGACTCCGCCGCCGTTTCGATCAGCCGTCCTGCCGTCAGCGGGGAGGCGGGCCCGAACAGCGTGCGCAGCGTCAACGGGTCGCTGCGCCGCCCCGTGACGAGCTGCGTCAGCAACGCCAGCGTCGGCCGTCTTTGCGTCGCGTTGTTCTGCAGGTAGGCGAGGACCCTCGGGACATCGGCGTCGAGCTCCGCGGCGAGTACGCACCAGAGAGCCACGCGCGACTCGGCGTCGAGCCCGAACGCCCGTGCCACGCGTTCGAATCGCAGCTCCGTGCCGGCGTGGACCGCGGCTTCGATCTGCCGATCGAGCGCGGCGCGGAGCTGTCCGTTTTCCCCCTGCCGCCATGGCGGGATAACCGGCTGTGAACGGAGGGCCGCCTCGTCATCGCGCTCGTCCGCCACGTAGCGGTCGATCTCGGCGCGCGGGATATACAGACCGGCAAACTCATCGACCGGCGCGGCGCCGCTGCCGTCTCCGTTCAGGCGGATCTCGGTCCGCAGCAGCCGGTGCACCCAGGCGAGCTCTGCGCGCACGTGGCTCATGTTGTCGGCGAGGGGCCGATGATCGATCGCCAGCGCCGTGCCGAGATCAGATCTGCTTGAAGACATCGATCTTGGTGCTCACACGAGTGACTTCGCGGTGGATTTCAGACTGGATCAGGGCGATGCGGACCTCGTAGCAGACCGACAGGCGATACGGACTCTGCAACGCGTTCCAGATCCGGGTCAGGTCTTCGAGCGTGGTTGGTGTCAGGACGATGGCCAGCTGGTCGACGACGGTGGAGAGCGGAGCGGCCAGCTCCGCGCCGGAGATGATCGAATGATCGTGCAGCAGGCCCATCGCGTGACCCAGCACCTGGTGTGCGCTGAGCGCATCGCTGGCGTATGGCGTCAGCATGTAATAGAGGTTCAGGGCGAGCGACGGATAGCGCTGATCGATGTCCGTCAGCGACTCCCACGGCTGATTCTTCGCAAACGGGTTCTCCAGTACTTGGTACAGAAAGAGATTGACCTTCTTGAAGTCGCCCGAGCCCGTGAGCGAGGCCGGCGAATCGAGCGTCACGTCGAGACCGGCCGCGGTCAGCAACGCCTTGAGCGTGTTGGTAACGTCACCCACGATATTGGTATCGCCGAGCGCCATCGCTGCCTCAGGTCAGCTCGACGCCTTCGCAGGCGAGCTCGAGCACCTCGATGGCGACGTCGCTCGACGCCGCCTTCAGTTCCGGTCCGGTCCACTTCACGGGAAACGGCCGCACCAGCTGCCACCGCTTCACCAGCCGTCCCATTTCGTCCAGCAGCAGTACCGCCACTTTGTTGTCGATGTCCTGACTGGGATCGGCCGGCCGCCGATTCGGATTGGCGGACGCGTCGAAGGTTCCGGACATGACGTCGCGCTGCCACCGGTAGAGCGCGTCCGAGGCGGAGCCCGTGGTGAGGCCCCGCTTCAGCGTGACGGTCCCGACGGAACCGCCATCGGGAAACTTGAGGAGATGCGAGTTACGCCCGCCTTCGCGGTACTCGAAGACCTTGGTCTCCAGCTGCAGCCCGGTGCATTCGGTGAAACCGGCGGCCTGGATGAACCCCAGTTCGAGGACGAACCGGAACGTGCAGACCGGATCGGTGGGCCGCCGCATCGCTACACGGCCTCCTCGGCGACGCTGACGGCGTCGGGCGTCCGTTTCACCTTCAGCACGATGAACTCGGCGGGTGATGCGACGGCGAGGCCGATCGTCGCGACGACCTCGCCGCGGGCCACCGCCTCCGGCGGGTTGTTCTCGTCGTCGCACTGGACGAAAAACGCGTTGTCCGAGGCCGCCGTCGCGCCGCCGGCCACCAGGGTTTCGAGCAGGCTCTGCAGCGCCGCCTGGATCCGCCGCCGCAGCGCCGGCCCATTCGGTTCGAAGGCCACCCACAGCAGCCGCCGCAGGAGCGCTTTCTTCAGCGCAATCACCACGCGCCGCACGCTGACGAAGCGGGCGGCGGGATCCGTGCTCAGCGTCCGGGCGCCCCACAACTCGAGCGCCGGCAGCTCGAACTTGCGTATGGCGTTCACCCCGGCGGGGTTCAGCGCGTCCTGGTGATCAGCCTCGAGTGGCTGCTCGACGTCGACGACGTCCTTCAGCGTGAAATTCGCGGGGGCGCGGACGACGCCGCCGCTGCGATCCGCGCGAGCGACGATACCGGCGACGAAGCCGGACGGCGGCACCACGCGGCGCGTCGCGCTGCTGACCGCCGTCACCCATGGGTAGTAGAGCGCTCCGTAGCCTCCCGTCCCGGGGTCGGCGATCTGCCTCGGAAGCTGTATAGCCTGCTCGATGGTCGTGCCGCGTCGCAGATCGAGCAGCGCCATGCGATCGCCCAGACGCGCAGCGTGTTGCAGCACCTGCCGGATGGGAACGAGGTAGAGACCGTGTGGACCCGCCGGTCCGGCCGGCGCCGGAAGCAGGGCCTGCGCGACCAGTTCGGGCAGCGCGACGAGGTCGATCTCGTCGAGCAGCTCCAATGTCGCCAGCCCGCAGCGGCCGTCAACACTGGCGGGCGCGAACAGCTGTCCGTTCAGCTCATAACCGGTGTACCAGCGGAAATCGATCGTGCCCGGGTCGCGGCCGGCGGCGAGCGTCACCTCGCCAACAGGCGGCTGCACCAGCACGCTCGGACCGTTGCCGCAAAGCAGCGTCGAGTCAGCGGCCAGCCGTGGACGGAAGTAGCGTGCGCTGGCCGGATTGCCGCTCAGATTGAAGTGAATTTCCTTTGGCTCCCGCGAGCGTATCGCCGTCGGCGGCACCACTGTGACAAGCGAGCCGAGCGGGTAGTTCTGACTGAGGCCGGCGGTATTGAGCGTGATGACGTTCGATCCCGCGGTCACGCTGACAATCGGGTAGGCCTCGGCCGTAGTGCCGGTCAACGTCGCGACGGTGAGCGTGCCGCCGGTAATTTCCGCGGCATTGTCCACGACAACGCTGGTGGCGCCCGCACTCGCGGCGACGGCGAGCGTTGTCGTGACTGTCGGCGGCGCATCACGGTAGACGCGCAGCGTAAACCGATCGACCACGCTCACGGTCGAGCCGAGCGGGTAGGGATTGGCCAGGCCGCCGGTGAAGCTGACACCGTTGTCGGGCCCGATCCCGGTGACCGTGCGCGTCTCCGTATTACCGCCACCGGTGACCACGATGGCATCGCCGATGACGAGGCCGCTGATGCTTTCCAGTACCAGCCCCGTCGCACCAACGGCGCTGGCCAGCCCGGTGCGCGTGGCGAACGGGTCGGCTTTCACGCGGATGCCGTTGCCCTTGTGCCCGAAGGAATCGCGATTCGCTGCGGTGGCACGGGCGACGACGCGGATCGAGGGTGCCGCGGCGGCGTCTTTGAATGCGCCTTCGCTGAATCGGAACCCATCGCCGCCGCCGGTCAGCACGTTGGGGTCTGGCAGCGGCGGTGCCGGAGGGATCCGCTCAACGGGACGGAACCTCGAGACCGTTCCCGTAAAAAGGTGCGTCGCGCGGATCAGGATCGAATGGCCCCGCGCCTGACGTTCGATGTACGACAACGATTCGTCCGGCGCGTTGATGGTGGTGCCGAAATAGCGCGGATGCGTCGGCGCCATCGACAGGTTGTCGAACACTTCCGCGCGCCCGTCGAAGCGCGCCACGACTTTGAAACCGCGGCCGAGCACGACGGTGCCGCGCGGCACGTCCCGGGCGAGCGGCGCTGTCAGCGTGACCACGCCGGCCACCGTGACCGAGAGCACGGTCGCGATCTGCCCGCCGGAGGGATCCCCGGGCAGCGCCAGCCGGATGCTCATGTTCGCCGCGAGATCGAACGGCTCGTTGACGGTGATCGTCGTTGCCGTCACCGCCGCGTCGGCGGCGACGGTGGTCAGCGGCATGTGCAGCTGGGACCCCAGCCGGATTTCGAAATGGATGCGGTTGCCCCAGCTGCCCTGGTTGATCGCCGACAGGAGCATCGTCTGCGCACCGTTGGCGTCGAGAATCGGCAGCGCGGAGGAATCGGCCGCCTTCAGGAAGTCTTCGCGAGGGCAGGTGCCGGTCGGCAGCTCGCCGCGCGGAAGGGTGGGATCCCCGACACGCACGACGATGCAGCGGCTACCCTGATTCTTGAAGAATCCGAAGACCTCGTGCGGCAGCACGCCGTAGTCGATGAACCCCCCGAAGACGAGCTCGAACTCGTCCCAGGTGCGGATCGGCTGCGGGACGTGGAGCGGTCCCCGCCCGGCGATGCCGACGAAGCCGGTCACCGCCGTTTGCAGCGACACGGATTCCGAAGGCAGACCTTGCAGGTAAACGCCGGGTGCACCGCGAACTAGCTGGCCCATGTCTCGTGGCAGATCCTTCCCGACTCACTACTCTTCGCCTGTCGCCGCGCGATTCAGGCGGCTGATCTGATCCGTCCAGTGACGCCGTTCCGGATGCGGCATCGCATAGATCTCCTCGCGCGACCAATGAAAGTGATACGCGACGAAGGCTACCTCCTGGAGGAGCTGCTCCACGGGGTAGCCTAGGATTCCCCCACGGCCTCCAGTTCCCAGTCGAACGCCTCGTCGCAATGCGGGCACACCACCGCGTGACGGCTCGACCCGGTGCCGTTGATGCGGTTGTAGAACCCCTGCAGGTACGAGAGGTCGGCGGCGAACAGCTTCTCGATCACCCCCGGATTGACCTCCCGCAGATCGCCGAGTCTGGTGACGACCCGCGAGAGCAGGATGACGAGCAGGTACGCTTCGTTTCTGCGCACGCGCGGATCCTCGAGCGGGAGGATCTCGTCGCGCGCGTTCGCCAGGCGCATGACCCCGTGGCGATGCAGCGTGCCCTCGCCGTCGACGTAGCCGCGCGGCAGCGTGAACTCGAACTCGGTTTGCAGGTTCATCCGATCGTCACCCCCTCATGGCAGATTTCGAGCTGCTCGATGGCGATTTCATTCGCCGCCGCCTTGAAGTCGGGGCCGGTCCACTTGGACGGCCACGCGTTCTTGAGGTTGTAGCGCACCTGCTCGGCGCGCTTTTCGTCGAGCAGCAGAATCGAGATGTTGCGCCGCGGCTCGCGTGGCGCGTCGTCCGACGGCTCGGTCACCATCCGCCGCCATTCGAACATCTGCGTGCCGACGGCGACACCGCGTTTGAGGGTGACGTTGCCGAATTTCGCCAGGCCCGTGAGCTTGCGGACCGTGCTGTCGTCGGCGCCCTCGCGATACTCGACGATGTTCGTCTCCGAGTTGAGGCCGGTGCATTCGCTGAACCCGGCCTGGATCAACCCGGCGCTCTCGACCAGGAAGTTGTAGCTTGCAAAGGGATCCGTTGCGCGATGTGCCATGAATACGGCTCCTTGTTCAGGCGGTGCTCGACGCGCCGCCCTCGGACTGCATGATGCGGAAGATGACGAACTCGGCCGGCTTCGATGGCGCGACGCCGATCTCGGTGATGACGCGCCCGAGCTTGATCGAGTCGAGCGGATTCGTTTCGTCGTCGCACTTCACGTAAAAGGCCTCGTCGGCCGTCGCGCCGACGAGGGCCCCGGCCAGCCACTGCAGGCGCAGGAAGGCGGAGACGTTGCGCTCGATGCTCTTCCACAGCGTCCGGTCGTTCGGTTCGAAGACGACCCAGCCGGTGGAATTGAGGATCGACTCGCGCAGGAAGATGAACAGCCGCCGCACGTTGAGATAGCGCCACTCGGGATCGCTGCTCACCGTGCGCGCCCCCCAGATGACCACCCCGGCGCCGGGCACCGAGCGAATCACGTTGATCCCCTTGGGGTTGAGCTTTTCCTGGTCGGGCGTGGCGAAGGTGAACTGCAGGCCGAGGGCCGTGGAGATCCGCCCGTCGAGCAGACCGGCCGGCGCCTTGTGGACGCCGCGCGTGGCGTCGGTCGCCGCATACCGTCCCATCACCGCTCCCGACGGCGGGATGGTGATCCGGCCGCCGCTGCGCGGGTCGAGCACCTCGATCCACGGTGTGTAGAGCGCGCCGTACTTCGACGAGATCGCGTTGCCGCCGGCGAACGCGCCGTCGGCGTGCTTGTAGTCGAGCACCTGGTCGGCCAGGGTGATCGACGCCTGCGAATCGGCCACGTAGAAAACGTTCTGGCGCACCTCGCAGTAGGCGAGTCCGCGCACGTGGACGGACCGGTCTATGGCGTCGGGGACCGCGAGGATATTGATGGCGTCGATGTTGTTGAACGCGTTGATGCCGTTGCCGATCAGCGCTGTGCCGACGTAATCGTCGGCCGTCAGGCTGCTCAGGCCGTTCGTTCCACCCGTGAGCGGGTCGTTGGTGCCGGTCGTCGGCGCCGGCCGGCGGTTGGGCATCGTCGACACCAGGGCCGTGGACAGGTTCGTGACGCGGATGCGCTCGGAGGCGCCGTTGACGCGTTCGACGACGTGCGACGGCGCGTTCGGGTCCGCCGACACCACCGCGGGATCCATAACCAGGTGCTGGTAGTCCTCGACGAGGACGCCGTCTTCGAACACCTCGAGACGGAACTCGGTGGCAATCGGATGTGTGACCCGGACGGCGAGTGCATTACCCCATTCACCCTGCGACGTGGCGTCCACACGCAGCGAGGGGTCCAGCGGATTGCCGATCGTCTGGTAGGAACGGTTGGCCGTCGTCGCGGTCGGCGATCCGGCCGAGTAGTGGGTCGTCCGCACGACATAACACGTGCTGCCGCCTTCGTCGAAGAAGGCCTTGACCGCGAACGCCAGAAAGCCGTTGTTGAAGAAGCCGCCGAACCGGCGCACGAATTCGCCGAAGTTGTTGATCGGCGTGGCGACGCCGATCGGCCCCTTGACGGCGTGGCCGACGAAGCCGGCCGTTGATGTGCCGACCGCCTCGATCGGCTTCGCCCCCGAGGACAGCTCCTCGACGTAGACCGCGGGTGAAAGGTATTCAGCCATTCAATGTCCTCGTGCTGGCGTCAGCTCGGCGCCGGACCAACCTTCTGTCTGATGCGGAAAATCACGAACTCGGCGGGGCGCGACGGGGCGGCGCCGATCACGGTGACCACCTGCCCGGCCTCGACCACCTCGGGCGGGTTGGTGGCGGCATTGCAGTGGACGAAGAACGCCTCACGCTCGCTGGCGCCGACCAGCTTGCCCTCGAGCCATTGAATCCGGAGGAACGCGGATATGTTGCGCTCGATGCTCTTCCACAACGTCGCGTCGTTCGGCTCGAAGGTGACCCACTGCGTGCCGTTCTCGATCGATTTCTCGAGAAAGTTGAACAGGCGGCGGACGCTCACCTGCAGCCACTCCGGATCCGGCGAGATGGTCCGCGATCCCCACACGTGGAATCCCTCGCGCAGCGCCAGGATGGCGTTGATCTGATCCGGATACAGCACGTCGTACTGCGCCTTGGTCAGACGCGTCTCGATGCCGGTGGCGACGATGACCTTGCCCGTGTCGAGTCCGGCCGGAGCCTTATGCACCCCGCGGCGCAGATCGGTGAAGCTGTAGACGCCGGCGACGGCACCCGACGGCGGCACGCGCAGCGGCAGACCGGTGAACGGATCGATGATTTCGATCCACGGGTGATAGAGCGCGGCGTACTTCGACGCCAGCTTCGCCCGGTAGATCTGAATGGTGTCGGTGGTAGTGCGCGGCCGCTCGAGGATCAGGAACAGATCGCCGCGCAGCTCGCAATAGGCGATGGCTGCCTTGGTGACCGCCTCCGACGCATTGGGAATGGCCAGAATCGCCGCGTCCCGGACCGGCGTGAGCGCGTGGAGGCCGGTCTTGAGCAGCACGCTGCCGATGAAGTCGGGATCGGCGAGACCGGTCAGGCCATCGTTGCCGCCGGCCAGCGGCTTCGACGAGGCATCCATGAAGATGCCGTCATTGGTGCCGCTCTGATCGGTCGCGACGACGAGTTGCGACGCGCCGCGGTTTGGGTTCAGCCGTATATTGACGTGATCGGCCAGGTTGGTGTTGACGAGCGACAGGTTCTCGTGCGTCTCGAGGACCGTCGGCGGCGTCGTCGTGTTGTCGCGCACCAGCAGCGTGAACTCGCGCGAGTACACACGGCTGCGCGCCTCCAAAAAGCCTGGTAGCGTCAGACTGGCGAAGTGGACGATCGTCGCGCCGGGCGCGGCGCTGACGCGATCGACGACGATGCGCGCCTCAGCGATGGCAAACGTCAGCGTGTCGCCGCGGCCGAGGGGCGACCCGTCCAGCTTCGTCGCCGGGTTGACGGCAATACCCACCGGGAGGACGCCGGCCGTGACGGCGATGGTTCCGGCCTGCGAGGTCCGTCCGAGGTAGCCCAGCGCTGGACCGAACGCCGGGATGTTCGTGTTGATGTTCCCGGCGAAGTTGGCGCCAAGACTGGTGACGAGCGGCGTGCTGAAGGTCACGACGCCGGCGGCAACCGAATCCACCGTCGCGCTCACCTCTTCGACCACCCAGAGCAGGTCGCCGGCCCGCACTTCCTGCGTCTCGTTCAGCGCAATCTGCGTCGCGGCGGCGGCGGGGATATCGGCGTTCAGGCGCACCGAGAAGCGGCTCGAGGGACGGATCTCCGCCGTCAGGCCCTGACCCCAGACGCCCGGGCTGATCGCGCTGACCCGCAATGCCGCGGCGACTGCGACACCGGCCGCATCGACGCCAGCGAACGTGTCGGTGGACGGTGTCGCCTGCAGTGTGGTGGCGTCGTTGGGGTTGTTGTAGTGCGCGACGCGCACGACGTAGCAACGGCTGCCGCCCTGCTCGAAGAAATGGCGCACCGCATAGGCGAGGTAGTGCGCGTCTGTCGGCGTGACGCGGTACGGCGTGCCGAACACCTTCTCGAACTCGGCGACGCTGGTCACCAGCGTGGCGCGGTTGACGGGCCCTTTTCGGGCGGCGCCGATGAAAGCGGCCGTCGACGTCGCGACCGGCGCGATCGGCCGGCTGCCGGACGAGATCTCCTCGATGACGACGCCTGGAGCGAGATAGGTCGGCACGTTACTTCTCTCCTGCGGTGGACCGTGATGGACGTTCGCCCTCAGGCGCCGCCGCCTCCGCCTCCGTCCGCGGGGCGCGTGCGGGTGCATCGGCGATCTGGACCGCGCCGGCGGCAATCAGGTGCGCCAGCTCGGGCGACACGAGCAGGCTGCGATCGAGCTCCTTCGATTCGAGCGGCCCTAACCGCGTGCTGCCGCCGCAGTAGTGGAACGACACCGGCTGTGTCCGGAACAGATTGGTGACGATCACGCGGGCAGCGACCTCCTCGCGTTTGGTCTCGCTCTCTTCACGTGATCGCGCTGCTTTCGCCATGACGCACCTCGAAACACGTCCGACCGCCCAGCCTAGACGTGGGTCAGTAACACCTTCTGGAAGTTTCGTGTTTTCACCGTGATTGCGATCGTCGGGGTCACCGTGACGTACTGCGCCCTCACGACGCTGACGGTGACACTCGTAATGACCTTCTCACCGGGGAACACCAGCACCGCGTCGCCGCGTTCGTCCGAGTTCGTCACACGGCTCCCGTCGTCGAGGATCAGGAGCGATGTGCCCGCCAGCGAAAAACGCTGCAGCGTGAGGCTGCCGACGGCGACGGCGGTCGGCGGCGCGCCGTTGACCTGCGTGACCGTCACGACCGCGCCCTCGAGCGGTGGTTCGGCGGGATCGTTCTCCGCAATCCGCAGTGCGACGACGGTGACGTCCGCGGGATGTGTCGCCGTCGGCGCGCGGCGCAAACGCAGATTCGGTCCGCGCCGTACCCGCAGGATCTGCCCGGCGCCCAGTCCTCCCGACGCGGTCAGCGTCGCCGTGCTGACGTTGCGGCCTTCGAGCGGCTCCGCGAGGGCGGCGACGAACCCTGCCTCGCCGAACACCTGCGCATCTTTGGGCACCGTCGGAATAAACGGAATCGCTTCGAACTTGATGACGTCCCCGGCGGCGGGCGGCGCAACGAGGTTGAGATAGAGCTCGTCCTCGCCGTCGTACGCGATCTGAACTGGCGTCAGAGTGGGCAATGCTTTGGCGACCGCACGTCTCGAATAGCCAGGCGCGCCGAGCTGGAAGTGATAGTCGGTGGCCGACGGCTCGAGATCGACGAACGCGAAGTGGCCGTCGTCCTTGTACTGCGGCGCCTGCGGATCCTCGTCGACCGACACATGGATCTCCCCGCCAGGGATTGGACGCCGTGTGAAGTCGTCGGCGAGGCGGCCGAAGAACGACAGACGGCTGATGTGCTGTTCGGCGGTCACGAGCGCCTCTCACGGCGTCCGCGCTGGAGCCATTCCCTGGCCTGCGAAAGCCTGTCCGGATTGATGAAGAACGTCGCGTCCGTCGCCGGCGTCCGCCGTTCGAGCAGCAGGCCCTGGTCCACGAGCCAGTGCAGGGCTTCGTCGATTTCACTGACGCTGCGATGAATGGACTCTTCGGCCAGCCGCCATCGCGCCATTCCTTCGAGGCTTTCGGCGTTGCCCGGATGCTCGATGAAATAGCGCAGAACTTCCATTGCGCGCGTCGGGGCTTCGCTCCCGACATCGTCCCCTCTGTCCGGACCGGTCACGGGGCGTGCGAACAGCAAGGCTGCGGCCATCCGGTGCTGACAACGAATGCGGCCTTTTGCGCGAGATTCTGGAACGCTCGCGTGCGCTGGTGGGATCGAAACACCTCACTCGCCGCCGTGCGCGTGATGTGCTGGTCGCGATTTCCGGCGATCGGCACCGCGCGTCTGCGCGCCCGGTACCGGGTCGGATTAGTCCCGGCGAAGCGACATGTACCTGTTACCTGTGTACGAGGGTGGATTTCTGAATGCCGTACTTCTTGATCAGGCGGCCGAACGCGCGCCGATCTTTCTGGGCTTCGCGTGCCGCATGCGTGACATTGCCGTTATGGCGCTGGAGGAGTTCTTCGACGTAGCGCCGTTCAAACGCGTTGAGAACCGCCGCACGCGCCGTGCGGAAGCGAGTCCGCGCAACGGCGTTGTCATCTGTACGGTGTGAGATGGGGAGATCGCCAGGCCGGATCTGCGTCCCGGTGCACGCGACGACGGTCCGGCGGACGACGTTCTGCAGCTCCCGGACGTTTCCTGGCCAGTCGTGAGCCAGCAGCGTTGCCCGGGCAGCATCGGAAAACGTCAGCGGTCCTGTGCCGGTGGACAGCCGGGCGTCGTGCAGGAACATCTGCGCCAATGGGATGATGTCGCCGCGCCGCTCGCGCAGCGGCGGCAGCGCGAGCGAGAGGACATTGAGGCGATAGTACAAATCCGAGCGGAAGCGCTGCTCACGGACACAGGCGACGAGGTCACGATTGGTCGCGGTGATTACATTGATATCCGCCTCGACGAACCGGTCGGCGCCGAGTGGACGGTACACCCGTTCCTGCAGCAGCCGCAGCAGCTTGGCCTGGGCCGCAGGCGAGAGGGCATCTATTTCGTCGAGGAAGAGCGTGCCGCCCTGTGCCATGGCCACGAGGCCCCGCTGATCCCGATGCGCGTCGGTGAAGGCACCACGTACATGGCCGTAAAGTTCATTCTCGAACAGATGGTCCGGAACCGCCCCGCAATCCACCGCCACGAACGATCGATTACGGCGCGCGCTCAGGTGGTGGACGGCCCGGGCGCAGAGCTCTTTGCCGGTGCCGGTTTCACCCACGATCAACACCGGCATCTCGCTTCGGGCGATGCGTGGCAGTTGGGCCAGTACTCGTGTGAAGGCCGGATCGGCACCGACGAGATGGCTCAGGCCGGCCTCCGCAATCAGCCGCTCGCGTACTGCGCTCGGATCGCCGCCGGGCCTCGTGATCATGCGCGCGATGCGATGACGCAACTCTTCGTCGCGGACGGGCAGGACGACGAAATCAGTGGCCGCCTTGACCACAGTTTCGATCACGGCTTCCTCGATCGGGTCCGTTAGCACCGCCAGAATCGGGGGACGCACCGGGTGAGCGCCAAGCCACTCGAACAGGCGCACCGCGGGTCCGATGTCGGGAGCAGCCACCGCGATGACGATGTCCGCATGGCAACGCGCCAGCTGATCGGTTCCGATCAGGTGCCACTCCACGAAGTCGAATGAGAACCCGTGATCGCGCGACAGGATTCGTCTCACGCGATCGCGGAACTCTGAGTCCTTATGTTGAATCACCAGACAGCTAGGAGGACTCATGCGAGACGATCCGTATGTCGGGCACCCATGCCGCGGGCGCCTTTGAAGACCTAGAGGGGGAAGCGCAAATTCTCTCTCAATTTGATGGAAATCAAACCGCCGACTTGCAGCGTTACCCGAAAATCGTGCAAGTCACATCGAGGTATCCCGAGCGGTGTGATGCCGCGACGTTGCGACGATGACGTCAGAGTCGTCTATTGGCATCTCGTGTCATACGAGCGAGCAGTCGAGTAGCCGATCCGACTCAGCGTTATTCGCTAGATCTGGAATGACGTACGCGCGTTGTTCACGAGCGGCGTTAGATCCAGCCCGCCGCGACCTGCTTGCTGTGGGCCCTGATGGCGTTGCGCATGAACATCGCCACCGTCACAGGTCCCACGCCGCCGGGAACCGGGGTCACCCAGCTCGCGACCTCCTTGACGGCATCGGTATCGACGTCGCCGACGATCCGCGTCTGGCCGTCGGTATCGGTGATCTGATTGATGCCGATATCGATCACCGCCGCGCCGGGTTTGACCATGTCGGCGTTGAGAAAGCGCGGCTTGCCCACCGCCACGAGAACCGCGTCGGCCCGCCGCGAGTGTGCGGCCACCGATCGCGTCAGGTGATGGCACACGGTCACCGTGGCGCCCTCCGCCATCAGCATGAATGCCGCCGGCTTGCCGACGATCTCCGAGTGGCCGACCATCACGACCTCGAGGCCGTGGAGCTGAAGGCCGGTCGCCTTGATCAATTCGACCGACGCCGCCGCGGTGCAGGGCGCCAGCGCCAGATCGTTGTAGACGATGTTGCCGATGGACGCCGGGTTCATCCCTTCGATGTCCTTCAGCGGATGGATGGCTGAGGCGAGCGAGCGGCCGTTGATGTGCGGCGGCACCGGCCGCTGGAGGATCACGCCGAGGACGTCGCTGTCGTCGTTCATGGTGAGCAGCCGCGCCTTACACTCGTCCTGCGTGAGCTCGCTCGGCCACGTCTGCTCTTCGAAGCGAAGGCCAACCTTCGTCGCCGCGGTTGCCTGGCTGCGCGTATAGACGGACGCCGCATTGTGCGCCCCGATCGATACGGACACGAGGCGTCCGATGCGGCGGCTCCGCGCTGCCTCGTGTACCTGTTCCGCGACGTCACGGAGAATCTGATCGCGGAGGCAGCGTCCATCCAGGAGTCGGTTGTCCTTCATTCGTTACATCATCGTCTTTTTCCCCATTGCCGCGAAATCTCACGACATCCCGATCGTGGGGCGCGCTTTGTCACAGGAGAAACGGAGGAACGGAGACGAACGGAGTTCTTTTTAAGCACGAGGAACACGAAGATCACGAAGGGATGCGGCCGTTCGATTGGGCCGCCGAAGGCGGCCTGCCGCGATGTGAGAGGACGCGAGATACAAGCCGCTGCCCGCACCTGTGCGGTTTGTATCTGCGTCCTCTCACATCACGGCTGTCGGCGTGCTTTACACGCCGACCAATCGAACGGCCCTCCGTTTCGTCTTCGTTCCTTCGTTTCTCCTGTAAAACCGTTTGCTCCGTAACCTCCGTCCCCCCCAGGGTCCGCCTGAAGGCGGACACTACAGGCGAGCGGACACTACGAAGTCATCGCCGGGAGATTTCGTAGATCGCGCCGTTGGTCAGCGACACGAGAAACAGGTTCCCGTTGGGGCCGGTCTGCACGTCGGTCGTCACGCCGAAGTTGCGGCCGAACAACAGGCTCTCGCTCTCCGTGATCTCGTGTTTGGCGAGATTGTCGGCGACACGGTCGGCGAGCCGGGGGTCATCCACTCCCACCCTGCGGCGGTTCCCGGTGATGTTGAAGCGAAACAGGTAACCGCCCTCGAGGATCGGCGTTCCCGCTCCCACCACCAGGTCTCCGTCGTACTGCGGACCAAGTCCCCGGCCGCTGATGAAGCCGATTCCACCAGGCGCGACCTCCCACTTCCAGCTGAAGACCGGGTCCTCGTAGTGGGAATTCGGAAGCGTGAAGAGGCGCGACAGCGCCTCGCCGGGGAGCGTGGCGATGTTTGTCGGCGGCCACCGCACCTGCTGCAGGTTCTGTAAGCCGAATGTCGTTTCGATTTCCCTGAACTGCGCGATCCGCGACACGGGCCCCATGATCTGCACCCATCCGCCGTTCATGCCGCGTGTGACGAGATTCAGTTCGGAAAAACTGTCGTCGCCGTTTTCCTGCAGCCACAATCCGCCGCCCTCTGGATCGAACGCCATGCCGAAGCTGTTGCGGTGACCGTACGAGAACAGCTTCTGAATATTGGCGCCGACCTCGCCGGGGATCGCCGCACCGGCGGCAAAGAACGGGTTGTCCGAAGGCGCGGTGCCGTCGAGATTCAGCCGCAGCACGACGCCGCTCAGATGCTCGTCGTCCGGCGCCGGACCGCCATTTCCGAACTGATCGTCGGGTGTTGGTGTGTTCGGCGGGCAGTTGAAGATCGCCGCCGGGCCGCAGCGGAGATTCTGCATCTGACCGCGCCGCCCGAGATCGCCGACGAATACGTAGAGTCTGCGATCGGGTCCGACGCGAAGGACCCCGCCGTCATGGTTGCCGCGCTCCACGCCGTTTGTCACATCCTGCTGGATCGCCCGCAGCCGGATGATGTTCGCAGCGAACGTGAGGCTGGAGCCGTTCCAGACGTATCGATCGACACGATTGCCGAGGAGCGGCGTTTCGGACAGCACGTTCGTGTCCAACCCCGTTGTGCTTTCCGTCCAGTACAGAAAGACGTGCGGCACGGCCGGGAAATCCGGATGCCGCGCGATTCCGAGGAGACCGCGTTCGGAACCGAAATTGACGGCGAGATCGAGAACCGGAAGCGACGGTCCGGACTGAGAGACACGCATCACCCGCCCCGTGTTTTTCTCGAGGACGAGCAGGTCGTTCGTGCCGATGAACGCCAGGCTCGTCGGCTGGTTGAGTCCGGTCGCGACGGTGCGAACCTGAAGGTTCTGGTCCACGAGGGAAGGACCTGCCTGAGCCTGTATGACGTGGCGAGCGCCCGGCAACGCACCAGCGACCGCGGCCACGATGGCAATCCTGCTCAACAACGAATGTCGTGACATCCGCACACTCCTTTCGCGGACGGCACTGGCAAGCAGATGGCCCGATCAGCCGATCGTTTTCGCGTGGGTTTTGCGCGTCGGCGCAAAACGACGAGTTACTCGCGCCGTAATCGGTTTACTCGCGGAGGCATTCGTGACGGCAAACGGCCCAAGGTCCGCCTGAAGGCGGACACTACGAAGGGCGGACTACGTGGTCGCTGGCTCGCATAACGTGCCGAGCTCGAATCCTCGCGCACGCAGCGCCGGAACGAGGTCTCGCGTTGCTGCGACGGTGTACCGCCGATCGGCGCGCGGATTCGCGTGATGGCCGTCGTGCATGACGAGGATGTCTCCCGCCGAGGCACGGCGGGCGAGACGCGCTGCGAGCGAGACCGGCTCCGGCCGGCGATACCAGTTGAAGTCCCAGAGCCCGAAGCTCCATCCGACGAGCGTGTGGTCGATGCGTTCGAGCCCGGCGATCATCGCCGTGCTTCGCCAGCCGCCGTGCGGACGGAAGAGCCGGCACGGGTCGCCGCCCGTCAGCTGCCGAATCCGTTCACGCTGCCGCGTGACGGTGTCGGCAAGCGCTGTGGGTGTCTTCATCATCAGCGTTCGTTTGTTGGAATGCACGGCGACGGCATGGCCTTCAGCGAACATCCGCTGCACGATTGGCGCGGTTGCCGGCGTCAGGTGGTCGTCAATCAGGAAGAACGTGGCGCGTGCGCCGGAGTCCCGCAGCGCATCGAGCAGCTCGGGCGTTGCCGTCGGATTCGGGCCGTCGTCGAAGGTGAGATAGACGACGGGCGGGACCGTGTCGCGAGGCATGTGCCAGAGCGAGCGGGCCGGCGCGAAGCGGTCGACGAGAAACGGGAAGGGCGCAGTGTGCGCGAGCACAAGCGCCGCGACTCCGGCGATCAGCACCCACATGACGCAATTTGCGGGGCGAGCCCTCGCCGCAGCCTAAGCGAAGGCGGGCAGGCTCGCCACGACTCATCGCACTAATGATCGCAGAATTCAGCTGCGCCTGATCAGTTGGGCTTCGCGGCGCTCTTGGCTGGGACGCCCTTCTTGTTCACTTCGATGCGGCCATTGAACGAGGCGCCCTCGCGGAGGATCACCGACGGCGCCAGCAGGGTCCCCTTGACCGTTGCCGTCGGCGTCAGCTCGACGCGCTGATTGGCCGCCACGTCGCCCGACAGGCTGCCGTGAATCGTCACGGTCGTGACGTCCACTTCGGCGTCCACCTGGCCGGTCGGCGCGATGAGCAGGCTTCCTTCAACCATGGAGATCTGGCCGTTGACCCGGCCGTGCACCGTGATGTCTTCGCGGCTGGTGACCTGGCCCTTGATGACGAGGGAGCTTCCGATCGTTGTCATTCGTTATGTCCGTTTGCAATTGGTGGTGGCGGCGGCAAGACGTCGATGCCGTTTGTTCTCGGCCGATGATGGCGCTGACTGTAGGCCGTAGGTAGTGTCCGCCTTCAGGCGGACCTTGTGCTAGCATCCGCCCCACGCCGAGCCCAGCAGGGCGACGCGGGAGGCATCATGTTCAAGACACTGCAAACGGCCGTTGCCGGTCTCACCATCGTGTTCGGACTCACGCTCGCCTGGCCTCTCACCGCCGCGGCGCCGACCGCCAAACCGGAGGAGGTCGGGCTTTCAACCGAGCGGTTGAAGCGTGTCGCCGAACTGACGGAGCGCCATATTGCCGCCGGCAGCTTCTCCGGTGCCGTGGCGCTGGTGGCCCGAAATGGACGCGTTGCCTACCACGAAGCGTTCGGCCTGATGGATATCGAAGCCAAGAAGCCGATGGTCAAGGACGGGATCTTCGAAATCATGTCGATGACCAAGCCGGTCATCGGCGTGGCGACGTTGATGATGCTGGAGGAAGGCAAGGTCCGGCTGCAGGATCCGGTCTCGAAGTTCATTCCCGAGTGGCGCAACATGACCGTCGCCGTGTCATTGCCCGCGGCGCCGGGTGCGCGCGGCGGCGGCGCGGCGGCACCGGCGGCCGCGCCGGGCGGCCGGGGAGGCGCGCCGGAGCCCCGCTACTACACCGTTCCCGTCGAACGCGAGGTGCAGATTCGCGATCTCCTGACGCACACCTCCGGCGTCGTCAGCGGAACGAACAGCAACTTCGCCAATCGCGCCGTGGCCGCCGGGCCGAAGGAGACGCTGGCCGACTACATCCCGCGCCTCGGCAGGGTTCCGCTCGAATTTCAGCCCGGCACCCGCTGGGCCTACAGCGCCGCCGCAGGGTTCGACGTCCTCTCGCGCGTTGTCGAAGTCGCGTCGGGCATGCCGATCGACCGTTTCGTCAAGCAGCGCATCTTCGATCCGCTCGAAATGAAGGACACCACCTACGTCGCGCCCATCGGCAACCCGCGTCTCGTCAAGCTCTACTCGCGGACGGCCGACGGCCTTCGTCCCGCGCAGTATCCCAACTTCGTCAACGGCATCTACTTCTCCGGCGGCGGCGGACTCTTCAGCACGCCGGCCGACTACGCACAGTTCGCGCTGATGCTGGTGAACGGCGGCGAACTGAATGGCAAACGCCTTCTCAGTCCGCGCCTCGTCGAGCTGATGGGCTCCATCTTTGCGCCCGACACGCTTCCGGGCCGCCCGAAGGGTGAAAGCTATGGCCTCAGCGTCCGCGTGGTGAACGATCCGGTCGCGCGTAACTCGTTCCTGACCGAAGGGACGTTCGGGTGGAGCGGCGCCTTCGGCACCCACTTCTGGGTCGATCGCAAGGAGAAGCTGGTTGCCGTGGTGATGACGCAGACGTCGAACCAGGAGTTCCTGCGCGACTTCGAAAACATGGTCATGCAGGCGGTGGTCGGCGGTGGAGCTCTCGGATCAACAGGCACGAACTAGCGCAGTTTTTGACTTGCTGTCGCGACGGTTGCCGTTCCGCCCGTGTGGGAACGTGGGGAGCCCCAGGTGATCAGCGTCGCCGATCCCGCTCGCTGGCGCGGCAAAACGCGACTCCGGCTGTCGAAGCGAAGAACGCACGAGAGCTACCCGTGACGATCGCGAACGTCACGAGTGTCGACTAGGCCAGTCGAACCTCCGCCGGCGTGCCGAGCGGCCGGCGGAGCCGAGAGACCTGCTGACGCGGCCTGGCCCGGGCTGGCCTTCCAATCTAAGAAACGCGCTAGCCTGACGCGTGTTTCGAATGCGCGCAGGACGGCGGACCGCGCGACGTCCTCATGGGTGTGAGTCGGTCATGCCGGCCTTGGCCGGCACGGCCGCCTCAGTGGGCGACGCACCGGACGAGCCTGCGCGCGAGCGACTTGTGAGGGACGTGATCAGCGCAGGCGGTAAATCGGCCCGCAGGCCCTGCGACGTCGGCGCCGCCACTATTGCCACTGGCCTCCGGGGCAGCTGGTTACCGACACGATTCGAAGGCTGTCGCTCGGATCATTCAAGGCGACGGCGTAGTCGTCAGTCCACGCCGGAGGGCCCGGATTTTCCACGTCCCGAACCCGGAGCCGCGAGCAGGCACGTCCGGTGCGTCGCCTCCCGCTGACGTTCAGGCGACTCGTCGCGCCCTCAACGTGTAGAGCGCGACGAGCAGCACGCTCGCGCAGACGGTAATCACCGCCATCTCCATGAACCGGGCGTACGCCGGGCGGCCGATGAGATCGAAGACGCTCAACCCCATCACCAGTCCCGCCGCGACGACGGCGGCCTGCAGCGCCCTCGGAAGACGATCAAGATAATTGACCAGCAGGACAACCGCGGTGGTTGCGAGCAGGAGCACGTAATCCCAGCCCTGCGGAGAAAGCAGCGGAATGAGCATCAGCAGCAGACTGCCTTCGATTGCTTCAGGGAAGGTCAGGCCCCGTCGATACACCAGCACCATGGCGGTGCAGCCAAGCGCGATGAGTGCCGTAACCAACGCAACCGACGTCGCCACGGTGCCTGCTCCAAACCATTTCGCGTAGGCGCTCGCGAACGAGACATTGTCCGGATTGAGCAGGTTGGACGGTGTCGTGCCGCTGACGGTGGCCCACCAGTCGCGATAGAGTGCGATCGTTCCATCCACACCGTAGAGCGGCAGCGGCAAAACGCTTATCACGGCGAGCGTGAGCAAGGCCGCTGTCGCCGACGCCGCTTTCCGGCGTGCCAGGAGCCACGGGAGGAAGAGCACACCGTACGGCTTGATGGCGATCGTGAACGCGATCAAAACGCCCGCGAGCCTTTCGCGCCCGCGTTTCATCTCCACGAGCGCGCACACTGCGAGAACCGCGAACAGGACGTTGACCTGGCCGAGAATGAGTTCGTGGCCGTAAAACTTGCCGAGCACGGCAATCGCGGCCACTGCGAGAACGGCGTTCGACCGCCGGCGCTCGGGCAGCACGTCGAGACTCAACCTCACGAGGAGCGCAAGCAGCAGCGCCGATGCCGTGAACCAGACCGCTTTTGCCGCCGGCAGCGGCAGGAAGCCCACCGGAATCGTCAGCACGGCGAACGCCGGGAAGTACTTGAACCGATAGTGCTCGTCGTCGGCGCGATAGAGCGGCTCGCCGGCGGCGGCGCGCGTGGCCCCGCGCCAATAGACCTCGAAGTCGGCCATGCTGTTCGACGCGCGCAGGGCAAAGATCGTCAGTGCCGCCACGGCTATCAGAACGCCCGCGGCCACGCGATCCGGCCGGCGGAGGCGGATCACGTGCGCCCGGTCGTCCTTGACCGTCGCAGCCGCCACGGCAGCCAGATCGATTCCATGATGACCGGCCAGTTCATCTTGGAGCGTCCCTGCGTCCGTTCGACGAACACGATGGGAACTTCGGCGACGCGCAACCCGCGCTGGACGGTTTCCCAGGCCATCTCGACCTGAAACGAGTAACCGCTCGACTTCAGCCGCTCGAGCGGCAGCCGTCTGAGCGTCTCGCGCCGCCAGCAGCGATATCCCGCCGTGGCGTCGCGCACCCGCAGGCCCGTGACCACGCGGACGTAGAAGTTCGCAAACCGGCTGAGCAGCCGGCGATCGAGCGACCAGTTCGACACGCCTCCGCCTGGAACGTAGCGGGAGCCGATGACGAGGTCGGCGGTTGACGCTGCCGCGATCAGATCCGGCAGATACCTGACATCGTGCGACAGGTCGGCGTCCATCTGCGCGATCAGGTCCGTCTGATAGCCGAGCGCGTGCTGCATCCCGTCGATATATGCGGAGCCGAGTCCCGCGGGGCGCGGCCGGTGCATGACCTCGAGCCTGCCCGGGAACGTCGAGGAGAGGGTTTCCGCGATCTGGCCGGTCCCATCCGGAGAGCCGTCGTCAACGACGAGCACGCGGACGCCGGGGAACTCCATGAGCTGCCGAATCAGATGCGGCAGCGTTTCACGCTCGTTGTAGGTCGGGATGATGACCGCGCACGTCGGAGACAACGGAGAGCATCATACCGGGATCCCATGGTAGTACTGATCGCAGCATGCCTCCCAATTGATCCCCGTTCCGCCGGAACCTCGTTCTTTATCCCTTCTACCGCGTGGTCTCGGTCGAAGGGATTACGCACGCCGTTTATCTGCTCTGGTGGGTGCAGTACAAGCACGTCTCCCCCGTGGCAGTTGCCGCGGTCCTCGCGGCGGGCGAGATCGCCATTACGCTGCTGGAAGTGCCGACCGGCCGGTTCGCCGATCGAT
The DNA here is from genome assembly GCA_035711805.1 of Vicinamibacterales bacterium. Classification (GTDB taxonomy): domain Bacteria; phylum Acidobacteriota; class Vicinamibacteria; order Vicinamibacterales; family UBA2999; genus Gp6-AA40. The sequence continues at coordinate 34,884 of DASTBV010000060.1, forward strand.
TCGGCCATCGCCGAAGCCTGATCCTCGGATCGGCGATTCAGATCGTCGCGATGCTCCTGTGCTGGCTGGCCGAAGGTGTCTCCGGCCTGGTCGTCGCCAGCGTGTGCGTCGCGCTTGGCGATACGTTCCGCTCGGGTGCCGACCAGGCGCTGCTGTTCGAGTCGTGTGTCGCGGACGGGCAGCCGCAGCGTTTCCAGCAGATCGAAGCGAAGACCCACAGCCTCGAGTTGATCGGCCTGGTGGCGATGATGGTGGCCGGCGGGATCCTCGTCGAGACGGTTGGATTCGCGGCCGCATGGATCGCCGAAACGGTCCTTGCCGCGTCGGGACTCGCCATCGCGCTGGCGATGGCTTCACCGCCGGCAACGCCAACGCGTTCGGCCGCAGCCGTCGAGAGCGATGCAACCGGCGCGGCGTTCCGGCCGCTGCGCGTGATCGTACCGGCGGCGCTGATTGGGGGTGCTGCCAGCGCCATCACGTTCATGGCACAGACCGGCGAAAGCGCGACGCCGATGCAACTGACAGTGCTGGTGAGCGCGATTACGCTGTCCGAGGCATTCGGCGCCGCGCTGGCGCGCTATCTGCGAGCAGATGTGGCGACCCAGTATGCGCTCCTCGCGACTGCTCTGTTGTTTGTCGCCGTGATGGCCGTCGCTCCCGGCTTTTTCCTGGCAGGAGCCGTGACGCTGTCGGTGTTGACAGGCGCTGCGGCGCCGCTGCGCGCAGCCGCGATTCAGCTGGTTATCGAGCAGCGCCGCGCCGAAGCCGCCTCATGGGCCAGCGCGCTCGATGGAGCGATCGGGACGCTCGCATTGCTGGTCGCGGGCCACCTCAGCAGCACGCGCTGAGAACCGAGCCGCCTTGAACGCCGGCACGGGCCCGGGTGATGCATATTGACGGCGAGGGTCGGCATAATGCTGTCGCGCGTGCACCTCCTGCCCGTCGTCCGGCTTGTCGCTACCGCAATCCTCGTCGTCGCCGCACTTCTGGCGACCGAGCGGCTCCAGGGGCCGACCGGCCACCCGACGTTCCTCCTGGTCGTGCCCATCATCATTCTGGCGGCGGCCGCCTGGGGCACCGCGATGGGTGCGATGGCCGCAGCGCTCAGCGTTGCCGGCATGGCGCTTCTCCTCGAGCCGCGATGGAGCCTCTACGTCGAGAATCCCGGCGAGCAGACGCTCATCTTCGTGTTCGTCGGCGTCGCGATCGCCAGCGTGGTTGTCGCCAACCACTACCATCGGCTTCGCGAGGCGATGCGCGTGAACGAGGCCGAGTTCCGCGCCCTGTTCGAGCTGGCCGCCGTCGGCAGCGCCATGGCAGATCCGGTGACCGGACGGATCCTGCGGGCCAACGCGCAGTTCGGCGCGATCACGGGTTACACGCCGGACGAACTCCTGTCGAAGACAATCGCCGAGATCACGCACCCGGATGACCGCGATCGCGATCGGATCACGATGACGGAGCTGAGTGCGGGCGTGCGCGGCCGCTGGACGACGGAGAAGCGCTACATCCGCAAGGACGGCAGCATCGTCTGGGTGCTCGTCAACGGTGCGCTGGTCAGGGACAGCCGCGGGCAACCCGATCACGCCATTGCGCATGCCGTGGATATTTCGAGCCGGCGGCAGGCAGAAGAGGACGCCCGCGAGGCGAATCGGCTGAAGGACGAATTCCTGGCGACGCTCTCGCACGAACTGCGCACGCCGCTCAATGTCGTGGCGGGCTGGGTGCGGCTCCTGGGAAAAACGATGAACACGCAGCCGCACGATGTGCGCCGGGGGTTGCCCGTCCTGGAACGCAACGTCGACGTCCTGCGGCGGCTGACCGACGACCTCCTCGGCATGTCCGACGTGCTCGCCGGCAGGATCTTCCTCGAACGGCGGCCCCTTCCGATCGACGTCCTGCTGGCGGAGATTGCCGAGAGTCTTGCCATCACGGCACAAGCAAAGCGGATCGTCGTCGACTGTCAGTTCGGATCCTCCGCGGTCGTGGAGGGGGACGAGAACCGGCTGCGCCAGGTCTTCTGGAACATCGTCTCGAACGCACTGAAGTTCACCCCCGAAGGCGGAGCCGTCAGCCTGACGACGCGATTCGACGGCACGCATGCCGTCGTCGAAATTGCGGACACCGGCATCGGGATCGCGGCGTCCTTCCTGCCGCACGTGTTCGACAAGTTCCGGCAGGAGGATGGCACGCACACCCGCGAGCATTCCGGCCTCGGCCTCGGACTTGCGATTACCCGCCAGTTCGTCGAGCTCCACGACGGCACCATCAGCGCCGCCAGTGCGGGACGGGGCCATGGCTCGTCGTTCGTCGTCAGGATTCCGGCCTCACGGCCGGCGACGTTGCCGGCACCGCCGGAGGCGTCCACGGCCGTCCGCGTCGCGCACGAGCGCGTGACGGCGCACATTTCAGACCACACGCGCTGAGCGCGCGTCATCCGCCGTCGCGGCGCTTCCGGAGATACGCGCGGGCGAACGGGCAGATTGCCACAACGCGCAGTCGCCAGGCGTGAGCCTTGTCGAGCGCGTATTCGACGAGAGCGTCGCCAAGGTGTCGTCCGCGAAGCGCCTCGGGCACCTCGGTGTGAATGAGCTCCAGCGTCTCGGGCGTCTTCTTGTAGAGCAGGAACGCCGTTTGCCCATCGGTCGTCAGCTCGAAGCGGTTCGTGTCGGTGTTGTCGACCACATCGGCCGTTCGAGCGGCGCGATCGTCGGGGACCATCTGCTCATCCTCGTCGTGAAAAATTCTTCTTGCAAGAGGCGGTGACCGCGCCCCATGCTACGCCTGCCGCACGTAGTGTCCGCCTTTCTTGGCCGCCGTCGCTGCGACACAGCGCAGGCGGCAGACGGACCCGCGGAGGAGGACTCCCCATGATCGGCAGTATCGCTCTCATGCTTCTCGGCGCCGCAGCGGCGCCCACGCCCTGCGACGCGCTTACCGGCCTCAAGCTCGACAACGCGACGATTACCAGCGCTCGCCTGGTCGCCGAAGGCCCGGTACCCACTCCGACTCCGGCCCGCCCTGTTGCAGGCGCTGCAGGCGCCGCCGACGGCGGGCGCGGTGGACAAGCGCAGGGCGCACGCGGCAGGGGAGCCGCAGATGGTCCGCAGGGCGGACGCCAGGCGGCTGCCGGTCCGCGTGGCGGGGGCCCGGCGACGCCGCGGGTTATTCCCGAGCACTGCCGTCTCCAGCTGGTGCTCAAACCCTCGGCCGACTCGCTCATCAACATGGAACTGTGGCTGCCGCCCGCGGACAAGTGGAACGGGAAATTCATGGGCGTCGGCAACGGTGGATTTGCCGGTTCGATTCAGGGCATGACGAACGACATGCCGCAGGCGCTCCGCCTCGGCTACGCGACCGCTGGCACGGATACCGGCCACCAGGACGCCGGCGGCGCGTGGGCGATCGGGCACCCGGAAAAGATGATCGACTTTGGCTATCGCGCGACGCACGAGATGACGGTCAAGGCGAAGCAGATCGTCAAAGCGTTTTACGACCGGGGGCCGCAGTACTCGTACTTCAAGGGCTGCTCGACCGGCGGGCGGATGGCGGTGATGGAAGCGCAGCGCTACCCGGACGACTATGACGGCATCATCGCCGGCGCGCTCGCGAGCCGTCACATCCACATGTGGACCTCAGGCGTCGAACGCAGCGCGCGCCTGGTACGCAACCCCGACCAGAAACTGACCGCCGAGGACGCCGCGCTGGTGAACAACCTGGTGAACACGTGCGACACCTTGAAGGAAGGGTTCCTCAACAATCCACGCGCCTGCAAGGTCGATTTGTCGTCGCTCAAGTGCACGGCCGGCAAGACGGCCGGATGCCTGACCGACGCGAAGATGAAGACGGTCGAGACCTTCTACGGCGGCGTGAAGGACTCGAACGGTGAGCTGATCTTCTCGGGTCAGGCGCTCGGCAATCCGATTGCCGCGAGCCCCGCCAACATCAACCCCGGCGGCGGCACGTTCGATCTCGTGCGCATCGCCTACAACGACCCGAACTTCGCCTGGGAGAAGTTCGATATCGATCGCGACATGAAGTTCCTCGACGAGAAGATCGGCTACGTCGATGCGGTCAACCCGGACCTGGGCAAGTTCAAGTCGAGCGGCGGCAAGCTGCTCATGTTCCATGGCTGGGCCGACACCGGCATCACTCCGGAAACGACGATCTGGTATTACGAGCAGGTGCTGAACAAGATGGGGCGCAACCAAAACGACTGGATGCGCCTGTTCATGGTGCCCGGAATGGGCCACTGCGGCGGCGGTCCGGGAGTCAACGGGTTCGATCAGATCGGCACGCTGGAACGCTGGGTCGAGAAGGGCATCGCGCCGAACTCGATCATCGGCACCGGCGCGAACGGTCTGGCCCGCCCGTTGTGCATGTATCCCCAGGCGGCGGAATACAAAGGCACCGGCGACCTGAAGGACGCGGCGAACTGGTCCTGCCAGGCGCCGCGCTAGCTAGTCCTTGGTCCCTGGTCCGTCCCTATAGATCTGCCTCACGCGTGGCGCTGGCGCACGCACCCGCCGGATCGGTATCTCAGTCGCCCTAGCTCGGCGCCGGGGGATCGAGCTCGGCCGCACTTCATCGCTGGCGGTCGCGCTGTGCGGTAACTGCGATCGCTAGGATCACGCCGACGGCGCACAGGCCGATCAGCACAGCGCCTCCGACCGCCACGCCGGTCGACCCAACCTCCACGATCTTCTGTTCCGGCCACTCGCGCGCGTCGTAGGCCTGCGCCAGCCGCAGCGCCATCCCGCGCCAGAAATTCGCGCCGAGCCACCCGTAGCCAGCGGCGAGCACCGCTGCGTAAGTGATCCGAGTCCGGCGCCACATGACGACCCCGGCGAGGAGCAGTGCCAGCCCGATGGCGTCGACGAGGTAATACAGGCTCAGCAGTCGCGGAAAGGAGATCCACGTTTCCAGCGGTGCGTAAATCACGAGGACCGCGACGGTGAAGATAACCAACGCGGACTCGGTGCGCGTGCGATACACCGGCATCACACGATTTGGACGACCGCCCCGTCCGGATCCTTCACGTGAAATCCGAATTCGACGTTATTCGCCGGCGTCAGTCCGTGCTGTTTCAGGACTGCGGTCACAGCGTCGCGATTGAATCCCTTCACGCTGAGCGCGAAGTGATCGATGTCGCCCGCGGGACCTTGCTGACGGAGCGAGACGAGCGTGCTGTTCACCCCTGTGCCGCCGGTTCCCAGGCGCAGGATGCGGTTGGCTTTGTCCTCGCTGACCGGGGTCAGGCCGAAGACTTTTGCATAGAAATCGGCCGAGCGCTGCAGATCTGCGACGAGGACCGAGGTGTGGTCGACGCCGGTTGCCTGCAGGCCGGTCGTTTGCGCCGCCGCCGGCGCGGCCGCAGCCCCGGCGGCCACGAGCGACGACAAGCCCTGAATCAGCTCCCGGCGTGTCAATCCGCCGCGCTCGAAGCGCTGGACAAAGTCGGTAATGATCGCGTCCATAAGGGGCAGATTCTACTTTTCCACTTTTCCACTTTTCCACTTTTCCACTTTTCCACTTTTCCACTTTTCCACTTTTCCACTTCTTCCACTTCTTCCACTTCAACCGAGCTGACCTACAATGAGGCCTCTAAGCGGGCGCAAGGCCCCGGGCCTCAGGCCCAAGATGGAGGCTGGTATGAAACGCGTTCTGATAATGGTTCTTTCGCTGCTGGCGGTGTCGACCAGCGTGTTGGCTCAGGGACGGGGCGCTCCAGCGCCGCCGCCGGCGCTCGAGCCGGGTGCCTCGCAGGCGGACGTCGACAAGGCAGTGCTCGCAGCGCCGGCGCAGCTGCGGAATCAGGCGACCGTCATCAAATGGAATCCGAGTGACTGGAGCTATACGACGCTGAGGAAAGGCACCAATCGACTGGTGTGCTTCGACAGCTCGGGATTTCCGGGACAGGATCCGTTCTCGGTGGAGTGCAGCAGCATGGGCAACCTCGATCGGATCAAGCAGAACCTGATGTTCGAAGCCGAGCCCGATCGCGCCAAGCGGCAGGCCGCCATCGCCGCCGCTGAAAAGGATGGCACGCGGCCAAAGCCTGAGTACGGATCGGTCTGGTATCACAGCTGGGGCAAGGATCAGGCGAGTGCACGCTCGCACATGACGGTGGCCGTTCCAGGGGCAACGGCGCAATCGCTGGGGCTCCCGGATAACGGCAAGATGGGCGGCGTGTGGGTGATGGATGCCGGGACGTCCGCCGCTCACCTCATGATTCCGGGCTTCTGAGACAGGCGGTGTGATGAAGCCGGTGATGCTCAGCCTGTTTGTTGCCGCGGCCGTCTCTGCCGCGCAGGACAAGCAGACGTTCACCGGCATCATCACCGACGAAATGTGTCCGCTCGGCACCCATAACCATATGCGCATGGGGCCGACGGACGCCGAATGCGTCAAAGCGTGTGTCGTGTCGCACGGCTCCGCCTACGTGCTGTTCGACGGCAAGAGCGCGTACGTCCTCAGCGATCAGAAAACACCCGAACAATACGCCGCGCAGAAAGTGCGCGTGACCGGCACGCTCGACGCGAAGACGAAGACCATTCGCGTCGAATCGATCGCGGCCATTCGATAGACACAGCCAGGTGAGTCACCGCGTCCTGCTCATCCTGTCGCTCGCGACGGCGTTCGCCGCGCAGGGCAGCTGGGTCGTTTACACGCAAAGCAAGCCGCCCGGACCGCTCACATCGCAGCGGATTCAGGGCGATCTCCACATGATTTCCGGCGAAGGCGGCAACGTCGCGGTCTACGCCACCTCCGAGGGCGTCGTCCTGGTGGACGACATGTTCGACCGGAACCACGCCGACATCCTCGCCCGGGTGAAGCGCATCACCGACAGACCGCTGCGGTATGTGATCAACACGCACCAGCACGACGATCACGCCGGCGGCGATCTCCTGATGCTGCCGATCGCCGAAGTGATCGCGCACCGGAACGTGTACGCGAACCTGAAGAACCTGAAGCGGCCGTACTACGAGGACACGCCAGGCACCCCGATCGGTTTGCCACGAGTCACGTTCAGCGATCGGCTGGACGTGCATCTGGGCGGCAGGGACATCGAGGCGTACTACTTCGGCAGGGGCCACACCAGCGGCGACGCGATCATCTATTTCCCCGAGCTGAAGGCCATTCACACCGGCGATCTGTTCATCAGCAGCTCGCGGCCCGGTGTGCCGATCTACGTCGACTATGTGCAGGGTGGCAGTTTGATCGAGTGGACGCGCACCCTCGAGCGGACGCTCGAACTCGACTTCGACATCGTCATCCCGGGCCACGGGCCGGTAGCGAGAAAGGCGGACCTTGCCCGGTTCAACGCCAGCATCGCGGCAATGCGCACGCGGCTGCAGGCGCTCATCAGGAGAGGGGCCAACCGTTCGGCGGTCGCCGAGACGATCGAGAAGGACTACGGCTGGCGCGTTGCCGGCTGCCCGCCGTCGCCGCAGATGACGCCCGGCTGTTTGCAGTATCAGCAGATCGACGCGTTGATTGAGGAATTGAAGTAGTGGCGCGAGCCCTGTCGGGCTCGCGAGGCGAACCTGGAAGGTTCGCCCCACGAATCCGCGTTCGAAATCCGGGCTAGCGCCCGTCGTTCCGGCCGGTGATCCTCTCCCAGATCGAACCAGTCTGACGGTCGCGGTCGCGGTCGCGGTCGGTGGTCCGAACATCACCACGGTAGGCGTTGTCGTAGCCCTGGACGAAGCCCGAGCGGTACGCCGCGCGGTAATCATCGCGCGTTCCGTAGCGGCTGTCGTAGCCGCGGGTCCCGGACTTGTACCAATCGTGACGCGCCGGATCGTAGCGATCGCCGTCGCGCGAGTCTTCCTGCGCCTTCGTGATGCCGTCACGGTAGCCCTGGTCGTAGCCCTGGCGTGCGTAGCGGCGGTCGCCATTCCGATCGTCACGGCCCCAGCGATCGTCGTCGCGGTTGCCCCAGCGATCATTGCGGCCATACACGTCGCTGCCATAGATCACCCGCGCGTTGTTGCTGCGCGACGCGATGCGTTCGGCCTCGTTGCAATTGGTCGCACGCGGCTGCTGGCCGGCCGGCCGGCCCTCGTACCACACCCGGCACTGTCCGGCGGGCGGCATCTGGCCGGGCGGAATGCCCTGGTTGCGGGCGCTGTTCCGCCCGTTGCCCTGCGCGAATGCGGCGCCGGCGATAAGAGCGATGAATGCAGTCGTTGTTGCTAAAGTGCGGAGCATGGGTTCGGTTCCTCCACCCACTGTTCCGGCAAGATCCGGACCACGCATTTTCAGCCCGGTTTCAATGTATTTCCGGCTGGACCGTCATCCACGCAGGACGCGACGGATGAGCCAATCGATGACATCGCGGAGCGAATGCTACAGTTAGCACCGGATGCCCGCTGACGCCGCCGCCCGCCGCTGGCTCGACCGATTGTTTCCGCGCCGCCGCGCCACGGAAAAGATGATCACGGCATTGCGCGAGGAGATGGCGCGCGAGCAGAAAAACATGGTGCGCGAGCTGCGCGAGATCCGCCGCACCGCCGAGCAGAGCCGGCAGGAGTTTCAGGCGGCCCTGGCGTCGCACGACGCCGTGCTGGCGACGCTGCCTGAGCTTCAGGCACGCATCGACCGCTGCATGTCGGTGTACGTCCAGGACGCGAAGTCAGCGGTGAAGGTCAACGAATTCCGCGCCAGCGTCGACCCCGCCGGCGTGCTCGCCCACGTCACCGCCGCGGTCGGGCGCGCACGGCTCCAGCTCGAGCCGTGCCCGCATCTCGTGGTCGATAACGTCTTTCCCGACTACCTCTACGACCGGATGATTGACTCGCTCCCGGCGCCGGTCTTCTTCGAGAAGACGTCGGATCTGCGCGACGAAATGCCGGTCCCGTTCGTCATGGCTCCGGCATTCAGCCGCGCGGTGTGGGACGTCTTTCACGAGGCGGTCGAAAAGGCGCTGCTGCCGGCCGTCATTGCCGCCTTCCGCCCGGCGCTCGACGACTTCGTGCGCTCGTCGTGGCCGTCGCTCGGATCGTGGGACCAGTCCGGCATCACGCTGCGCGCGGCGAATCCCCGCCTGATGCTGCGCCGGCGGGGGTACCTGATCAAGCCGCATCGCGATCCACGCTGGGCGTTCCTCGTCGCCCTGTTCTACGCCGCGCCGCGCAACGCGCCGCATACCTACGGCACCCAGCTGTACCGGCTGGTTCATGAGCGCGACGAGCCGCACACCTCGCCGCTCTGGCTCAAGCCGGACGAGTGTGTGCTCGCGCGCGACGTGCCAGGCATTGGCAACAGCGCGCTGATGTTTCTCAATTCCACGGGCGCGCACGGCGCCTCGGTTCCCGACGATGCCCCGCCGGACTTTCTGCGCTACGTCTACCAGGCGCGCTTCAGTCCGGATGCTCCAACCAAGGCCCGCCTGCTCGAACTGCTGACGGGCGAGGGAGCGGCGCGGGATCGCTGGGTCGCGACCCGTTGAGTGCGAGGCCGCGCGTCGCCATCGTCAATACGTTCTTTGGCACGCCCCCGCCATGGCTGCCGGCCTTTTTCCGCTCGTGCCAGACCAACGCGGACGTCGAGTGGCTGATCTACGCCGACTTCGACGTGCCGGCGCCGCCGAACGTCACCATCAGGGCGACGGATCTGCGCGAGTTCAACGCCCGGGCGTCGGCCGTGCTCGGCACCACGATTACGATCGATCGCGCCCTGGTGCGGAAAATCTGTGACTTCAAGCCTCTCTACGGGCTGATGTTCGCCGATGACCTGCGCGAGTTCGACTGGTGGGCCTATTCGGATCTGGACGTCGTCTGGGGCGACGTCCGACGCTTCGTCACCGACGATCTGCTCAACACCCACATCGTCGTGTCGCCGCGTCAGCGCAAGCTTGGCGGACACGGGACCTTCTGGCGCAACACCGAGGCGAACAATCGCACGTTCGAGATCGTGCCCGACGTCATGGCACACCTGACCAACCCGCACTACGTGCGGGTGGACGAGAACATCCTCACGAACTGCCTGCGCGAGCGCATCGCGAAAAGCTCCTTCAAGGCGCGGCCGAAGATCTACTGGGAAGAGGAGATGACGATCACGGCCCAGTATCAGAAGGACCTGCTGGCCGGGGATCGTGACTGGCAGATGACGTGGCGGGACGGGCACGCATTCGACGCGGAAGGGAGGGAAGTGATGTATCTGCACTTCCACAAGCTGGTCTCGTGCCTGCAGTCGATCGACTTCGGCTTCGGCGACGAGCCGGATGAATTTGCTCTGACGCGAAACGGAATCAAGTCGCGGACCTGACAAGGTCCGCGCCACGATCTGAGTACGAGCGGACGCTTGTGTTGCGCCTCTAGCGTCGTCTGACAGAAACGTAGGACGATTCCGGCTCGCGTCCCCAGACGCTGTCGGTGCGGACGATCGTGCGCCGCGCAGTCCAGCGCAGGAATCCCATGTCCACGAGCGCATCGATGACGTAGCGGCAATCGTCGACGCCGAACCCGACGAGGCGGACGGTCTGGGGCACCGTCAGTTCCAGGCCAGGCATCTCGTTGAAGTGGGCGCGAACCCGATCCACGGCAAGTGAAAAGCTCATGCGCTCCGGCAGAGCAACTCACGGGCCACAGCCGTTTCGGTCCCTCCTCGGACACAAACAACAATGTTTTCAACGGGTTCCGGCCGTGGGCGGCAATTGACGCAAATCACTCTTTTTTGACATTCGTGTTGTTAGCGCTGATCATGTCGACATCAATGTAGGAATCCATGGGCGGACGTTGTGCGCGGCGTGGACTGCAGGGCTGCTTTCAAAAGTGGTCGGTCGGCCAGCGCAGCCGTTTGCGTCTGTCCCGGCTTGCGGGGCGTTTTGGGTCCTGCCGTTTTGGCATGACTATAGAAACCTAATCGGGCATGCGAGCAAGTAGCGCAGGGCGGCGGCGAAGCGACCTCCCGGACTTCGTTCAGACCGACGTAGACATCGATGCCGTGGCGGACGGGATTTTCGCCCGCTACTCAGGTCCCCAGGCGATCGTGATCGAGGGGACGCCGTCGCAGGCCACGTTCTTCGATCCCGCGTATTGTCCGGACTTCCGCGTCATGAAAATGGCCGGCGAGCTCGCGCTGTCGGTCAACCAGCGCGCCGTCGCCGAGGCGAGCCTGCCCCACGGCATCACGCCGCTCCGTGTGACCATTCGCGAAATCATGCTCGCCGCGCTGCTGCACGATCTGGGCAAGCAGCATGAGGACTGTGCGCCGTTCATCGAGTTGATGGGCAGTACCGACCTGAGGGGCGATGCCGCCGAGGACGCGGCGATGCGTGCCGACTACCTGCTCGGCATCGTGCGCGATGCGCACTGCCGCAAAGGGCCGTGCATGATCGATCGGCTGCGCGATGCGGGCCGGCCCGAGTTGAACAATCCGTTTATCGTCACCGTGGCGCGCCGCCACGGCGAGGACTACGCCACCAACCGCAACGAGCGCCAGGGCTGCTGGTGGGCACGCGAGATCAACGTGGTCACGATTGCGGACGACTACGATGCGCTCACGTCGCAGGGGCCCGAGCGCGCCTACCGGACCGGGCGGACGGACGCTGCCGCAGCCGTGCGCATGCTGCGCGCCGGCGCGGCGCGCGGCCGCTACGAGCCGCACCTCACCGAGATCTTCATCGACGACGTGATCCGTCCAGCTTCAGCTTCATAGCTGCGCTTCAGCCGGAGGAGGTAGCCGGTTCAGCTCGACGCGGTTGTTACACTGGATACGCGCCTATGGTCGGCAAACTCTCCCTCACCGTTTGCATCGCGATCAGCGGCGTGTGCTCCTTTGCTCCTCCGGCGTTCGCCGGATTGCCGGCACTCGATCGGATGATGGTCGAGCTCGCCATGTCGAGCGCCCAATCCGCTGAAACGATCCGCCGCGTCTACCAGGATCATCTCGATTTCCTGATGCTGCGCGAGTATGGCGAGCTCGCCGGCGCCCTCGATAACGGCGGACTCGTTCCGCTGCCCGACCAGCCGCTGCGTTTCAACATCATCCCGCGGCTGGATGGACCTCATCCGATCGGCGAGAAGGATCTCGCGAATCAGACCAGCTACACGGCCGCCCGGGCGGCGACGATCGGCGCGCTGCTGGAGATCGCGTCGCGCGTGAAGAGCGGGCCGGTCGAGATCACGAGTCTCGTCCGCCACTCTGACTACCAGGAGGAACTGCGGACGACCAATCCGAACGCCATTACCTCGGTGCCCGTGCACACGATGGGACTGGCCGTGGACATCGGACTGGTCAACACGCCGCTCGAGACGATCTACGAGCTCCGCGACGTGCTGCGCCGGATGCAGGACGACGGGGACATCCTGTTCATCGGCGAACGCCGACAGCTGGTGTTCCACGTCGTACCGCATCCGTCCCGCCTCGGACACTTCAACGAGGTCTATCTGCGCGCGGTCGGTGCGCCGCTGACCAGCCGATCGGCAGGAGCGCATGCCTTTGTGGACGCACCGCGCCTGCTGCCGGACCGACTGGCGCCGCAGGTGACGACGGAGATCATCGCGATGCTTCCGGCGGAAGGTCCGATTCAGAACCTGTGGGTCGATTCGCCGGCGGAGGAAGCACCTGCCGCAGACCAGCCGCCGCAATCACGACTGACGATCGTGCTGGCGGAGGTCCGGGCGTACTGGCGCGAGATGTCCGGTGCGCGCTGGCTGGCGATCGTCATCGCCGCGATGCTGTCATCCCTGCTGTTCGCCCGGCGGCCAGCAGTCGCCACGATCCTCGACAAGTCCGCCTGAGTCCGCCTGAAGGCGGACACTACGCCTCTGGTCCGCCTGAAGGCGGACACTACGACTATCGATTACTTCGGAACGGCAAACTTCCGCGGATCGATCTGCGTGTTGAGGCGAAACCGATCGAAGGTTGTTTCTTCCGTCGTGTCCGTACCGATGGCGCGGCGGAGGCGGAAGGGGAACTTGACCCCGTTCACGTCGCGATAGTCGGCGTAATAAAACCGGTATTCGATAGGCGCGGCCTGCGCCTTCTGGCGCAGCGCGGCCACCTGCTTCGTGTAGCTCTCGCGCTCCTCCGCGCTCGCCGACTGCGGCGGCGCGGCCGGGGCGGAAATGATCACGGCGCCGGGCGCCACGGTGCGGGGCGGCGGCTGCCCTGGCGTCGTCACGATCACGTTGGTCGGTGGAGCCTGCCAGCTGAGCATGATGGGCAGGTGAGTGTCCGACGCGATGAAGAGCCGGGCGGCGAAATTACCCGCGCCGCGCACCTCGATCACATCCGCGGTTCCCTGCGGCGCCTGCGCCTGCGCCGCAAAGGCAAACGTCATCGGGTAGGTCTCGAGCGATCTGGCGAACATGCCGAGCGCCAGCCGCGCGAACTCCTGCTTGGTGTTTGTCAGGCGCGTGGCCCGCTGAGCGGCCTGCTGCGCGGCAAGCTGTTCGGGTGTCGGCGCCGGACCGCCCGGGCGGCCGGGCGGCGGTGCGCCGGGACCACCGCCCCTGGCCGGCGCGACGGGGAACTGAATCACATCGCTGCCATTGAACCCGGTTGACGTGGGTTCGCTTTCCTCAGCAGGGCTCTCGTCCTTGCGCGCGTATTTGTCGGGCAGCTGAATCGAAATCTCGAATTCAATCGGGACCAGGTTGTCCCCGCGCACACGGCGCGTTCGTCCCGTGGCGACAACGGTCGTCACCGCGTCCAGGGCCGGTCCGCCAAGCGCTTTCCTCGCCTCCGCCAGGATCTGAGCTGCGCGCTCGACGGCGGCGGGGGAGGGCGGCGGGTCGGGCTTGGCCGCGCCAGCGCCCGGCGCCGGCACACCCTGTGCGGGTGCGGGTGGCTGCGCGGCCACCGCGGCCACCGTGGCGATGGCCAGAAGGAGGCCGGCAAATACCTGAGCAAAAGGTCGCATCAAAATTACTCCACGGAATCTTACGCCTCGAGCGATGAGATGTTCCGGCAATATGGACGCAGACGCCAGCCGGGCGGTTTGCAGCATGCAGAAGCTCAACGAACTATTCCAACGATATGGGGTCGAGCCGGGCGAGATTGCCGGAACCTCCCTGGTGGGCGAGATCCCGATCAGGGAGACGCTCGTCAATCGCTTGATTGCCCGGCGGCTGGCGGATCACCCGCACATTGCGTCAGTCCACGTTACGTTCCTCGACGCCGACGAAGCGATCGTTCGTGTCGAGCCGCGGACCCGCCTTCTGCCCTCCATTCCGGTTGGATTGAGAATCGAACGGCAGCCCGATCTGCCACGTGACGCATCTCTGTGGCTGCGATGGTCGCTGCCGTCCAGCGGACCGCTGACGGTGGTCGCGAGGGTGATTGCCGGGTACATCAAAACACTGCCGCCGGGCATCCAGATCGATCGCGACATGATCGTGGTGGATCTGCAAACGTTACTGAGGGAGCGCGGACTCGACGAGGTGGTGGGATTGCTGCACCGGGTCGCGTTTCACACGCGGCCCGGTGCGCTGCTGATCCAGCTGCAGGCGGGGCTCGGTTAGCGCGGGACGGCCGTCCGGCCCGTATCGCTGGACCCGCTGCCGCTCGAATTCCCGGCCGGGGACGAACTTCCGCCGCCGGACGAGCCCGACGACGAGCCCGAAGACGACGAACCGGAGGACGACGAGCCGGACGACGAACTGGAAGACGTGTCGCGCGGCGCGGCGGAAGCGCCCGACGATCTCGACGCGGCTCTCTCCGGCGGCTCGGAACTCGATCCGGCGTCCGCTCGCGTCGTTACGCGCGTGTATCCCATGCCGTTGACGACGCGTCCTGTTCCTGTCGCGGACCCGCTCGGTCTGCCGCCGGGATCGACGCCCTCGACGACGAACGTCGGCCCGTACCCGAAGACCGAGTAGCCGCGGTAGCCGAACGGCTCGTAGAAGTACGGCGACCCGTAGTAATAGCCGTCGTAGAAAAACGGCGTCGAAAAGGGACCGAGCATGAACGGATCCCGCGCGAAGGTGGTCTGTCCCGACGGCGCGACCTGCGCAAGGCGCTGAATCACGAACTTGTCCGGATAGGAGAGTGCGATTACGAGGTCGATCACCGGTTCAGGCACCCCGGCGGACGCCAGATCCATCACCTTCTTGCTGTTCAGATCGAACCCGGCGAGTGTCTCGATGAGCGCCGCCTCGAGCGCACCGGACGAGACTTTGCTGCCGGCTTCCTTCACCTCGTCGAGCGTCAGCCGGGAGCCGGCGACGTTCGGACGCGCCGCCCCAGGGGAATCGGGCGCGCGGGAGTACCGCTTGACCCGGACGGTCTCTCGATCGCCGATTGTGACCGCCTGAATGTCGAGCCAGTTGCCGTTCGGGGCGATGAGCGATAACCCCGAGACGTTGCGGAGACCCGCATCGCCCTTGCACCTGATCTCCGCCGACGAGTAAAGCCGCAGACCGTTCTTCGACCATTCACTGCGCTGTGTACCTGAACACTCTCCGTCGTTCACAGGGTGCGCAGCCGCGTCGGCGACGATCGTTTGATCGATTGCGGTTTGCGGGCCGACCGTCGTTTCGAATCGGGCGCCGTCGGGCGTGCGGCTCACGCACACGCGCGGAGCGCTGTCGATCGGGGTGGCCGGACGAGGCGCGGCGGGCCCCGCCACGTCTTCCGGTGCTTCGCGCGGACGGAGGTTGTCCACCGCCAGGTTCCAGCAGCCCAGCCACGGCTCCCAGCGCATGTCGTTCGTCTGTGCGCGCGCCGGAACGGCGAGCAGGGCGAATACGGCGACGAGCAGGGCTGATCTCATATCAACTCCCCATTAAACGATCTTCCGCCTGAAGGCGGAAGCTACGTCTCAGAACTGATAGCTCACAACTCAAAACTGAAGTTCACAACTCAAAACTGAAAATTCACTCCGCCGGACAGGCGGAAGCCCGCCAGGTCGAGCGGTTCGAAGCCGATGAAATCGCGCCCGAGGTCGGCATCCGACCACAGGTATCGGCCATCAACGGTGACATACACCCGCTTGAACACGCGCACGTCGACACCGCCGAAAACCTGTGCGCTCGGTGCCCACCCGTTCGAGACGAAGTCGTCGCCAAATACCGACGAATCCTGGAAGTCGATGAAGTCGCCGGTCTGCTGCAGCTTGTAATTGAAGGCTCCGGCGCCGGCGCCGACGAACGGAACGAACCGCCGCGGCACCCATGCGAGCCGGCTCACCTGCTCCCCGCGGTCCATCAGCAGGTAGCGGATGTTGCCGCCGATGTTCAGCTCGCGGAGGCTGGTGGTCTGCTGAATCGGAAGCCGGTTGTTGTCGACGAAGTCCCGGTACTCCGACAAGGTGCTCGAACGGCTGAAGTCGAACGACGCCTGCGCTTCGAGACGGTCGGTCACGGGTACGTTGACGTCGAGTCCGAATCCGGGAGCGTTGAAGTCTTTCGACTCGACTGTCAGCAGATCCGTAACGAAGTCGTACCAATCGCTGTTGGCGCGGGTGAAGAGCCAGCTTCCGCGAACGGTGACCGAGGCATGCGGCTTTTCGAAGAGAAAGTCCGGCGCCGGCCGTGGGACCGGGCGGTTCTGGGCCGCAGCCGGGGCGGCCATCGTCAGAACAAGTAGCCCTTTAACCAGCAGGGTGAGGCAGCATCTCATCGTCTGAACCCTCCGTGGCACAGCGCAACCCTGGGACTCGCGCGGATTTCAGGTCCCGTGGCGCGAACCCTTCGGGTCGCGAGCGAGCCTGAGAAGGCTCGCCCCACGAAATCCGCGCTTGCGCATTCGAGAATGCGCCCAGGCCGTGGGCAAAGGCCGCGCCAGCGGTCGAGGTCGGGATGTATTGGCGTGCCTGAACGCTTGTCACTCCTGAACGACAGCTCAGCGTCCTTCCAAAAGGCCGTATGCTTGCGCAGGTGCACCAGCTGCTCGTTTTCCTCGCCGCCTGTGCGGGCGGGGCCATCAATTCGGTTGCCGGCGGCGGAACGCTTCTCACGGTGCCCACCCTCATCTGGCTCGGAGTTCCAGCCCTCAACGCCAACGCCACGAGCACCGTCGCTCTCTGGCCTGGGTCGCTCAGCGGCGCCTGGGGGTTCCGGCGCGAGATGCGGCAGGCCGATCCGCGTGTGTACGCGCTGATCGTGCCGAGCCTCATCGGCGGTTTGACCGGGGCGGTCCTGCTGACCATCACGCCTCCGGACCTGTTCGAGCGGTTGATCCCGGTCCTGATCCTGTTCGCAACCTTCCTGTTCATGGCGCAGGAGCGCCTGCAGCGCCGCTTCAATCTGACGGCGCTGCACCACGCCCGCTCGCACTGGCTGTCGTGGACGATGCTGTTTCAGCTGGTGGTCGGAATCTACGGAGGGTATTTCGGCGCCGGCATCGGCATCATGATGCTGGCCGCGCTCAGCCTGATGGGGCACACCGACATCTATCAGATGAACGGGCTCAAGAACCTGCTGGCGGTGGCGATCAACGG
Source organism: Vicinamibacterales bacterium (assembly GCA_035711805.1). Classification (GTDB taxonomy): domain Bacteria; phylum Acidobacteriota; class Vicinamibacteria; order Vicinamibacterales; family UBA2999; genus Gp6-AA40. Next base: position 52,276 of record DASTBV010000060.1, read on the forward strand.
CATTGCAATCGTGTATCTGGTCTTCACCGACCTGATTCGATGGGATGACGCGCTGCTGATGGCCGCCGGCGCCAGCCTCGGTGCGCTGATGGGCGCCGGGACGGCGCGCCGCGCCGGCCAGACTGCCGTCCGCCACGCCGTCGTGGTCGTCGGCCTGGCGATGGCGTTGGCGATGTTCGTGAAGTTATGAACGAAGGCCCCTCGACGTCGCTCGGGGCAGGGCAGGTTGCGGTCTCCCGCTTCGTCGAGTTCACGCGTGCCGAGTGGGCGAAGCTCCGCGCCGCGACTCCGCTGCCGCTGACGGAGCCGCAGCTCCGCCGGCTGGTCAGCGTCAACGAACGGATGTCGCTCGACGAGGTAGCCGACATCTACCTGCCGCTGTCGCGGCTGCTCAACCTCTACGTCGCCGCGACGAGAAACCTCCACGCCGCCTCGGCCACGTTCCTCGGCACGGACACGCCGCGGGCTCCCTTCGTGATCGGCATCGCCGGCAGCGTGGCGGTGGGGAAGAGCACCACGTCGCGCGTGCTGCAGGCGCTGATGGCGAGCTGGCCCGGCCATCCGCGGGTCAACCTCGTGACCACCGACGGCTTTCTCCTGCCGCAGCGGGTGCTCGAGGCACGCGGGCTGATGCAGCGGAAAGGCTTTCCGGAGAGTTACGACGTGCGCCGGCTGCTCCGCTTCATGGCCGATGTGAAATCGGGCGTTCCCGAGGTCTCGGCGCCGGTCTATTCGCACCTCGCCTACGACGTCGTTCCGGGACAGTTCGAGATCGTGCAGAACCCGGACGTCGTGATCGTCGAGGGGTTGAACGTCCTGCAGGCGGGCAGCGGCGTATTCGTCTCCGATTTCTTCGACTTCTCGATCTACGTCGATGCGCAGGAGTCGGACATCGAGTTGTGGTACGTCGAGCGGTTCCTGATGCTGCGCGAGACGGTATTCCGCGATCCCTCGTCGTACTTCCACCGCTACGCGGCGCTGTCGGTCGAGGATGCGCGCGAGACCGCCCGCCAGATCTGGCGATCCATCAATCTCGTCAATCTGCGGGAGAACGTGCTGCCGACGCGCGAACGCGCCCATCTCATACTCGAGAAAGGGCGCGATCACGCGATACGAAAAGTTAAGCTTCGAAAGATCTGATCGTTCGAGTCGTTCGAGTCGTTCGAGTCGTTCGACCCGAACGTTCTATTTTTTGCCAGCGACCAGATTCAGATCCGCAACGGTTCCGATTCGATTCCCGTGGCCGCCAACGATCCGGTCGGGCTGAATCTTGAGCCGGATCAGGTTGTCGTAGAAGTTCGTGATCGTCGCCGTCGGCGGCGGCACCTGCGCACCCTGCGCCGGCGGGTTCATCATGTCCGACTGGA
>DASTBV010000061.1:0-7368 GCA_035711805.1 Vicinamibacterales bacterium
AGCGTGTCGCCTTCCCATCGCGCGCGCGAACTGCCGAGATACTGACGGATCGCGTTGTTGATGTGCGGCCGTCCGTCCGTGTAGATGACGCGCGTGTCGTGAATCATCTCGTAGCTGATCGCGACGACGCCCGGCGCCTGAACGATGCGGTTGCCATTGCCGTAGACCACGCGGGCCATCGAGCCGTAGATGCCGCGGGTGATGCAGCGGTCGTAGAGGGTGAAGTCCTCGGGCGTGTCGAACGGACCGTCGCCGAACGTGCCGCGGTCGCGCGGGGCGGCGCGCTTGCGCGCTTCGGCTGTGGGCTGCGGCATGATCCCATCGGGCGGATCGACGACGTACGAAGTCTGGCGGAACGCGCGGCGCGCGAAGTCGCCGCGGAACGAGCCGACGGCGTTTTCGCCGTTCTGGATGCCCTGCTGGATCTGCTTCTGGCGTGCCGCCCACTGTTCGTCAGTCAGATACAGTCCCTGCGGCGCCGGCGGGGCGGCATTCGCCTGCGGTGCTGCTCCTCCTCGTCCGCGACCGCCCTGATTGCGCGAGATACCGAAGGTCGCGTCGTCGCTGCTCCAGACGCCCTGCAGATCGGGCTCGCCCCACGGCGTCTTCGGAGCCACCCACTTTGCCGGGATCGGACCGCCGTTGAACGCGGTGATGACGAGATCCGGCGCCGCCGCAGCACTCCCTTGGTTTGGACTGCCCTGGCCAGAGACCGGCAGCGACGCGACGAGCGCGATCACAGCCATCAACCCGAATGAGGCAACAAGTCGCCACAGCATGAGTACTCCTCGGTCCGCCTGAAGAGCCCGCCTCGCCGAAGCGCGAAAGCGCGGACGCGGGCGGACACTACGTATGATGCCGCGCATTATAATCACGGCAATTCCTTCATCCGAAAGGCATTCTTAATGCGCAGATTACGGCGTTCTGCCGCGCTGGCCCTCAGTCTCAGCGCAGCCGCATACCTGTTCCATTCGCTCCTCTCGATCGTGGACCAGGGGATTGTGTCCAACGTTCGAGGTCAGGCGCGGACGAGCACGGCGGCGTCGACCAACGGGACTGGCGGTGCCAAGCCGTATACGACCTGGACGTCATATAGCGGCGGCGCGCATTCGTCGCAGTATTCGGCGCTCGCGCAGATCAACAAGTCCACCGTCTCGCAGCTCGAGGTGGCGTGGACGTTCCCGGTGACGGGAACGGTGATCTTCAACCCGATGATCATCGACGGGGTCATGTATCTGCAGGCCTCGAACAACACGCTGGCCGCCGTCGACGCCACGACCGGCAAGGAACGCTGGCGAAAACAGATGCCGGGGACCTTCGGCGCCCGCGGGATGAACTACTGGGAGAGTTCGGACCGGAAGGACCGGCGCATACTGTTCCTGGCCGGCGGCCATCTGACCGCCATCAACGCCGAGACCGGCGACCTGATTCCCACCTTTGGCGTCAACGGCCGGGTGGACCTGCGGATCGCGCTCTACCGGCAGGTGAACAACCCGCTGCAGACCAGCAATCCCGGCCGCATCTTCGAGAACATCGTCATCATGTCGCTGCCGGCGCAGGGCGCGCAGTACGAGGCCAACCCGGCGGACATTCAGGCGTATGACGTCGTGACCGGCAAGCCGGTGTGGGTATTCCACGCGATCCCGCACCCCGGCGAGGTCGGCTACGACACGTGGCCCCCGGAGGCGTACAAGAAGCAGGGCGGTGTCCACAACTGGAGCGAGTCCACCGTCGACGAACAGCGCGGCATCGCGTTCATCAACTTCGGCAGCCCGCGGTTCGATTTCTACGGCGGCGACCGCAAGGGCGACAATCTGTTCGGCAACTCGCTCGTGGCGCTCGACGCACGCACCGGCCGGCGCCTGTGGCATTACCAGCTGGTGCATCACGACCTGTGGGACTACGACCTGCCGCAGGCGCCCAAGCTGCTGACGATCCGGCAGGGCGACAGAAACGTCGACGTCGTCGCGCAGGCGACCAAGCACGGCTTCCTGTTCGTGTTCGAGCGCGAGACCGGACGTCCGATCTGGCCGATCGAGGAGCGGAAGGTCCCACAGTCTGATGTTCCCGGCGAGTTTTCGTCGCCGACGCAGCCGTTCCCGACGAAGCCCGCGCCGTTCGCGCGGCAGTCGTTCACGGAGAAAGACATCAACCCCTATCTCCCTGCGGCGGAACGTCAGGCCGTGGCCGAGCGGCTGAAGTACTTGCGCAACGAGGGACTCTTCACGCCGCCAAGTTTCGAAGGCTCGATCTCGCTGCCGGGTCACAACGGCGGTGCGAACTTCGCCACGTCCGCCGTCGATCCGACACGCGGCGAGATGTACGTCGTCGCGAAGACGCTCGCGACCGTGGACCGCATTGCGCTGCCGGCGCCCCCTGGTGCCGGACGGGGCGGCGGTCGTGGCGGTGGCGGCGGCGGAGCGGACGTGATCGCCGGCGGTCCGCTCATCACGCCGGCGCAGAAGGCGGAGCTGATCAAGCAGGCACAGGCGCTCGTGGACGAGGCCAGGGCGAAGGGCGACGTCGTGCGTTTCCCGTCGCCTTACGAGTTCATGAACAACAACAGCCTGAGCATGAGCGTCGTCGGTCCGCCCTGGTCGGAGATGACGGCCTATGACCTGAACACCGGTGAAATCAAATGGCGGGTGCCGACCGGAACCGTGCTCGCGCCGCCGGAGCTCAAGATCCCGGCGAACACCGGATCGCACTTCCCGCGCGGCGGACCACTCGTGACGGCCGGCGGTCTCGTGTTCTTCGCGACCGGATCGGACCGGCGATTCCGCGCCTACGACCGCGATACCGGAAAAGAGGTGTGGTCGATGGAGCTGCCCGCCGCGTCGGAAGGGATGCCGGCGACCTATGAGATCGGGGGGCGCCAGTTCATTGCCCTGCCGGTTGCTGCGGGAACCGGTCAATTCGCGGCGCGGTTTGGCGGACCCGCACCGGCGCGCGGCGCAGGGCCGGGAGCGGGTGCGCCACCGGAGCAGCAAGGAGCCGCAGGTCAGGGCGGTGGACGCGGAGGCCGCGGCGGAGCAGGCGCACCTCCTGGGCAGTACATGGTGCTGACACTGAAACGGTGATCGTTCAATGCAGAATTCTGAATGCAGAATGCAGGCGAATCGCTGGCCCGCGTTCTGTCTGCATTCTGAATTCTGCATTCTGAATTCGGTTCGTCTCCTGGAGCCATGATGAAACGCTTAGGACTCATTACAGCAGTCAGCATCGGGATCGCTGCGGCAGTGTTCGCTCAATCGAATCAGCGCGGCGCCGCCTCCGTCGCGCCGGGCGACTGGCACAACATCAACCGCGACTCGGGAGCCACGCGCTTTTCACCGCTGAATCAGATCAATGCGGGCAACGTCGCGAACCTGAAACAGGCGTGGACGTTCGCGATGACCGGCGGCGGGTCGTCGGTGCCGCTCGTCGTCAACGGGGTCATGTTCGTGTCGAGCGGCCGGCGTGTGGTCGCGATCGATGGCGAAACCGGCAAGGAAGTGTGGGAGTTCACGCTGCCTGCGCCAGCAGCGCCGCCAGCCGTCCAGCAGGCGCCGGCTGCCGCGCCCCCGGCCGCCGCGCCAGCAGGTGCTCCCGCGGCAGGTGCGGCTCCTGGTCAAGGTGATGGGCGACGCGGAGGAGGTCCCGGTGGCGGGGGACGTGCCGGTGGTGGCCCCGGCGGAGGTGGCGGTGGCCGCGGAGGCGGCGGCGGTCCGACGGCGTCGCAGCGCGGCGTGAGCTACTGGCCAGGCGATGGCGCCAATGGCCCGCGGATTCTCTTCATGGGTGGGAACCGTCTCTACGCGATCGACGCAGCGACCGGAAAGCCGGCGGCGGGCTTCGGCGAAAACGGATCGATTGCCGTTGGCGCGGTTTCCTACGGCGGAACACCGACCATCTATCGCAACGTCGCAATCATCGGCGCCGCGACCCAGGAGGTCCCCGAGGGACCGCCGGGAAATCCGCGTGCCTTCGACGTCGTCACGGGCAAGAAAGTGTGGGAGTTCTGGAGCGTGCCGCGACCCGGACAGCCCGGCCATGAGACCTGGGGGCAGAGCGCATCACATAACACCAGCGGGTGGGAAAGACGCTCGGGCGCGAACATGTGGGCGTTCCACGCGCCCGTCGACGCCGAGCGCGGCATCGTCTACATCCCGATCGGCAGCCCGGCCACGAATTACTACGGCGGCGATCGTCCGGGCAACAACGCGTACGGCAACTCAATCATTGCCGTCGAAGCGCAGACCGGCAAGTACTTGTGGCACTTCCAGACCGTGCATCACGACATCTGGGACACGGACATGCCGACCGCGGGAGCCCTGTTCGACTTCGTGCAGGGGGGCCGGCGGATCCCGGCAATCGCACACGTTGGGAAGTCGAGCTACGTCTACGTGCTGGATCGCGTGACGGGCAAACCGCTGATCGAGGTGAAAGAGACACCCGTCCCGGCCGGAGACGTGCCGACGGAGTGGTACTCACCAACGCAGCCGATTCCCGTCCGTCCGCGGCCGCTGAGCCGTGTGAGCTTCAAGGAAGAAACCGACCTCGTGCGTGCTGAAGACACGACGCCGGAACACGTCGAGGCGTGCCGCGCGATGATGAAGCGCGCCGGCGGCTACTACAACGCCGGGCCGTTCACCCCGTTCATGTTCCGGGACCTCGATGCGCCGCCGAAGTCGACGATCCAGTCGCCTGGCGGAACAGGGGGCGTCAACTGGGGCGGCATGTCCATGGACCCGGTGAACGGAGTCTTCTATGTGAACGCGCAGAACACCACGCTCGTCGGGTGGACGCAGCCGCGGCCCCTTGCGCGGCCCAATCCGCAGACGGGCGTACCGGAGCGGGTGAACTTCGCAGGCGAATCCGCCGGTTCGTCGCATCCGTACGATCGCGGCAGCGTCCAGGGTGTGGCGCCAGATGGGTCCATCACGCTCGGGCTCGGTCCGTTCTTCACGTTCTCCGCGCCGCTGTACGGCGTCGACGAAAAGGGGAGACCGCGCCCGAATCCGAACGGTGGCAACAGTCCGAACGCCTCCTGCGTGCGGCCGCCATGGTCGAAGCTGTATGCGGTGAATGCGAACAGCGGGCAGATTCTCTGGGAATCGACACTGGGCCTGAATGAGAACCTGCCTGCAGGCAAGCAGCTCGCCGGCAGCGGCGGCAGTGCGGGTCCGACGGCTACGGCCGGCGGTCTGGTCTTCGTTGGCGCGACCAGCGACGGGCGTTTCCGGGCGTTCGACGCAAAGACCGGCAAGGAGCTCTGGGTCACCAGGAATCCCCAGAACGCGCAGGGCAATTCGCCGGCGGCCAACGCCAATCCGATGAGTTATCTGGGCAAGAACGGCAAACAGTACGTGGCGGTTGTCGCGGGAACAACGCTGGTCGCGTACTCGCTGCCGTAACAGGGACCAGGCTGGCTGGCCTTCCAGAACGAAATGATCCACGAGACGCGCGTCATCCCGACCGACGGCCGCAAGAACGTCGGCGCCGGCATCCAGTCGTGGATGGGAAATTCGATTGGCCGCTGGGAAGGCGACACGCTCGTGGTGGAGACGCGCAATCTTTCGCCGAAGTCGCTGATTCAGAATGCGGTGCTCTCGGACGTCGGCGTCATCATCGAGCGGTTCAAAAACGTAGCCCGTGTTCGGGTTCGTCAGACTTTATTTCGAACGCGACGGGCGAAGTCACGCCGCGCGTTTACGCTGACGTTGAATCGGCCACTCGGCCAGCGCAAGCCAGAGCCAGTTCGCGATCGGCACGCAGCTCACGACTTGATGTAGTCCCGAGTATCCCGCTTTCCTAGCGATACGCCACGGTGGCCAGATGAGCAGAACGACGACCGCGATTGGAATCAGAAACCGGCGGAGTTCCAGCCGAACCACACGATCACCTTGGACGTTCCCGTCGATTTTGTTCCACGTCGCAAGATTGAACTCGTCACCGCTGCGTAGCCAGTAAAACCATGACCCGTTACGACGGATGTTGTCGTAGATTGCGACTCTTCCGGTTCCCAAGACTTCGAAAGCATCGCCGCGCACGAGAAGGGCCGCATCATCTTCGATCCCGATGCCCAGGACGTTTGGATATTGATCGATGACGTTCACGAGTTCCGCGTCGCGTTGAGCGGACGTGACATGAGGATTGATCGCCACGTTAGTCAAGAAGCCAAAGCCAACGGTTCGTCCTGGTGCCATCAACAGCGGCTTCTCTGGATTGCCGCGAACCAGAAATGATCCTTGAATGATCGCGCCCGCTGAACTGCCGAAAATGATCCCTCCTCGATCCAAGAATCCTTTCAGTTCCTGCTGTGTGCGGGTGCCCAAATATGCGTCCGCATAGCGACCGGCATTGCCCGCGATGAAATAGGCACCCGTGGCGGTTTTCAACGGCTGGATAAAGGCTTCTGAGTTGGCGACAGCGCGGTCACGCGTATGGAGGATTCGCAAGTCATCAACGCCGAGCCAGTCTTTCAGATACTCCTCGTATTCTGTCCACTCCCGTCGGTCACGCGACCAATCTGGGTTCAGGATGGTGTCCGACCGCCCGAATCGAAGGGCCGAAGGTCCGGTAACGAACACGGCGATGCGTGCCTGCGAACCGCCAGCAAGCTCTACGAACCGTCGCCGTATGGACTTCCCAGCGGCTCCTCCATCAACGATCAACGCCCCCGATGCCGGGCCGGTCGATTTTTGAGCGTTCAGCGCGACACCACTCGATCCGATCAAGGCAACCGCGACGAAGGTCAAAAACTTGAACAAAACGTCTCCTTCGAACGACGTTAACGTCATCACACAGAGAACACGGCAGAGGCTCCAAAGTTTCTCGTTATCTTGACCCGACTACGAGGAAATAGCGCTCGTGGGTGCAGTACGAGTGTGTTCGGTTAGGAGAGCACTGCGCCTTCACAACCACGCCGGTCTCTCGAACGACTCGTTACGCCCACAGTGGGGTCAGCGGGGTAAACCGCTGATGCCCGTCGTGGATGGCATCCACACCCATCGATCTCAGATACCGCTGCGTCGTTGTAATCGACGCATGGCCGAGCAGCCGGGACGCTCGCCGACGCGAACACGCTCGACTACCACCGTGAACGATTCGAAGAACTGGATCGCGCCGTGGACGTTGCGCATGCCGATTCCGCGGGAAGACAGTTACGGCTTCTACGAGTACACGTGCCACGAGGGCAACTACGCGATGACGAACCTGCTCTCGGGCTCGCGGGCGGAGGAGCGTCGGCGCGCCGAGGCAGCCGCGCGCGGTGAAGCCGTCCCGATCGCGCAGCCCGCCGGCGGGCGCGGCGGTCGTGGTGGCGGAAGCGGCGGTGGTGGTCGCGGCGGCGGTGCACCGCAGTGACGCGCTGACGTAGTGTCGCCG
>DASTBV010000062.1:0-41870 GCA_035711805.1 Vicinamibacterales bacterium
GTGAACTGCCACAGATCGAGTCCGACATCCGTCTGACGGGTGAAGACGAAGCCACTTCCGTCGGGCGCCCAGGACTCGGGCTCGTCGATCTCGCCCCCGCCGACGAGAAGCTCCGGCTTGCGACTGCCATCGAGATCGATCAGGTGCAGGTCCGGCGGACTGACGGCGCCTGACGCGTACACAACGCGGCCGCCTCGCGGCGACCAAACGGGCATCATCGAATCACCGTCCCCCGTGAGCCGCGATTCGGCCCCTGTCGTGAGATCGCGCAGCCACACGTCGCGCCCGCCAGCGGCATCCCATCGCGCGAACGCGACCCGGCGGCCGTCAGGCGTGAACGTGAAGCCGGTGTAGTTCGCCGAGGGTGACGCGATCGCCTCCGGCTGTCCCTGCCGGTTGAACCACTGCAGCACGGCCACATCGCCGACAGCCTGTGACGAATACGCCAGCACACCGTTCGCCGAAATCGAAAAGGGCGCACGGCCGGGACCAGACACCGGAATGCCTTCGATGATGCGCGCGCGCGGGCCGGACACCTGCAGCCGCACCTCGTCGAACCGTGAAGCGTAGAGGGCACCGCGCTCGACATACAGCAGGAAGCCCGGCGCGTAGCCGAGCGTCGACGTGTTCGTCGTGGTCAGCACCGTGTGTGCCGGGCCACCGTCGAGCGATCCGGCCCTGATCTCGCGCGCGTTCGGGACCAGATAGACAAACCGTCGGCCGTCCTGCAGGAACTGCGGCCAGCTGTGGAAATCTTCCGGACGATCGACCTTGGTCACGGCCGTCGTTGTGCCGCCTTGCGCCGGCAGGCGCGAGAGACCAGCCAGCGACGCCGCCTGAAAGAGCAGCACGTCATCCCGACTCCACGTGGCGCCAACCCTGAGCCTGCTCGTCCACGGTGCGAGCACCTGCGGTGTTCCACCCGACGCGCGGATCCTCTGCATCTGATCGTTCGCGAGGAAGCCGATCCATGAGTTGTCCGGCGACCAGAACGGAGAGCTCGCGCCGGCGGTTTCCGGAAGCATCCGCGCCGCGGTCGTCTCGAGCGCACGTATCCACACGTGGCGAACGCCGGTGGCCGAGGTCGCCACAAACGCGATCTGGCGGCCATCGGGAGAGACCGCGAAGGGAACGCCGTAGTCGCCGTTGTAGAACGTCGTCCCGGGCGGCGGCGTAATCGTCAGCCGTATGGGACCCGAACTCCACGACCGAGGCGGGGCGACCGGGGCCCACATCGCCAGGTACCCGCTCGTTGCGGCGAGCACGGCAGCCACGATCGTGCTGGCGATGGCCGCGATACGCCACAATCCCGGACCGCCGTGCGACGACGTGGACTTCTCTCTATCAGCGTCCTGGCGGTTCGCGAGGACGTAACGGACGACAGCGACGTCCGCTATCCGGAGCGGCCGCTCCCGCTGAAGACACCCGCGCAGCAGCGCGACAAGCCCGGGAGGCGTGCCAGGCGGCAAGGCACTCCAATCGGGCTCCCGCGTCAGGACTGCTGCCAGCACGTCAGCGACGTCCTCGCCGTCGAAGGCACGCCGGCCCGTGAGCATCTCGTAGACGACCGCGCCGAATGCCCAGATGTCAGAGCGCTTGTCTGCCACCCTCCCCTTCGCCTGCTCCGGCGACATATATGCCGCAGTCCCCAGGATGACGCCGGCCTGTGTCGCGGCGACCGTCAGGGTTGGTGAGTTCGCTGCGCTGTGGGCGCTGCCCTCATCCGGCGCGATCGCCTTCGCGAGGCCGAAATCGAGCACCTTGACCTGGCCGTCTGCGGCGAGCGCGATGTTGGCCGGCTTCAGATCGCGGTGGATGATGCCCTTGTCGTGCGCGGCCTGGAGCGCGTCGGCGATTTGACCCGCCAAACGAAGGGCGTCGGTGACGGGAAGTGCACCGGCGGTCAGGCGGGACGCCAGCGTCTCCCCCTCGACCAGCTCCATGACCAGGAAGTGCATCCCTTGCAGCTGTTCGAATCCGTACACGCTGGCGATGTGTGGATGGTTCAGCGACGCGAGGAGCTGCGCCTCGCGCTCGAAACGGGCGACGCGCTCGGCGTCATGGGTGAACGTGGACGAGATGACTTTGATGGCGACGTCGCGACCCAGCTTCGTGTCGCGAGCCTGGAACACCTCGCCCATGCCCCCCTGACCCAGTTGGGCGCGGACTTCGTACGAACCGACGCGGGTGCCGACGCCAACCGTCACTGATAAGTCTCGAGCATTGGGGCGCAGTTCAGCACGATCTCGCCTTGCGCCCGATACACCTCACCCATCCCACCCACGCCAATCCGGGCGGCGATCTCATACGGGCCGAGGCGCGAGCCGGGCATCAAGGATGTAGTTGTCGGTCGGAGCCAACGGGATTATACGAGGCTGGTACCCAGTCCGTTTATCGCTGCACGGTGCGACACGGGATTCGGGCTACGGGCGGACACGCGAGGCGTGTGTCCTCTGCGCGCGACGAAGGGCGGAGACGAAGACCTCGGGCACCTAATCCTGCCAGTAATGGCTCTCGATGTCGTCCTTCAGTGCCTTCTCGATGTCGTGAAGAGCCTGGCGCGGGTCCGCCGCGGCGTCGAACGTGTCGATGAGCGCTTCGGCAGGCCTGTACATCGAGACGAGCACTGATGACCTTCCTCTCGAAGACAGTCATCGGCGCGCGCTTTCGCATCCAGTTCTGTCCCTGTCCAGGCTAGTTGTGTTCCATCGTCGGCTTCAATCCGATAAACAGACCCCTGCCCGCTATCGTGGAAAGTCATGAAGGCCGCGTGCTACGTCGCTGCGGAACGAGACACTCGTGCCCAACGTCACTCTGGCATAACACCTGTGTGCACCAGTTATACGGCGTACGGATTCGGGGCAGCGACAGCGAGAGTGTCGCCAACAGGAAGAGTGGTCACGCCGACGCCGGTCGATTCAGCAGGCGAGCCAGCCTGGGCCAATGCGAACTCGACCGCAGCGAGGCTCCGACCAGCGTTGACAGCAGAACCAGCAGGTAGCCATCCCGCTGTTCGATCGCTTTCTCGGCCCATGCCGCCGCTTCGCCAGGCTTCGACTGCATCAGATTGACGAACATGAGCTCGACGGGTGCGCCGTACGCGTCGCCGTCGCCGAGCGATTCCACGAGAAGTCTGGCTCGCTCGGTGTCGCCGGTTCGATACAAGATGCCGGCGAGCAGGCCGGTGAAGCGCGTCTGCTGACCAGCCATCGCGAACGCTCGTTCGGCGTAGTGTGACGCCTCCTCCCACTTTCCCCGGAACGCGCTGTGCACGGCGCGCCATTCGGCCGCGGGTCCACATTGTGGGTTCAGCTCGAGCACCTCTCGCAGCTCCGCATTCGCTTCATCGATGTCGCCAGCGGCGTCGAGACAAATAGCGTGTTGGACCCGGCACACCAGGTTGAGCGGATCGCATTCCAGAACTCGCTTGAGTGCGTTGGCGGCGTCCTTCGGGCGGCCCGTCAGCAGGAGGCAGTGGATGCCGTAATGCCCGTAAACGTCTGGCGATACCGGGTCACGCGCGAGGGCCAGCTGGAATTGACGCTCGTGCTCGGTCCAGTCGTAGTCGTACAGACCGGCCACGACGCCGAGGAGTGCGTGGGCTTGCGACAGCGATGCGTCACTCGCGAGCGCGTCGAGCGCCCATCGGCGCACCATCGGCATTGTCTCGTGCGCGGACTGCCCGCCCCAAAGTGCCTGAAGCAGATAGTACTGACTGAGCTGCTGGCGAGCCAGCGCGAACCCCGGGTCGAGCGCGATCGCCTGATCGAGGAGCACGCGAGCGCGGGACAATCCGTCGGGAACGAGCTGGCTCATGTAGTACCGAGCCTTCAGGAACGCCTCGTAAGCCGAAGGATCAGGCTGATAACGTGGCCATGAAGCGCCAGGCGAAAGCTTGTCGTGCAGGCTGCGAGCAATGGCCTGAGCGATCTCGTCCTGGATCGTGAACGCCTCGGTCATCTCGCGATCGTAGCGATCGGACCAGAGATGATAGCCATCGGCGGCGTTGATCAACTGCGCCGTGACACGCACGCGGCTTCCCGATCGACGCACGCTGCCTTCAAGCACGGTCCGTACTCGCAGTGCCTCGGCAATCGTCGTGATGTCCTGTGCCTTGCCTCGGAAGGCAAACGCGGAGGTGCGGGCCGTGACCTTCAAGCCGGGAATGTGTGTCAGCGCGTTGATGATCTCTTCGGCCAGACCATCGCCGAAATATTCGTTCTCCTTGTCCGCACTCATGTTCGCAAACGGCAGGACGGCAATTGACGGCTGTGGCTCCTGCCGGTGTCGCACTATCTGCTGGTCGCGGGCGTCGTCGAGTGCCGCGCGGAGCTCCGCCGCCGACTGAAAGCGCCGCTCTGGCAGCTTCTCCAGACAGCGGCGGACGATGCGGTCGAGGGCGGGCATCGCCGGAAGAGGTGCCACATCGTCGTTGACCACCGCGTGCAGCACAGCCATCATCGACGCGCCGCCGAATGCCCGCCGGCCCGAGAACATCTCGAACAGCACGGCGCCGAGACTGAAGATGTCGGACCGCTCGTCGAGCGGCGCACCCGCGGTTTGCTCGGGCGACATGTACGCGGCCGTGCCGACGATGCCGAATGTGACCGTGATCGTGGCGTCGCCACCGGCGTTCACGAGCGTGGCGATTCCGAAGTCGAGGATCTTGGCCGCCGCAACATCGGTGCCGCTATGGCCGCGGGTCACCATGATGTTGGCGGGCTTCAGATCACGGTGCAGAATCCCATGGCGATGCGCCTCCTCGAGCGCGCTCGCAATCTGTATGGCCAGCAGCAGGACTTCATCGACGCCTGTCGTCGGCCGCTGCTTCCGGAGGTCGAGCCAGTCTCCCAGCGTGTCTCCTTGCACGTACTCGAGCACGAGGTAGTCCGGACCGACGTCGTAGATTTGGCAAATATGAGGATGATTCAGCGCTGCGATCGCGCGCGCCTCCCGCTCGAATCGATCTTTGCGCCCAAGCAGTCGTTTTACCGCGACGAAGCGGTTGAGACGAGTGTCGCGAGCTTTCCACACGTCGCCCATCCCGCCACGCCCAAGCAGTCCGAGAATCTCGTACGGGCCAAGGCGGACGCCACTCTTCAAGTCCATTGCGCGCAGCGCGCATTTTATCGGAGTGACTCCCGCCTACCGCCCACCTGAGAAATCCCAGAGTGACTCGGGTGCAATTGGCGCACGTCGAAGCTGTGCGAAGAAAAAGAGCCCCCGGGGACAAGCCGGGGGCTCTTGCTCATGCGGCAGGGTCCAGTCTACCGGCTGACCTGGAGGCTGGTTCCACCACCAGGGCCGCCACCGCCGGGGTCACCGCTGGAGACAAGCTTGACCCAGAGCGAATCCTGGCCCTTGTAGTACGAGGTGTCGCTGGCCTGACGCAGCGCATCCAGGCTGTTCTGCGGCGTACCCGAGGCCGCGGTGGTGAATCCCGGCAGCTCGAAGATCACCCACGAGCCGCGATCCAGCTCCGTCACGGTGAGGTTCACTGACGGCCTTTCGGTCGTCACCTTGATCTCGGTACCGGCTCGCACGTTGCCCGAGGTTACGGTGTATTCCTTGCCATTGCGGCTGAGAACGACCGGCGGCTGAGCAGGTGCTGCAGCGGCCCCTCCGGCTCGACCACCGGGTGCGCCAGGACCGGCGCCCCGTCCAGGACCACCGGCGCCAGGACCGGCAGCCGCGCCTTGGCCAAGACCAGCAGCCGCACCAGCAGCGGGAGCTGCACCCGGTGCGCCCGGCGCGCCACGACCTGCGCCAGCACCGGCAGGTGCGCCAAATCCACCACGGCCAGGACCGGCAGCGCCTCTGCCACCACCTGCACCACGACCGCCGCCGGGGCCGCCAATATTCATGCGCCCGACATCGCCCTTGCACACGGCAGCGTTCCAGGTGGGCTTGATCTCACAGGCTTCTGTGTCGACTGCGATGCTGTCGTTGACACCGTCGTGGATGATGACGAAGGAGTTGGGACCGAAACCGAGCGAACCGTCCTTGTCGCGGTACGCCGCGGTCTTATAGGACGTACTGCCTCCATTATCGCTGGCCCACTTGCGGTTGTTCTCCATCGGCGGGAAATACACCGGCTTGGCGTTGACGAATGTCAAGCGCTCGAAGGCGTTATTGGTGCTGACGCCGAAGCTGCTGAACATCAGGTTCGAGATGGCTCCCGTCTTGCGAGTGGCGTTGTCTTCGTAATTCCGGAAGGTGGTATTCACCACGTCATGACGGTAATCGTAGTACTCGTAGCCGCGAATCGGGAAATCCGGCAGGTCGACCTTCGGCAAGCTGCGGCCGTACGCCTTTTCGGCGTCGGTCGTGGGGTTGCCGACGTTCTCGGTTTCGCCCACGAACAGCGAGTCAACGACCTGTGACGTAAAGGCGTACCGACCGAATGCGCCGGACGCGTGCGTAAAGCCGATAGCGTTGTCGGCCAGCTTCACGTTCCTGAATACGTGCATCTCCCCGCGGCCCCAGATGGCGCCATTGCGGTTCTTGTAGGCGGTGAGATTCTCGAAGACCGATTCCAGCGCCCTGCTGTTCGGGTCAGCGGGATTTTCGAGGCCGGTATGCGAGCTGCCGGTCACACCGAACGTGTTATTGGCCGCAATGTTTCGGTCGAACATGAACGCGTCGTAGTTGGAGTGGGCGACGTTGCCCTTGAACTCGCGGAATGGCGTTCGACGCGGCCAGGTTTTCGCAGCGATCTCGGTGCCTTCGAATTTACCGTTCGGGTGCTCCGGCAAGGACATCCAGAAGCCGTTCGAGTCGGAACCCGCGGCCACGTTGTCGCGGTACGTGTTGTCCGGATTGGTGATCCAGAAACTCGCCGCCGTGTTGTCCGACGGCAGCAGGACATCCTTGGACTGCTGGCCATTCGTTCCCATTCGGCGCTCACCGCTCGCGGCGAGGTTGGTCGGGACACAGGGCTTGGACGTATGACACTTGGTCTGGATCGCCAGGTTGCGGACAAACTCGTTGCCGTGCTCGATGCCGTCCTCGAGGAAGAAGCAGTGACCGACGGTGTTGTAGGTCACGTTGTTCTCGACGCGCAGGAAATTCGTGCCGTGCACGGTCACGCAGCGGTTGTAGGTGTCGTGGATCGCGGCGTTCTTGATGTACTGCCCTTTGGCATCGCCGATCAGATGCCAGTGGATCGGATACCGGGCCAGCGTCAGGTTCTGGCCCATCCGATTGAACTCGACGCCCTCGACAAACATCTTGCTCGTGCCCATCGCCATCACGTGCCCGCCGTAGAACGACTGTTCCGCGTCGGCCGATGCCTGGAGACGGATATTGCGCGTCAGCAGACCGACTTCGCCACGTTCATCCACGTCGAAGGTGATCTTGCCGAAGTGCATGTAGTCCAGCTTCCGATCGAGCGTGATCGTATTGCCCTTGATGGCGGAAATGGTGCGCCGCTCGGCCTGCCGGGGATCGAAATCCGTGGAGGCGAGGACAATCTCGTCGCCAACCCGCCAGCCCGCAGCGTTCAGGACCTGTATCGAGGTGCTGCCGGCGTTAGCCGTGCTGGCCAGCTTGGTCCACGTGTTGGTCCGATCACCGTGCAGGTTCAGGGTTCCGCCCATGAGCATGATCCCGCGGTCAACGCGGTCGTTCGTTCCACCCATTCCACTGATGTCTTCGTCTTTGACGTTGTTGGTGAAGGTAATTGTCGCCTTGCGTGTATGGGGCCTGGCTTCGGTGCCGATTTCCAGCTCCCCGTGCAACATGATCCACTCGGTGGTCAGTTCAAGGTCTCTGTTGTTCGCGAAGCTGAGTTTGCCGTCGATCGTCAGACCGCCCAGCGCCGGCGGACTGACGTCGAGGACCACGTTCTTGCCTTTTTCAATAGTGACCTTGTCGCCTGCGACTGGCACCTTGCCGTCTGGCCAGGTGGCACGATCAGACCAGTTCGTCGGCCTGGCCGCCGGCGATCCGGCATTCTGAGCATGAACGACAGCGAACACGCTGCCGAGCAGGAATGCTGGAAGCAGCGAAGCAAGAAGGAACGAACGATGTCGCTTACTCACCGAAACCTCCCGTACGCGAAGATGACCAAGAACCGCAGCGGCAAAGGATAGCCGCGATTAATCCGGCGCCCCGCAAACATCAGGCAAACGTGCTATCCGAGACTCTGGGAACCCCAAGAGGATACCCGAATTTCGAAGATCCCTGGGGCGCGAGAGCGGCGTGAGAGCCCCCACCAGGTACCGTAAACTAGCTCGACTGGAGGCGGTCACGCATGCGCACAATTGCCAGATGTTTCCTGTTGTTCGGACTAGTCGCGGTCGTCCCTGGGGTCGCAGCGGCGCAAGCCACTCTCGCGGGTGAGGTCAAGGACACGACCGGCGCAGTGCTGCCGGGCGTGACCGTTGAAGCCGCGAGCCCTGCCCTCACCGGAAAGGTCCGCACCGCGGTCACCGACGGCAGCGGCCGCTATCGCCTCGAGTCGCTCCCGCCCGGCAGCTACACCGTCACGTTCTCGTTGACCGGATTCGCCCCCCTGACGCGGGAGGACCTCATGGTCAGCGGTTCCGGCGTCACTACGGTCGACGTGGAGCTGACGGTCGGCGGCCTGGCGGAAACGATCACGGTCACGCCCCGCCGTCGCGACGAATCGTCGCTCGACGTCCCGGGCGCGATCAATGCCTTCAGCGCCGCCGATATCAAGACCGCCGGCATCGATCGACCGCAGGATTTCGTGGCGCTCACGCCGAACATGAGCCTCGTGCAGACCCAGAACCAGGGCACCTCGTTCGTGACCGTGCGAGGCATTTCGCAGGCGCGCAACAGCGAGCCCTCGGTGGCCGTGCTCATCGACGGCGTGCAGATGGCGAACCCCTCGCAGTTCAACCAGGAGCTCTTCGACATCGACACCATCCAGGTGCTGAAAGGGCCGCAGGGCGCGCTCTACGGACGTAATGCCATCGGCGGCGCGATCATCATCAACACGAAAAGACCGAGCGATGCGTTCGAAGGGAATGTGACGTTGGGAGGCGAGTCCGGGCCCGGCATCAACCTTCGCGGCGGCGTGAGCGGCCCGATCTCGAACACGCTCAAATACATCGCGTCGGGCTCCTTTCTCGATACCAAGGGCTATATCAGGAATGTCCACCTGAACGAGGACGCCGATCCGTTTCGAGACGTGTCCGGGCGCCTGCGATTCGTCTGGGAGCCGTCGAACGAGCTGAGCGCGGATATGCGTGTGTATGCTTCGCGCGTTGACACGCAGGCGCTCTACTTCAACATCACGGAGAGCGTGAACGACACGAGCCTGCCGGTGCGCGTGAACAACCCTGGTGTGAACGAACGCAACATGTTCGGCACGTCGCTCAAGCTCGATTGGGCGAGGCCTCTGGGCACGCTGACGTCCATCACCGCCTACGACCGGTTCAACGAGCTCTTGACCGGCGATCAATTCAATTTCCTGCCGATCGAGGAATCGGTGCTGTTCCGTTTCTTCGGCGCCGATCAGGCGCAGCATCAGTACCTCAGCGTCAATGCGGTGAGCGAGGCGCTGCACTTCGCCTCGCCGTCGACGAAGCGCGTCCGCTGGATTGCGGGTGCCTATCTGATCGCGACCGATCGTTTCATTTCCACGGGCAATGTCTTCGACCTGGGCACCGGCGTGGTGCCCGAGGTGAAACGGCAGCCCCTGCCGCTCTTCAATCCGCAGTTCACCTACCTTGCCGACTCGCAGGACAACTTCGCCTGGGCGGTGTTCGGCAACGTCGACGTCGATCTCACGGACAAACTGGAGTTGTCGACGTCGTTGCGGTACGACCGTGACCACCGCAAGAACACCACCGAGACACCTTCGGAGTTCATCCCTGCGCCGCTCGTGGGCATTGCATTCCCGGGGCAGGTTCGCGAGCATACCTGGGACGACTTGCAGCCGAAAGTCACGCTGCGCCACAAGCCGACACGCGATTCGACGCTGTACATCGGTTACAGCCGCGGCTTCCGCAGCGGCGGCTTCAACCAAACGGGTGTCGGTGCAGCGGGCATTGCCGGTGTGAACGACTTGTTCGACGCCGAGACGGCGGACACCTTCGAAGGGGGCGCCAAGGCCGAATTTCTCGACCGGCGCGTCGGCGCCAACGTCAGCGTCTACCACACGCGGGCGAAAGGCTCCTACTTCTTCGTGTTCGATCCGAACACGAGCACCCAGAATCTGGGGAATCTCGATCGCGTCGACTACACGGGCGCGGAGTTCGAAGTGCGGGGACGCATCCTCGAAGGATTCGACGGCTATGTCGGGGTCGGCTTCACCGACAGCGACATCAAGGAGTCCAGGCGCGCCGCGAGTGACGTCGGCAACGAAGCGCCTTTGGTTTCGCGGTACACGACAAACGTGGGTTTGCAGTACCGCCATTCCGTGGGCAGCGCCTTGAGCGCGTTCGTGCGCTCGGATGTCGAGGTCATCGGTCCGACGTGGTTCTATCCCGACAACTTCACGGAGCGCGATCCGGTCACGTTGCTGAACGTGCGGTTCGGCGTGGACCACAGGTCCTGGTCGGCGACCGTCTGGGCCAAGAATCTCACGGACGAAACATACAACGCGGAGTGGTCGCCCGGACCGATGTTCTTCCCGAATCCGGGCTACACGAACAATTTCGTTTTCAAGGCAATGCCGAGACGCTGGGGCGTCGATCTGAATTATCGATTCTGAGCGGGAGCCGACTCCGGCTCGACGTCACCTCTTAAGGTGTAGTCCGGGTCCAGCCCGCCAGCACGCGGAGCGACGGAGGACGCAGCAAGGCCGCGTCCCCGTCAAGCGGCAGGGGCATCAGGAACCGACCATCGCGCGCGACGTCGTAGCCGCCGCGCAGCGGCACGTCGAAGAGTTTCTGCGGCCGGCTGATTTGCGGCGGGCCGCTCGCCGGCAGCCTCACCTGGACCGCCATCATCGTCGACGCGAGGTTCGTGAGTACCCCGGTTCCGCCCTCGGTGTAGTAGAGCTCCCTGCCGTCGACGCTCCACCTGGGCCGGCTGCCGCCGTTGTTGGAGACCTGCACGCGCGTCGCTGGGACCGGGAACGAGAGCAGATAGATCTCGGGCCGGCCCGACTCGTTCGACTGGTAGGCGATCCACTGCCCGCCCGGATGGACGACGCCGGCGACATCGTTGGCTGGTGACTGGACGAGCGGCTCCGGCTTGCCGCCGGCGATCGGATGTAACCACAGATCGTTGCTGGTGCCCCTGTTGAAGACGCGGTAGACGAGGTAGCGGCCGTCGGGCGACACATCTTCGGGGAAGGATGCTTCGGCGGATGTGATCACCGGCGTTTCCGGCACGACGCCGCTGACCATCTTCTGGTAGATGTCGTACACCCCGGAACGACGATTCGAGCGAAAGAGGATCCGTGCGCCGTCGAGCGACCAGAGGCCGGCGCCGTCGTTGGCCGCGTCGAACGTGAACTTCGTCATTGCTCCCCGTGCGAAGTCGATCGTCCACAGGTCCCCCGATGGCGCGTCCCGGCTGACGACAGCCATCGATCCGTCCGGGGAGAGCGCGGGATCAACATACGATCCCCGTTCTTCGATCGCCGCCGACTGCTGGCCGTCGCGGGTGACCCACATGAGCTGGAGGTTGTCGGTGAGGACATCAACGGGGCGATAGACCAGCATGCCGTCGTCCGACACGCTGAACCCGGCGCCGCCGTTGCCCAGGTTGGTGGCGACGTTCTCGGCGATCGCACGTGGCTCGCCCTTGAGCTCGACGCGGTCGGGATCGAGCTGCTGGGCCATCAGCGTGGACTCGCTCATGAACAGCAGCGTGTCCGGGGCGACGAACGCGGCGCGGAGCGGCGTGCCGGTCACGCGGCGGCCGCGCGGATCGTCCAGCGACGCCAGGTAGACGCCCGACTGTTCGGTCGAGGTGCTGACGACGACATAGAGAAAACGGCGGCCGTCGGACAGGAACTGAGGGTGGCGGTGCGACGTCTCGCCGCGGCCCGCGTCGAGCGTCGTCAGCGGCGTCGCCGTCCCGCCGGACGCCGAGACGCGGTACAAGGGCCCGGTGATGCTCGGCGCGAACAGGATGACGCCGTCGGCATTCCAGGTCCCGCCAGCATTGTTCGGCGCGGCGGCGAGATCCACCGGCGGCGTTCCCTGGATGTCGACCTTCTTCAGCCTGCCATCGGCGAAGAAGCCGACGGTCCGGCCATCCCTGGACCAGAACGGCCAAAAGGCGCCGTCGGTTCCGCCGATCGTGATGCCAGTGCCGTGTCCGATGGTGTAGAGCCACAGGCTCGAACGGCCACCGGGATTCTGATTGGCTACAAGGTGCGTCCCAAGCGGCGACATCGCGATGTGCAGCGGCGAACCGGAGGACGGCGTCGCGACGTCGAACTGAAGCCGCCGTGCGGCGGGCTCCGGCGTCAACGCCAGATAGGCGGCCATGGCGCCGGCGGCCGCGAACAACATGAAGGCGACGGCCGCGACCGCCCATGGGAGGCGCGACGCTGGCACATCGCGCCTGACGACCGTGGCGGCTCCGCCGCTGGCGATGAGCCGAAGCTGCAACAGCACGTCGGCCATGCTCTGCCAGCGCTGGTCCGGGTTCTTGGCCAGACACGTTTTGACGAGGTGGTCGAGCAGCGGCGGCGACACCGGCACCAGCGACGACACCGGCGGCGGCTCGTGATCGACGATCGCGGCGATCAGGCTGACCTGGCTCTTGCCTTCGAAGGCGCGGCGGCCGGTGAGCATCTCGTAGACCACCGTGCCGAAGGCGAAGATGTCGGTTCTGGTGTCGGCCTCGTGCCCCTCGAGCTGTTCGGGGGCCATGTACTGCAGCGTGCCGAGGATGGTGCCCTGTGCCGTGATCGGCGCGGCCGCGACGTTGGTCGGCAGCATCGAGTGCGACGCCGGTATCGAGGCCGAGGCCGGTGAGATCGCGTTCTGCGCCCGCTTGGCCAGGCCGAAGTCGAGGAGCTTTGCCCCCGACTTCGTGAGCATGATGTTGCCCGGCTTCAGATCGCGATGGGTGACACCTTGACGATGCGCCTTGTCCAGCGCGTCGGCGATCTGGGACGCGATCTCGAGCGCCTGCGGCAGCGGCAGCGCGCCGCTCGTCAGCCGCGCCGCCAGCGTCTCGCCCTGCAGGTACTCCATGACGAGGAAGTCGACGCCGTCCTGCGAGCCGACGTCATAGAGCGCGCAGATGTGCGCGTGGCTCAGGCTGGAGACCGTCCGTGCCTCGCGTTCGAAGCGCTCCTTCAGCTCGGGCAACGACGACAGGTGCGCCGGCATGACCTTGACGGCCACGGTGCGATCCAGCCGCGTATCGCGCGCCTGGTAGACCTCGCCCATGCCTCCGGCGCCGAGCGGATTGCCGATTTCGTAGGGGCCGAGACGTGATCCGGGTTGAAGGGCCATCGGGACGCTGAAACTCTATACCGTCTCTGGCTTCCAGCGTGTACCAGGGAGGTCCGCCTTCGCCGATTGTCCTCAATGATTCCCGCCATCTTCCCGAACGCCAACCAGGAATTTCACAACGCGGTCTGCCTGTCCGGTGATGACGTGGCCCGCATCAGGAAGCATCGCGATTTCCGCGTTGGGCACGGTGCGTTCGAGCCGGCGTTTTGTGCCCGCGGAATCGAGCATCACGTCGCGCGCGCCGACGATGGCGAGGACTGGCATGGTGGCCCGACCCAGGGATTCGTCCTGGAAGACCGGCAGCTTCGCCATGCGCGGCCGGAAGTGTTCGTGGATGAGCGCGATGAAATTCATGAACGCTTTGCCTGCCGGCGAAAGGTTCGCGGGCCGGTGTCCGAAGATTATTTCCGCCAGCCGGCGTTTGCCCCAGGCGCCACACATGCCGAACGCGATGGCGGCGATCAGGATCCCGAGCTTCTGCCGTCCGACTCCACCAGGACAGAGGACGGCAAGGCGCGCGACACGGTTTCGACGGCGAATTGCGTAGTCAAGGGCGAGCCACCCGCCGAGCGAAATACCGACGATCGAAACGCGATCGACCGACAGCGAATCGAGGACCTCATCGAGCCACTCCGCATATGCGTCGGAGTCGAGAGGTGGCCGAGAAGGCGCGCTCAGTCCGGCTTCGCCGATCATGTCGATTGCGTAAACACGGAAGTGCGCCGCGAAGGTGGCGACATCGCCGATCCACATGACGCTGTTGCCGGCGCTGCCGTGGAGCAGCAGCAGAGGTGGTGCGTCGACATTGCCGCATGCGACGACAAACGTCTCGCCCTGGCGGGTGGCGATGCGGATTTGCTGGTTTGGGACGGGCCAGTATTTGAGGAACGCGAGATAGCGTTCGCGAACGAGACGTTCCCCTTCGGCGGTCTTGTAGATTGGCGTCATCTGAATGGCTCCTCCTGAAATCGGGCACACCTCCGGCTCGCGCCCTACGGGCGAGGCATTTCGTCCGCGGTGTTAGCGGAGAGTCAGGCCAGCCGACGTTCCCACGTGGGGATCGGTCAACCCGCCGGATCGTGATCCGCGAAGGCCAGCCGGATAGCGTAGTCGCGGATGTCTTCCGGCCACCCGGAAATGAGATCGCCGAAACGCCGACGGTCGTAGGCGAAGAGCGCGCGCGTCGCCTCCTCGAATCCGGGCAGGTTGCCGGCGATCGCAGAGATAAACCGGTACGTCGACTCCTGGGCCGCACGAACGCGATCGCGGTCGCCGCTCGTACGACGGGCCGCATCGACGAGCTTTCGCAGCGCCACGGAGGCTCCCCCTGGCTGAACGTTCAGCCAATCCCAGTGGCTCGGCAGCAGCGTCACCTCGCGAGCGATGACGCCGAGCCGGGGGCGTCCACGGCCGCGGGGCTCGGTTTGATGCTCCAGCGATTGCGGGGACTTCACCGCACGGAGATCGAAGTCCATTTGTCGGCCGGTCTCGTCGTCGAAAGCCAGATATTCGCCGCCTTGAGGCTTATCTCGCAGGAAACGAGCGATTTCGTCGCTTGTGCCCGAGGCGACGTTGCGGAATTGGTGGAACACCGTGCAGCTCACGCCGGTAATATACCCGGGTAAAATTTGGCTGTCAATATCGCCCGGGTAAATATCTCGATGAGTGTTTGGCTTGGCTTATCGTTCCCGGATCCGGACGTTCCGGAACATAACGGTCCCCGCCGCGTACTGAAGCGCAATCGGGCCGCTCGAGAACCGCGAGTCCTTGGTATCGACCAGCGCCCGGCCGTTCAGCGTGACCTGAAGCCGCGGGCCGTCGGCGGTTACCTTCATGCGGTTCCACTGGCCGCCGGTGTAGACGAACTCGGCGGGCTCGGCAACGTTGACGATGGAGCCGGTGCGGTAGGTCTGATCGGGCCGCGCGTCGAAGATGTTGACCTCGTAGCAGGACGTGTCCGCGATGGTCCCGGCATTCTGACAGCGCAGGAACACGCCGCTGTTGGCCTGGGAATCGACCCAGAATTCGAGCTCGAGTTCGAAATCGGCGAAGCTGTCCTCGCTGACGAGGAAGCTCGCCGCCGTGCTCTGGTCGGCACGCGCCGCCCGGTTTTCGACATGCCAGTTGGCGTCGCCGAGAACGTCCCAGCCGGACAGATTCGAACCGCCGAGCAATGTCCGCCAGCCTTCCGCGTCCGTGTTGGATCCCCCGCCGCACGCGGCGAGCAGCATGAGCGGCAGCGCGCTGGCGACGAGTCGAGGGCGCCGGATGACGGACGTGCGGGCGAATGCGTGCGGCTGATCCATGAGTGGAGGCCCCGACAAGACGGCTTAGCGGCGCGGCCCGAGCTTGGCGTCCTCGTCGATCGTCAGATCCTCGCAGGGCTCGGCGCCATACCGCACGCCAGAGACGTCCATGGCATTACTGCCCGTGACGGGCTTGGCCAGGAACCGTGGATCGCGCGCCGTGTACTCGCGACGAAGTTGGCGCGTCTTCGGATCGAACCGGAAACGTTCGACCACGTGCAGCTGTTCGCTGTGCGGGACGTTTCGATTCAACATGCCCGGCGCAAAGCCGACGGTGTCGACGACGAGCACGTCGTCTTCCCAGCGGCCAATCGAATGGCCGGTGACGCTCGGCGTGATGTTCTTCGGGTGCTCGGTCAGATTCAAGTGGATCGTGCGCACGACACCGAGCCGGCCGTACTGAATCGTGATCGTGTCGCCGCGCTGCGTGACCCGGTTCACCGGCTCGCCGCCCCATTCGGCGACGATGCTCGTGAAGACGCAGGACAGCGCGTAGCGGTCCGTGGCTGGACGCGCGGCCAACGCGGCCCGGCCGGCCGCGGTCAGGTTGGCCGGCGCACCACGGCCGCGGCCCGGCGGGCCGCCGCCACGGTTCGCATTCGCGCCCGGCGCCGATCCCCTACTGGCCGCTGCGCCCCTGCCAGCGGCCGCGACCTGCGCCGCGGCCTGCTCGGTGTTGCGGGCACCCGGTATCGAACCGCGGGCCTCGAGGTCGCCGGCGGCGCGGATCTTCTCGACCTGGCTAAGGGGCACCAGCGTACCGATCTGTCCGCGCGGATCCGTCATGACGACCTGCTCCTGAGCCCAGTCGCCCGAGATGTTCGGCTGACCGTTGGCCAGTTTCTCCGGCCGTTGGCCCTGGCCGAGCCCGGCTGGTGCCGCGACCTGTCCGTACCGATCGAGCTTCGAGCCATCGTCGAAGAGGACCGTACTGACGTAGCAGGAATAGGGGTCATCGCGGTCGGGCGAACCAGTGATTGTGATCTTTCTCCCGACCTTGAAGAGATCAGGCGACCAGCCCGAGCGACGCAGCGTTGTCGCCGAGCGCATTTCGCAGCGCACCGCGACGACCTTGCCGTCGGGTTGCGTGACGTCGAGGTACAACCAGGAATGCGGATTGACGAAATCCAGGCCGGTGATGGTGCCCGTGATCTCGATGTCCTTGTCCATCAGGAACGTGCCGAAGCCATGATGGGCGGTGACCCGGGGCGCGATGGCCACCGTCACCGCCAGGACGCCCGCGTACCCCACAAGTTGCCGCATGACCTCGGAGTATAGACCTTCACCTCGTGGGATTCTTGAAGATACCCGCGCAGTTCGCAGGATCCGGTACCTGCGGCAGCGACCAGCTGAACGTGTCGCCAACGCGGCGAATCACCCAGGGGTCAATCGTCTCGGGTTCACCTCACCCTTGAAGTCGGGGAAGAACCCTCGGATCTCGGCGGCGGTTCGGATGGGGGCACCGGTGACCGAGACGCGGGCGCCAACCGTGAGCGCGCTCTTCGCAGACTCGAAACAGCGCCGGACTTGGCTGATTGCTGCCACCGCGCTCCGATCGCTCACTAGCGACCAGCCGGCACGGTCCCGCGCAGCGTCTGGCCCTTGACCGGATAGGCCGGCCGCGGCGCCGATGCGGGCGGATTCTTCTTCAGCTCCGCCATCACCACTTCAATCGCCTTCTCCAGCTGCGGATCGCGGCCGGCGATCACGTCGGCGGGCGTCTGTTCCACTTCGATGTCCGGCGGGACGCCTTCGTTTTCCACCGACCAGCCGTCTTCCGGCGTCCAGAACGCCAGGTTCGGCGCGGTGATCGTCCCGCCATCCATCAACTCGGGGAAGCCGAGGGTGCCGACGAGGCCGCCCCACGTGCGCTTGCCGATGAGCGGGCCCATCTTGTACTTGCGGAACATCCACGGCAGCAGGTCGCCGCCGGAGCCGGCGGTCTCGTCGATCAGCATTGCCTTTGGCCCCTGGATCGACGCGAACGGCGTCTTCAAATCGGCACCATAGCGCATCGCCCAGTTGGCGATGAACGGGCGCCGCAAGATGTCGATGTAGTAGTCGGCCACCTGGCCGCCGCCGTTGAAGCGCTCGTCGATGATGATCGCGTCTTTGTCCACCTGCGGATAGAAGTAGCGCCTGAAGTAGGTGTACCCCGCCGCACCGGTGTTCGGGACGTACACATAGGCCACGCGGCCGCCGGTCGCCTTCTCCACTTTCTTGAGATTGCCTTCCACCCAATCGCGGTTCCTGAGGGCCGATTCATTGCCGACCGGCACCACCTGCACCGTCCGCGACCCGGTCCCATCCACGTTCGGACCGAGCGTCAGCTCGACGATGCGCCCCGACGTGTTCTCGAAGCGGCTGTAGAAGTTCGTCGGTGGGCGGAGATCCCTGCCGTTCACCGCGAGGATGTACTCACCCGCCTTCGCGTTCACGCCGGGCTCGGTGAACGGCGCGCGCAGCTGCGGATTCCAGTTGAGGCCGCCGTACACCTTCTTGATCCGGTAGCGGCCGTTCGCCACCTCGTAGTCGGCGCCGAGGAGTCCTCCCGGAATGTTCTTCGCTTCCGCGAGCGCGTCGCCGCCGTTGACGCGGTGATGGCCGACGGACAGCTCGCTCGACATCCACTGCAGGACGCGGTTCAGGTCGGCGCGCGTCGCGAGGTGGGGCAGGAAGGCGGCGTACTTGTCGCGCTGCTTCTTCCAGTCCACGCCGTGCATGTTCGGCGCATAGAAGTAGTCGCGGTTGATTCGCCACGCCTCGTCGAAGATCTGCTTCCATTCGGCGACCGGGTCGATCCGCACCTCGATGCTGTCCACCGGAATGCGACCCTCCGACGGAGTCACAGCCCTCGTCGTCGGCACAATCGACCATGCGCCGTTGGTGAGACTGTTGAGATAGAGGAGTTTCTTCCCGTCCGCCGACAGGACGTAACCGACGGCCGGAAAGAGCGTCTCGTTCTTGCGCGGGGTGAGGTCGTAGCGATTCAGCGACGTCACACCATCGACCGTCTTCAGGTAGTAGATCTGCCCCGTGGTGCCGGCCTGGAGGTTCGACAGCGCGCCCGGCGGAACCGGAAGGTCGAGGATGCGGAATTCCAGTCCTTCGAAGTCGATGCGGAACGGCGCGTCCTTTTTCGCCGACGGCTTCTCCTCGGGTACAGGCGCAGGGGCCGGTGGCGCATCGGGCTTCTTCGTCTCCGCCGGCGCCGGGCCGCCCTGGGCGGCCGGCTTCTCCTCGTCGCTTTCGCGCGCGAGCGGCGACACGACGTCGTTCTGCAGAACCGCGAGATAGATCGTCGACGTCGCCCGCATGTCGGAGTTCGAGAGCGCGAACCAGTCCCTCACCGGGCCCGCGTCGGTCGATCCGAGGAAGAACAGATACTTCCCACTCTTGTCGAACACGGGATTGCTCACGTCGCTGAGGCCGTCGCTGACCTGGAACGACTTGCCCTGCTCGACTGAATGCGCATAGACCGTCGTGATGTTCGCCTTGTTGTTCATGGCGTAGGCGAGCCACTTCGAGTCGGGTGACCAGTCGTAGCCGATCGTCACCACCGGGCCGTATGTCGGCTGCGCCGCGATCTTTTTCGAGACCTCCGACGCGACGTCCACCCAGTAGACGCTCTGCGAGTTGTCCCAGTAGGCGATCTTCTGCGAGTCTGGCGACCACACCGGATCACTGTAGAAGCCCTCGCCGCCCACCTTGATGGCGCGCGGCTCCCCTTTGCCGTCCTGGCTGCCGATGTACAGCTGGTACTCGCCGCCCTGGTCCGAGAACCACGCGATCGACCGGCCGTCGGGCGACCAGGCCGGACTGCGATCGTGCGCGGCGGTGCTGTTGGTGAGGTTGCGAACGTCGCCCTTCTCGCCCGGCACGGTGACGATCTCGCCGCGGAATCCGAACACGGCCCGCGCGCCGGTCGGCGACAACGCCGCGTCGCGAATCCAGCGTGCGCCTTTCACGAAGCGCGGGCGGGTCTCGCGCAGATCGGAGGCGACGCCGATCGTCAGCCTCCGGCTGCGGCTGCCCTGCGCGTCGAGGATGTGGAGGCTGCCCGCCTGTTCGTAGATGATGCGGCCGTTGCCGGCAGCGGCATACAGAATCGGGAAATCGGTGTGCCGCGTCAGCTGCGCGATCTGCTTCGATCGGGTGTTGAACGAAAACAGATTGAACTCGCCGTTCCGGTCCGATCGGAAGTAGACGACGTCGCCAATCCACATCGGATCCGTGTCGTTCGCGCGCGAGGCGGGCTGCGGGATCTTCTCGACGGCGTGTCCCTTCGAGTTGTACAGCCAGATCTCCGCGTTCGTGCCGCCGCGATAGTGCTTCCACTGCAGGAACGGCTGCGAGAGCGGGTTGTAGGCGATGCGTGTGCCGTCGGGCGAATAGGTGGCGCGTGCCGCGTTCGGAATCGGCAGCTGGTCCTCGACGCCGCCCTGTACGGGGACGGTGAACAGCTGCGAGTACCGGGTGGTGTAGACGGCGCGCTGAGAGGCGAAGAGCACCGATTTGCCGTCCGGGGTGAAGCTCTGTGCCACGTCTGGTCCCGGGTGCCATGTCAGGCGCGTCGGCGCGCCGCCGGTCACGGGCACCGTGAACACATCGAGGTTGCCGTCGTACTGCGCGCTGAACGCGATCGTCGATCCATCCGGCGAGAACACCGGATTCGTCTCCACGCCCTCGTCAGTGGTCAGCCGACGGACGCTCCCGCCGTTCAGGTCGGCGGAATAGAGATCGCCTGCATAGATGAACGCGATGTGGCTGGCGCTGATCGCCGGCTGCGTCAACAGCTTGGTATCCGTCGTGTCCACGTTCGCATCGATGCCAGGCCGTGCAGCGAATCCGGAGACGACGAGGAGAAGCACGGCGAGAGAAAGCCGCAGTGTTCGCATATGATCCTCGGTGAAGACGCGTCCCGGGCGGGGACGAGAAGGCGCGCTACCGACTGACCTGGACGCTGGTTCCACCCCCAGGGCCGCCGCCAACGGGGCCACGAGCACCGATGCCATTGGAGACGACCTTGACCCACAGTGCATCCCTGCCCTTGTAGTACGAGGTGGCAGTGGCCGTGCGCAGCGCATCCAGGCTGCTCTGCTCCGTACCCGACGCTGCAGTGGTGAATCCCGGCAGCTCGAAGATCACCCACGAGCCGGCATCCATTTCCGTCAGGTTGAGAGACATGGACGGCCTTTCGGTGGTCACCGTGATCTCGGTACCGGCTCGTACGTTGCTCGCGGTTTGGGTGTACTCCCTCCCATTGCGGCTGAGAACGACTGGCGGCTGAGCAGCTGCACCGCCACGGCCGCCTCGACCACCCGCTGCGCCACGACCGGCAGCTGCGACTGGGGGAACTGCGCCTGGAGCAGCACCCGCGCCAAGACAACCGGCACCAGAGCAGGGACCACCGGCTCGCGGGGCGCCACCGGGGCCGCCAAACGTCAAGCGTCCGATATCGCCCTTGCATACCGCAGCGTTCCAGGTGGGCTTGATCTCACAGGCCTGTGCGTCGGTGGCGATGCTGTCCCAGACGCCGTCGTTGAGCAGAATGTAGGAATCGGGGATACCACCGACCGAGCCGTCCTTGTCGTGGATCGCCGAAGCCTTCCAGGCCACGCCGTTCAAATTATCGTTGCCCCACTTCCGCTCCATCGGCGGGAAATACACCGGCTTGGCGTTGACGAATTTCGCGCGCTCGATGGCGTTCTCGGTACTGACCCCTGCGCTCGTATACATCAAATACGAGAGCGCTCCGGTCTTGCGAGTGGCGTTGTCCTCGTAATTCCGGAAGGTGACATTCTCCACGTCATGACGGTAGTCGTAGTACTCGTAGCCGCGGATCGGGAAATCCGGCATCTGCGGCTTCGGGAAGGTACGTCCGTACGCCTTTTCCGCATCGGTCGTGGGGTTGCCGATGTTCTCGGTCTCCCCCACGAACAGCGAGTCCACGACCTTCGATGTAAACGGGTCGCGACCGGCCGAGCCGGACGCATGCGTATAACCCATGGCGTTGTCGGCCAGCTTCACGTTCCTGAATGTATGCATCTCACCGCGGCCCCAGATGCCGCCATTGCGGTTCTTGTAGGCGGTGAGATTCTCGAAGACCGTTTCCACCGTCTTGCTGTTCGCGTCGGCGGGATTTTCCTTCGGCATATGCGCGCTGCCGGTCACGCCGAACGTGTTATTGGCGGCAATGTTCCGGTCGAACATGAAGCCGTCGTAGTTGGAGTGGGCGACGTTGCCCTTGAACTCGCGGAATGGCGTGCGACGCGGCCAGGTCTTCAAACTGATCTCGGTGCCTTCGAATTTACCGTTCGGGTGCTCCGGCAATGACATCCAGAAACCGTTCGAGTCCGATCCCGCGGCCACGTTGTCGCGGTAGACGTTGTCCGGGTTGGTGATCCAGAACGTCGCCACCGTGTTGTCCGAGGGCAGCAGGACCTCCTTGGAGGCCTGTCCGTTCGCTCTGACGGCCTGGCGATTATCGAAGTCTGCGCTCTCTCCGGCTGCGGCGAGGCGGGTCGGGACGCACGGCTTGGACGTATGACACTTCGTCTGGATCCCCAGGTTGTGAACGAACTCGTTGCCGTGCTCGATGCCATCTTCGAGGAAGAAGCAGTGACCGACCGTGTTGTAGGTCACGTTGTTCTCAACGCGCAGGAAGTTCGTGCCGTGCACGGTCACGCAGCGATTGAAGGTGTCGTGGATCGCCGCGTTCCTGATGTACTGCCCTTTGGCATCGCCGATTAGATGCCAGTGGATCGGATAGCGGGCCAGCGTCAGGTTCTGCCCCATGCGATTGAACTCGACGCCCTCGACGAACATCCGGCTCGCGCCCATCGCCATCACATGGCCGCCCTGGAATGACTGTTCCGCGTCGGCCGATGCCTGCAGCTTGATATTGCGCGTCAGCAAACCAACTTCGCCACGTTCATCGACGTCGAAGGTCACCTTGCCGAAGTGCATGTAGTCCAGCTTTCGATCGAGCGTGATCGTATTGCCCTTGATCGCGGCAATGGTTCGCCGCTCGGCCTGCCGCGGATCGAAATCCGTGGAGGCGAGGACGATCTCGTCGCCAACCCGCCAGCCAGACGCGTCCAGGACCTGAATCGAGGTGCTGCCTGCAGCGGCGGTCTGTGCCAGCTTGGTCCAGGTGTGCTTCCGGTCGCCGTGCAGGTTCAGGGTGCCGCCCATGATCATCATGCCGCGGTCACCCATGTCCTTCATGGGCTCTTCATCAGGGAGGTTATTGGTGAAGGTAATCGTCGCCCTGCGCGTGTGGGGCCTGGCTTCGGTGCCGATTTCCAGTTCCCCGTGCAACACGATCCACTCGGTGGTCAGTTCAACGTCGCGGTCGTCAGCAAAACGCAGTTTGCCTTCGACAGTCACACCGCCCAGCGCCGGCGGACTGACGTCGAGGACGACTTCCTTGCCAGTGGGAATGGTGACCTTGTCCCCGGCGCGCGGCACGCGTCGGTCCGGCCAGGAGGCAGCATCGGACCATCGCGACGGCCTGGCCGCCGGCGATCCGGGATTCTGAGCCTGAACGACAGCGAATGCGCTGACGAGCAGAAATGCGGGCAGGAGCGAAGCCAGAAGGAACGACCGATGGTGCTTACTCACGGCATCAACCTCCCGCTCACCGGCTAACCTGAATGGTGGTTGCACCACCAAGGCCGATGGGGCCGCTGTCAGGGGAGACCACCTTGACCCACAGTGCATCCGTGTCCTTGAAGTACGAGGTCTCGCTCGCCGCGCGCAGCGCATCCAGGCTGGCCTGCTGCGTACCCGAGGCTGCGGTGGTGAAGCCCGGCAACTGGAGGATCACCCACGAGCCTTTGTCCAGCTCCGTCAGCCTGAGGGACACGGTCGGTCGCTCGGTGGTCACCTTGATCTCGGTGCCGGCTCGGACGTTGGTGGCGGTCAGGGTGTAGTCCCTGCCATTGCGGCTGAGGACCACTGGCGGTTCAGCAGGCGCACCGCCCGCACGACCACCAGGCCCGCCACGACCGGCGCCTGCGCCAGCAGTGGGAGCGGCACCCGGTGCGCCCGGCGCGCCACGACCTGCGCCAGCGCCAGGACCGGCCGGTGCGCCAGGCCCACCACGGCCAGGACCGCCGGCTCCTCTACCACCGCCGCCGGGGCCGGCAACAGTCAGACGCCCGACATCGCCCTTGCAGATCGCAGCGTTCCAGGTGGGTTTGATCTCACAGGCCTGTGTGTCGGTGGCGATGCTGTCGTTGCTGCCGTCGTGGATGAGAACGTAGGAATTGGGACCAGCGCCGAGCGAGCCGTCCTTGTCTCGGATCACCGCGGTCTTCCACGCTACGCTGCTGCCGTTGTCGCTGGCCCACTTGCGGTTGTTCGCCATCGGCGGGAAATACACCGGCTTGGCGTTCTCGAATTTCACCTTCTCGATGGCGTTGTTGGAGCTGACCGCGAAGCTGGTGTACATCAGGTACGAGAGCGCTCCCGTCTTGCGCGTAGCGTTGTCCTCGAAGTTCCGGAAGGTGGTATTCACCACGTCATGCCGCGCATCGTAGTACTCGTAGCCGCGGATCGGGAAATCCGGCATTTCGGGCTTGGGCAAGCTGCGGCCGTACGCCTTTTCCGCATCGGTCCTGGGGTTGCCGATGTTCTCGGTCTCGCCCACGAACAGCGAGTCAACGACCCTTGACGTATACGGATTGCCAACACTGGCACCACCGCCGAGGCCAGACGCCTGCGTATATCCCATGGCGTTGTCGGCCGCCTTGTAGTTCCTGATGGTGCGCACTTCCCCGCGGCCCCAGAAGCCGCCATTGCGGTTCTTGTAGGCGGTGAGATCCTCGAAGACCTGTTCCACAATCGGGCTGCGCGGGTCTGCGGGATTTTCGCGCGAGATATGCATGTTGCCGGTCACGCCGAAGGTGTTGTTGGCCGCGATGTTCCGGTCGAACATGAACCCGTCGTAGTTCGAGTGGGCAACGTTGCCCTTGAACTCGCGCAGCCGCATGTTGCGCGGCCAGGTGTTCCTGCTGATCTCCGTGCCCTCGAACTTGCCGTTCGGGTGCTCCGGCAGCGACATCCAGAAGCCGTTCGAGTCGGAACCCGCAGCCACATTGTCGCGGTAGACGTTGTCCGGGTTGGTGATCCAGAAACTGGCCACGGTGTTGTCGGAGGGCAGCAGGACATCCTTGGACTGCTGACCATTCCTTCCTCCCGGGAAGACCTCTCCGGCTGCGGCGAGGTTGGTCGGGACGCACGGCTTCGACGTATGACACTTCGTCTGGATCGCCAGGTTGCGGATGAACTGATTGCCGTTCTCGATGCCGTCTTCCAGGAAGAAGCAGTGACCAACAGTGTTGTAGGTCACATTGTTCTCAACCTGCAGGTTGTTCGTGCCATGCACGGTCACGCAGCGGTTGTAGGTGTCGTGGATGGCGGCGTTCCTGATGTACTGCCCTTTGGCGTCACCGATCAGATGCCAGTGAATCGGATACCGGGCCAGCGTCAGGTTCTGGCCCATCCGATTGAACTCGACGCCCTCGACGAACATCTTGCTCGCGCCCATCGCCATCACGTGGCCGCCGAAGAACGGCGCCTGCTCCGCGTCGGCGGATGCCTGAAGCTTGATATTGCGCGTCAGCAAACCAACTTCGCCACGTTCATCGACGTCGAACGTGATCTTGCCGAAGTGCATGTAGTCCAGCTTCCGATCGAGCGTGATCGTATTGCCCTTGATCGCGGCAATGGTGCGCCGCTCGGCTTGCCGGGGATCGAAATCCGTCGACGCGAGGACAATCTCGTCGCCGACCCGCCAGCCCGACGCGTTCAGGACCTGTATCGAGGTCGCGCCGGCGTTGGCCGTGCTGGCCAGCTTGGTCCAGGTGTTGGTCCGATCACCGTGCAGGTTCAGGGTGCCGCCCATGAGCATGATCCCGCGGTCCACACGGTCATTCGTCCCGCCGATTCCGCTGATGTCTTCGTCTTTCACGTTGTTCGTGAAGGTAATCGTCGCCCTGCGCGTGTGGGGTCTGGCTTCGGTGCCGATCTCCAGCTCCCCATGCAACATGACCCACTCCGTGGTCAGTTCAAGGTCGCGATTGTTCGCGAAGCTGAGCCTGCCATCGATAGTGAGACCGCCCAGCGCCGGCGGACTGACGTCGAGCACCACGTCCCTGCCCGCGGGAATGACGACCTTGTCGCCTGTGACGGGCACCTTGCCGTCTGGCCAGGTGGCCGGATTCGACCAGTTCGTGCGCCTGGCCGCCGGCGATCGACCGTCCTGGGCCTGAACGGACGCGAAGAAGCTGACGATCAGGAACGCCGGAAGGAGCGAACCAAGAAGGAACGAGCGATGTTGTTTGCTCACGGCAGCGACCCCTCTAATGAAAGATGACAGGAACCGCGAAGAGAATAGCCGAATTCCGGCGCGGCGAGGGGCGTCGCTGGTGCCGGGATCTACCTCGTGGGTGTCTTGAAGATTCCCGCATTTCGCGGGATCCGGCACCTGCGGCAGCGACCAGCTGAACGTGTCGGCAACACCGCGAATCAGCCAGGCCGCCGCATACAAAAAAAAAGAGCCCCCGGCAGGGCCGGGGGCTCTTGCTCTTAAGCGGCGTCGCTGATTACCGGCTGACCTGGAGGTTGGCTCCGCCACTGGGGCCGCGACCTTGGGCGCCAGGAATGTCACCGCTGGAGACAAGCTTGACCCACAAGGAATTCGGGCCCTTGTAGTACGACGTCGTGGTCGCCTTGCGCAGCGCATCCAGGCTGTCTACCGCCGTGCCGGAGGCCGCGGTGGTGAATCCGGGCAGCTCGAACATCACCCACGAACCGGCATCCAGTTCAGACACGCTGAGCGACAGGGTCGGC
Organism: Vicinamibacterales bacterium; assembly: GCA_035711805.1. Lineage (GTDB taxonomy): Bacteria > Acidobacteriota > Vicinamibacteria > Vicinamibacterales > UBA2999 > Gp6-AA40. The sequence goes on from DASTBV010000062.1 coordinate 26,561, forward strand.
CTTTCGGTGGTGACCTTGTACTCGGTGCCCGCTCGTACGTTGGTGGCACCGTTCGCGGTGAACTCCTTGCCATTGCGGCTGAGAACGACTGGCGGCCCTGAAGGTGCAGGGTTACCTCTGATTCGACCACCACCTGGGGCAATGGCAAAGGTAACAGGCGCAGCAGCAGCGGAAGGGGGGGCACCGCGACCTGCAGCAGCACCAGGGGCCGCAGCTTGTGCGCCGGGCGCGCCCGGCCCTCCGCGACCTGCACCGGGAGCACCGCCACGACCACCTCCACGACCGCCGCCACCGAACCCGACAGCACCACCGCCGCCGCCAACATTCATGCGCCCGACGTCGCCCGTGCACACCGCCGCGTTCCAGGTGGGCTTGACCTCGCAGGCTTCGTCGACGTCGATTCCGGTGATGTTGACGATGTACGAATTGGGCTTACCGGTGATGGTGCCGTCCTTGTCATTGAACACCGAGGTCTTGTAGACCGTGTTGCCGTAATCATCGTTGCTCCACCGGTTGTCGATCGGCGGGAAGTACACCGGCTTGGCGTTGACGAATTTCGAGCGCTGCACGGTGTTGTTGGAGCTCATGCCGAAGCTGGTGAACAGCAGGTAGGAGATCGCTCCCGTCTTGCGGGTGGCGTTGTCCTGGTAGTTCACGAAGGTGTTGTTGTCCAGTTGATGATGGAAATCGTAGAACTCGTAGCCGCGGATCGGGAAATCCGCGACCTGGGGGAACGGCAGGCTGCGGCCGGCAGCCTTTTCCTCCGGCGTCCGGGGGTTGCCCACGTTCTCGGTTTCGCCCACGAACAGCGAGTCAACTACGCGTGACGTATAGAGGGACTGACCGACGTTGCCGGACGCTTGCGTGAAGCCGATTCCGTTATCGGCCATCTTCAGGTTCTTGTAGAGGCGCAGCTCACCGCGGGCCCAGATGCCGCTGTTGCGGTTCTTGTAGGCGGTGAAATCCTCGACAACGTTCTCCACTTGAGGGCTGTTCGCGTCAGCAGGATTGGCAAGGGCGATATACCCGCCGACGGCGAACTTGCCATCGGCCCTGGGGGCGCGGTCACCCATGAACGCGTCAAAGTTCGAATGGGCGACGTTGCCCTTGAACTCGCGGAACTTCGTGCGACGCGGCCAGGTGGCCCTGCTGATCTCCGTGCCTTCGAACTTGCCCGTCGGATGCTCCGGGAAGGCGAACCAGAAACCTGTCGAGTCGGAACCCGCGGCCACGTTGTCGCGGTAGGTGTTGTCCGGATTGGTGATCCAGAAAGACGACACCGTGTTATCCGAAGGAATCAGGACATCCTTGGAGTCCTGGCCGGTAGTCTTGAAGTTCAAGCCGTCCGAGGTCGCTCCGAACGGGGCGAGGTTGGTCGGGTCGCAGGGCTTGGACGTATGACACTTGGTCTGGATCGCCAGGTTGCGAACAAACTCGTTGCCGTGCTCGATGCCGTCTTCGAGGAAGAAGCAGTGACCGACGGTGTTGTAGGTCACGTTGTTCTCAACCTGCAGGTTGTTCGTGCCGTGCACGGTCACGCAGCGGTTGTAGGTGTCGTGGATCGCGGCGTTCCTGATGTACTGCCCTTTGGCATCGCCGATCAGATGCCAGTGGATCGGATACCGCGCCAGCGTCAGGTTCTGGCCCATGCGATTGAACTCGACGCCCTCGACAAACATCTTGCTCGCGCCCATGGCCATCACGTGGCCGCCGAAGAACGGCGCCTGTTCGGCGTCGGCGGATGCCTGGATCTTGATATTGCGCGTCAGCAAACCGACTTCGCCGCGTTCATCGACGTCGAAGGTGATCTTGCCGAAGTGCATGAAGTCCAGCTTCCGATCGAGCGTGATCGTATTGCCCTTGATGGCCGAAATCGTGCGCCGCTCGGCCTGCCGCGGATCGTAATCCGTCGACGCGAGGACAATCTCGTCGCCAACCCGCCAGCCCGCGGCGTTCAGGACCTGGATCGAGGTGCTGCCGGCGTTAGCCGTGCTGGCCAGCTTGGTCCAGGCGTTGGTCCGATCACCGTGCAGGTTCAGGGTGCCGCCCATGATCATGATCCCGCGGTCACCCATATCCTTCATGGGCTCTTCATCAGGGACCTTATTGGTGAGGGTAATCGTCGCCTTGCGCGTGTGGGGTCTGGCTTCGGTGCCAATTTCCAGTTCGCCGTGCAACATCACCCACTCGGTCGTCAGTTCAAGGTCGCGAGTGTTGGCGAAGCTGAGTTTGCCTTCGATCGTCAGACTGCCCAGCGCCGGCGGACTGACGTCGAGGACCACTTCCTTGCCCGCGGGAATGGTGACCTTGTCGCCTGCGACTGGCACCTTGCCGTTTGGCCAGGTGGCAGGACTAGACCAGTTCGTCGGCCTCGCCGCCGCCGATCTTCCTTCCTGGGCCTGAACGACAGCGAACAGGCTGACGAGCAGGAATGCTGGAAGGAGCGAAGCAAGAAGGAACGAGCGATGTTGCTTACTCACGGAATCCACCTCCCGTACGCGAAGATGACCAAGAACCGCAGCGGCAAAGCATAGCCGCGATAATCCGGCCCCCAGCAAGCATCAGGCGAACGTGCTATCCGAAACTCTTGAACCCAAAGAGAATAGCCGATTTCCGACGATCCGGGTATGCGACTCCCGTCCGCCCTGGTGCAGGGGGCAGATGACCTTGATGGCTGGCGTCCCCACGGGGCGGCGGTCGCTTTTATACGCTGCGGAGCGCGACTCCGGGGACCTTCCTCGCCCGACGTGGCGCGGAACGCTTCGCCGTAGAAGACGATTCTGTAAGACCTCGGCCAGTTGCGATACGCGCGGCCCGTCGGAGGGGTGAATCAGTGAGGAAATTGCGTGGTTTGAATGTTGCCTTCCGCTGCGCCCGGAGGCTGCATGACTCTGGATTCCCGTACACGTCGCGCGCTCGTCGCCTGCTCGGCGCTGTTTCTGTTGACGGTCGCAACGCCAGCGTTCAAGGCCGTCACGCTTCGGGCGAGCGGCGCCCTGTACACCGTCACCGATCTCGGCGCGCTCAATTGCTGCTACGACTGGATCAACGCCAGCAGCGCGCTCGCGGTCAACGCGCAGGGTGATGTCGCCGGGTTTACCTCGTCGCCGACCGATCCGTCACGCACCATCCCGTTTGTTCATCGAAATGGCATTATGACGGCAATCATCGACGCCTACGGGCGGGCGACGAGCATCAACGACAACGGAGAAGTCACGGGCTTCTTCCTGCCGTCGGGCGAACCGAACGTCCACGCCTTCCGCTATCACAATGGCGTGTTCACTGATGTCGGTGCGCTGGCAGGGTTCGCGAACGAGCCGTACTCGATTGGATGGGCGATCAACAACAGCGGCACGATCGCCGGCGATTCCAATAACGGCGCCTGGATCGTCGACAGCACCGGCGACATGTGGCGCCTCAAGCGGCAGGCGGCACGGACAGCCTACGGCATCAACGACGCCGGGGACGTCGTCGGGCTCCTGCAGCCCCCTGTGTGGACGCCGAACGCCAATCACGGATTTCTGTTCGACGGCCACTCGATGCTAGTGCTGCCCACGCTCGACGACGATCCTGCGTCTGCGACCGTTCCGACGGCGATCAATTCTTCCCGGCAAATCGCCGGTTACGGCTGGCGCAACGGAAATTCAGAGCAGCGCGCGTTTCTCTATGAGAACGGTGTGATGAAGGATCTCGGCACGCTGCATCCCGCGTCTCCGGGCTCGCATTGGTCGAGTGCGCACGCGATCAACAGCTTCGGCCACGTCGTCGGTATCTCGGATGGGTCCGTGTTCCTGTATAAGGACGGCGCGATGATCGATCTGAACGCTGCGATTGACAAGGATGCAAGCGGTATCTGGCCGAAGATCTCGGTCGTGCAGGGCATCAACGATGTCGGCGAGATCGCCGGGACGTGCTACCTCGATGGTCCGGGAGGCGTGACGATCCGCGCGTGTCTGCTCACTCCGGTGGCGGTGAATCCATAGGCTGGGCGGGGGGTCCACCTTCGCGCCTGCGACGTTCAGTCAACTCGATGAATTCGGTAGGCGGGCTACTTCGGGCGCGACCAGGTCGACCCGTCCTCGTACTCGACGGCCGCCAGCGAGAAGGTGAGCTGGGCGTCGCGCCGCACGCGAAACACCGCCGGCTCCGACGCCGCCGCGGCGGACTCGCGCACCTGTGTCGTGCGAAGTCGACCGGGTCCGCGCACCTCCTCCGCACACCTCACGACATAGCGCCGAACATCCGCGCCCACAGCGTCACCGAGCACCACCCGGGCCTCGACAACCTGCGGATCCTCAGGGACCGCGACGGTTATGTCGTAGAGGATGCGGACAGGCGCTCCCTCCTGGTCGAACGCCATCATCGGCGACGGAATCTCAATGGCGGCGGCCTGGACGGCCGGCGCGGGCTGATCCTGCGCGGTGTTTGCGTGCAGCGCAGCGAACGCGCAGAGGACAGCGGCGATGCCGACCGGAATGACGCTTTTCATGATCGCCTCCCATTTCCACTTTTTACGCCCGATGCATGTGGCCGTCAACTCGCTCGTCGCCTGCAACACGCGGTGTCACACACGACGTTTCAACGGCAACGCGGCGGCTGCGGCGTCGCTGACGCCGCGTCGGTAATCGACCTCGACTTACAGGCAAATCTGGCGGCCGCACGGGACCCGGTCGCTTTTATACGCTGCACGGGGCGTCAGCCCGGAGGGCGGCGTGAGGTTGGCCAGGAAGCCTAATAAGGCCGGGTTTCGCGGTTCCACTGGGTGCTCCTCCTCTTGACTCGCCGCCCGCTTGCTTCGAGCCGCAAGACCCACGGACTATCTCGGTTGCCCATGCCGTTCCGTCACTTCCCAACTTTCCGCCGGATTCTGCTCGGTTCTGTCGCTGGTGCTTTCATTGGACTCGTCTGTCTGATGTTTGGGTTCGTGCGGTTTCTCCGGTGGCAGTCACGAGGGATTCAGATTCAGCCTGTTACCGCAGCTGATGCTGGCGAGATGGCGCTCTATGTTGTGGCGTTCGCAGCTGGAGGCGCGTTTGTCGGAGCGGTACAGCCCCTTCTACGGACCCGGGCGGCCGTCTATCGAGCAGCGGCAACCGCCGGCGTTATTGTCATGATCGGCGTCGTATTCGTGGAAGGCCTTGAACGGATGTCGACGCTTTCGTGGATTGTGGCGCTATTCCTGGGAGCGTTGCTCGGATTCGTGGCGGCCTATGGCTGGCACCGCGCAGGCGATCGCTTGTGAGTGGCGCTGAGAAACCCCACGCCCAGAACGCTGCGGGCCCGTTCTACGTCTTCGACGGCTGCTGCACCGCGCATGTGGGCTGCATAGAATCTCCCGGATTCGACGGCTAGAAGCCGGGCGCGCACTCGGATTGCTATCGAACAACCGTTTCTCTTGCTCTTGACACAGGTCTTTCCATATCAGTTTTCTGTCGGCCGCTCAACGCTGTCGATGACCAGCACCTCAATGGGCCTGCGCTCGGGGACCAGCTTGAGACCGAGCTGCTCCTCAAGTGCGGTGAACAGCGATGGCAGGGTGGTATCGCTCACGGCTGCCGGCTGGCCGCCGGCCGCCGATGGATCAGGGGTGAACTCGAGCTCGAGGTCGAACCCTCCAATCAGGCCGGTCTTGTCCACGATGATCCTGCCGGCCTGGTTGGACATACTCCGCGCAAGCGCCGCCATCGAGGTGCCTCCCGCGACCAGACGGTTGCCTGGCCCAAATCGCATCCCGCAGGCAGGTCGACCGTCTGGCAGTTGCGGCCCCGCGGTTGGGGGCGGCCCGCCCGCGCGCGCGCTTTTCAACATCGCGTTCATGACGGCTTCACAATCAGTGGCGGCGGGCCTCAACTTTGAACCGAGCGTGCGATCGCTTCGCGCCAGCCTGAGTTCGTAAACCGGGATCTCGCGAGTTTCGGTATGGACAGCGAGCTTGAAACGTTCGGCGAACACGCGCTGCATCATCAACTGCAGCGGTCCGACGGTGCCTGGCTCCGTCAAGGGCATCTCGCCCGAGAACTGCGCGATGATGTCGTAGCGCGCCGAGTCGATCCAGTCCGGCCCGCCTATTAACTGTTGCGGCTGCAGCCCAAAGAAATTGATGATGCTCAGCCGCAGCGGCACGTTCGTGATTACGATCCTCCCGGGCTGGCGTCGCGATCCCTGCACCACGTCGCCTGACTTGTTTTCTTTGACCGATACCACGTCGAACGACGGCAATGTCGCCGGATCTTGAACCTGCACCGAGGCCTGAGCGACTGCGCGAAGCGGCACGACCGCCGCGGTCAGGAGTCCGGCGATCGCAACGATGGTTGCCGCGCAGTGGAAGCCGAGGCGCCCTCTCGCTTGCGCTTCGTCGAGGAGCGCGCTGATCCGTTCGGCCAGCTCGCTGCGGCCGACCATCGACAGTACGGGAACCGGTGACGTCCTCGCACGTCGTGCCAGCGTCACCAGCTGCTCCGCGTACGCAGTGCGCTCCGCGACGCCCAGCACCGCATCGTCACACGCGCGCTCGGCCTCGAGTGACAGCTGACGCCACGCGATCCACGCGAGCGGGTTGAACCAGTAGATTGCACAGACGAGGCGAGTCGCGATGTAGACCGGCCAGTCAGCACGTCGGATATGTTCGAGCTCGTGAATGAGCGCCTGCCTGATCTCGTGATCCGCCCAGGTGAGCGCCTGGGAAGGCAGCACGATCGCGGGCCGGGCAATCCCGCACGTGAGCGGGGCCGCGACGTCCTCATGGATGAGGACTGCAATCGGCCGATGAACGCCGGATCCGATTGCGCGGACGAGTTCCTCGCCTTCATGCCACCGTCGAGCAGTGCCGCGAAGTTGTCGCAGGCGTCCAGGCGTTGCCAGGAGGGGCGTCAGGAACAACGCCCCGCCGATCGCCCAGGCAGCGATGAAGAGCGCTTCCGTTGAGGGCCGTCTGCTCTCTGAACGGCCCGCGTCGATCGATCGAGCTCGCTCCGGAGCAGCCTGAGACGCGGTGAAATCAGGCGACATGACGATCGGCAGGGTTTCCGGCGCGGCGGGGGCAACGGGTGTTCGAACGGAGAGCGTCACGGCAGGCACGGAGAGCTCGGCCACCGGGAGCGCCAACACCACTGCAAACGTTGACGCAAGGACGAAGTGCCGCGTTGCGGCGCGCGCACGGCGGGCGCACCGGATTGTCAGCAGGCCGGCCGCCAGAATCACCGTCGCTTTGGCGATCGTCGACAGCGGGAACGCGCTGAGCGAGAGCGCAGCCTGCGACAAGATGTCAGTCATCGTTTTCTCCTCTGACGGCGGGCACGATCGATCTCGGACTGCAGGTCGTCAAGCTCTTCGTCGCTCCACGACTCGTCCCGCAGCAGCGATGTCACGAGGTGGCGCCGGGAACCCTCGAAGAAGACGCCGAGAAAGCGCTGCAACCCTTCGCGTTTCGCGGCAGCCGGCGAGACGGTGGCCGAGTAGAGGTAGCGGTTGCCGTCTGCCTCGTGCCGGACGAAGCCCTTCTCTTCGAGCCTCGTCACCATCGTGCGCGTCGCCGAGTAGCTCGGCGAATCGATCAGGCGGCTGCGGATGTCTTCGACGGACGCCCGGTTGCCCTGGGCGAAGATGGCGTCCATGATCTCGCGCTCCCGACGCGTCAGGCGTTCGGGCGATTGGCGTTTCATTCGGCGGCCTCTGCGTGACTGCTACAGTTGTGGCACTATACTGCCACAGGTGTAGCAGTGTCAAACGAGGCCTTGAGACGGAAGGGAGCGCGATAGAACGCTTCCCGCCTCCGCCACGCATGCGGGAACGCCAGGCTTGACGTCAATCGAACAGCCGGACAAATCCAGCCAGTACGCTCCCGGCTTCAGGATCGATGAAAGCGGCGACGGCGCTGTGGGTGAACGTCCACAACCCATTCCTATCAGAATGAAAATGGCAATCGACAATACGACGACGCACCGAAGCTTCGGCCGCGTGGATAGGAAACCCGCGGTGGTGACTCCGGACTCCGACGTCGGGGCACGGGCGGCACTTCTCAGTCCGACAGGTCAGAAAGCAGCCGATTCCGCCATCGCGACGTCAAGCCTGACAACATCATCATCAGCGAAGACGAAACGAACGCCATCGTGGTTGGTTTCGGGATCGCGCTAACAGCCGATGATGTGAAGAAACTCACAAAGGAAGGCTACGTCATTGGATTCGCAACGCTAACCAGCGTCACGTCCGCTCGCGTGCGCGCGCGCCACTACGTTCGCGCCTACGCGGCTGGGTGTGGGTGTCGTTCACCGCGCGATTTTCACCACACCGATGCTGTCGGTCAAGGAAGGCACCCGTTGGCGGTATGTGCGAGAAGCGATTGTGATCACCGCGGCGGCGACGGCGAAGACCGCAGCCTGGACTCCCCAGAACATCGGCGATGACAACGCCGCTCCGCCGAGGCCGTGCATGATGTTCAGCGAAAGGTGGGCCGCCATCGTCGCCAGCAACGACTCACCCGCCCGGTTGAATACGAAGCCCATGAACACGCCGAAGAAAACGACAAAGAGCAGCACCAGCCACATCGGCATGGTGTAATGCGGCAAATTCGGGTCGAAGAAGGCCGGCACATGCCAGAGACTCCACAGCGTCCCCATGATCCAGAACGACGGCGTCACCCCGACGAGAGTCCGGAGGCGCGACAACAAGTAGCCGCGCCAGCCAAGCTCCTCGCCGATAGCGCCGGTGATCATCTGCAATCCGATCATCAGGGGCAAACCGGACGCGGGAGTAAACGGTGCAGCATCTCCGACCGCTCGCGCGGCCAACAGTGCGGCAGCCACCGCAACGATCGGGAGCATGACGGCAAGGGCGAGCCACCGCGACGCGCCGTGGTGATACCGGAATCGCACCTTGAGTTCCTGCCTGAGTGCGGCTACGCCGCCGCCAACAAGCAGAAAGACGACCGCGATGATCGTGGGAGACCATACGGTCGGGACGAACGCAATCAGAAACGATGTCAGGTCGCCGGATGGCGTGGGCAGGACGAGATCGAGCATCCACGGGACGGCGAACAGCGCGACGACAAAAAGCGCCAGTTGCCTCATAGCGCGCGAGTCTACCTCCTTTTAGTAGAGGAGGCCTTCCAGTCCGTCAGCGTTGACACAAGGCTCGGTAGGTCTCGCAGCAGGACGGTATTCATCCGCACATCGACCCCCGTCGACACCAACGCGTGGTGGCATGCCTTTTCCGTCACTACGACGTCGCAGTAAGGGACGGCCAAGGCCATCGCGTCGATGTCATAGACGTCATTCGCAGACCAAGGTTTGTCGCGGTTTCGATGCCAGGCGGTCTTGAGCGCCATGGACACGGTCAGTGCTCGGCATCGAGCGCATGAAAGCCAGGACGGCTTAACCGGGCGTCATTTTCGCGGCCGCCCAGGCTGGGCCATCGAGCCGACCGAATAGACTCCGACACCGTCTACACTGCCAGGTGAGGTTGGAGTAAGTATGCGTGTCTTCGGGCGGTGACCGAATCGTCCTGACACCGTCGAATCCACCGGAGACGGCCCTCAAAGCGCAAGGCGCCAAGAACGTCACGGTGATCCATACGTTCGACCGAAACGGTTGCCGACACGGAAGCCTTCGTCAAACCGATCAGCGCGCCACCGGTGAGCAGTTCGAAGAAGTAGAAACGCCTCGACGCTTTGAACTGACCATCCTTACAAAAAAAGCCCCCGGCTTGCACCGAGGGCTTCGTTCAGTTCGCGAAACAGATCCTATCTGCTGACCGCGATACTGGCTTGCAGATCCGTTGGACGAACAATCGGCAACGGAGCCTTGGTCACGACCAGTTTGACCCAGAGGGCATCCCCGCCCCTGAAATAAGACGTCGCGTTCGCCTTGCGCAATGCGTCCGTACTGGACTGTTCCGTTCCGGAGGCTGCTTTGGTGAAACCCGGCAGCTCAAATATGACCCATGCCCCCTGGTCCATTTCGGCCAGACTGAGAGTGACTTCCTGTCTTTCGGTCTTCACCAGGATCTCGGTGCCGGCACGCACAGTGCTCTGGTTGCCGGTGATCTTGAAGTCCTTGCCATTGCGGCTGAGCACGATGGGCTGCTGAGCAGCAGCTCCACGGCCGCCGCGAGCGCCGCCGCGACCAGCAGGAGCAGCACCGCCTCTTGCGGCCGGTGCACCCGGAGCGGCACCACCGCGAGCGGCCGGAGGGGCGCCAGCGGCTGGACGATTTCCACCGATCGTAGAGAGGAAAGCGAACCGAGCGGTCCGAGTTTCGATATTGACTGTGCCTGGAAGTTCTCCTCTACTGTCCGAGAGATTCAGGCGACCGACATCACCCGTGCACACAGAGGCGTTCCAGGTGGGATGAATCACACAGCTGTCGTCAGTGACGACGCTGTCGTTCTCGCCGTCGTGGAGCATGATGTGGGAATCGGGGACGCCGGTCACCGAACCGTCCAGGTCGTGGATGGACAGGGTCCGGTAGCCCACGCCACCCCGGTTGTCGTTATCGAATCTGGAATCGATTTTCGGAAAATACACCGGCTTGGCATTGACGAATTTCGCACCGCTGATGGTGCTTCCGGTACTGACCCCCGAGCTCGCGAACAACAGCCAGGAAAGCGCTCCCGTTTTTCTCCGATCGTTGTCCTGGAAATTCACGAACGTCGTGTTCACCACATCATCGCGGTAATCGTAGTATTCGTAACCGCGGATCGGGAAATCCGGAATTCGCCGCTTCGGGAGGCTGCGGCCATAGGCAACTTCCTCGGGCGTCGTGGGATTGCCGCTATTGTCGGTCTCGCCCACGACCAGCGAATCAACCAGCCGTGTTTTAAACCGTGAGCTGCCGATGTCGCCAGCGGACGGCGTCATGCCAATGGCATTGTCAGCGAGTTTCAAGTTGCTAAATACGAAGAGGTCGCCCCGGCTCCAGAGACCACCATTGCGGTTCTTGTAGCTGGTCAAGCTCTCGAAGTGCGTCTCCACCACTTCGCTATCCAGGTCAGCAGGATTTGTTAACGGCAGGAACGGGATGGTGGCCAGACCGAAGGTGTTATCTTCGTAGATGTTCCGGTCGAACATGAACCCGTCGAAGTTGGAATGGGCCACATTGCCTCTGAATGCGCGCAGCGGCGTTCGGCGCGGCCAGATGGTCTTGCTGACTTCCGAATCCTTGAACGCACCTTGAGGGTGTTCCGGCAGAGACAGCCAGAAACCGTTCTCGTCGGAACCGGCCGCGACATTGTCTATGAAGCTATTGTCCGGGTTGGTGATCCAGTAGGACGCCACCGTGTTGTCCGAAGGCAGCAGGGTGTTGCCGCTGTTGAAGCTCATTTCCCTGTAGGCCTGACGATTCGCATAGTTGGCGCCCCTCTCTCCGTTGGCGGCGAGATTCGTGGGCACGCATTCCAATGTCGTATGACATTTGGTCTGGATTGCCAGGTTCTTGATGAATTCATTGCCGTGCTCGATCCCGTCTTCGAGGAAGAAGCAGTGGCCGACGGTGTTGTAGGTCACGTTGTTCTCGACGCGCAGGAAGTTCGTGCCGTGCACGGTCACACAGCGGTTGTAGGTGTCGTGGATCGCCGCGTTCTTGATGTACTGGCCCTTCGCATCGCCGACCAGGTGCCAGTGAATCGGGTAGCGGGCCAGCGTCAGGTTCTGGCCCATGCGGTTCAACTCGACGCCCTCGACGAACATCGTGCTCGACCCCATGGCCATGATGTGGCCGCCGAAGAACGGTGCCTGTGCCGCGTCGGCCGATGCCTGGATCTTGATGTTGCGCGTCAGCAATCCGACTTCGCCGCGTTCATCGACGCCGAAGGTGATCTTGCCGAAGTGCATGAAGTCCAGCTTGCGATCGAGCGTGATCGTGTTGCCTCTGATGGAGGTAATCGTGCGCCGCTCGGCCTGGCGGGGATCGAAATCGGTCGAGGCGAGGACGATCTCGTCGCCCACCTTCCAGCCCCTGGCATCCAGCACCTGGATCGAAGTGGCGCCGGCATTGGCCGTGGCGGACAGTTTGCTCCAGGTGTTGGTGGTGGAACCGTGCAGGTTCAGTGTGCCGCCGGCGATCATGATGCCGCGGTCACCCATGCCGACCATGACCTCCTCACCCTTGACGTTGTCGGAGAGGGTGATGGTCGCCTTGCGGGTGTGGGGCTTGCCTTCGGTGCCAATGGCCAACTCGCCGTGGAGCATGATCCACTCGGTGGTCAGCTCCAGGTCGGCGTTGTTGGAGAAGCTGAGCTTGCCGTCGATGGAAAGGCCGCCCAGGGCGGGAGGGCTGATGTCCAGCACCACGTGCTTGTCCTTGCCGATGATGACTTTGTCACCTGCGGCTGGCACTTTCTTGTTCGGCCAGGTGGCTGGATCGGACCAGTTCGTCGCCCTGACTGACTGCGTCCTGACTTCCTGGGTTGACAGGACAGCGATTGCGCTGGCCACGAGGAGAGCCAGAACGAGCGACATAGGCAGGAACGAGCGATTCTTCTCGCCTCTCATGACATGAACCCCGTCTCAAGATGGTTCGGACCTAGCGGCAGAGGATACCCCAGCTGAAAGCAGGGGTACGACCGCACTCAGAGCGCTGACTTGAGGCGCATCAGCCGCTTGGCGAGTGTCTCGGGGCGGATTCTAGCACCAGTGCCATTCGTCCTGAATGCTGGACGATCAACGACGTCGGAGTTCACGCAGCAACGCCGTCACGATCTTCTGAAATCGTTCGGGACCGAGAAGCCTGAAACGCTCGAATGTCCTCCGTGCCCCGTACACTTTGCCATCCTTCTCCCACGTCTGACGATAAGAAGCATTAGCGCCGAAAGTTGACGGAAGGTCGCTTGTGCGACCACCTCGGGCGTAACAAGCTGCCATCGTGTTGTCTGAAACCTGGTCGGCGCGGCCCTGTTAGGAATCTCCCCTCGCCTGCGTCGAACAGAGCAAACAGGGTTGGGGACAAATGTGCTCGGTGAGCTGGCACGCCAGTCGCTGGACGAATCAACACCACATCGAAGAATCCAGCCAGTGCTCACTTTTGCGAACGAGCCGATCACCATCCTTGCAGTTCTGCTTACGGGTTCGAGATCCGTCCCAGTCGTTACTCGCAAGCGGAAGGCTACGAAGCGGTGACCGGCGGGGAGTTCGTCTATTGGAAGCACTTTCAGGACGCCTAATCGTGGTCTTTGTCTTTGGTTTTGGTGGATTGGGCGCGCTCGCCGCGCGCGTCGATTCGCTATTGCTGCAGTGGGTGCTTCTGTGGCACTCCTGGGGGCCATCACTTATGGAGCGCTATCAGCACGCCGCGCTTCGCGGTAAATCACGGTGAGCATTAAATCCAGATGGCGGTCGATTGAGTTCGGATGGCGGCCCCTATGTTCGCCCTAGCTGTCCGCTAGATGTCCGTTCACAACCAAGTTGGACGAGGAACTGCGGAATGAACACCACCACGACCAGCGGAGACTCTGGCGAGACGCTTCGCCAGCGTGTCGGCCGCTACCTGCTTGGAGTCGGTGTTCTCTGCTTCGTTGCGGCCTTGTACGTCGCCGAGTACTGGCGCGTCGCCTTGTGGCTGGCGAGTGTAGGCATCATCGTCGGATATGTCGGGGCACTCACCTCAAAAGCCTAGACCGCCCCTGGGGCGACCAACATGAACACCAACGAACTGTTGAAAGGCTTGGACCCAGAGTGCCCAGCTCTGAATGAACTGTGCGGTCGCGTGGACGACCAGGTGAAAGCGTCCGGGCTGCGAGGCAAAGCGGCAAACGCAGCTGAGGAGGAACGGCTGATACCTCTTCTCGCCGAACACCGAGCGACGTGTGACAGGTGTCGCGAGTATCAACCGAAGCCTTACCTCGCGGCCCGCCGCAATTGGCCGATCTTTGCAGGGTCGGCATTGGGGTACGTGGTCGGTCTCGGCGGTGGGTCGCCCAATGTCGGCTTCGGGATCGGAATAGGTGTTGGTGTCCTCATCACTCTACTAATGATGAGACGCCGTCAACGTCAAAGCGAAAAAAAGCGGTGACACCGAATTCGGTCCAGCGGTGCTTTTCATGAAGTTGCCCCGGCACAAGTTCGTGCGCGCGGCAGCCTACGTGGGGCTTGCCGCTGTCGCCTATCTTGCGATTGTCGTTGTGTTGACTGTTGGAGGTGTCTTGTCGCCTTTTCCAGTCACGGACATCTCGGGTCGACAACCCTACGCCGACGTCATAGGTCGCGAGTATCGTGTCGTCGGCAACGTCATCGCCGTCGCGTGGAACGACTTTCCTGACAAGGAGACGCTCCTTTCGATCGCGCTCATTTCGCCGCCGGGGTCCGCCAACCGTTTCGTCTCATGGACCGTGCCCCTGAAGCAAGGCCAGGTCGTTCGCATTACCGGCGCACAGCGACAGTTCGACTGGCTCGGATTCGGTCTGTGGTACGTCGTCTCAGTGCCCGATATGGAGTGGCCCAAAGGCGTTCCAGTCAAGATCGGCATGGATTCCGAGGGTGCGCCCGATCCGAAGCTGTATGAACTCATTCATCAAGAATGAGCAACGTAACGTGATCCGCTTCCTGGCGTGAGACAGCCTTCGCAAGCTCTGAGCAAGGGAGGTTGGAACGTCCCCACGGGGACCCGGTCGCTTTTATACGCTCCGAGGCAGCTCAGCGCGGCGAGCCGCGTAAGCGATACGCCAAAGTACACAGCACCAGCGACGACGACGTCGCTTCGGACGCGGCGCAAGGGCCTCGTCTTACCGATTGGGCGGTTTTCGGGACACCACCCGTCCGAACAACAGACTGGACCAGCCGAACAGCAAGAACAGACCAGCGACAAACATGATGGGGCCCACGGCATTCCATATGACCGCCAACACCAGGCTGATGACCACGCTGATTCCGCCAACGATGCACAGAAGATAGCCCGCAGCCCATTTGCCGCGCCTGATGGCTTTCGCCACGCTTCGTAGCCTGCCTTTCCCGAGCAGCTCGGTGTCCAATCAGATTGTCATGTACCGCCTTGGACAGCTAATCGGCTTCGCTGACCCAAACCCCGAGAATCGGTACACGGGAAACGAGAAAACGAATCGATCTGTGATTTCCTAAGTGAGCCGGCGCGACCGGCCGAGGAGACGCAGACGATGCCCCGCAAAGGCCGCAGCAACGAAGAAATCATCCACGCCCTGCACCAGGTCGAGGGCGGCGAGAAAGTCACGGAGGTCTGCCGCCGACTCGGCGTCAGCGAGCAAACGTTCTACCGCTGGAAGAAGCAGTTTACCGGGCTCGGCCTGTCGGAGCTGCGCGAGTTGCGATCGCTCCGCCACGAAAACGCCAAGCTGAAACAGGTGGTCGCCG
>DASTBV010000063.1:0-12870 GCA_035711805.1 Vicinamibacterales bacterium
GAACTGCGCGCGGCGGGACACGACGTGATCTCGCTGGGGCAGGCGCTGCCGTTCTATGGTCCGCCGCCCTCGGCCCTTGCGGCAGCCCGCGCGGCGTTGGCGACGCCCGAGGTCAACGTCTACTCGACCGACCCGGGGATGCCGGCATTGCGCCGCGCACTGGCGGAACGGCTGCGCGCCTTCGGCATTACGGCGTCTGTCGACGACATCATGATCACCGCCGGGGCGAACCACGCCTTCACGCTGGCGTTGACGACGATGGTCGATCCGGGCGACGAGGTGGTGCTGCCGGCGCCGTACTTCACGAACCATCAGATGGCAATCGCCGCGCTCGGCGCGATTCCAATCGAAGCGCCGGTCAGGGATTGTGCGACGTTCTCCGTCCGGTGGACCGACATCGAGCCCCACCTGGGCCGACGAACGCGGGCGGTCGTGCTGTGCACTCCGAGCAACCCGACCGGCGCGGTGCTCGATCCCGTTGAGGGACGCCGCATCGTCGGCGAACTGGCCCGGCGCGATATCGTCGTCTTCAGCGACGAAACGTACATGCAGTTCGTCTACAGCGGCGATCACTGGAGCGCGGCGTCCGCGCCGGAATGGCGCCGGAACGTCGTGGTCGTCGGGACGTTTTCAAAGTCGTTCGGGATGATGGGGTGGCGCGCCGGATTCCTCGTTGCGGACGCGTCGGTGTGCGCCCAGGCGGTCAAGATCCAGGATGCGATGATCATCTGCGCACCGGTGATCTCGCAGATGGCCGCGCTCGGCGCCGTGGTGGAGGACTGGGATTATCCGAGGTCGTTTCATGCAGACCTGCTCGAGCGGCGTGAAGCGCTCGCCGGCGGCGTCCGGGCGATTCCGCACATGCACTGGACCCCGACCAATGCGGGGTTTTTCGGATTCGTTCGCGTGGACGGCTGCCAGGACTCGACGGCGCTCGCCGAATCGGTGCTCGAGGAGGCACACGTCGTGACGCTTCCGGGTGCAGCCTTCGGGAAGAGCGGCGAGGGTCATCTCCGGCTGTCGTACGGCGCCGTTGGGACTGCGGCGGTGTCGGAGGCGATGCGGCGCCTCGCTGCATATTTCGAACGTCCTCGGCCTGACTGACATGCCGTTCAGAGAAGTCATCGGCCACCGGCGTCTCGTGACCCTGCTGTCGCGCGCGATTGCCCAGGAGACGCTGCCTCAGGCGCTGCTGTTCGCCGGGCCGCGCGGCGTTGGCAAGCGGCGGACGGCGGTTGCCGTCGCCGAGACCATCAACTGCCTGGCAGCGCTCGAAGCGGTGTCGCTGCCGCGTGACGCGTGCGGCGAGTGCGCGTCGTGCCGGCGCATCGGGCGGGGCGTTCATCCGGACGTGCTCATCGTCGAACCGGGCGACCTCGGCTCCATCAAGATCGAGCAGGTGCGCGACATCGTCGATCGCGCCGGCTACAGGCCGTTCGAGGGACGGCGGCGGGTGGTGATCATCGACGAAGCGGACGCGCTGGTGGACGCCGCGCAGAACGCGCTGTTGAAAACGCTGGAGGAGCCGCCGCAGGCGTCCATTTTCATCCTCGTGTCGGCGATGCCGGATGCGCTTCTGCCGACGGTCTTGTCGCGATGTCAGCGTCTCCGCTTCGGCGAGCTGTCTCCGGCCGAGATTACCGAAGCCTTGATGCGCGACCACGAATACGACGAAGCGGACGCGCGTGCGGCAGCCGTTGACGCGGACGGAAGCATCGGCCGTGCGATCTCCGCGTCGTCGGCGGACGTCACCGAGGCGCGCGAGATGGCGCATCGGGTGCTCGAGCAGGCGGTGCGGCAGGCCGACCCGGGCAGGCGAATCGATCTGGCGCGAGAGGTCACGCCCTCAGGCGGCGGCAAAACCACCGGCGCGGAGCGCGAGCGGCTGGCCGCGTGCCTGCGCGCGCTGACCTCGCTGCTGCGCGACATCGGCCTGCTTGGCGCGCAGGGTGAAGCCGCGGTGCTGGCCAACGCGGATCTCGCGCCGCAGTTGCGTGCGCTCGCCAGATCGTACGACAGCGATCGGACGGTTCGTGCCTACGCGTCGGTGGACGAGGCGCTCGTCGCCCTCGAGCGTAACGTCAGCCCGAAGATCGTCGCCGATTGGCTCGTGCTGCAGCTGTGAGATGACCGGCGCGTGAAACCCCGCATCGCGATAACTATCGGCGATCCCGCTGGCATCGGTCCGGAGATTGCCGCCAAAGCCGCGGCCGACGCCCGCGTCCTCTCCGTCTGCGAGCCCGTGATTTATGGTCCGCGGTCCGTTCAGGGCTTTCCGCCCGGTGTCCTGTCGGCGGATGCGGGACGAGCGGCGTACGACGCTATCCGCGAGGCGGTTCGCGATGCACGAAGCGGAGGCGTTGCGGGTATCGCAACCGCGCCGGTCAACAAGCTCGCATTTGCGGCCGCCGGGCTGCCATGGAAGGGTCACACGGATCTGCTGGCGCACCTGACCGGCAGCCCGCGCGTGGCGATGATGTTCTGGTCCGAGCCGCTGAAGGTCGTGCTGGCCACCGTGCACGTTCCGCTGGCGGAGGTGCCTCGGATGATCACGGCCGATTTGCTGCACGGCATCATCGACCTCACAGCCGGCGAGTTGCCCCGGTTCGGCGTGCCGGCGCCGCGGCTTGCCCTGGCGGGCCTCAATCCCCACGCCGGCGAATCCGGGCTTCTCGGGGACGAGGACGACCGCGTGCTGAAGCCGGCAGTCGAAGCCGCAAATCGGCGTGGCGTCAATATCGCGGGGCCCTTTCCGGGCGATACGGTCTTCGTCCGCGCGTCGCGCGGCGAGTTCGACGCGGTGATCGCCTGCTATCACGACCAGGGGCTGATTCCGGTGAAGCTGCTGGCGTTTGGCGAGTCGGTGAACGTCACGCTCGGGCTGCCGATCATCCGCACGTCGGTCGATCACGGCACGGCCTTCGACATCGCTGGGAAAGGTGTGGCCGACGCGTCGAGCATGATCGCGGCCACGGTGCTCGCCGCCCGGCTGGCATCGAACCCCGAACCCCGAACCCCGAAGCCTGAACCCTGAACGGAACGCAGAACACGAACCCGGAAGCGGGAACCCGGAAGTGTGAACAGCCGTACAATTTCATGGTGCTCGTACTGTTCGACGGCGGCTGCCCGATGTGCCGGACAACGGTCCGGCGGCTGCATCGCTTCGACTGGCTGCACCGCCTGACGTTCGCCGACGCGACCGACGCCGCCCGCCGTGAGCGGCTGGCGCCCGGTCTGACCGAAGCCCAAATCATGCGCGAGATGTACGTCGTCGAGCCCGGCGGTCGTTATGGCGGCTTCGACGGGGTGCTGCGGATCGCGCGTGTCGTCCCGCTCCTGTGGCCGTTCTTCGTCGTCGCCAGTCTCCCTGGCATCCGCCAGATCGGCCACGCGATCTATCACCACATTGCCGCGAACCGCACGCGCCAGGGCCGCTGCACGGACGAATTCTGCGTCCGATAGAGAACGGCCGTTCACTCTTCCAGGTTCTCAGTTCCCCGTTCGTGTTCTTTGTTCGGTTCAGGGTTGAACCGAACCTGAACACGAACCAGGAACAGAGCACTCGGAAGCGTGAACTGCCGTGGCCGTCGGTCCGTGTATATTGCAAAGATGGCCGGGCCGAAGACCGAGCGCGAAAAGGCGCAGCGGACCATCGCCGAAAACCGGAAGGCGCGGCACGACTACCACATTCTCGACACGTGGGAGGCGGGGATCGCGCTGCTCGGGACCGAGGTGAAATCCATTCGCGAGGGTCGCGTGAACCTGCGCGACAGCTACGCGCGCATCGAGAACGGCGAGGTGTGGATGATGAACGTCCACATCAGCCCCTACAGCCATCGCGGCTCCTCGGATCATGCAGAGATGCGGCAGCGAAAGCTTCTGCTGCGGCGGGATGAGATTCGCAAGATGCTGGGGCGCGTGGCCGAGAAAGGTCTGACGCTCGTCCCGCTCGAGCTCTATTTCAAGAACGGACGGGTCAAGGCGCTCGTCGCCCTGGCCAAGGGCAAGCAGGCCCATGACAAGCGGGAGACGATCCGCCGCCGGGAGGTGGACCGTGAGACGCGCGCGGCGGTGAAGTCTCGGGCGAGGTCCTGAAGCACATCCGTCAGATCGCGCGTCGCCGCGTCGAGAGCCCGACCGAGGCTACGCGGTCCGGCCTACGACGCTCAAGAACTGCACCGTGCCGACGGCTGCGCTGAAGTCCCATTCGGCGAGGACGTCGCCGCGCTTCACATCGGCGAGCACGAGGCTGTTTCTGTCGGCCACCGTCATCAGGAAGAGGTCGGCCGTCAGATGTACTGCATCGTGAAGCCAGAGGCTGCCGGTTTCGAACAGCGGTGTGACGCGCTGTGGCCCTTCGACACGCATCAGCCGCCCGCTGCAGCTGTCACAGAAGTACAGCAGGTCATGCCCGGCGGCGAATCGGATCCCGTGGCACCCGATGAAGCCGGTGGCCAGCAGCTCGAAGCCGCCCGATGCAGTCACGTGAGCGATGTCGCCCTGCCCGAGAACGGAGACGTACGCTCCTCCGTGCCCGTCCGGCGCCGCGCAATTCAGGTGACCCAATTGAGAGTCGTTCCGGATGTAGTGTTCGCGGAGCCACGTCGTCTCGTCGAGCTGGTAGTTCGTGCCGTACCGATCCGACGGCAGCCGCCACCGTCTTACGACGGAACCGCGCGACGTATCGAACCACAGGATCGCGTCAGCGGCCGAACTCGACAGGAGGCACACTGTGTCGTCGACCGGGATCACGGTGTGCAATCCGCCGAACCACGGGTCGGCGAGCGGGTTGCCGCTGCTGCAGTCCGGGTCGACGCAGATTCCGCCGTCACGGCGATCCCATATTCCGACACCATCGTCAAACACGACGACGATCTTTGTTCCCATGACGGCCGCATGGACGACCTTTTGCGGACTCTCGTAGTGATGCAGCATCCGTCCGGCGGCGCCCCGCCCAGACAACTCGATCCTGAAGACGCTCAACAGTCCGAAGTACGGCGCTCCATGCGGCGGTAGCGTGTCGAATGGGCTGAGCTGTTCGAGGCGCCCAGGGTTCGCCCACCGCTCGCGTAGATACTCACGGTCGCACTGTTCGCGTGCCCAGTGGCGGCTTGTGTGAGACACGAGGATGTCGAATACGCCCACGACGGGGGGAATGCCGCGACAGGCAGATTCGATCGGCGGAATCGGTTTCGGGGTGAGCGGGGCGCCGTCTCTCGCGATGAACCGCAGGGTCACGCCGAGCACCGTGAACCGCGACGGTCCCCGCTCGAACACATTCCGCAGCATCAGATGCACGCGAACGCCCCCGGACGCGAGCCGCAGCTCGATCGGTGCGGATTGGGGCGCCACCAGCGAGTGCTCCGGCGTCACGAAGCCGCGCCACTCTCCGTCGAGAATACCCACGCCGATCGCGCCTTCATCGACCCGAATCGCCAGAACCACCAGTGGCTGGAGTCGGTCATTCGGTTCGACCGGGATATCAATGGGAAAGCTGACGGAGTAGCCCCACTGTCGTGGATCGCTCTCGAACTCGAGGCTCTCGCCCATTCGCTTCGCCGCATTGTGGATGTCGAGGGGCGCCTGGGAGATCAACACGCTCAGCGCAGGTTCGTTCGACGCCGACCAGCGGGTCACGTACTCGAGGCTCGACGACGCAGGGGGGAGCAGCCGCTGAGCTCCGCCGGGGACCACGTTGATTCAATTCTCTCGGAAGGCGTTCGTCAGGGGGTAGCGACGGTCGCGGCCGAAATTCCGGCTCGTAATCTTCACGCCTGGCGGTGCCTGACGACGCTTGTACTCCGCGGCGTACAGCATCCTTTGCACGCGGACGACGGTTTCACGCGTAAAACCGCGAGCGACGATTTCAGAAACGCTTCGCTCTTCTTCGACCAGTCCCGTCAGGATCGCGTCGAGCTCCTCATATGGTGGCAGCGTGTCCTGATCCGTCTGGTTCGGCCGCAGCTCCGCGGTCGGCGCCTTGGTGATGGACGACTCGGGGATTACGCGTCCGGCCGGTCCGAGCGCGTCGCCGGGGCGGCAGTGATTACGCCAGCGCGACAGTGCGTAGACCTCCGTTTTGTACACGTCCTTGAGCACCGAGTACCCACCGCACATGTCACCGTACAGCGTCGAGTAGCCGACCGACATCTCCGATTTGTTTCCGGTGGTGACCAGCAGCGAACCAAACTTGTTCGAGATGGCCATGAGGATGACGCCACGGGCCCGGGCCTGGATGTTCTCCTCGGCGACGTCCCGCGGCCGTCCGGCGAAAACATCCGCCAGCGATGCTTCGAATGCTGCGACCGGGTTTTCGATGGCGACCGTATCGAGTGCAATGCCCAGCAGCCGCGCCGATTCCTCGGCGTCGTCCTGGCTGGCGTCGCTTGTGAAGCGTGAGGGCAGCCTGACGCCGCGCACCGCGTCCGGTCCGAGCGCGTCTACCGCGACGGCGACGGTCAGGGCTGAGTCGATCCCTCCCGACAGGCCGAGGACGATGCCGGGAAATCCATTCTTCCGAACGTAGTCGCGGAGTCCAAGCATCATCGCGTTGTACACCGCCGCCAGCCGCGGTTCCTCGATGACCGCGCCGTCTTCTTCACAGCGGTAGACGCTGCCGTCGTCGGTCCACCTGGTGAGCATCAGCGACTCGCGCCAGAACGCCGTCATCCGCGCGCGCGTACCGTCGGCGTTGACAACAAAGGACCCGCCGTCGAAGACCAGTTCGTCCTGGCCGCCGACCTGATTGACGTATGCGAGCGGGAGTCCCGTATCGGTCGCGCGGCGAGCGGCATGATCGACACGGACGTGGAACTTGTCTACCTCGAAAGGCGATCCGTTCGGTACCAGCAGAAGCCGCGCACCGCGTGCGGCCAGATGGCGCGACACGGTTGGGAACCAGATGTCCTCGCAGATCGGCATGCCGATGCGCACGCCGCGGAAGTCCGCCGGCTCCGGCAGCGGGCCGGCGGTGAATACGCGCTTCTCGTCGAAGACGCCATAGTTCGGCAGCTCGTGTTTGAAACGCAGCTCCACGTTGCCATCGGCGATGAGCGCAACGGCGTTATGGACGCCGTTGTCGCCCTTCCATGGCAGGCCGACGGCCAGCCCGGGACCGCCGCTCGCGCTCTCGCGCTGCAGATCGCCGAGCGCAGACCGGGCGGCTTCGACAAGGGCCGGCCGCAGGACGAGATCCTCCGGCGGATATCCAACCAGGACCAGTTCGGGGAAGACGACCAGGTCGGCGTGCTGTGCGGCGGCCTCGTCGCGGATGCGGCGGATCAGCGCGGCGTTGCCGCGGACGTCGCCCACCGTCGGATTGACTTGGGCGCAGGCGATCGTCAGCGGCATTCTCTAAATTGTTTCACAGCGGCAGCGGCTATCGATGCTCGGTCAGTCGCATACGGGCCGGGAGACGCAGTGGTTCGAGCTTTGCGCTCTGGAAATAGACGCGTATGCCGGTGACGGCCGATCCGAGGTTGGCTGTTACGCGCTGCTCACCCGCGGCGCGACATGGCACCGTCGCCAGCACCACGAACGCCTGATCCTGCAGGTGGGCAACGCACGCATCGCCGCCGGGGGTCTTCACGTCGAGAACCAGTTCCAGCG
Organism: Vicinamibacterales bacterium; assembly: GCA_035711805.1. Classification (GTDB taxonomy): domain Bacteria; phylum Acidobacteriota; class Vicinamibacteria; order Vicinamibacterales; family UBA2999; genus Gp6-AA40. Next base: position 7,609 of record DASTBV010000063.1, read on the forward strand.
AACGGCGGCCGTCGTGCGTCTGCAGTGAGGTGAACTGCGTCGCCACGTGATCCTGAGGCGTCTCAGGCGTGAAGACCAGCGCTCCCGCCGCATCCCGCGCCACGATTGCCTCGGGTTTCGAGCCATAGCCGATTCGCGAGGCGTCCTTTTCCAGATCGGCATCCGTCCACTCGAGTGCAATCGGTCCGCTCGCCTGGGGATTCTTCGCGGTGGCCTGTTCCTCGGTGTCCGGTGTGCCGCCGCGACACGACGCCATGAAGAGAAGCACGGTAGCCAGAACGACGACTCGTTTCATCAGACGTTCCCCTCGACGCGCATGTCCGTTATCGGCGGACTCCAATGAGCAGGAAACTTGGCTGGACCCAGAAGACGTCGTGCAGCGAGGCTGCGATTTCTTCCCAATTTCCGGTCAGCGCCGTCATCACCCCGACGACAGATGCGAAAGCACCCACCACCGTCGGATCGGGACAGAAGTCGTGCCACATGATCAGTGCGCCCGGGCGTGTGACTTCGAACGCTTTGCGCGTATCGCTGAGGACAACGTCGGCAGTGTGGCCTCCATCGATGAGCACCGAATCGAAGAAGTCGCGAGGATATGCGCTCGTGTCCCATGTCCGGCTGTCGCAGTAAATCTGGCAGACGCGATGGCCGAAGCCCGCCTCGCGATAACGGCGTCCGATCAGCAGGCCAGCATCGGTCTGATATACCGGCCGGCCATCGACATGCTGCACTGGCACCGCATCGTCCGGCGCGTCGTCAATCGCCGAGCTGTACGCCGGCCTTCCCTCGATTAGCTCTCCTTCGACCAGATTGATCGTCCATACCGCGGCGTCGCATTCCTCGAGGCAGTAGCATGCACCCGTGCCCGCCCACGTGCCGAACTCGAGGTGACGATGGGGCCGGAAGGTTCGGTACAGGTAGCGAAGAATCGGGGCGTCGTCATTCTCCATCTTCCAGTCGAGAAAGGACTTGTGTCGCGACGAGGAGGGATAGTCGAGCGGCGGCGACTGTCCCAGCCGCTCGTGCAGCGCCGACACATCGACGATGTCGAGATGATCGAAAACGCCGTGTGGCTGCGCGTCGGACTGCGGCGACGCGGCGATCGCTCGACGCAGCTTCGCGAGACTAAGACGGGGCGGGTCGCCGTCGGTGACCGTTCGCAGGAGCGACGCCGCGCCGAGCGCATCGGGCGGCGCCGGTCGCACATCGATTCCGTCGAGCGTGAAGACGCAGGGCCTGCCGCCGGGTGTGTTGTTTCTCAGCGCAAGGCGTGAGCCGGGTGTGAACGACTCCAGCACGATCTCGACGCAGTGCTGGCCAGGGCCGGCTGGCGGTGGCAATCGGGCAACTACCGTCTTGAGATCGTCGGCGACGACAAGCGCTCCCACCGTTCCTTCGCGTACCGTGAGACGCATGGCGATGATCAGCGGCGGCTCGTGGCCCTCTGAATCGACCGGAAAGCTCAGCGCATAGCCCCATTGTTTGGTGCCGGACTCCACGGTCAATGGTGTTTCCGAGCGGATGGTCGCCGAGTGTTTTTGAAAGTCGGTCAGATTGATCGACGATCCAGCTGTTTCATTCACCATTGGTTTGGGGCCCGATCAGATCGCAACGCAGACGACATTCGCGCATGTCTTGAGCGTCGAATTATTCCATACGTTCGCGCTGTAGATCCTCGCTTCCCGCTGCGCCCGCGAGGCAATGTATCCTTTCAGCGATGAAGGCTGCGGTCATACAGTCGAACTACATTCCGTGGCGCGGCTATTTCGACATCATGCATGATGCAGACGTCTTCGTCTTCTACGATGACGTCCAGTACACCGTGAATGACTGGCGGAACCGCAATCGCATCAAGACGGCGAACGGTGTTGTCTGGCTGACGATCCCGGTCGGCAACCAGAATCACCGGAGAATCTGCGACGTCGAAATTCGCGATCGAAGCTGGACGCGCAAGCATTGGATGACAATCGAACAGTCCTATCAGGGAGCCCCGGGGTTTACGCGTTATCGTGACTTCTTCAGGAGCGTTTATGCGCGGACGTGGGAATCGCTGTCGGTCCTGAATCAGACGATGACCCGGGCTATCGCAGCGGACATTCTCGGTATCCGCACACAGTTTCTCGATTCGCGGGACTACGACTTGTCCGGCAAGGGAAGCGAGCGCCTGCTCCTGCTCCTGCAGCGAATCGGCGCGACGGACTACGTCAGCGGGCCATCCGCGCAGGCTTATCTGGACCCTGAATCCTACGCGCGAAACGGCGTCCGCGTGCACTGGAAGGACTACAGCCACTACCCGGAGTATCCGCAGCTTCACGGAGCCTTTGCGCCTGATCTGAGCATCGTCGATCTGTTGATGAACTGCGGCGACGATGCCCCCCGCTACATCTGGGGCTTTCGTACTCCGGCTGTGACGGCATCAGCCGGCGATGAGAGCGCTGTTCAGGACGCTGGCCGTGACCGCTGACGAGATCCGCGCGCGCATTGCCGGCGACGGCTACGTGATACTGCCGGACGTTCTGGAGCCGGCGTTCATCGAGCGGGCAAAGAGCGAGCTCGCGCAGGCGATTGCCGTGGACACCGGACGGTACGGGCCGCAGGCGGAGCGGGACTATGGGATGGTCATGCTGTGCGCGTTGCACGGCGGAAGCTTCCTGGATCTGTTCGACAACGATCGACTGGTCGCTCCGTTCAGCGCCGTGCTTGGTGAGGAGTGGATCGTCTACGCCTACACCTCCTCGTCGATGCCACCCGGCGGTGGCAACTACTCGGTCCGTATCCACGTCGACAGTCCGCGAATCATTCCCGGCTACGTCACGAACATGGGCGCAACGATTCTTCTCGACGACTTCACGGAGGACAACGGTGCCACCTGGTTTCTGCCTGGGTCGCAGGAAAAAGCCGACGTGCCAAGCGAAGAAGAGTTCTACGGGCGCGGCCGTCGCGTGATCGCCGGCGCGGGCGCGGTCTTCTTCTTCAACGCACGGCTGTGGCATGCTGGCGCGGTCAACACCACCGCGCGCTGGCGTCATGCGCTCACCATCAACGCGTGCCGTCCCTATATGAAGCAGCGGATTGACATCCCGAGGGCGATGGCCGGCATGGATCTCACCGGCGTCAGCGATCAGGTGCGTCAGAAGCTCGGATTCTTCGCTCAGCCGCCCGCGTCTCTGGAGGAGTATTACCTGCCACCCGAGCGACGCTCCTATCGACAGCCGACCCGCTGATACCGTGTTACCCGCAGCGCCACGTCTGTCGATTCTCGTCCCGGTGTACAACAACGAGGCCACCATCGTTCAGCTTGTCGAACGGCTTCGAACGGCCCTTGACGGATTCGAATACGAGGCGATCGTCGTTGATGACGGCAGCCGCGACCGCTCTCTCGCACTGCTCAAGGCACAGGCGGCTGCTGATTCGCGGTTGAAGGTCATCAGCTTCTCGCGAAACTTCGGGCAGCACCCGGCTATCGCCGCCGCGCTCGATCACGCAGAAGGCGATGTCCTGGTCCTGATGGACGCGGATCTCGAGGACGAGCCCGAGAACATCCCGATGCTGGTCAGGACGCTGCAGGAGGGCGGCTGCGACATCGTCTACACCACCAAGCTCGAAGGGCAGACGACGGCGCGAAGCCTCACCTCCGATGCGTACCATCAGGTCTTTTCGCGCACCATCGGCGTCACCGTGCCGCGCCAGCTCGGAACGTTCCGGGCGTTTACACGCAAGGTCGGCGATGCGCTCAGGGCCTTTCCTGAACGCGACGTGCTGTATGGACCGCTGATGTTTTATGTGGGCTTCCAGTCTGTCGTCGTGCCTGTCGCGCGGGGGGTGCGCCCGGGGCAGAGCTCGTACACATTCCTGAAGCGTCTGCGCCTTGCCGTCAATTCACTCGTCACTTATTCGGACCTGGCGCCGACGGTGTTCGCGTCGGCCGGCGGGCTGATGATTGTCGGACCACTTCTGTACGGCGTCATCGTGCTGCTGCAGTATCTGCTCGGCGGACGAAGTCTCCCGCAGGGACTGACCATGGTCGTGCTGTTGATCACCTTCCTCGGAGGCACGATCATGCTGGCGCTGGGTGTGCTCGGCCTCTACATATTCAGGATGTTCAAGGAAGTGCTGGCGCGGCCCCGTTATGTGATCGACGAGACGGTGAATCTGGAAAGGTCCACACATGGACGTTCGTGAGGCCAATATCCTCGTGCACTCGCGGATGGCGGCCGAGTACAACGAGCGTGAACCGCACTTCCGCCCGGAAAACAAGGCGACGGTCCGCGCCCGCCTCCAGGCACTGCGCGCCGAGTTTGGCGGCCGGCTGCTCGATATCGGATGCGGCACCGGCTTCATCATCGATCTCGCCGCCGATCAGTTCGACGAAGTACGGGGCATCGACCTGACGCCGGCAATGCTGGCGCGGGTGCCGTCCAGGCCGAACGTGCAGGTGTACACGGCCGACGCCGCCCGGCTCCCGTTCGGTGCCGGCCAATTCGACGTCGTCTCGGCTTACTCCTTTTTCCACCACCTTCAGGAGCTCGATCCCGTGCTGGTCGAGGCGCACCGCGTCCTTCGCCCTGGCGGCTGCCTGTATGTCGACCTCGAGCCCAACCGGCATTTCTGGCTGAACGCCATGTCGGTACGCGACGCGGTCGGGCCGTCGACGCCAGCGCTGGCACGCGACGAGGTGGCCTCGGTGCTGCAGACGAGCGCCCGCGTCGAGGACGAGTTCGGCATTCCGGCGGAGGTGTTCGACCTTGCCGAGTACAACAAGTCCATCACGGGCGGGATAGACCCGGATGAGTGGACGGCCAAGGCTCACAACGCCGGCTTCGATCGGGTCGAGGCCACCTACGAGTGGTTCGGAGGGCAGGGCAAGATTCTGCACGGCGTGTCCGCCGCGGCAGCCGCACACGTCGACGACTACCTGCGTCAGGCGCTGCCGCTGTCGCGCGGGCTCTACAAGTACGTGCGGTTCCGCGCGGTCAGGTCATGAAGGTACTCGTCTACGGTTCACGCCTCTTCGGCCAGGTTATTCGCTGCCTCGTCGACGACTGTGGCCACGAGTTCGCCGGGTTCATCGACGACAGCTACGAGGGGGAGGACGTGCTCGGGCCCTTCGCGTCCGTGCGGCAGACGTGCTCTCCGTCCGATTACGTCTGTGTCAACGCAGTCGGCTATTCAGATCTGACCGCACGGCGCGGTGTGACCGCCCGCATCCGGGACGCCGGATACACGATGCCGGTCCTGGTGCATCCGAGGGCCTACGTGTCG
>DASTBV010000064.1:0-12476 GCA_035711805.1 Vicinamibacterales bacterium
ACTGGGAACGCTCGCCCGTGAACGTGCCGGGGGACGATCCCTTTTGAAGATCGAAGCTCGCCGAGACGGCCAGATTGCTCAGCCCTTGTTCGAGCGCGGTCGCATTCACCGGCGCGGCCGACAGCAGGTAGGAACGCTTGGCCACGGCCCGTGCGAGGCCGGCCGGGTTCAGGCGGAACGTCACCGCGCTGCCGTTCACGGCCTGATAGAGCGCGCCGTTCTCGACGGCGACACCGATCAGCGCCGGCACGCTGCCGCGGCTGACCAGCGTCGTCGAACCCGGGCCCGACGAACTGGCGCCGATCTGTTTGTCGAGCCGCCCCTCTTCGACGAGCGAGGCGTACACCTCGCGTCCGAACGAGTAGATCGCAAACTCGCTCGAGCGTTCGAGCAGGATCGAGGCGATGTCCCCGATGCGCGTATCGCCGGTTGTCTTCAGGCCGCGAAGACTGCGGACGGTGCCCTCGAAAGGAACGAAGCTGACTGGCTGATCCTGGCCATGTGCTGTTCCCACGGTTGCGGCCAGGAAGGCGACGACGAGAATGACGCGCATCATCCTTGCCCTATTTCGAAGCTGAAGCTTTGTGCCGACGGCAGAATCGACGTCGGGCCGTTCTCCCGTTGGCGCACGTGACCACCAGGTCCTGAACCTGAGATTCGAATCGTGTACAACGCGCTGGCGGGAATCGTTCCGCCGGCGCCGTGCGTGAAATCGAAGCCGATGGTGAACGAAAAGTTCGTGGAAAAGGTGGGCGCGACGACGAACGTCCTGACTTCCTTGTTCGGAGCCACGCGATTGGCCGTCGACCACTGGCCGACGGAGATGGCACCTGTATGAGCCAGGAACGCGGTATCGGCCGCTTCGATTTCCACCGTCACCGTCTCGCCCATCGAGACTTCGAGATCGCCGTCCAGCTGTTGACGCATCAGTCCTCCATCGTCACGAACACGGCCCTGCTGCGCCGGCAGTGCTTCCGGCCCATTGCGGGCGTGAAAAACAGAGGTATTTGACCTACTGGGAAGTGGCGAACGGTATCACGACTGCCGTCAATCTGAGCCGTGGATCGAGCAGGCGACCGTGTGCTGCGCGCGCCGACGGCTCTGGAACTGACTCTTTGCGACTTTATGGTGCGATTTGGACGAATCGCGATTTTTTTTCGTGGGTCGCGCAGCGCATCGCGCGGTGTTGAGTTAGGATCCGCCGCGTTTCGCGCTTATGCCGAGCGGCAGTGATCTTCTGAAGAAGGCTGCGACCCACGTGGGCGAGCAATACCTGCTGGGTGTTGTCGTTCCCAAGGACAACGCGCAATGGAAAGGTCCGTGGGACTGCGCCGAGTTTGCCTCGTGGTGTGTGTTTCAGGCCGCCGGCCGGCTCTACGGCTGCGACAACAATCACGGCAACCCCGTGCGCGCCGATGCGTTCAGCGGTTTCTGGAAACGCGATGCGGCGACGATCGGCCGCGCGATCACCGTTGAGCTCGCGGCGCAGACGCCCGGCGCGGCGCTGCTCCGGTTCCCCCAGCCCAACCTCATCGGACACGTGGTCTTTTCGGACGGACAGGGCGGCACGATCGAAGCGCACTCGACCGCGACCGGGGTGATTCGATCGACGCTCTCGGGCCGCCGTTGGGACATCGGTGTGCTGGTGCCGGGGTTCGAGTATTCACAGAACGCGACTCCGGTCGTCTCATCGCCGCCGCTGCTGGTGATCAGGCTCACCACGCCGCTGACGCGCGGCACGATCGTCAAGGACATCCAGCGCGCGTTGAAGGCGGCCGGCTTTCACCCGGGGACGATCGACGGGAAGTACGGCATGCAGACCGTTGCGGCGGTCAGCGCGTTTCAGATTGCCAATGGGCTTGTCGCCGACGGCGAGGTCGGGAAGGAAACTGCGGCGGCGCTGAACATCGATTTTCCCCAATAGGAAACCAGGGTGGTGCGGTGATGTTGCCCTTGATCCTTCTGCTCCTGCTGCAGCAAAAGCCGGCGCCGCCGGCACGCCCGGCGCCCGTCGCACCGGTGCAGCTCCCGCCTGATGTCGCGAACGCACTTCGGCAAACGATCACCGACATTTTCGCGCTCGTTCAAAAAGGCACGTTGTGCAGTGCGGCCCTGCGGGACGCGGAGGCCGCGCGCTCCGTGGTGAACAAGGACATCGAGGACAAGAGGAAAGATGCCAGCCGGCTTGACAGCGAGATTGCGGCGATTGACCAGCAGCTGACCGGAACACGCGTGCCACAGGAACGCATGGCATTGGCAGCCAAGCGGCGACCTCTCTACGAACAACGGGTCAACGCTGACCGGGCTCTGCAGCAGAATCCGCCGTCGCCGTTAATGAAGCGACTGTCGCAGGTTGAGACCGACGTGACAAACCACCGGCAGTGCGTCTCGAAAGCCCGCGCCGATCTTGATGCTTTTGTCGCGAGTCTCGCCCCGAAAGCCAAGCCGTAACTTCGGCCGGGGTCAAGACGCGAGGTAACGCAGCAACGATCGTCCGGGCACGAAATAGTACCCACCTCCCAGCGTTCGCACGAACTCCGGCATGGCGCGCAGCCGCACCGGCGCCTCGCGCGTCGGGATCGTGAATCCGTCGACCGTCACCCCGTTACTCGTACGCCGGCTGCCCACCACGGGATCATCCTCGCCGGTCAGCGCGGCGAAGGTCGGCGACTGCAGCCACGTCTGCTGGATGAACTCGAACTGCCGCTCGAGGTCCGCGTTGAGGCACATGAAAAACAGACCGGGGTTCCGGGAGTCACGCGGCTCGTAGCGCCTCCCAACTCGGAGGATCCGATGCCGATTGGTGATCGCGAGCTGCTCCTGTGACCCGGGATCGAAGCTTTCGCGCGGATTGGCACGGCGGACGTGTGCGCCGAACGGGCAGCGCAGGCCCTGCGGATCTTCCGCGCCGAACAGGAAATCGTTGTCCGGTTCGACAGCCACCGCACGCACTGGCTCGGTCGTGCGGCGGACGGTCACGGCCCGGCGCGGCAGCACAGGCCCCTCGGCCTCTTTGATAGCGACGCTCGCAGCGGCCGACGGCGGCGATGGGCGTGGCCGCCGCAGCGTCACCGCACCGACGCCCGGCCGGACCATCGGATGATCGTCGCCTCCCTTCTCGCTGCCCGCCTGATACGGATAGCGAACAAGGGATGACCCATCCGGCCAGCGTCCGACCAGCTTGGCGCCGATGAATTCGGCTGTGACGTCCTTCCACGCCGGGAACCGTTCATGCACCATCGCGGCCGCCTCGTCGCAGTAGCGCCAGAAGCCGTCGACATCCTGTTCGAGCTGGCGCACGGCGAGGAATGTGCCGTTGCGGCCGATGTCGCGCACGTCGTTGACGATTGGATCGGCGAAGCCTGCCTGCGGCTGTGTCGCAATCGGCAGCACGTTGTGCGGATCGTGGATCGCCGGCATTGTCGGCGCCGCGGGAAGCGTGCCGCGGTTGTCCGGGTAGCCGAGAATGAACTCACCGGGTTCAACGAGATGAATCGCGTCGGCGCCGCGGAACGACTTGTAGGTGCCGCGGATTACCGGCTGCGAGACGCCGTCCACGAACCCGAACGGCTCGAGCTTCGCGGTCGCGTGCTCGTCAGGCGAGGCGTCTTTGGCCGGCAGCGTCATGAACGGCACGTCGGCGACGACGCGGTGGCCGCGACTGACCAGCTCCCGTTCGACCTTCTGGCGGATCTCCGCCATGGCGCTCTCCGATTTCGCGTACAGCAGCAGCATGCCGTCCGCCGCGTTCTCGGGCCCTCCCCACTCCCACCGCTCGGGCGCGTTTCGTCCCGCATCGTTCAGGATCCGCGAGCGCGACGGAGACGCCATTCCGTCGATGAATGCAGGCGGGAACGTGTCGAGACTCTCCGCCGGCAGTCCCAACTTCGCCAGCCCGGTGGCACCCAGGCCGAGAATCACAGCGCTGTCGCCATGCTTGCGGCCGTCTCCGAACGCAATCTCCGCGTTCATCTCGCGCAGCCAGCTGCGCGCCTGCTCGAGCTGGCCCTGCCGGAGCTGAAATGCGACGAACATCCCGTAGCGAAGAAAACCGAGCCCGCCGAACGTCAGGGTCTGGATTTCGTTGACCTCCATCGCCAGCGCCGGCCGCGGGCGCGACCCGAAAAGCAGCAGCCAGCGGCGCGCTTCCTCTTCGGTCACGATCGTTCCGAGTCCCTGGCGGATGGCGGCATTCGTCCGGATGATCGCTGTCGTCAGATCGGGATACGCGGTATACCAGCAGCCGGTAGGCGCCTGGTTCCGCCGCCCCCACCGCTTGAACCTGTCGCCGTCGGCGGCGCCCAGCTGAATCAGGTTCGCAGTCCGGGGGAAGCCCTCGGAGTTCGACCACACGGCGGTCAGTCCGTTGGCGGCTTTTGTGATGAAGTCCTCGAGATAGCTTTCCCAGCTGCCGCCGTAGTTCGAGAGAAAGACGAGATCGCCGGTGCCGGGCACCATCACCCATCGTGCAAAGTGAATCGTGCCGAGCGTCCCGAGCCACCCGGGGCGGTACAGGTACGTCGCCAGTTCCGCGATCGCGGCGAATACCAGCTTCAGCGCCACGCGCCGCAGCCAGCCGGCCTTCATCCGCGATATCCCGGCCAGATGATTCTGGACGGCGTGGTTCTCCCGCGCGACGATGCGCGCCACGGCCGCCGGGTTCGGGGCGCGGTCGTCCGGAATGCTCGAATTCTCGAGGCGTCGAAACGCCAGATAGGCGAGGCCCCCGGCGATGACGACCGCAACGCCCGTAAACACGAGCGCATCTATTGCCGCCATCACAGCCGTGCCGAGCCCGGCGAGGCTGAAGTCGAGCGCGAGCATCAACACGAACGTCAGCAGGAAGGGCAGCGTCAGCGGCCAGAGATACCGCCGGAACACTCTGGGCAGAATGCTGCGGACCGCCTGGAGCACAGAACGCTCGCCGTGCAGGGCCGCGGCGTCTTGCGCCGTCAGCGCCCACGTCAGCGAAGGATCGTGACGCACGCGATTGCGGATCGCAGTGATGATCGCCAGCGCTGAATCGTGCCGCTGCCCTTCCTCCTCGACGGCGCGTTCGAGGAAGTTCCTCAATCGCCGCTCGTTGCGGATGCGTGCGACGGACAAGCCTGGTGTGCCGGCAAAAAGGACGCCGGGATTGTCGAGGATCCGCTGACCAACCGTCACTTCATGAGATTTCCAGTAGGCAGCGAGTGACCCGGTGCCCCGGTCCGAAGCCATCGCAAACAGGTCGTCGACATGCGGGCCGAGATGCTTGGCGAGCGCCACGATGAGGGCGTTCTTATCCCCGTCGGCAGAGAACTCGAACACCAGGTGTCCGCCGCCGCCGGTTGCGGGAAAGACGGTCATGCTCGAGAAATGCACACCAAGATTCCCCGGCTCTTCAGCGACCGCCTCGAAGGCGGCCATCACTCGCATCGACGCGGGATTTCCCAGCGACTCCGCGGCGTCTCGCGCGCGCTCGAAGTGTTCCGGCGATACCTTGCTGATGATGGTGACGAGCGTGTGACTCACGACGCACCTCTGAATGTGACGACGAGTTCGTCGATGAACGGGCCGACATACCGCGGCCGGCCCACTGTACTGATTCCACGCGCGATGAGCGGCGCCACGAGACCCGGAAGCTGAATGTCGTTCACGCCGCGCCCCGCACACGGATGAAGGCCGCCGCCGAAATTCATGTACGGTTCGGGCGATCGATCGGGATCGAGCTCGAATGGGCGGGGAAACACGCTCGCGTCGTACATGCCCGCCTGCGTGAAGGCGGCCACCGTGGCGTCCGCCGCGACCGCGCGGCCCCCGAGGGTCGCCCCTGGAACAGCGCGGCGGAACAACATCGGTGCGCTGGGCCACATCCGCAGCGCCTCCGCGCACCATCCACGCATTCGTGCCCGGTTGTCCACGTCGCGCTCCACGCGCTTCAGCACACTCGAGTCGGATGCGAGCACGTACACGATCCGCGCGACCGTCGTGCTGGTGGTGTCGATGGCGCCGACGAGGAGGCCGCCGAGATTCCGCCGGACCGCATCATCGTCGGCGCCTGGACCGGCGCCGTTGCCCATCAGGCGCCCGAGGACGTCGTCGAGATGCACGCCGTACTGCCGCCGCCGCGTAATTTCGTCCGAGATCCAGGTGCGCATCTCGGCTGCCGCGCGCTCGGCGCGCGCTTTCACCGCCGCGTCGTTCCCCTGATCGAGAAAGGCGTAATGAAACAGCGCGCGGCAGACGCGCATCAGATCGGCCTCGGTCGGTCCCGCCACGCCAAAGAGCTGGGCGGCGGTGCGAGCGGCCACCGGGTGCGCATAGCCATGTGCGACGTCGATGCGTCCGTTCGCTGACCCGAGCAGCGCCGTCGCGAACTGGTGGACCTGCGCCTGCACGGCTCCGCCGTCGATGCCCGCCACCGCGTGATACATGTGCGACCGTTCGCGCGCGAAGCGGTCGCCGCGATCCATGCCGAGCACGAACGGGCCGTTGATCAAATCGAACCGCGGGCCATTGACCGGTGCGATATGGAAGTGCAGGTCCGACTCGAGGACCGCATGAACGTCGGGCCATCGTGCCGCCAGTGCGAACCGGCGCAGGACGAGCGGCTGGCGAAGCAGCAGTGTCAGCCGCGCGCCAAGTCGCTGTACCGCGGGCGTCAGCAGCCGTTGCAGCGCCGTCGCGTTCCGCCGTGGACGGCGGAGTCGCGGCTGCGGTGTTGGACGCGCGTGACGATAGGTCTCGAGCACCAGTTGCCCGCCTCCGCGTCCGCGCCATCCCTCAACGTGAGTGCGAAGCGCGGGCGGAAGCGCATCGAGGTCGGGGAGCGGCGACCCGTAACCGGCCGGCAGCACGAGTGGCGCCACGAGCGCCGAGAAGATGACGTCGATTGCCGACGGGCTCTCGCCTCCGAGGAACGTCGTGCCGCGGCGCGCCAGCTCCGCTTCGACAAGGTCGAACGCCGCAGTGATGCTGTCGGGTGCTGCAGCAATCGCTGCCGGCGAAAAATCGAGTGCGCGTCCGAGGAGCCGCCGCCAGACCGGATAGAACAGCCGGACGATGAGACGCTCCCACGCGGGTACGCCGTCAGTGACAGCGGGCACGACGATCCGTTTATGCGGCAGCAGGTGGAAATAGGCGAAGCGCTGCACTGTCAGGAGCAGCCGGTCGAGGAGCGCTTCGACGAACGCCGCGTTGGCGGCGCGCTCCGCCGGTGCGTCTCCATACAGCCGTTCGCCCGGACGCAGCCGCGCGTCGAGGCCGTTCAACGTCTCGCGCGCGCCTTTCCACGTTGCCGCGGCCGAGACGACGACCGGCACTTCGACACCGCCGCGGCGCCGCCGCGTGAAGACGGCGTGGATCAGCGGTGCGTGGCCTTCTTCCTCGTAGGGAATCGCCGCGCGTTCGAAGAGCCAGCGCGCCAGTTCGACCATCGGACTGACACGCGCCGACACGATGACATAGCGCGGCGGATCGTAGTCCTTCACAGCGCGCCTCCGGAATGAGCCCAGGGGGTTCTGCGGCGGGGCATCATACGCCAGATCGCAGGTGCGCGAACCGACATAACGCCGGTGTTCGGCGCGGACGGGTGAAGTGACTCCATGGGACTCTAGCGATCTCGAACGGTAAGACGAAGTCGTGGTTATACTTCGAGCCCATGTTGCCTTTGATCATGTTGCTTCTGATGCAGACGCCGGCGCGACCGGCGCCCGCCGCACCGGTCCAGTTGCCGCCTGAAGTTGCGAACGCGCTTCGGCAAACGATCACCGACATCCTCGCGCTTACTCAAAAAGGGACGCTGTGCAGCGCGGCGCTGCGGGACGCGGAGGTTGCGCGGTCCGTGGTGAACAAGGACGTCGAGGACAAGAGGAAAGATGCCAATCGCATCAACAGCGACATTGCGGCCATTGACCAGCGACTTCGCGGAACGCTCCCACCACCGGAGCGCACGGAACTGAACGGCAAGCGCCGGGCTCTCGTGGATCAAGGGCTCAAGGTCGATCGAGAGCTGCAGCAGAACCCGCCTTCTGCCTTGATGAAGCGGCTGTTGCAGGTTGAGACCGACCTGGCAAACCACCGGCAGTGCATCGCAAAGGCTCGCGCGGATCTCGAGGCCTATGTCACGAGTCTCGGCGTGAAAGCGAAACCTTGACCCCCTCGCGCTTACAGACAAAAGGCCGACTCACCGTCGGCCTTTTGCGCTTTGATAGAGGCAGGCTCTTACGCCTGCTTACGACGGGAAGCCCAGTATTTCTTCATTCGAAGGCTGACAGCCTTTCTTTGCGCGGCGGTCATGGCCTTTCGGCGGCGGGCCGGCCGGGTGGGTGCCGCAGCTCTTCGCCCTCGGCCGGTGCCGCGAAGGTCCGGGAACAGTCTGTAGATCTTCGCCAGTTCCGCTTGTAATTCCGCGGCGCGGGCGCGCGCCCCGTCCCTGGCATATTCTCGAAGGTCGAACTTTGCCAACTTCCCCCCTTACGTCGGTGTCTTACGACAGAAGATGACTTTAGCCGACAAAGGCTGACACATATCTGCCGCGGGCGGCAATGATCGAAAGCATTACCGGCCCACGATCCATTCACGAACAGCCGCTACTCACGCAGAAACCTCTGGTTACACATGCAGGTAAATCTGCCTGCCTAATGACTTCCGAGATGAGTGTCTAGCCATCGTTAACAGTTAGAGGCACTTCCGCTGCGATCGATGAGGTACTTCGCGTGCAACGAGGCGATTACCGTGCAGCGAATCGGTGAGCGGGTTCTGTTTTCCCCGAGCGACCTCAATCACTTTCTCGAGTGTGAGCACCTGATTGCTCTCGAACTCGAGCGTGAGCCTGGCGCGCCGCGCGGGGGTCGCGATGAGCACGCCGATCTGCTTGCAGCGAAGGGCGCTGAGCATGAGCGTGCATGGCTGGCGCGCTTCCGCGGCGAGCGCCGCGACGTCGTCAGCATCGAAAGCGCCGGAGGTGACAGGAACTGGCTCGAGGACGCCGAGCGGACCCGCGCCGCGATGCGTAAAGGGGCTTCGGTCATCTATCAAGGCGTCTTCGTTGACGGTGATTGGCACGGCATCAGCGATTTCCTCGTGCGCGTCGAGAAGCCGTCCGAGCTCGGCGCGTGGAGCTACGAGGCCTGGGACACGAAGCTGGCGCGCCGGACGAAGCCGTACTTCGTGCTGCAGTTGTGCTTTTACACCGAGCAGATCGCCCGCATCCAAGGTGTGGAGCCCGGCGAGATGGTGGTCGTCCTCGGTACGAACCAACATCAGCGCCTGCGGTACCGGGACTTCGATGCCTATTACAGAGCGGTTCGAACCGGATTCATGTCGGCTGTCGGCAAGGGTGTGGCGAGTTATCCATACCCGGTGGCGCATTGCGGCCTTTGCGAGTACGAGCGCCGGTGTTCGACGAGGTGGAACGAGGACGATCATCTCAGCCTGGTTGCCAACATCCGTCGCGACCAGGTGGAGCGCCTGAATGAGGCTGGGTTCGGCACCGTTGGAGATCTTGCGACGATCGACCCGGCTCAGAAGATTGGAATCGGCGACGTCACGCTCAAGCGACTTCAACAGCAGGCGGCTCTCCAGACGGAGTTCCGGAACACCGGCAGGCATCGATACGAACTGCTATCCCTGGACGAGCGCACTGGGTTTCGGCTTCTGCCGGAGCCGTCCGAGGGCGACATCTTCTTCGACATGGAGGGCGACCCCTATTTCGAGCCGGGGAGAGGTCTCGAGTATTTGTTCGGCGTCATGACCGTCGACGGCGGCAGGACGATCTTCGAGGCATTCCGGGCGCTGGACCGCGCGCAGGAGAAGCGTGCCTTCGAGCGGTTCATCGATCTTGTGAGTGATCGCCTGAAGCGTTGGCCGGATCTACACGTCTACCACTATGCGGCGTACGAGCCGACCACGCTGAAGCGGCTGATGAGCGAGCACGCGACGCGTGAGGACGAGCTCGACGACCTGCTCCGGCGTGAAGTGTTCGTCGACCTCTATCAGGTGGTTCGGCAGTCGATGCGAGTCTCGCACGCGAGCTACTCCATCAAGTCCGTTCGGTCGTTCTTCATGGACGAGGGAGGCAACGGTGCCGTCACAACTGGCGCCGATTCGATACTGGAGTTCGAGCGATGGAGGCGTACCGGTGACGACACGATTCTCGACGCCATCGCCGACTACAACCGCGAAGACTGCTCCTCGACGGTAAGGCTGCGTGACTGGCTGCTGGAACGAAAGGCCGAGGCGGAGGAGAAGTTCAGCCAGACCGTGCCGTGGAAGGCCGTAAGCGAGGGAGCTGTTTCGGAGAAGCGCGAGGCGATGGATGCGGAGACCGAGGCCCGCGTCGAGCGCATGAGGGCTCTCGGGACACCCGACGCCCTGCTTCTCGCCGATCTGTTGAACTACCATCGCCGCGAAGCGAAGCCGGAGTGGTGGGCGTATTTCGAGCGGCACAAGAAATCGCTCGACGATCTCATCGACGACACGGAAGCCATCGCGTCTCTGACACCTGCAAAGGACGAGGAATCAGCAATCGACAAGAGATCGCTGGTCTATCCCCTCGACTTTCCGCCGCAGGAATACAAGCTCGGGTCGTCCTCCGATCAACTCGAGGATCCTTTTCGTCGTGAGTCCGCGGGTGCCGCGGTTCGCATCGACGGCGACCGGCGGCGGCTGTATCTGAGACGTGGCCCGAAGTTGGCCAGTACGCCGCTTCCCCTCGCGGTGGTCAAGGGAAAGCCCCTTCCCGATCAGGTGCAGCGCCAGGCGCTGGGCCGGTTGGCCGATGCGATCGGCAATGGCGACGCCGCGCGCTACCGGGCTGCGCGTGCACTCCTGGGCCGCGAGCTCCCGCGATTCCGCCGCCGGCCTGCTGGTGCACTGGTCCAGGCGACGGAACTCACGGAGCAGGTGGATCTGCTTGAGAAGCTGGATGAGAGTTATCTGTTCATCCAGGGGCCACCGGGATCGGGAAAGACTTGGACCGGTGCGCGTCTGATCCTGTCGCTTCTGCAGTCGGGTAAACGGGTAGGCGTGGCGGCGCTCAGTCACAAGGCGATCAACAACCTGCTCCGCGAAGTCGAGAGCGTTGCGCGCGACATCGGATTCCAGTTCTCGGGCTTGAAAAAGTGTGGCGATGAGGACGATCAGTTCGAAGGAGACTTCATCGGCAACACGATGGACAACGACGACTGTGAATCGTCTGATGCGCCGTTGATCGCCGGGACGTCGTGGCTGTTCGCGCGGCCCGGGATGGAGGGATGGATCGACTATCTGTTCGTCGACGAAGCCGGTCAGCTCTCGCTGGCTGATACCGTCGCCATGGCGATGTCGGCAACGAACCTCGTGCTTCTCGGCGATCCGCAGCAATTGCCGCAGATTCAGCAGGGGATTCATCCCATCGAGGCCGGTCGTTCCGCGCTCGAGCACCTCCTGCTGGACCAGGCCACCGTCCGCCCCGATAAGGGGATTTTCCAGAGGCGCACGTTCAGGATGCACCCCGACGTCTGCCGGTTTATCTCGGAGCTCGCCTACGACGGGAGACTACAGAGCGCAGAAGGGTGCGAGCGCCAACGTATCGACTCGGTGGGGCTTTCGGGCTCCGGCATCCGGTTCCTTCCAATCGAACATGATGGCAACGGGCAGTGGTCGCACGAGGAGGTGGAGGCGATTCGGCGCGAGGCAGAGATTCTCCTGGCCGGCGGGACATTCACGGACGTGCAGGGTGGGACGCGGCCGTTGACGCCAGCGGACATTCTGGTCGTGGCGCCGTACAACATGCAGGTCCATCGGCTCCGCGAAAGACTGCCGCAGGGTGTCGACGCCGGGACCGTGGATAAGTTCCAGGGGCGGGAGGCGCCTGTCGTCTTCTTCTCGATGGCCTCGTCCAGCGGCGACGACATTCCTCGTGGGCTGGAATTCCTGTTCAGCAGAAACCGGCTCAATGTCGCCGTCTCACGGGCCCGTGCGTTGGCCGTCCTCGTGGCGAGTCCGCGCCTGTTGAACATCAAATGCCGCAGCGTGGAGCAGATGCGGCTGGTCAACTCCTTGTGCCGGTTCGTGGAGGGCGCTCGGCTGGAATCCGGGAACCGTCCCGACATCACCATCACGAATGTCTAAGCGATGGTTTTGTCTTTGATGAAATCGCGGACGCGTATCGCCTCGACCGTGTTCTTCACTGCACCCACCCACGGCGTGGCATCAAGTGCGGTATCGAGCGTGCCGCCGAACAGGCCCTTGCGCCGAATTGCCGCCCCGACCGTGAGCAGCGCGACGGCCGCGCCGATCCACGGCATCGAGCGGGCCAGACGGCGCACGACGCTCCCCGACCCACGTGAAGGAGTCGGCGTCTGCGCGTACAGAGAACGGGTGAAGAGGAGCGCCACGATGGCGAGGATCGCGAATCGCACCGATACGCGCATCAAAAAGAAAAGGGCACCGCTGAAGCGGTGCCCTCCGGGGAATCGGTTATCCGGCTGAAGCCGGACTCCACATCGGCG
>DASTBV010000065.1:0-73584 GCA_035711805.1 Vicinamibacterales bacterium
GCGCCGCCACCGTCCGTGACGCCGCCGACGAACCCCATCACCTCCACGTCACCCTTGCTCACCTCCTGCGCGTACGCCGTTCCGCTGCTGCACGCGAACACGAATGCGACGACAAATTTGACGAGTCTCACCCTGCCTCCTCGATTGCGATCGAGAATACGCATAGCTGAGCTCGGCGCCAATAACAAACGCAAGTCTCTGCTTTCGCTAGAATCGTGCGAATCGGCATGCGCCTTCACGTTTGCATGGTGACAGTCGTCATTCTGACTGGAGGAGTCGGCTGTGGCAGTTCGCCCGCGGCTCCATCTTCCTTTTTTCTCCCTCAAGGCCCTGGCCCCTACCACCTGAAGATGACGGGCTCTGCGACTTCAACGAGTCCTGACATGCCCCCGTGTTTCGGAGCCGTGGTCGACCCAAGTTATGTTCGCGCGTACCTCGACTTTTCCAGGGAGGGTGCGATGTGGCTGGGACGAACGACATCGCAACTGGGAGACCTCGAAGTGAGAATCCAGGGTGACGGAGCTGACGTGAGCGGATCCATCAAAGGGACAGCAATCGATACGGCCTACCCTTTTGGCCGACGAGGCATGGCGCCGCAATTCGCCCTGACGATCAAGGTGGGAGCGGCGACCGGAAGCGCCGGATCGGTCAAAGGTCTGGCAGACGGCACTGGACACGTCGGCGGCACGATTTCCGGCGATATTCAATACTTCGATGGGCTCGGGAATGTTACGAAGTGCTCCGCAGTCGTCTGGAGCCTGGAGATGGTCCCCAATCCCCTTTCGTAGAACTGGGCGATTCTGAGGCGGCCGTGAACGAATTAGCGGGTCTGCTGCGCCAATGGGGCGTCTCGGTCGATGACCTGACGACGCTCGACATCGATAGCAAGACCATCGTGGAGGTGCAGTCAGCGTTCGAAGGATGGGAGGTCCATCGTGCGACTAGCCTGCATGGCCGCAGTCACAATGACTGCGGCTAGACCTTTCCTCCAGCCCTCTCGGTAAAGATCGGCGCCGGCGGCTTCCACCCTCTCGGGGTGCCGCCTTTGGTCCATTCAAAGCGCAAGACCTTGGTTACGCTTCGGCCCGTGCCGTCCTGACACAAGAACGACACCTCCCAGATTCCTTCGCGCGTTATTGCGATCTGCTGCAACGACTGATTCTGGGTTGCTCCCTGAAAACGCAGCCGATCGCCTTCTTTGCGAACAAATGTGTAGCGGACGGGAATGTCGTTAAACAACTCACTAGAACCATCGAGCAACACGACTTCTTCGAACGCGTCCCGGCCACCATGGAATTCAGGCACATCGCCGAACACATCCTTGCTCGACCGCCACTGCATATTGATTATTGAGAACTTGAAACCAGTCACTTTTTTCGACTTTAAGTTCCAGACAGCTATATCGAGTCCGTCCTTCTCTTCGCGCCACTTCAATTTGAGGTCTAACGGTTCGCTGTTGGCGCCCGTCGAAACGGACGCACCAGACCGCGTTGGGCGCTTCGTCGAGGAGACCGCAGGCGCCCTCGACGGCTGATCGTTTCGATGCACCCTCGGCCGGTCAGTCGCTGTTATCAGTTGGGCAACCAGACTCTTTGTAATGCCCCACCAGAGAGCGCTGTCCTCGTGGCCGAGTTCGACGCCGTGTCGGTGTTCCTTGTCGGGATGCACGTAGTTGCGATATTCGCCAAGCACATTCGCAACGTCCCGTGCTGACGGTGTGATCCAGCCTAATTCGTACCTGACGGGAAGCGAGGATTTCTCCGGGTTCGGTGTTGACGTCGATAGCCACGGCTTCTCGTTTGACCTGAACCTTCATTACCTGTTCCCGCAGACGAATACCCCGAAGTTCACACCGTACGTGCTGGGCGGGATCGGATATCTGCGCGCGTCGGCCAGCGCCACGGTCGCCGGGAGCACCATCGACGCGTCAGCGTCGGACACGGGACTCAATATCGGCGGCGGAGCCCGATGGCAGGTCGGATCGCGCTGGGGGCTCAAGCCCGAGATCAAGGTTCTGATTGCCGACAACAGCAGCGTTCGATTCGCGTTAGGGATCTACCGCCGCTGATCCTCACGAGCTCGAACGCGCAGGCATCGCGTTTGCTTTTTTGAAGGCAAGCGCACGCTCGCGCTCTGACTCAAGAGGAGACTGACATGAATCAGTTCGACGATCGCGACAACCCGGATGACTCTGCTGAGCCGCGCCACGACCAGGGTCTCGGCGAAGAAGCGTCGGCGTTCGGGCAGAGGGTGAAGGGCAAGACGAAGGACATCGCCGGCGAAGTCACCGGCGACGAAAGCCTGGAAGAAAAGGGCGAGCGCGAAAATCAGGCAGGACGCGAGCGTCAGCGCAACAACGACGGTATCTAGCTCAGCAACCGTATTGGGGCCGGCGCCGAGGACGCTGGCCCCAACCTTCAGTCGATCTTCACCCGCCGCCGGAACTGCTGGTTCTCGTTACACACAAACTCGATCATCTCGTCATCGACCGTCACGCGCTGATTGATGCGGACGGTGAACGGCTTGGTGTAGGACTTCGGATCCTCGACGGTGATATCGATCTCGAGCTTGCCGTAGATGGGCCGGCGATAACGCTCGGTGAACTTCGCCTGCTGGCTGTACGGGCTGCCCCAGACGTCGAGCCAGCCATCGAACGGGCCGTCTTCCGCTCCCCGCAGATTGTTCGTCTCGACGACGAACGTATCGCCATCCCAGCGTCCAACTGAATAGCCGTACCAGAACGGCTGAGGGTCGCCCTGTTTGGGGAGCGTGCGTCCGTCGGTGTAAATGGTGCGCAGCCCGTAGTTCGCCTCATACATGATCAGCGTGACTTTCGGCGTCTGCAGGATCTTGCGCGGCTGCGGCTGCATGTGGAACTGCGTGATGCCCATCGGCATGCAGTTGGCGTCGGGGTTGTCCTTCGCGTCCGCCGCCTCGCGCTGCTTGCGGATGGCCGCGGCCCAGGGCGTGAACGGCAGTCCCCCTTTGATGTTGGCGCCGAGCTCGAAGAACGTGGCGATCGGCGGCGATTTCGGATCGGGAGGGAAGGGCGCCACTCGCGGCTCGATCGGAATGCCAGCCGGACGGCTGCCCGGCTTCTGCCCGTCGAGCTCGCCGACGTTGCGTTCGCCGACGATGCCGGCGATCCGTGCCGGGACGGGTTCAGGATCCGCGCGCAGCCAGATGCCCGAGAGATCCGGCTTGCCGTCCGCGGTGCGCGGCGGCGGCGCGTCCATGCGAACCTGACCCTTCGCGTCGCGTGGAACGCCGGTTTCCTGAAACTTCGGCCACTGGGCGCCGAGCGATGTCGTACAGGCCAGTAGAACGGTCGCGGCTGCGAACGTATTCCTCATTCGTTTCTCCGGTTGGTCCGCCAGGCGCGCCTGACAAGGCGCGCCCCACGATCGAGCGACAGGCACACTACACTAAAATGCGCTCCACGATGTCTGCAATTACTTCGCGCTCGCTGACCTCATTTACGATGGCCGCCGTCGTGGCCGTTTCGCTGGTTGCCTGGGCTAGGGCCCAGCAACCGACGCTGCGAGCGCCATCCTTCCAGGTCGATCCTGGCTGGCCGACGATCCCGAACAACTGGGTGCTTGGCGAAGTCTCATCGATCGCCGTCGATCCGCGCGATCACATCTGGGTGCTGCACCGGCCGGCGTCGATTCCCGCCGACCGACGCGCGAATGCGGCCCCGCCGGTTCTTGAATTCGACACGGCGGGCAAACTGATCAGCAGCTGGGGCGGCCCGGCCGACGCGTACGACTGGCCGGATCGCGAGCACGGCATTTATGCGGACGACAAAGGCTTCATCTGGATCGGCGGCAACGGCGGCTGGCCGAAACCGGCCGCCGCGGGCCGCACCGACGACATGATCCTGAAGTTCACGTCAGGCGGAAAGTTCGTCCGCCAGATCGGCGCGCGCGGCAAGAGCACGGGGAACGCGGACACCGCAAACGTCCACCAGCCGGCCGATCTCTTCGTACACACACCAACCAACGAGCTGTTCGTGGCGGACGGGTACGGCAATCAGCGCATCGCCGTTTTCGACGCGGAGAGCGGCCGATTCAAACGGTCCTGGGGCGCGTTCGGCAATACCCCGCCGGCAGCGATGACGGCCAACCCGCCACAGTCGGCGCCGCCCGGCACCGAGCCGCCGATGCAATTCGGACTCGTACATGCCGTGAAGGTATCGCGCGACAACATCGTCTACGTCGCCGACCGGACCTACAGGAGACTGCAGACCTTCACGCTGGAAGGGAAGTTCATCCGCCAGGTGACATTGCCGAGCGACACCGACGTTGCCCCGGTGCCCGCGGGGTTCGCCTTCTCCCCGGACCCGAAGCAGCAGTACCTCTATGTGGTCGACTCGGGGCCGATGCGCGTCGTCATCTTCGATCGCGCGACGCTGACGGCCGTCGGTTCGCTCGGGATGCGGGGGCCGAAGCCGGGAGACTTCGATATCGTTCATCACATGGCGGCCGACTCGAAGGGCAACCTTTATACCGCCGAGATCGTGACCAACCGCCGGGCGCAGCGCTTCGTCCTCCGGTAAGGAGGGGATACCGCGGCCGGCGTCCGGCATTTCAGAATGGGAATCATGCGTACTCTGCTTCTTATGACGGCAGTGGCCGTTGCTCCGCTTTGTGCGGCAGACGCGACGGCGCAAGCTCCCTCGGCATCACGTCCGCTTACCGGCACCTGGAGATCGGCGCCGGACGAGATGAAACTGACCAGCGACTTCGACAAGTCGGTATGGGGCGCGAACGCAACCTCCGTCCGCACCGTCGAGCTCGTCGTGAAGTCGAATACCGACGCCACCCTGCGCGTTGTGAAGAAAGTGATCGACGCCAGGAGACGGACTGTCCCGGCATCGACGTGGATCGAAGAGGCACAACTGCGCATCGGTGGAACTACGCCGGGCGTCGCCGATCGCGTTGAGCACGAGGTCACGGTGACGAGCGCCGTGCGGCTCTTTCCCGACGATCCGAACTACCGGTTCGCTATCGACGGCCTGCGCGTGAAGCTCGTGACGTTCACTGCGCGCGACGGCAATTCGCTCGAGGTCCGCTACGACACGCCGGAAGGGCGCGGATCGTTCTGGGAAACGCTGACCCGCGCGCGCACGACGCCGCCACGCGCCGCGCGCACTCCCGCGAATACCGGTTCCTGATCGCCTTCTAGAGCATCTTCCAGATGCGTGTCGCAAATCCGCGCTAGTTTTCCGCCGGCTGCTGAAGGCGATCGATGACGAGCACGTCAACTGGTCCGCGCTCGGTATCGAGCTTGAGACCGAGTTGCTCCTGCAGCGCTGTGAACAGCGATGGCCCGTTCGGATCGATCGGAGGCGGCTCGATTCCGGGCGGCGGCGGTCCCGGCGGCAATTGATCTGGCGTGGGTGTCCACTTCAGATCGATGTCATAGCCGCCGGTAAGTCCGGTACGATCGACGACGACCCGGCCGGTAAGCTGCGACAGGATCTGCGTCGCCAGCCGTGACATCGGCATGCCGCCGGCGAGCAACTGTCCGAACCCCATGCGGTCGCCACATGCCGGACGCTCGCCGAGGGAGAACGGCGTACCGGGCGGGGGCGGAGCGCCGCGACCGTCGAGCGGCGGACCTCCGGCGCGTCCGCCGGGCGGCGGACCACCGGCGGGACCACGTCCGCGCGCGGCGTTGAGGGCGGCGCAGTCCACTGCTGCCGGTTTGAGCTGAGGGCCAAGGCCGCCGTCGGCTCGTACGAGCCTCAGCGCCAGAATCGGCATCTCGCGCGTTTCCGTGCGTGCCACCATCCCGAAGCGATCGCGCAGCAGCGTCCGCAGCATCAGCAGCATTCGAGGCGTCTGCGGAGGAGAGCCCGGCGGTGGAGGCTCGAACCGGCCCTCGATATCGAACCGGTCGGTGTTCGCCCAGTCCGGCGCGCCGACGATCTGAAAGTCCTGAAGCTGGTACGCCATTCGAACGAGCTGGCGCACGGGAACGTTGAACATCGCGACGTTGCCCGGCGTGTTGCGCTGAAGCATGTTCGGAGCGCCCGAGATGTTCCGCTTGACGGAGACGACGTCGAATGCCGGGTCGGGCGGTGGCGACTGCGCCCGCGCAGTGAGGGCAACGATGGACAGAGCTGCCGCAAGACACACGATCAGTTTCATGATGTGGCTCCGTTTTGGTAGCTTCCGCCTTGAGGCGGAAGCCACGATGGCGCTACAGAATCAATCTGGACGGTTGATGCGATCGATAACGAGAACTTCCCGCGACACCGTGGTATCCACGAGTTTCAATCCAAGCTGCTCGGGCAACGCGGTAAACAACGATCGGATGCCAAGCGGCTCGAGCAGCCTCCCGAATGTCGGATGCGCGTGACCGATTGCGGCGATCGGCAGGATGCCGAATCGCAGCTCGAAGTCGTAGGCGCCGGTCAGGCCCGTGCGATCGATGATCATGCGATCCGGAGACAACGGATAGTGGGCGTGGGTTCGATGGAACTCATTGGCGAGGTCCGCCATCGTCACGCGAGCGCCGCTCAGCCCGAAGAAGTTGTTGTCGATGCCGCAAAAGCGGAGCGTCTGATGCCCGCGTAGAACGGGGCCCGTCGCGGGATCCGCGTTGGGACGCGGGTTCGTACCGCCGGCAAAGCAGTCGATGGTTGATGGCTTGAGCGACGATCCGAGCCGGCCGTCTGCGTTCGAACGCACCAGGGCATACGCCGGGAACGTCCGCGTCTCGCGATGCATCGCCAGCCCGAGCTGGCCCTCCAGCATCTGCCGCAACGCCGTCTGAACCTCCGCCGGATCGGTGAGTCCGTCGACGATGGTGAGGTCGGCCGGGACGGTGAGGTCGAACGTCTCATCGTCAATCCATCCGGGTCCTCCAACCACCGGCGTACGATCCGGGCCGTAGCCGTCGAGGCCGTAGGCAGTTCTGATCACGCTGCGGCCCGTGTAGCCCATGATCGCGAGCTCCCCACCGTCGCCGCCGATGGTGACCCGCCATCCTCGAGCGGCGATCGGGTCCTCACCGGGGAGCTGGACGGGGCCGGGGAATAGATTGAACCCGAGCAGCTGGTTGATTTGCGGCGGTCCAAACGGCTCTCCATCCGCGACCACCGGCTGCGCTCGCAGAATCGCCCCAAGCGCGCCAATCCCGACAATCGACGTCAGGACGATGGCGACGGCGACGGCAGTGCGTCTCGGCTTGCGATCGGCGTCCGGCAGGCGGAGCAGGCGGCGCACGCGATCGACGAGTGGTCCCCGCGTCGCGGCCATTGCCAGCGCAGGATGGGCGATGCTCCAGGACGCCAGCTCCGCGAGCGCTGCCGCATATTCGGCCGGGTCACCGCTCACCGCGACCGCCACATCGTCGCAGCAGTGCTCGCGTTCGGTCCGGATCCGTCTCGATATCCACCAGACTCCGGGGTGGTAGAAGAGCACCGTCTCGGCGAGCGTCTGCAGGAGATTGATCAGGAAGTCGTGCCGACGGATGTGCGCGAGCTCGTGCGCGAGAATCGCTTCGACTTGCCGCGGCGACAGGCCGGCCATGGCGGCGACGGGAAGCAGGATCACCGGCCGCAACCAGCCGATCACTGTCGGCGTCGCGACGCGTACGGTTTCGATGACCGTGAAGCGGCGTGTGAGTCCCAGGCGTGCCGCGATCTCCTCGGCGAGCGACTGCCAGCGCGAAGGCTGTTCGAGCCGTGCAGCCGCCTGGAGCTTCCGGATCCGCCAACAACCGGCACTGAGGCGCGTAAGCAGGATGAAGACACCCGCGAGCCACAACGTGACAAGGAGCGGCAACAGAACGCCGGTGTCGATTGCCGTGGGCAGCGTGAGCTCAGTGGGCGCAGCCGCCGCGCTGCCGACTCCCGGAACCGGAGACCAGGGAGGGGTAATGGCGACGCCGATGGCGGCTCCTTGCGGCGAGCGAAGGACGTGGATCGCGTCGGCGAACGGGGCTCGAGGCGCGCTGGTGATCACGAGTGCCGTAACGACGGGAGCCGCCAGCATGGCAGCCAGCGCGCCGCACGCCGCGAGATAACGCAACTGCGGACGCCCGGAGCGCAGCAGCCGCAACACCAGGGAGGCCAGCAGCGCAATGCCGGCGCCCTGCCACACGAAATGCACGAGCGTCCATCCGGCAACGTCAACCCAGCTCGTCATGACCGCTCTCCCAGCCGCTTGTTCAGCAGCTTGCGAATCTCCGCGAGCTCACCCGGCGTCACCTTCCCGTCCTCGAGCGCCCGGAGGACCAGCTTTCCGGCCGCTCCGTCGAAGACCCGCTCGAGCAGGTCGCCCACCAGCTGCCGCTGGGTGGTGTCCTCGGACTCGGCCGCTTCGTAAACGTGGGTGCGCGCGGCTTCGTCGCGGCGGACGAGCCCTTTGTCCGCCATGATCTGCAGGAGCTTGAGCACGGTGGTGTAGGAGCCTTCGCGGCCCATTTCGACGGCCACGTCGCGCACCGTGCTCGGTCCCCGCGCCCAGAGAACGCGGAGGATGGCGAGCTCGGCGTCGGTGGGTTTCCTGCGAGGTGTCACGCTGCGGATTGTCTACGAGAGTCTTCGTAGTTGTCAATACGAACGTTTTCGTAGTCGTAAGGACACACGATCCTTGTGATCGTTGCGGCCACACTTGGTGTTCTTTGTGGCCGTCTTTGCCCTAAAATGACGCAGCCGGAGGGAAGCTGAATGGGTATGCGGTTGAAGTCTGTGATCGTCGCGCTTGGCGTGTTCGCCACCGCCATGTGGATCCCGGCGATCGCCCAGCGCGGCCAGGGTGAGGGTGCTGCGCCAGCGGCGCAGGGTGGACAGCAGGCGCCAGCCCGTGGCGGCGGCGGCCGCGGTGGTGGACGGGGCAATGCTCCACAGGTCCCCGCAGGACCGATACCGCGGCTGGCGAATGGGCAGCCCGACTTGAGCGGGCTGTGGAACAACCCGTACACGCCGGACATGGCACGCGGTGCCGTCGATCCGATGACGCGCCAGCAGTTGAAGTTCGAACGGCAGGGCGAGGTGCTGGCCGATGCGAAGGCGCCAGCCTCAGGCCAGAAGCCGCGAACGTACGACCTCCCGTACACCGAGTGGGGACTCAAGGCCTGGAAGGAGTACGACCCGGTCGCAAACGGTGACTACGCAGGAAGCTGCCTGCCGTTCGGGCTGTCACGAAACATCAACTCACCGCACGGCGTCCAGGTCATCCATCACCCGGACGCGCTGGCCTTTCTGTTCGAGCAGAACACGTGGCATACGTGGGTTCCGCTGCGCGCGGATTTCAAGTGGCCGGCGGATATTCCGGAATCATGGAACGGCACCTCGAAAGGCCGTTGGGACGGCGACACCCTCATCATCGAGACGAGCAACTTCAACGGCTATACGAAGCTGGATACGTCGGGCCACCCGCACAGCAAGCAGTTGAAGATGACGAATACGTTCCGCCGTCTCGACTCGAACACCATGGAGCACACGGTGACGGTGAGCGACCCGAGGGCGTACACTCGGGACTGGATGAATGTGCGGACCTGGCGGATCAAGCAGGCGCCAGATGTCCTCATGGAATACTCGTGCGAAGAGAACAATCTCGAAAACCTCTTCACCGGCGCGATTACGCCGTGGAAGCGGCCGGAGAACGTGGACTAGTTCATACGCGTAGTGTCCGGCTTCAGCCGGACGATGGTTTGGAGGACAGGATGAAACGGACGGTTTGGGCCTTATTCGCCGCTGCCGCGCTGGCGATCGCGGTTCCCGCCGCTGCGCACCACTCGATCTCGGCGGAGTTCGACGTGAACAAGCCGATCAAGTTCAGCGGCACGATCAAGAAGGTCGACTGGGCCAACCCGCACATCTACACGCACGTGGAGACGAAAGAGGGTGGCAAGACGGTCGTCTACAAGGTCGAAGGCGGTCCGCCGAATTCGCTGTATCGCCAGGGCTGGCGCAAGGACACGCTGAAGATCGGCGAGACGGTCAGCGTGACGGGCGTTCGCGCGAAGAACCCCGACTCGCCGAACGTCGGCCAGGCGACGATCACGACGGCCGACGGCCGGCGGGTGTTCGGCGGAGCGGCGAATCGCGACGGCAACGCCGCGAACGCGAACAATCCGAACCCGCAATAAATAGACGTAGGTCAAAGGTCAAAGGTCAAAAGTCAAAAGGCAAAGGTCAAAAGAGAAGGTCGCAGGTGACCCTTTCTTTGCCTTTTGCCTTTTGCCTTTTGACTTACATCGACGCCTTGAACTCCACGCCCGGGTTCCGGTCTGCGCAGTAGCGCAGCTCCCAGTCCGACGCGAACAGCACGACGTCCCGTTCGCGTCGGTCCTTCACTTCCTGCACACCCGACAGCGGCAGCGCCAGGTTCGTCGCCGGTTCTCCGTTGGCCTGTACCGGCCACCGCGCGGCGGTAAACGGCAGCTGGTCGACCGTGCACTGAATCCCGTACTCCGACTGCAGCCGCGCGGCGATGACGTCGAACTGCAGCGCGCCGACGACGCCGACCACCGGGTGGCGGAAACCCGACTTCGGCATGAAGACCTGGAGGAGTCCTTCCTCGGCGAGCTGGTGCACGGCCTCGTCGAACCGCTTGTGCCGCACGTCGCCAGGCCGCAGCACGGCAAAGCGCTCCGCCGGGAACTGCGGGATTGGTGGAAAGCGAACGTGGCGGCCGGCGTAGAGCGTGTCGCCGATGGCGAGCTGGCCGGGATTGACGAGACCCACGACATCGCCGGCGTATGCCTCGGGGACGGTTTCGCGATCGCGGCCGAAGAAGCGGTACACGCGCGACAGGCGAAGCGTCGTATCCAACCGCTCGTGCGACACGGCCATGTCCTTCGTCAAACGCCCCGAACAGATCCGGAAGAAGGCCACGCGATCGCGATGACGCGGGTTCATGTTCGCCTGGATCTTGAACACGAATCCGGACAGGTCCGGGTCGGTCGGCTCGACCAGATCCGCCGTTTCACTCAGACGCGGCGCCGGGCTGGGAGCGAGCGAGAGCAGGGCGTTGAGAAACGGCTCGACGCCGAAGTCGTTCAGCGCGCTGCCGAAGAACACCGGCGTCTGCCGCTCGGCGCGGTACGCCGCTTCATCGTAGCGCGTGCCGGCGCCGGTAATGATCTCGACCGCCTCGATCAGCTCACGTTGCCGCCGCTCGCCGACCATCTCGCCGACACGCGCATCGGCAGGATTGGTCACCGCCACGGGCTCGTTGCGGGTTCCGCCCTTCTGCCGCTCGTAGAGAATCAGCGAATGGCTCTCCAGGTCGTAGACACCGCGGAAATCAACGCCGTCGCCGAGCGGCCAGTTCATCGGCGCCGCGGCGACGCCGAGCACGCGCTCGATCTCGTCCATCAGCTCGAACGGATCCTTTGACGGCTGATCGAGCTTGTTGATGAAGGTCAGCACCGGCAGCCGGCGCGTGCGGCACACCTCGAACAGCTTGAGCGTCTGTGCCTCGATGCCTTTGGCGGCGTCGAGCACCATCACGACACTGTCCACGGCGAGGAGCGTGCGGTAGGTGTCCTCGCTGAAGTCCTGGTGTCCGGGCGTGTCGAGCAGCGTGACGTGATGCCCCTTCAGCTCGAACTCGAGCGCCGCGGCGCTGATCGAGATGCCGCGCTGCTGCTCGATCTCCATCCAGTCGGACGTGGCGTGGCGCCCGGTCTTCCTGCCGCGGACGGCGCCCGCCAGCTCGATGGCGCCGGCGTAGAGCAGCAGCTTTTCCGTGAGCGTCGTTTTTCCCGCGTCCGGGTGGGAGATGATGGCGAACGTCCGCCGCCGCTCGACCTCGCGGGCAAGCGTGTCGCGTTCGAGCCGGCGCTCGTCTGTCGTACCGGGCTGAACCATGGATGATCTGAGGATAAACGATGGCGGTCGATTCACCGTATTGCATTTCTGTGACGCGCATCGACGTCGACACCGTAGACGGGCGGATGGACTGCCATGTCTTCACCCCCGAAGGCCTGCCTCGCCGCAGCGCCGAAGGCGCGGAGGCGTGGCCGCCCGTGATCCTGTTCATGGATGCGTTTGGCATCCGGCCGCAGCTCGCGGAGATGGCCCAGCGTCTCGCCTCGAACGGCTACTTTGTCGTGGTGCCCAACCTGTATTACCGGAGCGGCGTGTACGCCCCGTTCGATCCGAAGCTCGTAACCGCCGAAGGCCCTGAGCGCGACCGCTTCAAGGGCATGATCCGATCGATCACCGACACGATGGTGATGCGCGACACTGCTGCTGTGATCGCCATGATCGACGCGCATCAATCCGCTCGCCCGGGTCCCATCGGCGTCGTCGGCTACTGCATGGGTGGAGGATTTGCGCTGAGTGCTGCCGGAACGTTCCCCGAGCGTGTCGTCGCGGCGCTGTCGTTCCACGGCGGGTCGCTCGCGACCGACAAGCCGGATAGCGCCCACCTGTTGGCCAACCGGATGCGTGCGCGTGTCTATGTCGGAGTCGCGGAAATCGATCCCAGTTTTTCGCCGGAACAGCAGCACCGTTTGGAGACGACGTTGTCGCAGGCCGGCGTGAACCACACGATTGAAACCTACAAAGGCGCGCGCCACGGTTTTGCCGTGACCGGACACCTGGTCTACGACCGGGATTCCTCGGAGCGCCACTGGCAGCGGCTGCTGCAGGTGCTGCGCGAGACACTTCAGACCAGGCTGAGCTAAGTCTGCCGCCTTGGCGGCGTCGCCTTGGGTCTGCCGGAACGCCTTGGCGGCGTTCTTTTGGGGAGCGGCACATCGATTGCCACTCACATCATTGGCCGGGAGGTTGAGATGAAGTGGTTGATCGTCGCTGGTGCGCTCGTGATTTCGATTCCCGCGGTCGCGCAGGTCAACAGCCGTCCGACCGATCCCCCCATTGTGTCGGCCGAAAACGACGCCTGGTACCGTCTCGGCGAGCCGGTCGTCGTATCTGGCGAGTTCTACTATCCGGCCGGGCCCGTCACCTTCTTCAACGGCAACGTGATGGTCCGTGTCGGGCACTACAACGGTGTACCGCTGTACGCCGATACGACACTCGAGCCGCATAGCATCGTGTTCGTGCCCATAGGCCGAGGTCAGATGCAGCCGTATGAGCGCCTTCGCACCGGCGACCTGGCAGGGACATCAGGCAGCCGTCTGCCATCGTTCCCTGGCCGGAGCGACCGACTTCCACGCGAGATCGCCTCGATACCGGCGCTGCCGCCTGTTCCGCAGGCGGTCGGGACAATCAGCGCGGTCACGCCGGAACGGCCCGTCGGGACGACCGGAATCGAGCTCGGCGCGCCGGTCATGCCGCCGCCGCAGCGCGGAAAACCGTTTACCTACGACAGCGTCTCGGTGCAGTTCATGGGTGAGAAGTGGGTCATGGCGGGACCGTCGATGGAAATGCCGGCGGGCCTGGCTCAGATTGCGGAGTACAAGGGATTTCCGGTTTATGCGCGCGAGGGACAGCAGAACGTGCGCATCTATTTGCCGCTGACCGCGGGGCGCGTGGCCCCGTTTGTTCCGAAGCGCTGAGGTTCGCCTGAAGTACGAGGTCCGCCTAAAGGCGGACACTACGTGCGTTACGCTTGGCGGAGCGTGACAACGGATCGGACCGGCACATCGCGCGCGTCGCCGGCGTAATACACGCGCTCGAGGAACAGCCCCGACGCCGGCGCCGTCAGCCGTGCCGCGTCGCCCGAATCGGATGCAAGCAGCGCCTGCACATCGCCGGGGGCAAGGCCTCCGCGCCCAATCTCCACCAGGACGCCGACCATGCGCCGGACCATCTTCCAGATGAAGTGCGAGCCCTCGATGTGAAAGAGGATCAGATCCTCGTCCTCGTGGATGTCGAACGCGTCCACCAGCACCTCTGTCGATTTCTCGCCCGGCTCGTCGTCCGAGAATGCGCGGAAGTCGTGGAAGCCGACGAAGATCTGCGCGGCGTCGCGCATCGCGGTCACCGACAAATCCTCCTTGACCCACCAGACGAATGGCTTCGCAAACGCCGTGCGCCGGCGCGCCACCTGGTAGAGATAGCTTCGCGCCACCGCATCGTGCCGGGCGTGAAACCGGTGCCGAACGCGCTCAACACGAAGCACGACGATGTCGGCGGGCAGGGCGTCGTTGATACGCCGGCGCAGCGTATCCGGCGGCAGGTTCGAGACCACGTCGAGGTGGGCGACCTGCGCGAGTGCATGGACGCCGGCGTCGGTCCTGCCTGAGCCGTAAAGCTCGAAGTCAGTCGCGCCCGTCGCAGTGCGAACGGCGCGTTCCAGCTCTCCCTGCACGGTTCGAGCGTTGGTTTGAATCTGCCAGCCGCTGTATCGCGTCCCTGCGTATTCGATCGTCAGCTTCAGTCTCATGCGGGTCTCCGGTCCCGGCACCATCCCTGCAGAGCAGGGCCGGGGTCTAGAATCCCATCGATGTCCAGCCAAACAGCCGAGTTCAAAACGCCACTGATGAGTTCCGAGGCGAGACGTCTCCCAATCGGAGCGGAACTTCAGCCGGGAGGCGGAGTGCATTTTCGCGTGTGGGCGCCGGCCCCTGAAACCATCTCCCTCGTGATCGACCGGAACGGGCAGCCGCAGGACGTTCCTCTGAATACCGAGCCAGATGGGTATCGTGCCGCGTTTGTCGACGACGCCGCGCCGGGTACGCGCTACTGGTATCGCGTGGATGGCGATCTGCTGCCGGATCCTGCGTCACGTTATCAACCAGACGGACCGTTCGGCGCATCGGAGGTGGTTGCGCCGGGACGCTATACCTGGAAATCGGCTCCGTCTGACGGCGTGTCGATGCGAGGTCAGGTGATCTCCGAGATTCACATCGGCACGTTCACTCCGGAAGGGACCTGGGCGAGCGCGGCGACGAAGCTCCCGCTGCTGGCGCGCACAGGGATCACGATGGTCGAGGTGATGCCCGTCGCCGAGTTTCCCGGCCGCTTTGGCTGGGGCTACGACGGTGTGTTCCCGTTTGCGCCGACGCGCCTCTATGGGACGCCGGACGATTTCCGTGCGTTCATCGACACCGCGCACGAGCTCGGCCTGGCAGTCATCCTCGATGTGGTCTACAACCACCTCGGTCCCGACGGCTGCGTCTTTGGCAGGTACTCGCGCGACTATTTCGCACGCTCGAACGAATGGGGAGAAGGACTGAACTTCGACGGACCCGGCGCCGGTCCGGTCCGTGAGTTCTTCAGCAGCAACGCCGCGTACTGGATCGACGAGTATCGGCTCGACGGTCTGCGGATCGACGCCACGCAGGCCATGCACGACGAATCCGACGAGCACATCCTCGTGCTGATCACCCGGCTCGCGCGCGCCGCTGCGGCGGAGCGGCGGATTGTCCTCATCGCCGAAAACGAGCCGCAGCACGTCCGCCTGGTGCGCCCGGTGGAGCAGGGCGGGTGCGGCCTCGACGGACTCTGGAACGACGACTTCCACCACAGCGCGGTCGTGGCGATGACCGGACGCAGGGAGGCCTACTTCAGCGACCATCACGGCGCGCCGCAGGAGTTCGTGTCGGCGGCGAAGCACGGCTATCTCTTTCAGGGCCAGCGCTACGCATGGCAGAAGCAGGCGCGCGGCACGCGCGCCGACGGCGTCGAGCCGGCGGTCTTCGTCAACTTCATCGAAAACCACGATCAGCTCGCCAATACGGGCGACGGATCGCGGACGCATGCGAGCACCACACCCGGCCGCTATCGCGCCATGTCGGCGCTGTTCATCCTGATGCCGGGCACGCCGCTGCTGTTCCAGGGGCAGGAGTTCGCGGCTTCGGCGCCGTTTCTGTTTTTCGCGGATCACCGCGCGGAACTGTCGGCCGCCGTTCAAAAGGGACGGGCCGAGTTCCTGTCTCAGTTCCCGAGCCTGGCGTCCGCCGAGATGCAGCGTCAGCTGCCGGCGCCGCACGATCCACGTACGTTCGAGCGCGCGATCCTCGATTGGCGCGAATACGACACGCACGCACCTCATCGGCGGCTGTACGAGGATTTGATCGCCATGCGCCGCGGCGATCGTGCGTTTGCCGAACCGCACGCAGGAGCTGTTGACGGCGCCGTGCTGGCGCCGGAGGCGTTCGCGCTGCATTACTTCTCCGATCGCCCCGGGGACGAGCGGCTGCTGTGCATCAATTTCGGTCCCGATCTCGTCGCCGCGTCGTTTCCGGAGCCGCTCCTGGCGCCGCCGGACGAACACGAGTGGCAGGTGCGCTGGTCGAGCGAAGACCCTGAGTACGGCGGCACGGGCACGCCGGCGGTGTCGGGTGATCACGGCTGGACGATTCGCGGCCATTCCGCCGTCGTGCTGAAGCCGAAAGTAACAAGTGACACGTAGCAACTTGCAAGTGGGTGAAGTGATTCCCCACGTCGGGATAACTGACACCGAGCTGGTGCGCCGCATCCGATGGGAGCCGACGCCCGAGGGACGACAGGAGCTGGCCTGGAAGGAATGGCTGGTGACGAACGGCCTCGGCGGCTATGCGAGCGGAACGATTTCCGGGGCGGTGACCAGGCGATACCACGGCCTGCTGATCGCGGCACTGCCGACGCCCTTCGGTCGGACGGTGATGCTCAATTACGTCTGGGAGCAGCTCCGTTTCGCCGACGGCCGTGTCGTTGCCCTGCCCACTGTCTACAGCACGACGGACGGAAAAGGGTTCGACTGCTCGCGGTATCTGGCCGCCTTCCGGCTCGAAGCGGGCCTGCCGGTGTGGGAATACGAGGTCGAGGGCGTGCGGTTCGAGAAACGCGTGCTCATGCCCCATCTCCAGAACACGACGCACATCTCCTATTCACTCCTCTCCTCCGAGCCCGTGCGACTCGAGCTGAGGCCGCTCATCGCCTTCCGGCTGCACGAAGCCCCGGTCGATCAGTCATTGGACGTTCCGTATGGCGTCTACGCCCTGGGCGATCGATTCGAGGTCCTGCCGGGCGGCGACCTGCCGCCGCTGCGGCTTTTTCTGCACGGCCACGAGAAAGCATTCACGGTCATCCCCGAGCTCTTCCCCTCGCTGGTCTACGAGCTGGAACAGCACCGCGGCTACGAATGCCTTGGCGATCTCTGGAGTCCGGGGTATTTCCGCCTGAGCCTGACCCCGGACAGCCCGGGCGCCCTGATCGCGTCAACAGAATCGTGGGAAACGATCGGCGCGCTGACGCCGCGTGACCTGCCATATGCGGAGCACCGGCGCCGCACGCGGCTCGTCGAAGCCGCAAAGGCGCCAGAGCCGGGGATCGTGGGCGAGCTGGTGCTGGCGGCGGATCAATTCATCATCACGCCGGCCGGCCGCGTCGAGGAGGCGGCGCGCGCCCGCGCCATGGGTGACGAGGTCCGCACGGTGATCGCGGGCTATCACTGGTTCACGGACTGGGGGCGCGACACGATGATCAGCCTGGAAGGCCTCACGCTGTGCACGGGGCGGCAGCGCGAGGCGGGCTACATCCTGCGCACCTTCGGGCATTACGTGCGCGACGGGCTGATTCCGAACATGTTCCCCGAGGGAACCAAGGAAGGCCTGTACCACACCGCGGATGCGACGCTGTGGTTCTTCCATGCCGTGCATCGCTACGTGACCGCCACTCACGATCGGTCGACGCTGCGCCAGCTCCTCCCGACGCTCAAGTCGATCGTCGAACGTCACGTCGCTGGAACCCGGTTCGGGATCGCTGTCGACCCCGGTGACGGCCTGCTGCGCCAGGGTGCGGAAGGGTACCAGCTGACGTGGATGGACGCGAAGGTCGACGACTGGGTCGTCACGCCCCGCCGCGGCAAGCCGGTCGAGATCAACGCGCTCTGGTACAACGCGCTGCGGCTGATCACCGAGTGGCTCCGTCAGGAAGGCGATCCGATGGCCATCGAGACGGATGAGCGCGCGGCGCGCGTCCACGAGTCGTTCAATGACCGGTATTGGTACGCGGACGGCGGCTACCTCTACGACGTGATCGACGGCGAGGGCGGCGACGATCCGGCCTGCCGTCCGAATCAGATCTTCGCGGTGTCGCTCGATCACCCCGTGCTCGACGGCGAGCGCTGGCGGCCGGTCTTCGACGTCGTCCGCGATCACCTGCTGACGCCAGTTGGACTTCGTTCGCTGGCGCCCGGTCATCGTGACTACAAGGCGCAGTACTACGGTGATCTACGTTCGCGCGACGCGGCCTATCACCAGGGAACCGTGTGGGGCTGGCTCGTGGGTCCGTTCGTCGATGCATGGCTGAAGGTGAATCCTGGAGACACGGCGGGTGCGCGCCGCTGCCTGACCGGCTTCGAAGCCCATCTGAGCGACGGAGGCGTGGGAACGCTGAGCGAGATCTTCGACGCCGAGCCGCCCTATACGCCGCGCGGCTGCGTTGCGCAGGCGTGGACCGTGGCTGAGGTTCTCAGGGCTTGGCTTCTTACTGAAAATCCCAAATCCCAATAACTACCGCTTCATCCGCTCGAGCACTTCACCCAACGCCTTGATCTCTTCACCGTACTTGGCCCAGTCGCCGGCCCGCTGCGCGGCGATGGCGCGATCGTAGTGGGCGCGTGCTTCGGCCGTGAGGGCGCGAACGTCGGCTGAGGGCGTCCCCGGCGCCGCGCGCGCGGCGGGTGGGGCGCCCGGAGCCGGCGCCGCGGTGGTGCGCGTCGGGTCAGGTTCAGCCGGGGCCGCCGCCGGCACCGCGCCGCCGAACAGCCGCGCAATCCCCGCTTCGAGCGTCGGCTCCATGACGATGCGGTCCTCGTAGGCGACGATGACCCGCGTGAGCTCGGGGATGCGGCCGCCCTGGGCCTTGAGATACAACGGCCGGACGTAGATCAGCGACTCCTCGATCGGGATGACCATCATCGTTCCCCAGATCACCTGCGACCCCTGCTGATTCCAGAGGGTGATCTGCGGCGCAATCGTCTGATCCTGGCTGATGCGTCCCACGATCTGCTTCGGGCCGAAGATCAGGCTCTGCTTCGGGAACTCGAACACCCGCAGCCGTCCATAGTGTTCGCCGTCGCTGCGCGCCACGAGCCACGCGGCGAGGTTGTCCTTGCGCCGCGGCGTGAACGGCAGCATTTGAATGAACTCGGCTTCCGGCTCTCCGGGCAACCGCATGATCGTGTAATACGGCTGCATCGCCGCACCGCTGCCCTGCGCGGTTTCCTCGATGACCGGGATTTCCCACTGGTCCTCTCGCTTGTAGAACGTGCCGGCGTCGGTCATGTGGTACGTCGAGTACACCTGCGACTGGATGGCGAAGATGTCCTCGGGATACCGCACGTGCTCGCGGATCCCGGCGGGCATTTCCGACATCGGCTTGAAGAAGCCGGGGAATATCCGCGCGTATGTCGCGGCCACGGGATCCGTGTCGTCGGCGAGATACGCGGTCGTCGTCCCGTCGTATGCGTCGATGACGACCTTGACGGAGTTGCGGATGTAATTGATCGCCGATGCGGTGATCGCGGTACGCGACGAATACGGATACCGGCTGCTGGTGGTGTAGGCGTCGTAAATCCAGTGCAGCCGGCCGTCCACCAGCACGAGGTAGGGGTCGCGATCGAATTGGAGGAAGTCGCCGGCCAGACGCTGCACGCGGTCGCTGATGCGCCGGTTGAAGATGATTCGGCTCTCCGAGGTGACGGCGTCGCTCAGGATGATGTCGTAGGAGGCGAACCGCAGCGCAAACAGGAGTTTCCTGAGGAACGAGCCGATCGGCACTCCGCCGCGGCCCGCATAGCGCGTGGACTCGTCGCCATTCTCCCGCGGGAAGTGAAACTCCCGCACGGCGCCCCCGACGACGACGTAGTCGTTCGACAGCTCGCCGAAATAGATGCTCGGTTCGGTGACCTGCAGGCCCGCCGTCGTCACCGGAGGCATGTCGCGGATGAAGAGCACCGGCAGACCCTGCGACGTCACCTGATTGACCGGGCCGAGTGTCAGCCCATAGCCATGCGTGTAGTTGAGGCGCTCGTTCACCCAGGTGCGGTTCGGCAGCGAGGCGGTATTGATCTCGCGTCCAGACAGCATCACCTGCCGCAGCGATCCGTCGATCATGTAGCGGTCGTTGTCGATGGCGACGAAGTCGTAGTAGGTCCGGATCTCCTGCAGCTGCGAGAACGTGTCGAGCAGCGGACCGTGATCCCAGAGCCGCACGTTCTGCAGCGTGGCAGTGTTGCGGTCGATGTCGGCGCGGGTCAGGCGCGCTTCACCGGAAATCGGGCGCTCTTCGATCTCGTCCAGCGCAAAGGCCACGCGCGTCGCCTCGATGTTGTGCTGGATGTACGGCGTCTCACGCGCCTGCTCGTTGGGGCTGACGACGATGCGCTGGAGGAGCGAGGCGTAGATGCCGCCGCCGATCGAGACCAGCAGATAGAGCCCGACGGCTGCTGGAATCGGCCAGCGCCGATCCGTAAACGCCTGCACCAGAGCGAGGATGGCACCGATGACCGAGACGCCGATGAGCAGCAGGGCGGCGGGCATGCGCGCGTACACATCCGTGTACGTGGCGCCGACCGATCCGGCAGCGCTTGGAATCACGTATTCCGCGTGCCGCAGCCAGGCGCCAAACGCGAGGACCAGCAGGAAGGCCGCCCCCAGAAGGGCCAGATGCCGCCGCGCCATGGGACTGAACGTGACGCGGGCCGGGAAGGTCGAGACGAGGCTGCCCGACAGGAAGTAGAGCGCGCCCGACGCGACCGCGGCGGTCACGATCGCGAGCTGCAGCAGCGAGCGTACGAGCGCCAAGAACGGCAGCGTGAAGACGTAAAAGGCCACCTCGCGGCCGAGCAGCGGATCGGACTGGCCGAACGGCACCCCGTGACGCCACGCCATCCATACATTCCATTCACCCGCCGCGTAGAGACCCGCGAGCAGCGCGATCAGCATGGCGGCGGCGTTGGCGATGGACGTGAACTGCCGGCGGCCGGGCAGCGAGATGCTGAAGCCTTCCGGCGTCGTGTACATCGGCCGCGCGTCGGTGAGCGAGCCGACCGCGATACGCAGGTTCACGGTCAGCCAGACCGTCATGCCGACGAAGACAATCGTGAACAACGTCCCCTGGCTTCGCAGCATCGTCGCCAGAACGGACTGATATCCGAGCTCGCCGAACCACAGCCAATCGGTGTACAGGCGAACGAATGAGGGGGTTGCCAGGAAGACGATCAACCCGGCGGCGATGATGACGAAGCGAATCGCGCGTGTGGTCATGACGACCTGTAATGGGTGCCCGCGGCATCGAGGTCCGCGCGGATGGCGCGGGCCAGCGGCGCCGGGGACACGACGCGGGCGAACGGTCCCCAGCTCAGGATCCAGCTGCGCAGCGCCCAGTCATGGCACACGTTCATGGTCAGGCGCATCCGCCCGTCGCCGTTCTCGCGCACATCCTGCGATGGATGCCATACCCGCGCGCGGACATAAGGCGCCACGTCAGCTGCGAACTCAATTTCTACGCGCTCCGGCGGCCCGGTGTTTACCCCGAGCGAATTGGCAAAGACGTCGTCTCCGATGTCCTGCCTGGGGGTGAACGTCTGCTTTTCCAGCGTCACGGAGGTGATGCGGTCGATGGCAAAGGTGCGGACAGACTTGTACTCCGGAACGTAGGCGAGGAGATACATTCCGCCCTGGGCGAAAGCCAGGCGATACGGATGGATCGTATATTCCTTGACGCGCTTGCTGGACACCGAGTGATAGGTCATCGTCGTCACCCGGAAATGCAGAGTCGCCTCGAGCAGGCGGGCGACGATATCGGGGGAGGTGGCCGCGCCGCGGGCCCCTGGCCCGGGTTTGGCGGCCAGCACCGACGGCAGGCGGTCGAGGAACTGGCGCATGCGCGGCGAGAGCATTTTCTCCAGCCGGGCGAACGCGTTGGTGAGGTCGCGCTGGAACGGCGAGCCGGCGACGGCTTCGAGAAGGTTGCGGCTCAGATAGAGCGCGCAGAGCTCCGGCAGCGTGAAGCCGGACTCGAGCCCGTGCAGCGCCTGGCCGTCGATGCGCCAGTGCACGCGCCCCTCCTCGTCTCGTTCATCGTAGAGCGCGAATCCCGCTTCCTGCAGCGCGGCGAGATCGCGGCGGATGGTGCGCGTCGTGACGTCGAGCTCCGACGCGAGGCCGTCGATCGTGGCGCCATGACGCGATGACTCCAGCGCGTGCAGGAGACGCCACTGGCGGATGACTTCCTGGTTACGCGGCACGCTGCCTGATCTTACTCGCCCTCTTTGAAACGCCGGATCTCGCGACGCCGCCGGCGATCCGGCGTTCCCGCCGCGGCCGCCGCTGCGCGGTAGGCGCGTTCCTGGCGGCGCATCTCGACTTCTTCGGGAGACGGCTTCGGCGTGACGTCGTCGTACAGCGCACGCGCTTCAGTCTTCTTGACGTGCTCCTCGAGGATGATCCGGACGATCACATCCTGGAAGCGGCCGGCGCCCCGGCTGATGCGAACGCGATCGCCTTCACGAACAAGCCTGTTTGGTTTGGCGTGATTGCCGTTGACGTCGACCTTGCCGCCCTCGCAGGCCCGCTTCGCCTCCGAACGTGTCTTGAACAGGCACGCGACATCGAGCCAGATGTCGAGGCGGATGCTGTCGCTCACGGCGCGGTCAGACGAGAATTTCGACCTTGCTCTTCGCGCGCAGCGCCTTCACGAAGGATTCGGTTTCGCTTTCGCGGTTCTGGTGTTTCAGGTACTCGTCGAGGCGCGGGCGCACTTCTTCCAGCGGGACGGTACGCCCGGGCTGCTTCTCGGCGACGCGGATGATGTGGTAGCCGAACTGCGTTTCGACCAGGTCGCTGGTTGCGCCGGGCTTCAGGCTGAAGGCGACGTCGTTGAACGGCCCGACCATCTGGCCCTGCGCGAAGAAACCGAGATCGCCGCCGTTGACCGCGCTGCCCGGATCCTGCGAGTGCTGGCGCGCCAGCGCCGCGAAGTCCTTGCCCGCTTTGAGGTCCTTGAGGATCTGTCCGGCCTTCGTCTTTGCCTGTGCCTTCGCCGCCGCGTCGGCGTTTTCGGCCGCAATCAGGATGTGGCTCGCGCGGACGCGTTCCGGCTCCGTGAACCTGTCGGGATTGTTCTTGTAGAAGTCTTCGGCCTGGCCTGGCTTCAGCGCCACGCGCTGCGATATTTCGGCCTCGATCAGCCGCGCGATCGAAAGGTCCCGCCGCGCATCGGCCTTGATCTGCTCGAGCGTCATCTTGCGATCGATGAGCGTCTGCATGAACAGATCTTCCGACGGGAACTGCTTCTTGACCTCGGCGATGCGCGCGTCGACATCCGCGTCGGCGACGACCACCTTGCGCGCCTTGGCTTCCTGGAGCAGAAGCTTGTAGCCCACGAGCTGATCGAGCACCCCGCGGTAGATGCGGTCGCGTTGATCGGCGGGGATCGGCCTGCCGGCCTGGCCTTCGAGGTTGCGCACGTAGTCCTCGAACTCCTTGCGCGTCACGGCTTCGCCGTTGACCTTGGCGAGCACGTCGGGGAGCGTTTCGGGGAGCGCCTTGACCGGCTCGGCCGCCGCTCCGGTCTGAGCGCCCGCAGCCGGTTCCGCGGTTCCGGCGGGAGTGGCAGCGTCCTTCTTGCAGCCGGCGACGACGAGGATCAGGATGAATGGGATTGCTCGGAACACTTGGATACTCCTGCGAAAGTGCTGCTCGCTCGGGCGCTTTCCGCGCCGGGCCCGCCACGAGTGAGCGAGCGTCCGCTGAGATAACGGCCCTTCGACTCGGCCCGAAGGGCCTCGCTCAGGGCACTCGCCTCGCTCGCCACGCTCGCGAGTCGAGTGGTGGCCAGGGCCGGAATCGAACCAGCGACACCCGCATTTTCAGTGCGGTGCTCTACCAACTGAGCTACCTGGCCCCGGTCAACTGTAAAAGGAGGCCGAAGAGACGTTCGAGTATATCAAAGGGGTTTTGGAGCGTCTTTGGGGACGGCCGGGCACCAAAGTGACGGGATCCTTACACTGGCCGACCGCCTGGCAAGCGGCCCGACCGTGTAGTGATTTCAGCCCGGCCGTTTTGAAACCTACCTCAACCGTATAGTTCGAGTTTCATTTTTCGAAGGAATTTGCCTTCTCAGCAATTGGCGTCGGCCTTGCCTCTTCCGCAGGTATGGCGAACCTCTACCTCGTCAAGACGAACCGTTCGAAGCAGGACACACCGCGGCGAGGCCGGGGTTCCGCAGTTTCCACCGAACGCCGTTACCGCTACCCGTCTGAAGAGATCTGGCAGGTTTCGGACGACCGGTGGCAGATCGCGGAAGCCCGCCACCTGCCACAGGAAGGCCCAAGTCGTAAGGCCTAAGGCCCAAGAAGGCCCAAGAAGGCCTAAGGGGTCCTCAGGCGATGGCGACGATGTCGGCCTCGCGCGTGAGGCCGAGCTCCTTGCGGACCCGGTCGTCGATCGCGCGGCGGACGTCGGCGTTATCCTTCAGGAACTGCTTGGCGTTCTCGCGGCCCTGACCGAGACGTTCTCCCGCATACGCGAACCAGGCGCCGCTCTTCTCGACAATTCGTTTCTCCACCGCCAGATCGAGCAGGTCGCCCTCGCGCGAGATGCCCTCGCCATACATCACATCGAATTCGGCCTCGCGGAACGGCGGCGCCACCTTGTTCTTCACGATCTTGACGCGCGTGCGGCCGCCGATCACCTGATCGCCGTCCTTGATGCTGGCGATGCGGCGGATGTCCACGCGCACCGAGGCGTAGAACTTCAGCGCGCGTCCGCCGGTTGTGGTTTCCGGGTTGCCGAACATCACGCCGATCTTCTCGCGCAGCTGGTTGATGAAGATGAGCGTGGTGTTCGACTTGGAGACCACGCCGGTGAGCTTCCGCAGCGCCTGCGACATCAGCCGCGCCTGCAGCCCCATCTGCGCTTCGCCCATCTCGCCTTCGATTTCCGCCTTGGGCACCAGGGCGGCCACCGAGTCGACGACGACGACGTCCACGCTGTTCGAACGGATCAGGACTTCCACGATTTCAAGCGCCTGCTCGCCGTTATCGGGCTGTGAGACCAGCAGATTCTCCAGGTCCACGCCCAGCTTCTGCGCATACTGCGCGTCGAGCGCGTGTTCGGCGTCGACGAACGCGGCCATGCCGCCCGCCTTCTGTGCTTCGGCGATCACCTGCAGCGCCAGCGTTGTTTTGCCCGAGGA
The DNA here is from genome assembly GCA_035711805.1 of Vicinamibacterales bacterium. Classification (GTDB taxonomy): domain Bacteria; phylum Acidobacteriota; class Vicinamibacteria; order Vicinamibacterales; family UBA2999; genus Gp6-AA40. The sequence goes on from DASTBV010000065.1 coordinate 25,064, forward strand.
TTCAGGCCCGAAGATCTCCGTCACGCGGCCGCGCGGGAGCCCGCCGATGCCGAGCGCGTAGTCGATGCTGATCGAGCCAGTGGAGATGGAGGCGATAGGTCCGACGGAATTGCGCTGGCCGAGGCGCATGATCGAGCCTTTGCCGAACTGCTTCTCGATCTGGCCGACAGCGATGTCGATGGCTTTGTTGCGTTCCTTCTGGTCGTCGAAAGGCGGCATGCAGGCTCCTTTGGGTCCGCCTAGCGCCCTGTATCCGATTGGGGCGCTCCGGCGGACAGGCTGTGATGAATGGATTGTGAAGTGTGGTGGTGACAGAGGAGGTCACAGCCGGGGTAGATCCTAGGGTCGTGCCGCGCGAAAGTCAAGCGCAAATATGTGAAGTCGAGGCGCTTTCAGCTTAATTGGGTCAATGACTTAGCGTGACACATGACTTTCGCCCCAGAGGCCTTACGATCGCACTTTCTGCGCCGTCGCGGAAGCGCTCGAACAGCAATTTGTGCGCGCTCCCTGCGACGGTGATCACGCTGCGACAGGTGGAGAATTACGACAGCGCGCCTGTGGTGATGCGGAAGAAGAAGCGGTGAGGCTAACGGCGCTTTCGTCGTCGGCGCTCTGGCCTGTCGTCGGATCTGTCTGGGGGTACGACGTGAACGCCACCATCGAGCCGATCCATGTCGGTCTCGTCGTCCCTGCTCTCGGTGCGGTCCGTGGACCGGACTTCGACGGCTGCGCAGAGCGCCACCAATTGCGCGCCGAGGAATGCATCCACGTCGTAGACGTGACCGTTGAGGAACTGGCTCAGGGCATGGCTCTCAATGACGCCGGTGAGAGCCTTCACGATTCGGATACGCAACGGTGACGCCCATGATACGGGAATTAATTACGGCGTAAAGCTCTGCAATGAACGCACTTCAGTGCCAGAAGCACAGTCACGGGTTGGCTTTGTCGAGCGCCTGTTCAGCCGCGGAAGAATGAAGGCAGGAAGAAGCGATGATCGGACATCTTGGTCTTGACCGCCCCGAGTTGATGATGCTCGTCATTATGGCGACGGTCGTGGGTTACCTCGGTCTGCGGAAGAGGAAGAAGAAGTGAGCGTCACTGCGGGCGCTATATGGCTTGTCCTAATGGTGAGTGGTCCGTGACGCAAATGCGCAACGACAACTACGTGATTACGGCCACGACTACGAAGAAGCGGTGACTCCACAGGGTTTCGTGGGCGCCTTCCGAGTTCTGCTGACGATCCTGCGGGCCGCCTTGGGAATGCCTTGGTGGGGAGCGCTGCCGATCATGCTCTTCTACGAATCGACCTTGTGATCACGTTTCAGGGAAGGCTGAATGGGCAGGCGCGGAAACGGAGGGAAGCGTTAAGTGGATTCGATGCGCTCAGGTCTGCAATCTCAGGTGCCTCCCGATTTCTCCGTAGGGTATGGCACTGAGATCGAAGAAGAGGTCTTCGACCTCAACGGCCTTCTGCTGGCGCTGTTGCTGGCTGTCGTTGCGTTGATGATGGCCTACGTGGTCCGACGTCGGCGGAAGGCACGGAACACGCCGTGACTCCGTGGCTGTTCCGAAGGGTCGGGGTCGATCTCCACGTTCGCGACCGCTATTTCATCGTCGGCCGCGCCCCCCTGATCCTGCTGTGCCTATTAGCGCTGAGCATCATGGTGAGCGCCATTTGGCTGGGTGTGTTTCTTCTTAGAACGATTCCGAGCTAACGATAGCGTGGTTATGTGGTTCGAACTCTACGCTACTGACCTCATCGGGTTCGGCTCGTTCGCCGTCGCCTGCGCTGCGTTGCGTATCTGGCGCTGAGGAAAAGACCGTAAAACCCTGATGAATCGACTGACAAGAATTGCACCGCTGCGATCCCGCTATGGCGTGGCCAGAGGCGAAGGAGCGCTAGTTCGTCGGCTTGCTGAGTGCTCGGAAAGCCACATAGCCCAGCGCACCGAGGACGACGATGATCAGGATTTCGGGGAGTCCGACAGGGAAGCTGTTCATCTTGCGGATTGAGACGATGCGGCGAGCCTAGGCGTTCCAGACGCACGCGGATAGCGATTAACCGCGCTCAACGGCTAACGCCACTCCATTGCCACCGCCGAGGCAAAGACTCGCGATTCCGCGCTTCAACCCTCGCTGCTCGAGCGCGTACAGCAGCGTTGTCAGGATACGCGCCCCGCTGGCGCCGATCGGATGGCCAAGTGCCACCGCTCCTCCGTTGACGTTCACCTTGTTCGGATCGATTCCCAGCTGCCCGAGGACCGCCAGCAGCTGCACCGAAAACGCCTCGTTGATCTCGAACAGGTCAACATCCTCCAGCGTCCAGCCAACCTTCTGCGACAGCTTCCGAATGGCCTCGACGGGGGTCATCAGCAGATACTTCGGCGCCAATCCGCTTGTCGCCTGACCGACGATGCGCGCCATTGGTTTCAGACCGAGCTGCGCCGCCCGCGCGGACGACATCACGACGAGCGCCGCGGCGCCATCGTTGACCGGCGGCGCGTTGCCCGCCGTAACGGTCCCATCCTTCCTGAACGCTGGCTTCAACGCCCCGAGCGCCGAGACCGATGTGTCCGCGCGCACGGACTCGTCGCGTGTGACAACGATCGAATCGCCCTTCTTTTGCGGAATGGTGACCGGCAGGATCTCGCCCTTGAAGCGTCCCTCCGCTTCTGCGGCGGCCGCCTTACGATGGCTGTTGAAGGCGAAGTCGTCCTGCGCGGTCCGGCCGATGTTGTATTCAGAGGCGATCAGCTCGCCGGCGTTTCCCATGTGGCACTGCTCGAACGAGCACCACAGGCCATCGTGCACCATCGAGTCGACGAGCTGCGCGTTGCCCATTCGCAACCCGTCGCGCGCGCCTGGCAGCAGGTACGGGGCATTGCTCATCGACTCCATGCCGCCAGCCACGGCGATCTCGATATCGCCTGTGGCGATCGCCTGCTGCGCGAGCATCACCGCCTTGAGTCCGGAGCCGCAGACCTTGTTGATCGTCAGGGCCGCCACGTGATCGGCGAGGCCTCCCCGCAGCGCCGCCTGACGCGCAGGCGCCTGGCCGACCCCTGCGGAAACCACATTGCCCATGATGCATTCCTCGACGCTGGCGGGGTCGATTCCGGCCCGGCGGACGGCCTCGCGCACGACCAGCGCTCCAAGATCCGGCGCTTTCAGATCCTTGAGTGACCCGAGGAACCTGCCAGTCGGCGTGCGAACGGCTGAAGCAATGACGGCGTCCTGCATGAAGTCATCGTAACTCCGCCTGTTAACCGTCCGCGTTCGGTCCGCGTTGTTATGGCTAGGAGCGGACGATGAGCAAGCTGCTAGTCATTACGGCAATGGCCGTAGCCGTGAGCGCCGCCAGGGCGCAGGAGACGGTCCCATCCTTCGAGGTCGTGTCTGTCAGGATCAACCGCTCGAACGCGGAAGGGCAGAGCATGCGCCTGCAGCCAGGGGGCCGGGCGGTGGTGACGAACACGCCGCTCCGGCCGCTCATTCTGACCGCTTATGAACTGCTTCCTCAGCAGCTTGCGGGCGGACCGGCGTGGATCGATTCAGAGCGCTTCGACATCGTGGCACAGGCGAACCAGAACCTGTTGCCGTCGCTTCCGGGTGGCCCTCCCGGTTCGGCGCAACTGGCGCTGCAGCGGCTGCTGGCCGACCGCTTCGGCCTGAAGGTTCATACCGAGAAACGTGAGTTCGACATCTACGCGCTGGTGATCGCCCGAGACGACCGCCGCCTCGGGCCGCGGATGACGCCGGCGAAGGTCGATTGCGCGGCACTGATGGCCGCCTACGGTCGGGGCGAGGGTCCCCTTCCGGCCCGTTCCGAGTGTGGCTTTTCGGGGGGCCCGGGACGTGTGTCGGCGCGCGGTGCCAGTCTGCAGATGTTTGCGCGCACGATGCTGGCCAATGCGGCCGGCCAGATCGTTGAAGATCGCACCGGTCTGACCGACTGGTTCGATTTCGATCTCGAGTACGCCGTTGAACCCGGCGCCGCCGCGGAAACCCGGGGGCGGGAGGGAGCGTCGCTCTTTACCGCGCTCGAAGAGCAGCTCGGGTTGAAGCTGCAACCTGTACGTGGACCGGTCGACGTGCTTGTGATCGACAGCGCGCAGATGCCGACGGAGAACTGATATGAATCAGCCGTTTCCGATGGAGTTCCTCCTTATCCCCCTGGTTTTCACCTTCGTGATGCTGCTCATCGTCCTGGCGGCCATCGACCGGTGGCGACGCGAGAAGCACCGGCTCGAGCTGCAGAAGACCATCCTGGAACGGGTCAGCTCGGTGAAGGACCTCGGCGAGTTCCTGACCACCGAGCAGGGCGAACGATTCCTGGGCACCCTGGCGGCCCCGCAGTTTCGTCCGCAGCTGCGCACGCTCTCGGCCGTCAGTGCCGGCATCGTGTTTCTGGTCGTCGGCCTCTTTCTGATGTTTGCGCTTCACCTCAGGTTTTTTGGCGTTCCGTTGAGGACGCAGCCGCCCGCGGCGCTTGTGGGCGTCCTGCTTCTGATTGCGATCGGCATTGGGATGCTGGTGTCTGCGGCCGTGTCGTTTGTCATCGCGCGCCGACTTGGCCTCGACGGCGGCCGACGCAACGGGTCCCGGAAGGACAACACGGTATAGACGGTGCTCACGGAACACGCCTTTGGCGAGTTCTATCAGCGGCATGCGCGCTCCCTCTGGACGTATGTGTATCGGGTCACAACCGATGGTGCCGACGCCGACGATATCGTGCAGGAAGCCTTCCTGCGCCTGTTCCAGACCGACGTTCCCGCCGACGATGAAACGCTGCGTCGTTACGTGTTTCGCATCGCCGGCAATCTCATCGCGGACAGATGGCGCCGGAAAGCGCGCGACGAGCGGCATGCACAGGAAGCGACGGCGGACGGCAGCCAGCCACAGGCGCCTGACATCGACGTCGCGAGGATCTTCTCGGAGTTGAAGCCGCGCGAGCGCGCGCTGCTGTGGCTGGCCTACGTCGAAGGCGGCACGCACGCCGACATCGCCGAGTCGCTGCGCCTCGCGCGAGGCAGCGTCAAAGTCCTGTTGTCGCGAGCGCGCGCGCGGCTGCGCGATCTGCTGATGACGCGCGGTATCGAAAGGCTGAAGAATGGCGGATAGTCGAACGGACCTGACTGGTGTCGAAGAGCGCGTCGTGGCCGCCTTCATGGATCGGCTGCGCACCGCGCCGCTTTCCGTCTCGCCGCATATACCCAGTGCGGACGTCCTCTGGCTGAAGTCCAGGCTCATCAGGCAGTGGGAGGCGCAGCGCCAGGTGCGCAGGCCGCTCGACCTCATGGAGCCGCTCGAACTGGCCGCCGGGGTCATGGCCGCCGGATTACTCCTCGCCTGGTCCGTTCCCTCGGCATTCGCCTGGATTCCGCGGCTGATCTTCTAGCCGGGGCATGAGCCTTGCGTCGGTCATCCTCGGTCGGGTCCGCCTGCCGCCTTCGCGTAGCGGCTCCGGCGGCCAGGGAAGGCGGACACTACGCCAGACAGGAGCGCAGGGTATGAGTCGAATACTGCTGAGCGTGCTCGCCGGAGCCGTTCTGGCGGCGCCGGTTGCCGCGCACCACGAGACGGCGGGGAAGTCTCATGCGATCGCCACGGTGACACTTACCGAACCCGTCAAGGCCGATGGCAAGGCGCTCGCGCCGGGCACGTATGAGGTCTGGCTGCTCGACGAGCGCCCGAACCTCACGGGCGCGCCCTCGAACGCGCAGCGCGTCGTCGAGCTGCATCAGAACGGGAAGATGATGGCGAGGGAAGTTGCCGAAGTGTTCGGGGTCGGTGAACGTCCGGTCGGCACATCGGGAACAACAGGCCGGATGGGTAAGGCGACCGTTCAGAAGCTGCGCGGTGGCGAGTTCCTGCGCATCTCGATCACCGACGCCGGCGCGCGTTATCTGATCCACCTGCCGACGGCGGCTTTTTCGGAGCCGGCCCCGCAGCCGCAGGCCCCGTCGCGCGTCGAGGTGCCGCCGCCGGCGGCCGCGGTTCCGCAGCCGCCGCAACAGTGACGTCGAGGTAACGCACCACACCTGGCCCGAGGAGGTCCTCGAGCCGGGTTCGAATGGTGGCCGCGGAGCGTTCGATCTCGCGCTGCCACGCGCGATCGCGTGCGTGGACGCGGAGCGTCGTCCCGTCGAGCAGCACGTCGGTGGCGCCAGCGACAGCGGCGCCCACCGCTGTGCGCCAGGCGAAGCCCACCTTGTCGTTCGTCAGCGGTGCCTTGCGGACAATCGCCGCGAGGGCGGCGGGAACGATCGTCTGAACCGGGATCACGCCTGCGATCCTACAATCATCGCGATGACCTCGCGTCCACTCGATCGAATCATTCTGGCGTCGGCGTCGCCCCGGCGCGCCGAATTGCTCCGCGCCGCAGGAATCGACTTCGACGTGCGGCCGGCGGATATCGACGAAGCCATACGTCCCGGTGAAGCGCCGGGAGACTACGTGTCGCGCCTCGCAGAAGCAAAAGCGCGCGCCGTTCACGAACGCGACGGCAACCAGACGGTGCTCGCGGCCGACACGGCGGTTGTCGTCGACGGACAGATCCTCGCAAAACCGATGGACGAGGCCGACGCGAAGCGGATGCTTCGGATGATTGGCGGCCGCACTCACGAGGTGCTGACCGCGGTTTCCATCTTCCATCCGGGCGAGATCGTCGATACGCGAATGGACACCACCACGGTCGAGTTTGCGGAGCTCTCCGACGCGGACATCGAATGGTATGTGTCGAGCGGCGAGCCGATGGACAAGGCCGGCGCCTACGCGGTGCAGGGACTGGCGTCCCGGTTCGTGACGCGAGTCGAAGGGTCATACTCGAACGTGGTCGGGCTGCCGATCGCTCTCGTCTATCAGATGCTCACCACCAAACTATTGACGTTCTAAGGTCCGGCTAAAGCCCGGACACTACGCACCACGCTCCGGCTGAAGCCGGCCATCACGACCGCCCAGTATGCCGTTTGCATCCGTTCAGCTCAGTCACCCGAGCGGAGGGTGAACGGAGGCTTCATGGAAAGCAGAGCAAAACTCTTCGGTCACCCCATACACCAGATGCTGATCGTCTTCCCACTGGGGCTGCTGGCGACAGCCCTGCTCTTCGACGTCGTCCAGCTCGCCACGGGAAACGGATTCTGGTCTGAGCTGTCCTACTGGATGATTGCGGCAGGCGTCATCTCCGGACTCGTCGCTGCGCCGTTCGGGCTGGTCGACTGGCTGGCCATTCCCTGGCGCACCCGGGCGAAGCGGATCGGCGCGGTCCATGGCGGCGGTAATGTCTTCGTCCTCGCGTTGTACGGAATCAGCTGGCTGATGCGCACAGCCAATCCTGCGGCACCGGAGACGCCAGCGCTCGTGATGGCATTTCTCGGCGGGGGGCTGGCGATGGTCACCGGCTGGCTTGGCGGCGAGCTCGTGGATCGGCTGGCGGTCGGCGTTGACGAGGGCGCCCATCTCAATGCGCCAAGTTCGCTGACCACGCGCCACGTGCGCGGCTGAAGGGCTGACACATGTCCGTCGCGCTCGTTCGCGCGGACACGCTTTGCGCGTGGAAGGGGTCGTCCCTCCTCATTACCACGCTGCACGGCGCATGCGGCGCCACCGAGCCGCTCTCCGGCTTCTACTGCCGGGAAGCGCGTGTCCTGTCCACGTTCCGCATCGAGATCAACGGCGCGCGCCCGTGGGTGTCGGAGGCTGCCGCAACCGCGCCCGAGCGGCTGGACTTCAACTACGTCTATCCGGAGATTACCCAGCCGGGCGGCGGCGGGACCGGTCAGGCAGGCGACGAGGAGGGCATCGATGCCAACGGCCTTCCGGAGCGCGCGCTCGACCTCCGCATGTCGTTCATCGCCGCGCTCGACGGCTTCGACGTCGCGCTGGCGATCACCAACCGCGCACGGACGCGACTGACGTTCGACGTCCGATGCGTGGTTGACGCCGATTTCGCCGACATCCAGGAAGCCATCGCGCGACGGCGCGAGCAGACGGCAGGCGTGACGGCGTCAGCCAGCAGCCGGACAATCGTTCTGGCATACGAGCATCCGCAGCTCCCATACAGAACCGAGGTACGCGGCGACGGCTGGGAGCGGGCGGAGGTGGACGACAGCGGAAACCGGCTCGCCAGCCCGGTTGCGCTCGATCCGCAGGAGACCAAGACGTTCACCGTCTGCGTCACCGCGTCGCTAAGGGGCGCCGCGCTGGTAGGCGGTCTCATTGACGAGCGCGAACACCGTCTTCGCCAATGGCGGTCCGGCTTCACGAAGATCGATGTGCCGGGGAACCGGGAGTTCGGCCGCGTGCTGGAGCGAAACATCCGTGACTTCGGATCGTTTCCGCTGCTCGACGGCGCACCGGACGAATGGCTGGTCCTTCAAGCGGGCGTGCCGGCGTATCCTGCGTTCTTCGGCCGTGATGCAGTCACGGCCGGATGGCAGGCTGCCTCGATTGATCGCGGAGACGCGCTCGACGCGGCGCTCACGCGTCTCGGGCGCATGCAGAGCAATCGCTTCGATGACTGGCGCGACGAGCAGCCGGGACGGATTCCGTATCAGGTCCGCACCGGTCCGTTGGCGCTGCTGAACCTGAACCCCAACGCCGCGTACTACGCCGATTTCGCCAGCCCGCTGATGTACGTGATCGCGCTGGCCAATCTGTACGCCTGGACCGGCGATCGAACGTGCGTCGAACGGCACTGGGATACCGCGCGGCGAATTCTCGACTGGGCGCGAGAACTCGGCGATGCCGATGGCGACGGATACCTGGAGTACCTCACCCGATCGTCGAAAGGCACGAAGAACCAGGGATGGAAAGACAGTGGCGACGCGATCGTCTATGACGACGGGTCGCCGGTGCCGTCGCCGATTGCGACGTGTGAGATCCAAGGATACTGGTTTGTGGCGCAGGAGCTCATGGGGGTGATGTCGGCGCTGATGCACGCGGACGGAGACGCCGCGGCATGGTTGAGCTCGGCCTCGGCGCTGAAAGAACGCTTCAACCGCGACTGGTGGATGCCCGACGAACAGTTCTTCGCCGTCGCCCTCGATCCGGACAAGCGGCAGGTCCGGGCTGTGACCTCGAATGTCGGCCACTGTCTCGCGACCGGAATCATCGACGGCGAGCGCCGCGCCGCGGTCGTCGGCCGCATGTTCGCGCCGGATATGTTCAGTGGGTGGGGGATTCGAACGTTGTCGGCGGCTCATGCGTTTTACAACCCGCTGAGCTACCACCGCGGCACTGTCTGGGCCGTCGAGCAAGGCACTATCATCTGTGGGCTGCGACGGTTCGGCTTCAACGCGCGCGCCCTGGATCTCACGCGCGCACTTTTCGAGCTGGCGCTGCTCTATCCGGAAGATCGAATCCCGGAGTGTGTGGGGGGATACGCACGAGGCGACCGCGTGACGCCTGGCGCGTATCCGCGCGCGAACCCGACACAGTTGTGGAACGCCACGGCGTTTCCGCTTGCTGTGCAGTCGATGCTCGGGCTGGTGCCGCTGGCGCCGGCGGGAACGTTGATCGTCGATCCGATCCTGCCGACGTGGATGCCCGAGATCGTCGTGCGTGATCTGCGTGTCGGCCGCGCCAGGGTGAGCCTGCGATTCTGGCGCGACGCCCACGGAGCATCGAAGTGGGATGTGCTCCACACGCAGGGAACGATACGTGTCGTGCGGCAGCCGCCGCCGGAGTCGCGGGCGGTTGACGTGTTCGATCGAGCGAAAGGGTTGCTGGAGTCAATCGCATGAGAATCGAGCTGCTGCCGATTAACGAGCAAGTCATGGTGATCACCGGTGCGTCGAGCGGTATCGGGCTGGTCACGGCGAAGCAGGCGGCGCAACGCGGGGCCTCGGTCGTGCTCGCCGCGCGGAACGGCGACGAATTGACGCGCGCCGTCGAGGAGATCCGCCACGAAGGCGGGCGCGCCATTCACATGACCGCCGATGTCGCCGACCCGCACCAGGTCGACACCATTGCCGAAGCCGCGCTGCGCGCGTTCGGCCGCATCGACACCTGGGTCAACAACGCCGCCGTATCGATGTACGGCCGCGTCACCGAGTTGCCCATCGAAGACATGCGCCGGCAAATGGATGTGAACTTCTGGGGCCAGGTGTACGGATCGCGAACCGCCGTCAGGCATCTGCGCCACCGGGGAGGAGCGGTCATCAACGTCGGCAGCGCGCTGTCGGACCGCGCGATTCCGCTGCAGGGGATTTACTGCGGCGCCAAGCACGCGTTGAAGGCGTTTACGGACACGCTGCGCATGGAGCTCGAGGACGAGGGCGCGCCGATCTCGGTCACCCTCGTCAAGCCCGCCAGCATCGACACCCCGTTCTTCGAAAAGGCACGGACGTACCTCGGCGTGGAGCCGCAGCCGGTACCGCCGGTGTATGCGCCCGAAGTCGTTGCCGGCGTCATCCTTCACGCGGCACAGCACCCGCTGCGCGAACTGATTGCCGGCGGATCCGGCGCCAAGCTCAGCGCCGCACGCTTTGCGCCACGGCTCGCAGACAAATACATGGAGCGGTGGACGTTCGAGGCGCAGAAGACCGACACTCCCGCGGCGCCGGGACGCCGCGACAACCTCTACACCCCCGTCGCTGCGGATGGGGGAGAACGCGGCCGCAACTGGATGGGCCATACGCGTGGTTCGAGCGTCTATACGAAAGCGATGCTGCGACCGGCGGCTGCCGCGGGTATCGCAGCGGCAACCGTGGCGCTGGCCGGAACAGCATGGCGTTTTTACCGTGGGCGGAGGCGTCCGGCGGCCAACCCCAGCGAGATCGGATTTGGGTTATCCTGAACCAGTACGTTTTCCGCGAAGTCCTTACCTATGAGTCACAAAGCCATCAAGATCGGTCTGACCGCGGCCGTTCTCATTGCCGCCTTCAGTGCGCTGCTGTTCACTACGCTTCAGGACAATCTCCAGTACTACAAGTACGTGGATGAGGTCGCTGCCGCGCCGCAGGAATGGCACGGGAAGACGCTGCAGGTTCATGGCTATGTCGTGCCGGGTTCGGTTCGCGGCACGGCCGACCGGCTGAACTGGAAGTTCGATCTGCAGCGCAACGGCAAGGTCATCAGCGCCACATACCGGGGCGTAGCACCCGACACGTTCAAGGACGACGCGGAGGTCGTGCTGACCGGCCAGTTCCACGAGAACGGCGACGGCTTCACGGCCACCGACATGACCGCGAAGTGTCCGTCGAAGTACGAGGAGGCGCCGCCTGCCGGGCCCGCTGCGCCGACCAGCTAGATGGCATCCCTCGGGTTCTACCTCCTGCTGGCCGCGTTCCTCTCGGCCGCGTACGCGGCCGCGATCTCGGTAGCTGGCGCACGCCGGCGCTCGCAGCGCCTGATCGAAAGCGGCACCGGCGCCTTCTACCTGACGATGGCCATCATGCTCGCGGCCTCGTCGGTCATCGTTCACGCCTTCGTCACCGGCAACTACGCGATCAAATACGTTGACCGGTACTCGAACACCGCGCAGTCGCTCGCCTACAAGCTGACGTCCTACTGGGGCGGCCTGGACGGCTCGATCATGTTCTGGGTGACGCTGCTGTCGATCTTCGGCTGCGTCGCCGTCTACGTGAACCGGGAGCGGCATCGGGAACTGATTCCGTACGTCGTGGCGGTCATCTCCGTCGTGGAGGTGTTCTTCCTGTTCCTGATGATCGTCCACAACAACCCGTTCGAGACCTACATCACCGAGACGAAGACCGACGGCAGGGGGCTCAGCCCGCTGCTGCAGAACTTCTACATGGTCATTCACCCGCCGACCATGTACCTCGGATTCGTGGGCTGCACGATTCCATTCGCCTTCGGCATGGCTGCGCTGTTCAGTGGGCATCTGGACGACTCGTGGCTGCGCGCGGTTCGCCGCTGGACGATGATCGCGTGGCTGTTCCTCACGCTCGGACTGTGCCTCGGCATGCTCTGGGCCTACGAGGAGCTTGGATGGGGCGGGTTCTGGGCGTGGGATCCGGTCGAGAACGCGGGACTGCTGCCGTGGTTCACGGCGACGGCGTTCCTGCACTCCGTGATGGTCCAGGAGCGGCGCGGCATGCTCCGCGTGTGGAACGTGTCGCTGGTGATCCTCACGTTCTTCCTGACCATCTTCGGCACGTTCATGACGCGGTCCGGCGTGGTGCAGTCGGTTCACGCCTTCGGCGAAGATCCGGAGTTGGCGAAGCTCTTCACCGGGTTCATGGTGCTGACGCTGGTCGTGAGTTTCGGCGCGGTCATTTACCGTCTGCCGCTGCTGCGGGCGCGCAACGAGCTCGACTCCTGGGCATCGCGTGAAGCCGCGTTCATGTTGAACAACTGGATCCTGTTGTTCTCGGCGTTCTTCGTGCTGTTTGCCACGATGTTCCCGACGCTGAGCGAGGCGATCTGGGGCGCCAAGGGGCGCATCACCGTCGGCGCGACGTTCTTCAACCAGTGGATGATCCCGATCGGGCTCACGATGCTGGTGCTGACCGGTATCGGGCCGCTGCTCGCCTGGCGCAAGTCCACGTTCGTCAACCTGAAGGATCAGTTCCTGTTCCCGGTGCTCGTCGGCCTCGCGGTCGGCGCGATTGTGTTTGCGTTTGGCGTTCGCATCTGGAGCGCCGGTCTCTGCTTCGCGTTTGGCGGCTTCTCGATGGGAACCATCATCCAGGAGTTCTGGCGCGGCGCTCGCGTGCGCCAGCAGACCAGCGGGACCGATCTCTTCACGGCGCTGATTGGACTCGTCGGCCGCAACAAGCGCCGCTACGGCGGCTATCTCGTGCACGTCGGCGTAGTGCTGATGTTCCTTGGTTTTGCGGGCGAGAGCTTCAAGCTGCAGGAAACGGCGCTGCTGAAGCCCGGCCAGGAGGTGAAGATCGGCGAATTCGTCGTGCGGCTCGACGCGCTGCGGGTTACCGATGACATCCGCAAGCAGGCGGTGACGGCACACATTACCGCAACTCGCGACGGCGCCGAGATCGCCAAGCTGTATCCGGCCAGGTGGTTCTTCCGCGGCCGTGAGGACGAACCGACGACCGAGGTTGCGATCCGCCGGTCGTTCGGCGGCGACCTGTATATCGTGATGCCGGCCTACGCGGTGGCCGAGCAGTCGGCGACGCTCGAGATCACGGTCACGCCGCTCGTCAACTGGTTGTGGCTTGGCTTCGGCGTGCTGGCCATCGGTACGCTGATCGCGCTCCTGCCCGAGACGGCGTTCGCATTCGCGGTCAGCCGCGTGCCGGCCAACGCCACGCGCGCAGCGGGAACGTGGCTGCTGCTCATCGGCCTGGTGCTGCCGGCTGCCATTCAGGCGCAGGACGGCCCGATCGCGCAGCCGAGCGGCGAGGGTGGCCTCGTCAGCAAGAGCGACCTGCAGCGCCGGCTCGAAGGCGAAATCATCTGCATGTGCGGGAATTCAGGCTGCGTGCGCTCCACGCTCGCCAACTGCCAGATGCGGCCAGCCTGCCACGGACACAGCGGGCAGACGGCGCTCATCAGGAAGCTCGTCGACGAAGGCAAGGACCACGACACGATTCTGGCAACGTTCGTCCGCGAGTACGGGCAGCACGTTCGAGACATCCCGGAGGACACCCCCTTCAATCGTCTGGCGTGGCTGTTCCCGTACCTCCTGGCCGGCGCCGGACTTGCCGTCATCATCATCAACGCCCGCCGCTGGTCGCGTCCAGGTCAGACCCCCGCCGCGGCCGCGGCCGGCCCAGCGCCGGACCCGGCACTGGACGCCCGCCTCGACGATGAGCTCCGAGACCTCGACTGAGCGACAGGAGTCGCTGCAGCCCTGGCAGTTGTTCACGCTGGCGGGGTTGATCGGCGCGACCGTCGTCGTCTTTCTCTCGCGCGGTCAGACGCCGGCCGCGATCATTCTTTTGAGCCTGGCCATCTTCGCTGCCGCGTACGTCGGCGTGACGGCCCTGCGTACGGTGCTTCCGCTGGCCGGAACCCTGCGGGATGATGGCGCGGAAGCGATCGGCGATCGCACTCGTGCCGCATTGGAGCGCGAGAAGACGCTCGTGCTGCGATCGATCAAGGAGCTCGAGTTCGACCGCGGCATGGGGAAGGTGTCGGAGAAGGACTTTGCCGAGATGTCGGCGCGGCTCCGGGCGCGGGCGGCGAGGCTGATGCGGCAGCTCGACGCCGGTTCGCTCTATCGCGAGCAGATCGAGAAGGAGATCGCGAAACGGCTCGAAAAGACCGTTTCGAGCGACGTGGGGCGGACCCTGTCGGGTCCGCCAGGCGCGGCGCGCTCCACGACCGCCTGCGCTTCGTGTGCGGCGGTCAACGACCCCGACGCGAAGTTCTGCAAGAACTGCGGCGCACGACTCGAGGCCGCGTCATGAGCCGCCAGGGATTCGGGATTTGGGATTTGGGACTTGGGATTTGGGTTCTGGGGTTTGGGATTTTTCTCGCGCAGCCTGCCCCAGCCCAGGAGATGCCTGATCCATCCCTGATGCACGGACGCCCGCTTCCTGCGCCCGAACTGCGCGACGGCACCGTGACCGTTCGCGTGGTACGGGAAGCACTCGGCAACGATGCGCCGGGGCAGCAGGTCCGCGTCACCGTCGGTGGCACGACGAAGACGGCCACCACCGATCAGCAGGGGCGCGCCGAGTTCACCGGTCTGCCGGCGGGAGAGGCCCGCGCCGAAGCGACGGTTGACGGCGAAACGCTGCAGTCGCAGCCGTTCGCCGTTCCGACATCGGGCGGTGTGCGCGTCGCCCTCGTCGCCGGACTCGCTCGCGCCGCGGAGCGGAAGAAGCAGGAGGAAGCCGCCGCGCTCTCCGCTCCCGCGACCAAAGGTGTTGTCGTCCTGGGCGGCGACAGCCGCCTCGTCTTCGAATTCAACAACGATTCGCTGTTTGCGTTCTATCTGCTGGAGATCGTCAACACGGCGCGGACGCGTGTGGACATTGGAGGCCCGTTCGAACTTCAGCTGCCGCCTGAGGCTGTTGGCGCGCAGATCCGGGAAGGCTCTTCTCCGGCCGCGGAGGTCGATGGGACGCGCGTGAGGGTGAAGGGACCGTTCGCCCCCGGGACGACGTCCCTGCAGATCGAGTTCAGCGTTCGTTTTTCCAAAGCGACGCACACGATCACGCAGCCATTTCCGGTGCCGCTGCAGCGGGCCGTCGTCGGCGTCGAGAAGATCGGGAGCCTCGGGCTTGCATCTCCACAGTTCTCGTCGGTGGCGGAGCTTCCGACCGAAAACGGCGTTTACCTTCTCGGGCAGGGGGGCGCGCTCCAGCCCGGCACGCCGCTGACCTTCACCTTGTCGAACCTTCCGGTTCACAGCCGCACCAGCCTCTACGTGACTCTCGGTCTTGCCTTGCTGATCGCGGCAGTCGGCGGGTGGCTGTCGCTCGAGCCGCGCACGGCCGCGGCCGATCGGAAGGCGCTCGTCCAGCGGCGCGACACCTTGCTCGCGGAGCTGGCGCAGCTCGAGGCGAAGCGGCGGGCCGGAACGATTTCGGAGCGTGCCGAACGCCGCCGCCTGCGCATCCTGAACGATCTCGAGCGCATCTACGCGGAACTGGACGCCACCGCCGGGCCGCGGGGAGGAGGCGGCGAGGGCATCGCTGCGTGACTTCCGGCGACTTCGACCACGTCGCCGTTGACGACGTGTCACGCCATTTCGGACGCCGCCGCGCCGTCTCACGCGTCAGTTTCACCGCCCGCGCAGGTACGATCCTGGGTCTGCTCGGACCGAATGGCGCCGGCAAGTCGACGCTGTTGGCGATGCTGGCCACGCTGCTCAGGCCTACCTCTGGCATCATCCGCTTCGGGTCGCTCGATCCGCGCGCGGATGGCGCCGGGCTCCGCGGCCGCATCGGCATCCTGGGTCACGACCTGTTTCTCTATCCCGAATTGACCGCGTCGGAGAACCTCGCATTCTTTGCCGGTCTCTACAGGCGCGCGAATCCGTCCGTTGTGGCGCTGCGCGCGCTCGACCAGGCCGGACTTGCCGACCGAGCCGGCGATCAGGTGATCAGCTTTTCGCGCGGCATGCGCCAGCGCGTCGCGCTCGAGCGCGCGCTGATTCACGAGCCGCGGCTGGCACTGCTCGACGAGCCGTTCACCGGCCTCGATGATGCCTCGGCAGCCGCGCTGGTGCGACGGCTGGGACTGCTCAAGGCGAGCGGCACCATCGTGATCCTGGCCACGCACGACCTCGATCTCGCCGAGGGGCTGCTCGACGAAGCCGTCTTCCTCCGCGATGGGCGCGTGGCAGCAGCGGTCTCACGGCCGGAGCGGCTGCGCGCGACCTATCGCGACGTGATGGGAGGCTAGTGGCGTGTTCGGCCGGGCCGTGTGGCTGATTCTGCGCAAGGACCTGACGGTCGAGGTCCGCAGCGGCGAGATTGCGTATACGACGCTGTTCTTCGCGGTGTCGTGCATCCTGATATTCGCGTTCGCGCTCGTCCGCGACGGGCGCGCGCCCGAGGACGGCGCGGCTGGCCTGCTCTGGATCGCGATTGCGTTCGCGGGAACGCTGGCGCTGGGGCGGGCGTTCGAACGCGAGCGCCAGGCGGAAACGCTGCGCGCGCTGCTGATGGCCCCGGCCGCGCGCCCGGCGGTCTACGTCGGCAAGCTGCTTGGAATCGTCGCGCTGCTCGCGGGCGTCGAAGCGGCACTGGTGCCGCTCGTCGCGCTGCTGTTCGAGGCGCGCGCGTTGCTGGCGCACCCTGTCTGGCTGGCCGGGATCCTCGCCGCCGGGACACTCGGGTTCGCGTCGGTCGGGACGCTCTTCGCGGCCATGCTCATTCGGGCCCGCACGCGCGACGTACTGCTGCCGGTGCTGTTGTATCCGGTCATCGTTCCAGTCATGATTGCCGCAGTCCGCGGCACGGCGGTGCTGCTGCAGCCCGAGTTCGACGCGCAGGTCGCGGCATTCTGGCTGACGCTGCTCGCCACGTTCGACGTCGTGTTCGTCACGCTCGCGATGTGGACGTTCGAGCCGGTGATGACGGACTAGGACGGAACGGACGTGAACTTGAACCGGACTTTGAACTGTTCCCGCTTCCCGGTTCCCGCTTCCGGGTTCGTGTTCATGGTTCGGTTCGGGGTTTCGGCGTTCAATGTTCGAGGCGTGCGGTCAGTCGAACCCAGAACCCGGAACGCAGAACCCGGAACCCAGAACCAGGAACGCGAAGGCCGCACTCCGCAGTTCGAAGTTGAACCGAACCTCGAACACGAACGGGGAAGTGAGAACGTGGAAGGATGAACAGTAGGATCTTCTGATGCCGAAGTGGTTTCTGCCTGCTGCGGTCGTCTGTGCGTTGATGTTTGCGGCCACGCCCATCGTGATCGCCTACGCGCCGTTCGAGTCGACGATGGGGCTGGTGTTCAAGATCTTCTTCTATCACATGCCGTCCGCCTGGATGTTCCTGCTCGGCGGCATCGTGTGCGGCGTTGCCAGCGTGCGCTATCTAATCAGCAGCGATGCCCGCCACGATCGCACCGCATGGGCCGCGGCGGAGCTCACCGTGCTGTTCGGACTGCTGACGCTGGTGACCGGACCGTTGTGGGCGCGGAAGGCATGGGGGACGTGGTGGGTGTGGGACGTGCGCGTCACCGCCAGCCTCGTCAGCTGGATGATCGCCGTCGCCTATCTGCTCCTTCGCCGCTACGGCGGGCCCGGGTCCGAGAAGCTGGCGGCCGGCCTGGCGCTGTTCGGCATGGCCAACGTGCCGTTCATCTACATCTCGGTGAACTACTGGCGCACGATTCACCCGGCGACGAGCGTCGTGCCGACGCTGCCGGTCTCGATGGGTGGGCCGCTCTGGTTCTGCGTGGCGTCGTTTTTCCTGCTGTTCGTCCTGCTCTTCAAGATGCGCGTACGGCTCGAGGAGCAGCGCGCACGGCTTGACGCCGTCTACCTTTCACTGGATGAGTAACGTGACTGCTGCAATCGTTCGACGCGTTGGAATCCTGATCCTGCTGTTGGTGTGCTGCGGTGCGCTGGCCGATTCGACCGTGTATGCGCAGGCGTCGGAACAGACCAAGGAATACATCCCGATCAACGAGCTGCCGCCGGCCGAGCAGCTCCCGGCAGCACGGCTGCTCGTTGCCGCGTATTCGTTCGTGCTGGTCGCGGTGTTCCTGTATGTGGTCTCCGTCGCGCGCCGGCTGACCGCGGTGCAGCGGGAGGTGGAACGGCTGGAAGCGGACGTGAAACGCACCGGCCGCGCCTGATGCCGACCGCCGCGCACTTCATTTACATCCCGGCGGTGCTGCTCCTCGGAGTGGTCATCGGCTGGATCCTCGGCTCGCGCGCGGCTGCCGATGCCTACGCCGCGCAACTGCGCAGGCAGCAGCAGAAACCGAAACCATAATCGGCGGGCCGATCGTGGCGCGGACCTTGTGAGGCAATCGACTGACTGATCGTGGGGCGAGCCTTGTCAGGCTCGCCTCGCGGACCTCACAAGGTCCGCGCCACGATCACGGACGATCTGGAGGATGTCAGCGTCCGATCGCCAGCCGATGGGCGAGTACCTCGGGCAACCCCGCATCGATGATCCGCGCCTGGGCAGAGGCAACGTCGTACGGCACCCGCACGATCGTCAACGTACGTGCCACGGTATCCAGCAGCGCGAAAGCGGCACGCGGATCGCCATCGCGCGGCTGCCCGACAGCGCCGCAGTTCACGAGATAGCGCGCGTCGTTGTCCAGCGTCAGGCGGAAGCGATCGCCGCGCGGCGGGCCGACCGCGTACAGCTCTCCGGCCATCCGGAACGCGGCGGGCACGTGCGTATGCCCGTAGAGACACAGCGGACGAATGGCTGTCGCAAGCGCGCGGCGGACGTCGAGGTCGTCGAAGATGTACGCGTCCTCGTCGAACGGCGCGCCGTGGCAGATTTCGACCATGTCATCGACGGCAACCGGACCGGTCGGCAGTGCGGCCAGCCATTCGAGGTTGGCGGGCGTCAGCGCCTCGCTCGTCCATTGAATCGCAAAGCGCGCCAGATGGTTGAAGTGCTCGACGCTGGCGAGGCGGGCGGCAACTTTGTCGTGATTGCCGCGGATGAACGTCGCCGACGGGAGCTTCCGCACGCGTTCGACGACGTCGTTCGGATCGGCGCCGTAGCCAACGAGGTCGCCGAGCACGAGCGCGTGATCGTAGTGCCCCGCGGCCGCCAGCACCGCTTCGAGCGCCTCCATGTTCGCGTGGATGTCGCTGAGGATCAGGTAAGTCATCAGAACCCGACCCATTCGAGCAGCCGCTCGACGACGTCGGGCACGGGCTGCGTGCCGTCGACGCGGACGTGCGCTTCCGCGTAGGTCAACCGCCGCCGTGCGTAGAGCTGCTCCATCTGCGCGCGGTCGGCCGCCAGCGGGCGCCGGCCGTCAGCCGGGACCCGTTCGAGGAGGCGCGCGAGCGGCACGTCGAGCCAGGCGACCGCGCCATCGGCAAGCATCAGCGCCCGGTTGTCCGGCTCGGCGAACGTGCCGCCGCCCGTGGCCACGACGATCTGGCGCTGCGGCAGCAGATCGCTGAGCACGTGCCGTTCCTGCTGCCGGAAGTAGGCTTCGCCGCTCTGGGCGAAGATCGCGGCGACCGATCGCCGCTCCCGCGCTTCGATACGATCGTCAATGTCCTCCACACGCCAGCCGAGCCGGCGGCCGAGCGCGCGCGCCACGGTCGTCTTGCCGGCGCCCATGAACCCGACAAGATAAACCTTGTCCGCGTTCACGCGCGAAGCGATTCCAGCACCGAGAAGAATTCCGGATACGAGACCGCGGCCGCGCCGGCGTCGTGGATGGTCGTCGGTCCGTCGGCGCCGAGCGCGGCGATTGCGAACGCCATGGCCAGCCGGTGGTCGTTGCGGGCGTCCACGTCGCCGCCGTGCAGGCGGCGGCCGCCGTGCACGTGAAATCCGTCCGGGAACTCCTCGATCTCCGCACCCATGCGCCGGAGTCCTGCGGCCAGGTCCCTGATTCGGTCGCTTTCCTTGACGCGCAGCTCCTCGGCGCCGCTGACGCGCAGATCGCCGCCGTGCGTGGCGAGCGCGGCAAGTACGGGCAGCTCGTCGATGAGGCCCGGCACTTCGGCCGGCGCGATCGTCACGGCCTGCTGCCGCCCGTGGCGGACGATCACACGGCCCATCGGTTCCGCCGCGGTTGCCTGCCCCTCGTCGACGCCGATATCCGCGCCCATCCGGACCAGCACGTCGAGGATCGCCCTTCGCGTCGGGTTCAGGCCGACGCCGTCGATGGTCACCTCGGAACCGGGCAAGGCCGCTGCCGCGACCATCCAGAACGCCGCCGAGGAAATGTCACCGGGCACGGTCAGCGCCGCGCCATGTCCGCGCTGACCGCCGCGAACGGATACCGTCAGCCCCTCGCGGCGGACCTCGATACCGAACGCTTTGAGGCCGCGTTCCGTATGGTCACGTGTCTGCAGTGCCTCGGTGACGCGCGTTTCTCCGTCCGCGTGCAGTCCGGCGAGCAGGACCGCGCTCTTCACCTGCGCGCTGGGCACCTCTGTCTGGAAGTCGATTGCGCGCAGAGGAGAGGCGCCCTGAATCGTCAGCGGAGGGCGGCCGTCGCTGGACGCGATGCGTGCGCCCATGCGTTCCAGGGGGACGATGATGCGGCGCATCGGCCGGCGGCCGAGCGATTCATCGCCGGCGATGCGGGATATGAATGGCTGTGCGGCCAGAAGTCCCGCCAGCATACGCATCGTCGAGCCTGAATTGCCGGCGTCGAGCGTGTCGGCCGGGGCGAGAAACCCGTTCGGCCCGCGGCCGGTGATGCGCAGCTGGAGCCCGGTGGCGTCGCGGCCGGTGACCTGGACACCGACGCCCAGCGCACGAAGGCAGTTGAGCGTGGAGGCGCAATCAGCGCCGGTCGAATAGCCGTCGAGCTGGGAACTCCCCTCCGAGAGCGCCGCAAACAGCGCATACCGGTGGGAAATGGACTTGTCGCCGGGCGGACGTACGGTGCCGCGCACGTATGGCGTTGGATGCACGATTACCGTTTGCGGCGAGCCCATGGCCGAACTATAACAGGGGGCGGCTGAGGGCCTCCATATGCAGAACGGCATGATGCAGCGCTTTGTGAAACGAATCCTGGCGGGAGCAGTCGCGGTGTTCGTCGCCGGCGCAGGCACGACGGTTTTCGCGCAGCGGGAAATCACGTTCTTCGTGTCCGCGACGACGATCACGGGGGAGGTCGTCTCGGATCTGAAGGCCGACGAGGTGCGCGTGACAGAGGACGGCAAGGAAGGCAGTGTCCTGCGCGTGGTTCCCGTCGCATGGCCGGTCAAGCTGACGGTCCTCGTCGACAACGGCTATCAGACTGGTACTCTGCTTACGCAGTACCGCAATGGCCTGAAAGCGCTGTTCAGCGCGCTCCCGGCGGGCGTCGAAGCATCGCTGCTGACGCTGGCACCGCAGCCGCGATGGCTTGTCCGGCCGACCGCCGACAAGGTCCAGCTCCAGAACGGCGTTGACCGCATCACACCCGACGATTCCGGGTCACGGATGGTCGAGGGACTGATCGAGGCCGCCAGCCGAATCGAGCAGGAGCACCGGAAGGAGTCGAACAATTTCCCCGTCATCGTCGTCGTCTCCACGACCGGCCCGGAAGGGAGCATGGCGGTCGATCGCGACGTGCAGCGCATGGCGACCCGCCTCACCACGTATCCGGCCCGCGTGCACGTGATCATGTTGAGTACGGGGGGGACGTCGCCGACGCACCTGCTCGGCGCGCGCCAGGTGCATGTCGGGAAGAGCATCGCCGACCTCACCGGCGGGCGCTATGAAGCGATCGCCGCACCGACGGCCGTGTCGTCGCTGCTGGCCAACTTCGGCGAGACGATCGGCGAGGCGCATAACTTTCAGAGCCATCAGTTCAGGGTCACCGTGCAGCGGCCGGCGGACGCGAAGGGTGAGGGCGGCCAGTTCCTGGTCGGGGCGACACGTCCCGGCGTGCGGTTGACCGTTACTGCACAGGGGCTGAAACCGTAAAGGTGTGCACTGATTTGACGTCCGCATCGTAAGATGGAATTGCAGCCTGAATGAGCGGCCAAACGGTTCGACTCGACTTCGACAGCACGTTCGAGATGCTCGACCTCGTCCAGGTCGTCAGCGACCACATCGGGCGCCTCGCCGGCCTCGACGAGGAAGCCCGCCACTGGGTCAACGTCGCCGTTCGTGAGTCGGTCATCAACGCGATCAAGCACGGGAACCGCAACGACACCGGCAAGCGGGTGCACGTGGAATTCACGCCGCTCGAATCGTCGGAGGTCCCGCAGGGCGTCGTGATCCGCGTGCGCGACGAAGGCCCCGGGTTCGACCCGGCGGATGTTCCCGATCCGCTCGCCCCCGAAAACCTCCTGAAGGGCAGCGGCCGCGGGATCTTCCTGATCCGCAGCTTCATGGACGAAATGGTTCTCCAGCGTGCCGCTGAAGGCGGCATGGAAATGGTGATGGTGAAGCGCGCCGGGTCCGTGCACGACTCGCTCAGCGCGTGAGCCGCCCCGACCCGGTCTTTCTCGCCACCGCAGCTGAAATCGTCCTCCGCGCCGGCCACATCCAGATGGCGCGCCGCAAGTCCGGATTCCGTGTCGACAAGAAGGGCACGATCGACCTCGTCACCGAGGTCGATCTGGAATGCGAGCGGATGTGCCGCGCGGTGATCGCCGAGCGCTTTCCGGATCACGACGTGCTGGCCGAGGAGCTGAGCAGCGGTCCAGCCGAGCGTTCGTCGTCGACGCATCGATGGGTCTTCGATCCGCTGGACGGGACGACGAACTACGCGCACGGCCTGCCGATCTTCTGTGCGTCGCTGGCGCTCGAAATCAACGGACGTCCGGAAGCGGCCGCGATTTACGACCCGACGCGAGGCGAGCTGTTTACGGCGGAGCGCGGCGAAGGCGCGTATGTGAGCGGCGTGCGGCTTCACGTGTCGAATACCGGCCGGCTGATCGATTCGCTCCTCGTCACCGGTTTTCCGTACGACGTGCACACGCAGCGCGACGACCTCGTGGGCCTTTTCGGCGCGTTCCTGGGCCAGGCACGGGCGGTGCGGCGCCTCGGTTCTGCCGCAATCGATCTCTGCTATGTCGCGGCCGGGCGGTTCGACGGCTTCTGGGAACAGCACCTCAAGCCGTGGGACGTCGCGGCGGGGGCATTGATCGTTTCGGAAGCGGGTGGAGTCGTGACCGGGATGGACGGGTCGCCGTTCGACTCGGTCGCCGCGCATCTGGTCGCGTCGAACGGACACGTCCACGGCGAGGTGCTCGATGTCATCCGGGTGTTCCGTGGCGAACGCTCTCTGCAGCGGACGGACTGACCTCTGACGACGGCAAATCTTCCCTGAAATCGCCCTTTCTCTCAGCTGAGCGGTTGGCATCGCCGGTGCAAGAGCCCGCCGCATGCACAAGCGACTCTTACCTGTGCTGCTGTCTGTCTGCGCGATCGTGGCTGTCGCGCCGGCAACCGCATCCGCACAGCAGACGATCAACTTCTCCCTGGGTGTGTTCACGCCACGCGGCGAGGATGCACGCGTCGCCGGCGACGTGCTCAACGCCAACCGCAATTTTCTCTTCTTCGAGATCGACGACTTCACCAGCGCATCGATCGGCGCGGAATGGCTGGTGCCGCTCGGTGAGTATTTCGAAGCCGGAGCAGGCATCGGGTTCTCCCGCCGGACGGTGGACAGCGTGTACACGGATTTCACGGAGGACAACGGCGCGGAAGTCGCGCAGGAACTGAGGCTGCGGCAGGTGCCGTTTTCCTTTACCGTACGCGCGCTTCCGCTGGGGCAGCGAAACGCGCTGCAGCCGTACGTCGGCGCGGGACTCGGCGTGATCAACTGGCGCTATTCCGAGTCCGGAGACTTCATCGACTTCAACAACAACCTGGAAATCTTCCGCGGGTCCTTCGTCGGCAGCGGCACGGCGACCGGGCCGATCGTCCTCGCCGGGCTCCGATTCGGCGGCGAGACGTTGAGCGTCGGCGGAGAGATCCGGTACCACGCCGCCGAAGGGGATCTCAACAGCGATTTCGCCGGCGACAAGATCGATCTCGGCGGCTGGACGTACAACTTCACTATCGGGGTGCGATTCGGACGATGACAGGGGAATGCAGAATTCTGAATTCAGAAATCAGGCGGTTTCTGCATTCTGCATTCTGCATTCTGAATTCTGAATTCTGAATTACTGGAGCCTGTATAAAGCCACTCCCCCGCCCGCGCACACACGCGTCATCGCCGCGGCAAACGAGACATCCTCGCGCATCCGGCGCGCGAGGATGTCACCGCCTTCCGACTGTTCTTCGGCGATCAGCCAGCCCGCATGCGCGGCGGGCCGGGTCGAAAGCGCCAGTTCCCAGATCGCGCCGTTTCCCTCGTGGACGAAATCCGCGATAGCGAACCCGTCTCGCGACAGCTCCTGCAGGTAGTGCGCGAGCGAGCCCATGCTCGCCAGAATCTTCTCGCCACCGTAACCACCGCGCAGGCAGTCGGTCACGCCGCGCCGCTCGATCGTCCGCGGTACGTCCCACTGCGCCTCTTCGAGCATCGGCGCCTGCAGGCCCAACGGCGGCGACTCGACCACCGACGCAGTCAGCAGCGCTGCGGCGAGGGCAACCGCCACGCCGTGCCGGCGGAACTGCGCAACGGCAAGACCGCCACCCAGCGCACAGGCGGCCGACAGGACGACCATGTAGCGGATTCGAAACGGGTGTCCTTCGACGAACGCGTAAAACGGTAGAACGGCGGCGGCCGCGAGCGCGAGCGGAATGAGCGCGCGAGTCGCGGCTGGGCGCGACGCGGATCGGACAATCAGCCAGAAGGCTGTGCCTATCGCGACGATCTCCAGCACGTAGCCGCTCAGGCGGTGTGTTCCCCACCACACGGCAATGAACGATTTGAGGGGAAGTCCGTGGTAGGTCGGGTCCACTTCGTAGAAGCCGCCCGCCACGAGCCACCGGCCGGTCGTGATCCGGCTGTTGAGAGAAAACAGCAGGATTGCCAGCGCCGGCCAGACGGCAAGGCGGGCGATCAGCCGGGCGGTTCGACCGGGTCTGACGCCGCCTCGGATTAGCGAGAGTCCGGCCAATGCCAGCGCAGCGGACAGGATCAGCCACGCTTCGTACCGCGTCCACGCGGCAGCGAACAGCGTCGCGGCGAGTCTCGCTGGTACATGGAGTCCGGCTTCCTTGTCCGCCGTCACCCACTCATAGATCCACAGCAGCGCGAGAAACACCAACCCGAGCGTCAGCGACTCCGTCATCGGTGTGCTCTGCAGATACAGCAGGTTCGGGTTGACGACCAGAAGCGCTGCCGCGGTGACTGCGCCTGGCGCCGAACCGGTCATCGTCAGCACCAGGCGGGCCGCAGCCCAGACCATCAGCGTGAAGGACGCGATCGACACGAGCGACGCGAACGCGCCGGTGCGATAGAGGACGTCGATCTGCGCCGGAAGAATCTGAATCAGGTGGGGCAGTGGCAGCCAGACGGCGCCGATCTGCTGCCAGCCAGGTGTGATGCTGTCGATGACACGCCGGGCCACGACCAGATGCGCCTTGGCATCGTAGTGGCTGAGCACGAGGTCCAGTTCGAGAAAGCGGATCCATGCGGCGGCGCCGCACAGGAAGGCGACCGCGGCGAGGATGCGTGGAAGGCGCGGGATGATCACGAGGCGCTGCTCAGCATATTCTGTGTAGGCGTGCGGTCGTTCATCGGTTGGCTCCATACCCTGGCGCTCGGTCTCGGCGGTCCCGGTCTCTTCGCGGTGGCGTTCCTCGATGCGTCGTTCCTGTCGCTGCCGCACATCAACGACCTGCTTGTGGTCGTCATGGTTACCGAACACAAGAACCGGATGCTCTATTACGCCGCCATGGCCACGTTCGGCTCGGTGACCGGCTGTTACGTCCTGTATTACCTGGCGGAAAAAGGCGGCGAGGCGTTCCTGCACAAGCGCCTGAAAGCGGTTGCCGTCGAGCGGGCGCTCGCGGCCTACAAGCGCAACGGGCTGATGGCGCTGATGATCCCGGCGTTGTTGCCGCCGCCGGCGCCGTTCAAGCTGTTCGTGCTCGCCGCCGGCGTGGCGCGCGTGCGGCCGATGCAGTTCATCGTCGCGCTGACGCTGGCACGCGGCGCCCGCTACGTCGCGCTTGGCATCCTCGCTGTTTACTATGGCGATCAGGCGCTGGAGTTGATGAGGACCCATGGGCGCGTGGTCGCGCTCGTCGTCGTCGGACTCCTCGTGGCAGCCGCCGTTGCCGTGTGGGTGATGCGCAGGAAAGCAGGGCGTGAGCGAACCTGAATTGTCCGTCGTGATTCCGCTGCGGGACGAGGAAGCGAACGTCGTCCCCCTGCACGCGGAGCTCAGCAGCGTCCTGCAATCGATGCGGCGGCCCTATGAAGCGATCCTGGTCGAGGACGGCAGCTCGGATCAGACGTTTGCGCGGCTGTGTGAGATCCAGGCGCAGGACCCTCGCGTCCGCGTCATCCGGTTCACGAAGAACTTCGGCCAGACAGCGGCGTTTGCCGCCGGATTCGCCGCCGCCCGGGGGCGGCTCGTCATCACCGCGGACGGCGATCTGCAGAACGACCTCTCGGACATACCGAAGCTGGTCGAGCTTGCGGCATCGCACGACATCGTCTGCGGCTGGCGGAAGCGGCGCAAGGATACGTTCCTGACGCGGCAGCTGCCGTCGATGGTGGCCAACTGGCTGCTCGGCCTCGTGTCCGGCGTGCGTCTGCACGACAACGGCTGCTCGCTGAAGGTCTTTCGTGCCGAGGTGGTCAAGCCGCTGAAGCTTCGGCCCGGCATGCATCGCTACCTGCCCGCGATTGCCAGTCAGCTCGGCGACCGCGTCGCCGAGCTGCCGGTCAACCATCGGCCGCGGCGGTTTGGCCGGTCGAAGTACGGTCTCTCCCGAACCTTCACGGTCGCCAACGACCTGCTGCGTCTCCGCAGCGTCATGCGCTCGGCGATCGATCCCGCTGCGCCCGGTCAGCCGATCTACGAAATCGCCGAGTTGCGGGAGTCGTCTCGGACCGGAACGGACGGTTCGGGCCAGCTGTTACACTAGGCGACGGTCCGCCTGAAGGCGGACACTACAGGGCCAATGGCGTACCGCAGTCCCCTCGAAGCGCGAATATCGAAGCGCACGACCAAAGCGATCACCGACTTCAACCTGATTGAAGACGGCGACCGGATCATGGTCGGCCTGTCCGGCGGCAAGGACAGCTGGGCGCTGATGCAGGTGCTCGACAACCTGCGGCAGCGGGCGCCGATCCGGTTTTCCCTCATCGCCGTGAACGTCGATTCCGGCTACAAGGACTTCAAGCACGGCGTCATCGCCAGGACCTGTGAGGAGCGCGGCTGGGAGTACCGGATCGAGCACACGTCGATCGGCGACGTGATGGACGACATCCTCGACTCGAATGCGACGCCCTGCTCGCTGTGCGCGCGGCTGCGCCGCGGCGTGCTGTACCGCATTGCGTCGGAGGTCGGCGCCACGAAGATCGCCCTCGGCCACCACATGGACGACTTCATCGAGACGCTCCTGCTGAACCTGTTCTTCGCCGGTGCGCTCAAGGCGATGCCCGCCCGCCTGGTGTCCGACAACGGCGAGCACGTCGTCATCCGGCCGCTCGCGTATGTGGGCGAGGATGAAGCGCGGCTGTACACGAAGGAAGTCGGCCTGCCGATCATCGGCTGCTGCTGCCCGGCATGTGGCGATCTGAGCCTGCAGCGGCAGCGGGTCAAGCGATTGATCATGGACCTCGAGGTCGAACATCCCGGCGTCAAGCAGTCGATGCTCAAGGCGCTCGGCAACGTCATGCCGCGGCACCTGCTCGACACCCGCCTCAACCCCAGCGGCGAGCTGCGCGACAGCGTAGCGCTGCGCCTGGATGACGAATCGTCGAAGCTAATCCAGATCCAGCATTAGCCACCGAGGTGCGCGCGCTTCTGCAGAGAGTCACCTCGGCGCGCGTTCTTGTGGGCCGGGCGATCACCGGCGAGATCGGCCGTGGGCTTCTCGTCTTCGTCGGGGTCGGCCGCGACGACACGATCGACGATGTGAAGTACCTCGCCGCCAAGATCTGCGACCTCCGTGTCTTCGAGAGTGATGCCGGCAAGCCGATGGATCGGTCTGTCCTCGATGTCGGCGGCAGCCTCTTGGTCGTGTCGCAGTTCACGTTGTATGGCGACGTGCGGAAAGGCCGCCGCCCATCCTTCGATGGCGCGGCGCCGCCCGATGATGCGCGCCGGCTGTATGAGGAGTTCGTGAGAGAATTGCGCGCGACGCGCCTGCCGGTGGCCACCGGCGAATTTCAGGCGATGATGCAGGTCGAGTTGGTGAACGACGGACCGGTCACCCTCCTCATCGACAGCAGGAAACAGTGAGGCGTCCGTATCGATGACACGTCTGCTCTGTGCGGTTTTCATCCTGTTCGCGGCCAGCGGGGCTGGCGCGCAGCAGCGCCCGCTCACGACCGAGGATCCCGAGACGATCGGGGCCGGACGGCTGCTCGCCGAAGCGGGCTTCGATTATTCGCGCGATGTGGAATACCCGGCCTCCGGCCTCGAGGGAGAGCTGTTCCGGTTTCCGGTCATCGGCTTCAGCATCGGCGTCAGCTCGATCGCCGAGATTCAGATCGATGGCGGCTTCTATAACCGGTTGAGCATCTCGGATCGCCGCGATGCGCCGCTCGCGTCGATGGTCACCGCAACCGGCGACTCGACCTCCAGCGTGGAGGACATCGTTATCGGCACCAAGGTTCGTCTCGTACCTGAAGGTGCGGCGAACCCCGCAATCGGGTTTCGATTCGCGACGAAACTGCCGAACGCGTCGAATGAAAGCGGCATCGGCCTCGACACGACCGACTTCTTCGCGTCGCTGCTCGTCGGCAAGACCGTACGGTCGATCCGCATCGTGGGTAACGGCGGGCTGGGCATCCTCGGCGACCCGACGCGAGGGGATCGCCAGAACGATGTGGTGACCTACGGCGTCTCGCTCGCCCGCGCCATCACCGACGCCGCGGAGCTGGTCGGCGAGATCAACGGGTGGCTCGACGTCCGCAACGGCGAACCGCCGCCTGGCACCGACTCGCGCGGCATTCTCAGAGTCGGCAGCCGCTATACCATCGGCGGCTGGCGCGGCGACGTGTCGCTCTTGTTCGGGTTGACGTCCAACGATCCGGCCGTCGGCGTCGGCGCCGGTTTCACCTACGTCTTCAACGCGTTTTCGGTGCCTTGAACATCGTCAAGGCGCACGCGTACGGAAACGACTTCCTGCTCGCACCTGCTGACGGCGCGCCGGGCGATCTGCCGGCGCTGGCCCGTGCCGCCTGTCATCGGCATACAGGCATTGGCGCCGACGGCCTGATCCTCTACACGCTGCGTGAACGCGGTGCGACGATGAAGCTGCTGAACGCGGATGGCAGCTGGTCGGAGCTCTCCGGCAACGGCCTGCGCTGTCTCGCGGCGTTGGTGGCGCACGTGCAGAATCTGCGGCCCGGTGTGACGGTCAGCATCGACAGCGACGCCGGCCTGAAGACGCTCGACTTCCTCGCACAGGACGGCTGTCGTTACGAGTTCCGCGCGGCGATGGGCCACCCGGTGGACATCCGGCAGGTCACGATCGCGGCGGCCGGTGAAACGCTGACGGCGACAGTTCTTCGTACAGGCAACCCCCAATGCGTGGTCCTCGGACCGCTGCCTGCGCCGGAACGCTTCCACATGCTGGGCCCGGCGCTGTCCACGCATTCGATGTTTGCGGAGGGCACCAACGTGGAATTCGCTCAGGTGGACGCTCCCGACCGGGTTCGGATCCTGATCTGGGAGCGCGGTGTCGGGCCGACCTCCTCGTCGGGAACCGGATCGACAGCCGCCGCCGTGGCTGCTGCCGCCCATGGCGGCGCCTCGCGTTCGATAGACGTGATGGCGCCCGGCGGGCTGCAGCACGTGGACTGGCAGGAGTCCGGAGCGTATCTGACCGGTTGGGCAGATCTGGTCCTCGAGGGGCGATGGCTCGAGGACGGCCGGACGGGCTGATGCGGACGTTTCACAGCGCGATCCAGGCCGTCGAGACGTATTCGCCTGCGGAGGAGGCGTTCAACACCCGCCGCCGCACCATTGGCCTGTTCCTCGGTCCCATCGTCTGCATCGCGCTGCTGATCGCGCCGCTACCGCTTGCCGCGCCGGCGCATCGAGTGGCGGCCATCCTGGGGATGATGATCGTCTTCTGGGTCACCGAGGCGCTGCCGCTTGCTGTCACGGCGCTGCTCGGGCCGGTCCTCGCCGTCCTGTTTCGTGTCGTCCCGGTACGTGCGGCGTTTGCCGCATTCGCCGACCCGATCATCTTCGTCTTCATCGGCAGCTTCATTCTCGCCGAGGCGATGTTCGTGCACGGCGTCGATCGCCGCATTGCCTACACCGCGCTCTCGTGGCGGTTCGTCGGGACGAGCGCCATGCGCATCCTGATCACCTTCGGGGCCGTCACGACCATTCTGTCGATGTGGATGAGCAATACCGCCACGACGGCGATGATGTTTCCGATCGGCCTGTCGATCGTGGCGCACCTCGCGCGCAGCGGCATGGAGGGCGCGCGCCAGTTCGCGCTCGTCATGATGCTGATCACCTCGTTCGGCGCATCCATCGGCGGCATGGCGACGCCGGTCGGGACGCCGCCGAACCTGATTGGCGTCGGGATGCTCGAAAAGCTTGCCGGCGTGGACATCACATTCTTCCAGTGGATGCTGCTCGGCGTGCCCGCGATGATGCTGATGTTCGGCTTGATTGTGCTCCAGTTCTACTTTGCCGGAGCGCGTCACGCGCGCGTGGACGCCACCAGCACCCAGATCGTTCGCGACGAGCTCGAAAAGCTCGGGAGCGTCTCACGCGGTCAACGGAACGTCCTCGTCGCCTTTGGCATCACGGTGCTGCTGTGGGTGGCGCCAGGCGTGTTTGCCATTGCCGGCGTGGACGATACGGCATTTGCCCGCGGCTTCGCGCAGGCCGTGCCTGAAAGCGTGGCCGCCATGCTCGGCGCGCTGCTCCTGTTCGTGCTTCCAGTCAACTGGACCGGACGGAGCTTTACCCTCACGTGGGAGCAGGCGCTGAAGATCGACTGGGGTGTGATTCTGCTCTTCGGCGGCGGCCTGGCCATGGGCGAGCTGGCGTTCTCGACGGGTCTCGCCGAAGCGCTGGGGAAAGGCATCACGGCCTGGCTGCCGTCGCAGACCACCGTCGCGTTGACGATGTTGTTCACGGGCGCCGCGATCGTGCTGTCGGAAGCGACGTCCAACACCGCCGCGGCAAATATGATCGTGCCGATTGCGATTGCGGTCTCGCAGGCGGCGGGCGTGCCGCCGCTCCAGCCGGCGCTTGGTGCGACGCTGGGCGCGAGCATGGGGTTCATGATGCCGGTGTCGACGCCGCCGAACGCGATCGTCTACAGCTCCGGCTTCATTCCGATCACCTCGATGATGAAGTACGGCATCCTCCTCGACGTCGCCGGCTTCATCATCATCGTCGGACTGGTGCTCGGCCTCGGTCCGCTGGTCTTCTAGCGCATCTTTCAGATCTGTCGCGCGAATGTCGTGGGGCGAGCCTTTCAGGCTCGCCTCGCCAACCCGAAGGGTTCGCGCCACGGGGCAGAAATCCGCGCTGGCGGGTTCGAAGTTTCTGCGTACTCGGCCTACCCCCGGCGTCGCGCGTTTTGCGCACGCAGGGCGGTGTCGAGCCGGGCGATGACGTCGGAAAGCCGCTGTTTCGCGCTGGTGAGCACGGCCTGGGCCGCGACGATGTCACCCGCCTCGCTGGCCACGCCCGCTTTTTGCATTTCCGCTGTGGCTGTCGCAATGGCGCGGCGGGTATCGGTGAGGAGGCGGCGCGGCAGGCGTGTCTTTTCAGCCGTGGCGAGCCGTCCGTTCGCCTGTGTCAGGAGGACGCTGACTTCCATCGTCGCGCGATCGACTTCGGCGCGGAGTTTGCCCTGGGTCTCGGCGGAGATGCGCGCGGCGTTCTGCGCATGTTCGCGGCTTTCGAGGGCGTGGTTGAGCGCCAGCCGGTAGTCGCGCTGATCGACCGCCTGCGTCGCGGCGGTCAGCGACGCGGTCGCGGCGGTGAATTCCTCCGCGGCATAGCGCTCGGCGCCGGCGGCGCGGGCCGCGTCGATGGCGCCCTGCGCCTGATCCATTTCCTTGTGTGGGGGAGTGCCGCATGCCGTCAAGAGCAGCAGCAGCAGCGCGAGCGCCGATGCTCGCAGCGGACGAACCTGCATCAGAGTCTGAGTATAGACGATGAAAGACGTGGCGCCACACGATCGCCCGCGCGAAAAGCTCGAACGGCTCGGTGCGTCGGCACTCGGCGACAACGAATTGCTCGCCCTGGTGCTGGGCAGCGGATCGCGCGACCGCGACGTACTCGACGTCTCGAACACCGTGCTCGAGCAACGCGGCGGCCTCTATGGGCTCACACGCTCGACGGCAGCCGACCTGCGCGCGATTTCCGGTGTCGGCGCCGCCCGCGCCGCACAGGTACTGGCGGCAGTGGAGCTCGGGCGACGGACGCTGATGCGTACGCACGGCGATCGGCCGCGGCTGAACACGCCGCGTCAGCTGGCGTCGCATCTGCTGCCGCAGCACGGCTCCCGGCCCGTGGAGCAGTTCGGCATCGTCCTGCTCGATACCAAACACCGGCTGATCCAGATCAGGCTCGTGTCGAGCGGCTCGCTGGACTCGACGGTCGCGCATCCGCGCGAGGTGTTCCGCGACGCGATCGCCGGCCGCGCGGCGGCCATCGTCCTGTTCCACAACCATCCGTCCGGTGATCCGCGGCCGAGCGGCGACGACGTGGCGCTGACGGCGCGGCTGGTCGAGGCGGGACAGGTCATCGGGATCGACGTGCTCGACCACCTGATACTCGCGGACCAGCGCTACTACTCGTTCGCCGAAGCCGGACAGCTGCCTCGTGCAGATGGCTGACGACGCGCCGACTTCGGTAAGATGGGTTGGATTTGCGGATTCTGTACTTCGATTGCTTCGCGGGCGCTTCGGGCGACATGGTCCTCGGTGCGCTGATCGACGCCGGCGTGCCGCTCGACGACATCCGCCGTGCCCTCGGTTCTCTCGCGATAACGCCGGACTCGGTCTGGACGGAACAGGTGGTGCGTGCCGGGGTGCGCGCCACGAAGTTCTGCGTGCGTGGTGAAGATCCCGGCTCCGCGTACGTCGACGAGCATGCGCACGCCCACGTCCACGCGCACGGCCGTCATGAACACCACGCGCACGATCACCACGGCCACGAATCAGCGCAGGCCCACAGCCATGCGCAGCCGCATCATCACGTGCATCGGACGCTGGCCGAGATCACCACGCTGATCGAGGGATCCGCGCTGAGCCCGGCCGGTAAGGCGCGCGCGACGGATCTGTTTCTGCAACTCGGCGCCGCCGAGGCTGCGATTCACGGCACCACCCTCGAGCAGGTTCACCTGCACGAGGTGGGCGCTCTCGATTCCATCATCGACATCGTCGGCGCCGTGTACGCGCTCGAGTCACTCGGCGCCGATCGCATCGTGGCGTCGCCCTTGAACGTCGGCAGCGGCAGCATCAGGTCGGCTCACGGCGTCTATCCGGTGCCCGCGCCGGCGACGCTTCGTCTGCTCCAGGGCGCGCCGATCTATTCCGGTCCGCAGAAGGCGGAGATGGTCACGCCCACCGGGGCGCTGCTCGTGAAATCCTACGCCTCCGAGTTCGGCACGATCCCGGCAATGAAGGTCAGCGCGGTGGGGTACGGCGCCGGCAGCCGCGACTTTCCCGAGACGCCGAACGTCCTTCGCGTGCTGATTGGTGAGGCGGATCGAACGGCGCCTTCGGCGTCCGTCGTGGTCATCGAAGCCGATATCGACGACATGAACCCGCAGATCTTCGGCGTGGTCATGGACACCTTGCTGGCCGAGGGCGCGCTGGATGTGTTCTATACGCCGATTCAGATGAAGAAGAATCGTCCTGGAATCCTCCTCACGGTGATTGCTGCGCCCGACGCGCGGGAGCGTCTGACCGCGACGATCTTCCGCGAGACGACGACGATTGGCGTGCGGTACCGCGAGATGGCGCGTGAATGTCTCGACCGCGAGGACGTCACCGTCCAGACGGCGCTGGGCGCCGTCCGCGTCAAGGTGGCGCGGCGGGACGGCCGCGTGCTGAACGCCTCCCCGGAATTCGAGGACTGCGTGCGGATCGCCCGCGAACACAACGTACCCGTGAAGGAGGTCCAGGCCCTGGCCACCAAGGCGTTTCTCTCATGAAGCCGTCTTTCGTCACGACTCCCATCTACTACATCAACGCCCGTCCACACATCGGCCACGCCTACACGACGATGCTCGCCGACGCAGTCGCGCGGTCGCGCCGGCTGCTGGGCGACGACGTGTTCTTCATGACCGGCACCGACGAGCACGGACAGAAAGTCGAGCGGGCCGCTCAGAAAGCGGGCATGAAGACGGAGATGTTCGCGGAGCAGACCGCCGCGCATTTCCGGCAAATGAGCCGCGACCTCAATATCTCGAACGACGACTTCATCCGGACAACGGAGCCGAGGCATCACCGGGCGGCGCAGGAAATCTGGCGGCGCGTCGCCGCGAACGGCGACATCTACAAGGGTGAATACGAAGGTTGGTACTGCACCGTCGATGAAGTCTTCGTGCCCGAGACACAGCTGCTGGACGGGAAATGTCCGACTTGCGGCGGGAAGGTCGAGCGGCTGAAGGAGGAGAGCTACTACTTCCGGCTCTCCAAGTATCAGCAGCCGCTGCTCGACTTCTACGCCGCGAACCCCGACTTCCTGCAGCCCGCGTTCCGGCTGAACGAGGTGCGAACGTTCGTCGAGGCAGGATTGCAGGACCTGAGCATCAGCCGGACGTCGTTTTCGTGGGGCGTCCCCGTTCCCGACGACCCGAAGCACGTGATGTACGTGTGGTTCGACGCGTTGACCAACTACCTGACAGTGCTCGGTTTCGGCAGCGGCGACGACAGCCGCGTGCAGCGATTCTGGCCGACGGTCACGCATCTGGTCGGCAAGGAGATCGTTCGTCAGCATGCGCTGTACTGGCCGGCGTTCCTGATGTCGGCCGGGTTGCCGCCGCCGCACCGCATCGTCGCCCACGGATGGTGGCTGATGGGCGGCGCCAAGATGTCGAAGTCGGCGGGCAACGTGGCCCGGTATCAGGACTACGTGAGCGTCTTCGGCGTCGATGCGCTGCGCTACTTCGTGATGCGCGAGATGCCGCTCGGCGGGGACGCCAACTTCTCCGACGAAGGGATCCTCACGCGGTTCAACGCCGA
This sequence comes from Vicinamibacterales bacterium, assembly GCA_035711805.1. Classification (GTDB taxonomy): domain Bacteria; phylum Acidobacteriota; class Vicinamibacteria; order Vicinamibacterales; family UBA2999; genus Gp6-AA40. The sequence goes on from DASTBV010000065.1 coordinate 60,365, forward strand.
TCTGGCCAACGACCTCGGCAACCTGGTGAGCCGGGCGACCACGATGGTGCAGCGCTACTGCGGCGGCGTGGTGCCGGAATCGAACCCGGCGCGGCGCGACGATCTGGATGCCGGCCTGGTGGCGCGCATCGATCAAGCCATCGGCGCGGTCGTCCGCCAGTTCGACGCGATCCAGATCACGGGTGCCCTGCAGGACGCCTGGGAGCTGATCCGCGCCGTCAACCAGTACATCGTGAAGCGCGAACCGTGGGCGCTCGCCAAGAAGCCCGAACAGCGGGCAACGTTGGAGGCCACCCTCTATCACGCGGCCGATGCGCTGCGCGTGACCGCGGCCCTGATCGATCCGGTGATGCCCGGTGCGGCCGAACGGATTCGCCGCATGCTGGGGATCCAGCAGGAGCCGTGGACCGCCTTGAAGGCCGGCACGCTCGCCCCCGGGACCCGGCTTGGTACGATCGAACCGTTGTTTCCACGCATTGAAAAGACGCTCGAGGAGCTGCGCGCGATGGCAGATACGGAGACTCCGCCCCCCGATCAGACCCCTGCGGCCCAACCAGGTGCCCTGGCGTCCCCTGTTGCGCCGCCCGTCGTCGCCGGCGCGGCGGCGCTTCCGCCGCCGGGTCCGCCTTCCGCCTCCGCGCCGGGCGCTACGGCGGACAAGAAAGGCGGGCACGACGAAGGGGATGTACGGCTGTCGATCGACGAATTCATGAAGGTCGAACTTCGGGTGGCGAAGGTGCTCGAGGCGGAGTCGGTTCCGAAGTCGAAGAAGCTGATCAAGATGCGCGTTGACGTCGGCACCGAGCAGCGGACGATCGTCGCCGGCATTGCCGAGGCGTATCAGCCCGATCAGCTGATCGGACGCACGATCGTGATCGTCGCGAACCTGAAGCCGGCGAAGTTGATGGGGATCGAATCGAACGGGATGGTTCTCGCGGCAAGCGTCGAGGGAGGTGCGCCGACGCTGCTGTCCGTGGATCCCTCGATGCCGCCGGGAACGAGAGTGCGCTAAGCACTTGATCGATTCCCATTGCCACATCGCCGGGCCGGAATTCGCCGGCGATCTCGATGCCGTGGTTGCGCGTGCGACCGCCGCCGGGCTGACCCACGCGCTGGTCATCCTTGCCGCAGACGACCAGCCGGAGATTGAACAGGCGCAGGCCGTCGCCGGATTGTGGAGCGGCGTCCGGTTTTCGATCGGCGTGCATCCGCATGCGGCGGGGAAGTTTGCGGCCAACCCCGAAGAGGCGGCACGCGCCGTGGCGGCGGCGATCGACGGGCAGCCGCTGACCCGCGGCCTGGGCGAGATCGGACTCGACTACCACTACGATTTCTCGCCGCGGGACATCCAGCAGACGGTGTTCCGCAGCCAGATTGCGCTGGCGCGCGATCGCCGCCTTCCGATCGTCATTCACACGCGCGAGGCGGAGGACGACACGTTCCGCATTCTCGCAGAGGAGCAGGCGGCTGAGGTGCCCGTCGTGCTGCACTGCTTTACCGGCGATCGGGCGATGGCACGCCGCGCGCTCGAGGCCGGATACGACCTGTCGCTGGCCGGCATCGTCACGTTTCCACGCGCGACGGAACTGCAGGAAGTGGCCCGCCTGGTTCCACTCGACCGGTTGCTCATCGAGACCGACAGCCCCTTTCTGGCGCCCGTGCCGCATCGCGGCACGCGCAACGAACCGGCCAACGTCGTCCAGGTGGCCGAAACGATTGCCGGGCTCAAGGGCACGACGCGTGAGGCGGTCGCCGCCGCCACGTCGGCCAACTTTGTACGGATATTCGCGCCCTGACGGCGGCAGACGGGCCGGGTTGACGGCGCCCGCGCCGCGACGCTCTCCGTCGCGATATATTTAGGTTCGACAAACATCTTGAATCCAGCAGCGCCGAACCCTTCCGCAGCGACGCTTGCCCAGCTGTTCGAGCCGATTCGCGACGACCTTCGCGAAGTCGAGCGCGAGTTCACGCGGCACGTCCAGTCGCAGGTCAGTGTCATCCCCGCGATCGGCAGCTACATTCAGGATGGCGGCGGCAAGCGGATCCGCCCGGCGGTGCTGCTGATGGCCGCGCGGATGGCGGGGTACACCGGCGAGCGGGCGGTTCTCTACGCGTCGGTCATCGAATTCATCCACACGGCGACGCTCGTCCACGACGACATCATCGACGAATCCGACATGCGCCGCGGCCGTGACGCGGTGCATACGCGCTACGGCAACCACATCACGGTGCTGTTCGGCGACTTCCTGTACCTGAAGTCGATGTCGCTGGCGCTGACCCACGACACGCTCGATATCGTCAGGCTGCTGTGCGACGTGACGCTGCGCATCGTCGAGGGCGAAATCTACCAGCTGACCAAGACCGGCGCTGTCGATCTGAGCGAGGAGGAGCACTTCGACATCGTGCGTCGGAAGACGGCGCTGCTGTTTGCCGGCTCGGCCAGGATCGGCGGCATGCTCGGGCAGACGACGCGCGAGCAGCAGGAGGCGTTGTGGGACTACGGCCTCAACATCGGCATGGCGTTCCAGGTCGTCGACGATCTGCTTGATTTCACCGGCGAGCAGGGGGCGCTCGGCAAGCCCGTTGGCGGCGACCTGCGCGAAGGCAAGATGACGCTGCCCGTCATTCACCTCTACGCCGGCGGCGAGGAGCGTGCACAGGCACTGCTGCGCCGCGTGGTGGATGCGCGTTCGGTGTCGGCCGACGAGTGGCGGGAGATTCGCGCCCTCCTCACGCAGACTCGATCGCTCGAGTATGCACAGCGGACCGCCGCCGCCTTTGTCGAGCGCGCCAAGAAGGCGCTGCACGTGTTTCCGCCGTCCGAGGCGCGCGACGCGCTGCTGTACCTGCCTGATTACGTCGTTTCAAGAGACCGATAATTCAGAATTCAGAATGCAGAATGCAAACACTCTTTGCATTTTGCATTCTGCATTCTGCATTCTGCATTCTGAATTACTGCGTCAGTCCCCATGAACGCTGCCGATCGCGTCGCCGAACTTCGCCGCCTGATTCGCTACCACGAAGAGCGCTACTACATCCTCGCCTCGCCGGAGGTGTCCGACGCGGAGTTCGATGCGCTGATGCACGAGCTCGAGCGGCTGGAGGCAGAGAACCCCGATCTGGTCACCGTCGATTCGCCGACGCGGCGCGTCGGCGGACGCGTGGATGCCGGCTTCGAGACCGTCGAGCATCTCGAACCGATGCTCAGTCTCGACAATGCCTACAACGAAGAAGAGCTGCGGGCGTTCGACGATCGTGTACGCCGTGGCCTCGACGCGGCAGGGACGCCAGCCGACGCGGTGGACTACGTTGCGGAGCTGAAGATCGACGGCGTCAGCATCGCGCTGACCTACATCGACGGGATGCTCACGCGGGCGGCGACGCGGGGCGACGGCGTCCGCGGCGAGGACGTGACGGCGAACGTCCGCACCGTGCGCGCGATTCCGCTGCGGCTCGGCGCGGGCGCGCCGTCCGGCCGGATCGAGGTCCGCGGGGAAGTGTATCTGCCACGGAAGGCGTTCGAGCGCATCAACGCCGAGCGTGAGCAACTGGAAGAACCGTTGTTTGCCAACCCGCGCAACGCCGCGGCCGGTACGCTGCGGAATCTCGATCCGGGGCTGGTTGCCAAACGCGGATTGAGCGCGCTGACCTACCAGCTCGTGACAGCGGCTGAGGCGGGAACCCGCCATTCCGAGATCCTGAAACGGCTGCGTGAATGGGGACTGCCGGTCGAAGCCCACTGGCAGCACTGCATTGGCGTCGACGCCTTGGTTGCGTTCGTCGCGGAATGGGCGGAGCGCCGTCGCTCGCTGCCGTTCGATACCGACGGCATCGTGATCAAGGTCGACTCGTACAACCAGCGCCGCGCCCTGGGAGCCACGAGCAAATTCCCGCGCTGGGCAACCGCCTTCAAGTTCCCCGCCGAACAGAAGACGACGCTGCTGCGCAGGATCGAGGTGAACGTCGGGCGAACAGGCGCGGTCACCCCGTTCGCGATGCTCGAACCGGTGTTCGTCGCCGGGTCGACGATCTCGATGGCGACGCTGCACAACGCCGACGATCTGGCACGCAAGGACATCCGCGAAGGCGACTGGGTGATCATCGAGAAGGCGGGCGACGTCATTCCGCGCGTCGTCGCGCCGATTCTGAGCCGGCGGCCTCCCGACAGCCAGCCATGGGTCATGCCGACGGCCTGTCCGCGCTGCGGCAGCCAGCTGGTGCGCGAGGAGGGCGAAGCGGTCTGGCGCTGCGAGAACACATCGTGTCCGGCCAAACTGCAGCGCGGCCTCGAGCATTTCGCGGCGCGCGGCGCAATGAACATCGACGGTCTCGGCGAGTCGCTCATCGCGCAGCTCATCGCCAGCGGCCTCGTTCGCGATTATGCCGACGTGTATGCGCTGAGCGCAGGGCAGCTCGCGAACCTGACGAGCACATCGACCCGCTCGGACGGCCGGGAGATCCAGCGCCGGTTTGGCGAGAAGAACGCCGCCAAGGTTGTCGACCAGATTGAACGAAGCAAGACCAATGAGCTGTGGCGGCTCGTCTACGGGCTGGGAATCCGTCATGTCGGCGAACGGGGCGCCCAGGTGCTGTCACGCGCCTTCTGGTCCGTCGACGCGCTCGTCGCGGCATCGATCGAGCAGCTGCAGCAGACGCCGGAAATCGGTCCGGTCCTGGCGGAGTCGATCCGATCGTGGATGGACGAGCCACGAAACCGGGAGCTGCTGGATCGGCTGCGGGCTGCCGGTGTCCGCATGGAAGTGCCGGAATCTGAACGGACCGCGGCGCCGGCAACCGGTGCCCTGTCGGGCCGCACGTATGTCATCACCGGGACGCTGACGGCGATGACGCGCGATCAGGCGGAAGCCGCATTGAAGCGCCTGGGGGCAAAGGTGGCCGGTTCGGTCAGCAAGAAGACGAGCGGGGTGATCGTCGGCGCCGAGCCGGGGAGCAAGGCCGAAAAGGCGCGTGAACTGGGCGTGCCGATGCTCGACGAGGCCGCCTTTCTGCACCTCATCGGTTCCGGCGCCGATAAGGCGTGAACCAATTTATGATCAGGATATGACGCGGCGGCTCATTGCGGTCACGATCGGCCTCGCCGCCACTGTCTCGTTTCTCATCGGCCTGATCGTCGCCGGCACGATGACGCCCACGCCGGCGACGTCCGCGCCGGAGCCGCGGCTGGCCAGGACTCGTACCGTCAGCACGCCAGCTCCCGGCGCCGCCGTGACGTCGTTCGCGGACATTGCCGAACGATTGAATCCGGCTGTCGTCAACATCGACGCGACGATGACCGGAGCGGCGACCTCGCGGCGGCGCTCTGATTCTTCATTACCCGGCACACCCGAGTACGAGCGCCGCCAGCCGGCGCCGGATCGAGATACGCCGCGACGCGGCGCGGGGACCGGATTCATCATCGACCCGTCCGGTTACATCCTCACCAACCATCACGTCATCGCCGACTCGAGCCGCATCTCCGTCCGGCTGACCGACGGGCGCACGCTGCGCGCCCGGCGCATCGGCTCGGATCCGGACACCGACATCGCCCTCATCAAGGTCGAGTCGCCGCGGCCGCTGCCGCACGCTGTACTCGGTGATTCGGATGAGCTGCGCGTCGGGGAGTGGGTCCTGGCGATCGGCAATCCGCTGGCCTATGAGCACACGGTCACGGTCGGCGTCGTCAGCTACATTGGACGCAAGCTGTTCGACTCGGCGCTGGACCGGTACATCCAGACGGACGCGGCCATCAACTTCGGCAACAGCGGCGGCCCGCTCATCAACTCGCGCGGCGAAGTCATCGGCATCAACGCGGCGATCAGCTCGCGTGCCGCGAATATCGGCTTTGCGGTCCCCATCAACCAGGCGACCGCTATCCTGCCGCAGCTTCGCGAACATGGTCAGGTGTCGCGCGGCTATATCGGCGTGGCACTGAAAAAGGTCGATCCCGACCTGCAGCGCTCGCTTTCGCTCAGGACGTCCGCCGGCGCGCTGGTGCAGGACGTGCCGGAGGGAACGCCGGCCTGGCGCGCCGGTTTGCAACCCTACGACGTGATCGTGGCGGTTGATGGTCGCCAGGTGACGGAGAACGACGGCCTGATCCAGATCATCGCCGGCAGCAAGCCGGGAACCGTCGCGACGCTCCAGATCGTCCGCGGCGGTCGGACGATGAATGTGCCGGTGAAGCTGGCGGAACGCCCGCTCCGCGCTGAGAACGAGGGGGCCGAGGAGCGTCCGCGGCCGCGGCGCCGTGAGCTGCCGCTCGCAGGAATGGCCGTTCGGAATCTCGACGAGGAGCTGCTCAAGCATCTCAACCTGGCGGCGGACACGCGCGGCGTCGTGGTTTCCCAGGTCGATCCTGCCGGCGCCGCGTTCGACGCCGACATCCAGCGCGGGCACGTGGTGACCGAGATCAACCGGCAGCCCGTGCGATCGGTTGACGATTTCAAGCGTATCGTCGGCGCCGCCAAATCGGGCGACGTGCTGACCCTCTACATCTACAACCCAGGGTCGGGACGGGCGCTCCACACGCTCAAAATCGACTGATCGTGCCGGCACCCCGAGGTCCGGCTGAAGCCGGACACGACGAATGAAGCCACGCATTCTGGTGATTGACGACGAGGGCGCGATCCGCGACTCGCTGCGGATGATCCTCGAGTACGAGGACTACCAGTTCGTCGGCGCGGCCACAGGGCAGGAAGGGATCGCGGCGGTTCAGCGGGAGCGGCCCGATCTCGTGCTGCTGGACATCAAGATGCCGGGCATGGACGGCCTCGAAGTGCTCCGCAAGCTCCACGCCCTCGACGAAACGCTGCCGGTGGTGATGATCTCCGGGCACGGAACGACGGCCACCGCCGTCGAGGCGATCCGTTCCGGTGCGCTGGACTTTCTCGACAAGCCGCTGAGCAGCGAGCGCGTCATCGTCACGCTGCAGAACGCGCTGCGACAGTCGGAGCTGCGCTCGGAAAACCGCGAGCTGAAGCTCGCGATGGAGTCGAAGTACGAGATCGTCGGCCAGGGTCCGTCGCTGCGTAAAGTGCTGGAGGCCGTCCAGCGGGCGGCGCCGACGAATGCCACCGTGATGCTGCTCGGCGAGAGCGGCGTCGGCAAGGAGCTGGTGGCGCGGACGATTCACCGCAACAGCCCGCGTGCCGGGCAGCGCTTCGTGCAGGTCAATTGCGCGGCCATTCCGGAGGAGCTGATCGAGTCCGAGCTGTTCGGCCACGAGAAGGGGTCGTTCACCGGGGCGACCGAGAAGCAGATCGGCAAGTTCGAGCAGGCCGATCGCGGGACGATCTTCCTCGATGAGGTCGGCGACATGAGCCCGAAGACCCAGGCCAAGGTGCTGCGGGTCCTGCAGGAGCAGGAAGTGGAGCGGCTTGGATCCGCGCGCACGATCAAGGTGGACGTGCGGGTCATCGCGGCGACGAACAAGGATCTCGAGGAAGCCATTTCACGCGGCGAGTTCCGGGAAGATCTGTTCTTCCGGCTCAACGTGATCCCGATCGTCGTGCCGCCGCTGCGCGAGCGCCGCGAGGACATCCCGCAGCTGGTACAGCACTTCGCCAGGCTGACGAGCGAGGAACACAACCTGAAGCCGAAGAAGTTCGAGGCGGCGGCGATGGACGCGCTGCAGCGCCACCGGTGGCGCGGGAACATCCGCGAACTGCGGAACACCGTCGAGCGCGTGTTGATCATGAGCCCGGCGGAGGTCGTCCGCCACGATGATCTGCCCGCCGAGATCCGGAGCGGGGAATCGCGTGTGACGCCGGCCGTCGCCCCCGATACGCGCGCGGCGGCGCCTGCGGGCGGGACGTCGGCCGCACCCGCCAGCAGCACCCCGCCGGGCGGCACGCTGCGCGAGTTCAAGGACGCCGCCGAGCGCGCCTACCTGGTGCAGAAGCTCCGCGAGAACAACTGGAACATCTCGAAGACCGCCGAAGTCATCGACACGCCGCGCAGCAATCTCTACAAGAAGCTGGAGCAGTACGGGATCAAGCAGGAAGTCGACGGATAGGCCCGTACGCGATAATCAAGAAGTCGCAGTCACCCAGACGATCGCCCGCCGTAGCGGCGACGCCCGAAGGGCGGAGCGCGAAGGCGGGAGGAAAGTCCGAGCTCCAGAGGGCAGTGCGCCGGGTAATTCCCGGGCAGGGCAACCTGACGGACCAGTGGCACAGAAAAGATACCGCCCCGGGCGAGGCGCGTAAGCGCCGAGTCGAGGGGTAAGGGTGAAAAGGTGCGGTAAGAGCGCACCGCGCCGGCGGTAACGCCGGTGGCAGGCAAAACCCCGCACGGAGCAAGACCAAATAGGGTGGCGCTACAGGACTGCCCGTCCGAAGCCACCGGGTAGGTCGCTCGAGCCCGTGAGCAATTACGGGCCTAGAGGAATGATCGTCTCCACTTCGCGCTTGATGGGCGAGGCGGCTTGTCCGCCGTCGTCCCGAAGGGCGGAGGCGGAACAGAACTCGGCTTATCGGGCGGCTGCGACACTTTTTCGAATCCCAAACCTCAAATCCCAAAACCCAAAACCCAACGTACAATTTCCACATGCTCAGCAGAGTCGTCATCCTGGTGCTGGCTGTCGTGGCGGCGACCGCGCTGGGCGTGGCCCAGGCGCCGCAGGGGCCGCAGAGCCAGGGCGCCATCCGCAACCGGCCCGGCGCCGACCGCGCGCCCGAATTTCCCGCGCCCAGCATCCTCGACTACAAACCGCGGTCCACGCTCGTCGTCCCGCAGCATCAGGTGCCGCGCGCGAAGTATCCGGTCATCGACTTCCACAGCCACCAGCCGGCGCCGATCACCGAAGCCGCCTTCGACACGATCGTCGCGTCGATGAATCCGCTCAATCTGCAGGTGCTGATCAACACCAGCGGCGTGTCGGGCGATCGGCTCGTGCAGGCGATGCAGGCTCTCCGGACGAGCAAGCACAAAGACCGGATGGTGCAGTTCACCAACATCACCTTCAACAATGTCGGTCCCGGGTTCGGCCAGCGCGCGGCGCAGCAGCTCGAGGCCGACGTCAAGGCCGGAGCGCTCGGCGTTGGCGAGATCAACAAAGGCTTCGGGTTGAGCGCACGGAAGGCCGACGGGACGCGTCTCAAGATCGACGACCCGGAGCTCGATCCGATCTGGCAGACCGCGGCGCGGCTCAATATTCCGATCTTCATTCACACGGCCGACCCGCAGGAGTTTTTCCAGCCGATCAACTATCAGAACGAACGCTGGCTCGAGCTCGCGCTCTTCCGCGATCGACGGTTCCCGTCGCCTCCGAATCCGACGTTCGAGGAGTTGATGGGGGAGCGCGATCGCCTGTTCAAGCGTCACCCGAAGACGACGTTCGTCACGGCGCACCTGGGGTGGCACGCCAACGACCTGGCCCGGTTGGGGCGGATGTTCGACGCGATGCCGAACCTGTATTCGGAAGTGGGAGCGGTCCTCTACGACCTCGGGCGGCAGCCACGGATGGCGCGCGAGTTCCTCATCAAGTACCAGGACCGCGTGCTGTTCGGGAAGGACAGCTACCAGCCGGATGAATTCCCGTACTACTGGCGGGTGTTCGAGACGGCCGACGAGTATTTCGACTACTACCGCGACTACCACGCGTTCTGGAAGCTGTACGGCCTGGATCTGCCCGATCAGGTGCTGCGGAAGCTTTATTACCAGAATGCGCTGAAGCTCGTGCCCGGGATCCCGCGCGCCGGTTTCCCGCGGTAACCCGTACCCCTATGGCCTCATATCTCGTCACCGGCGGCGCCGGTTTCATCGGGTCGCATCTTGCCGAGGAGCTCGCCCGCCGGGGCGAACGCGTGCGCATCGCGGACAGCTTCATCACCGGGAAGCGCGAAAACCTGAAGCACATCCCGGGCGTCGAGTTGATCGAAGGCGATTTGGCCGACCTCGCCGTCGCGCAGCAAGCCGTGGCGGGGGTCGATTACGTACTGCATCAGGCGGCAATCCCGTCGGTGCCGCGCTCCGTTCAGGATCCGATCACCTCGAATCGCGCCAACATCGACGCGTCGGTGAACGTGCTCGTCGCCGCGCGTGATGCCGGTGTCCGCCGCCTGGTCTATGCAGGGTCGTCCTCCGCTTATGGCGACACGCCCACCCTGCCGAAGGTCGAGACGATGGGGACGGCGCCGCGGTCGCCGTATGCGCTGCAGAAGCTTGTGGCCGAGCAGTACTGTCAGATGTTCACCCGGTTGTACGGGCTGGAGACGGTGACCATCCGCTACTTCAATGTGTTTGGACCGCGGCAGGACCCCTCGTCGCCGTACTCGGGCGTCATCTCGTTGTTCATTCGCGCGCTGGTGGAGGGACGTCAGCCGACGATCTACGGCGATGGCGAGCAGACGCGGGACTTCACCTACGTCGCCAATGTCGTAGACGGAGTGCTGCGGGCGTGCACGGCGCCCGATGCGAGCGGGGAAGTCATCAATGTCGCAACGGGCGGACGCATCTCTCTCAACCAGCTCTTCGACGTGCTCAAAGGTCTGACCGGGGCTGACTCGAGCCCCCTCTATGCCGAGCCGCGCGCCGGCGACGTGCGCGACTCGCAGGCCGACATCGGCAAGGCCCGCCGTCTGCTCGGCTACCAGCCGCTCGTCGCGCTCGACCAGGGCCTGGCACAGACGGTGGCCTGGTACCGCAAAACTCAAACGACTGCGGCGTAGGAGTTGTCCGCTACGGACGTACGGTGAGGCCGTGGATCGCACATCCTCCGCTTCCGGTCGGCGGCTGCGGAAGCGGCGGGCCGCACGTCGCGGGGTTGAACGGCGCGGGCGGAGAGAGTTGAAGGAATGTGACGGTCTGCTGGTTGACCGTGACGATCGCGAGCTGACCGGACGCGCGAAGCGATACGAAGAGTGTATTGCCGCGCACGCTGAGCGCGTCCGGCTCATCGTTCCCCGCACCCGGTGTCACGTCGAGCGGCAGCACAGCTATCGGACTGGCAACCGGGCTGGTGAGGTCCGCCAGGATGATCTCGTCGCTATGCGGTGACGTGCCGAACCCGACCTTCTCGTTCGGGCTCATGGCGAAGCTGTGCCAATCGGACGCGCCGAGAGTGCCAGCGTCGACGAGCGTGTCTGTGGCAGTGTCCAGGCGATAGAGATGACCACCTCCACCGCTGGAGGCGACGGTCACTATCCGTCCCCGCTTGGACTTGATCATGCCGCAAGCCACAAAGCCGTCGGTGTCGAACGTGCCGATATGGGTCATCGTCTGCACGTCGACGATGGCGATTCCGCTCGGACGCAATGAGACATACGCCCGTTCGCCGTCGTCCCGGAACACCGAGCAGATCGGCGCTCTTCCCAACGACGCGAAGGAGAGGCTCCCGACCACCTGCCAGCTTTCCGCCGCTTCATCGGCGGCAACTTTGATCAGACTCATTGATGCCAGTTGGGCGACGAGGAGGACCGATCCATCCGGCGACGGCTTCGCCTGGTGCGTCAGCGTCGGCCCGAGATTCAGCGTTTGCACGACCTTACGGTCGTCAGCGCGGATGATGGTCAGGTCGCCATTCCTCATCCCCGCCACGTAGGCGTAGTCGCCCAGCGGCGAGAACGTGGTGATATGCGGGCCGATCCCCGGCACGGGAACCGTCTCGATTGCCGAGCCGTGTCCGTGGACGATGAATAAGCGATCGGTGCCTTGACTCGTCACCCACAGCTCGCCGGCGTCTCCGTTCGCTCGGGCGCGCGGGGTTGTGCTCATCAGAGCGAGCAACACGATCGTTGCGCCCGCGGCTTGCTGATGCTTCTTCATGGCTGTCTCCCTTCCTCGGATCGTTTGCCGGAGGCGACTGACAGTACGGCGCGGAAGACCTTCGGCGGAAGTGCAACGAGCGGACTGAATCGGTTCAATTCTTGGACTGGCATGGGGGGCCCTGGCGTGCCAGGATTCCGCATGCAGAAATACAAGCAGTACTGTCCCGTTGCACGGGCGTCGGAAATCCTGGCCGATCGATGGACGCCGCTCATCGTGCGGGAGCTCATCCTCGGGAGCCATCGTTTCAACGAAATCGAGCGTGGACTCCCCGGCATCTCGCGGTCGCTGCTTGCGTCGCGCCTCCGCGACCTGGAAGACGCGGGCGTCGTTGAGCGGTTACCGGCTGCACAGCCAAAAGTCACGGCGTATCACCTCTCTGAGGCCGGGAGGGAGCTCAAAACCGTCATTGAAACGCTTGGTGCCTGGGGCGTCCGGTGGGCCTTCGGTGAACCGAGACCTGAAGAGCTGGACGCGGGGTTATTGATTTGGAGGATTCACCAGAGGATCAACCGCGAGCTCTTGCCGGAGCGGCGCACAATCGTCGAGTTCGATTTCACCGGTCCTCGCGGACGGCGAGTCTGGCTGCTCCTCGAGCCACGGGAAGTGTCAGTCTGCGTAACGCCCCCTGGGTTCGACTCCGATCTCATCGTCCATGCGGATCTGGCGTTCTTTTATCGCGTGTGGTTGGGACACATCGAGTACGAGAGCGCTATTCGCTGTCGGTCGGTGGTTGTCGAGGGGCTGCCTGCCCTCGCGAAGCAGCTTCCGCACTGGTTCATGTGGAGCCCGATGGCCCGTTTCGTTCGGGAACACGAGCAGGCGGCTGCACCCTCCGCCGGCCTTGTCGGTGCGGCCGAGCGCCGTGCCAGATGACGGCGGCCGGCGTCACGCCGGTTAACGATCGCTCGCGGGCGATCTCGCGATCCGTACTCGCCGCTCCTGCGGCACCTTCCCTCCGCGTTCGCAGGGGGCCCGCCTCGGATAGCCGATGGACCATTATCGGGACGGGACCGGTCTTCCGGCTTCCGCAAGACCCAGATGCCCAAGGCGTGACGGCCGTCACTTGCGCGTCCGGGCGATGGACTGCGCTGTCGTTATACCGAGTCGCATTGGCTGATCTCCCTCTACCTGTCTAAGACTCTCATGAGCGGTCAATCGGCTGGGACCGAGATGAGCAGGGCGTAACGCCGGTTCACGATTCCTCACCGGCCGATCTCGCGGCCATTCCAGCGGAACCCGGAAGTCCTCTTCTGTAACGAAGTTCCGCGATCAGCACGCGGTGACGCCGCGCGGCCGGAGGCTTGCCCTCGAGCCTGGCGTCCCGGCGGGTGCGTCTTGGTTCAACGAGTGCCCGGCTCACCCATCGTGCTCGTCGGGAACTTTCGCGCAGGGGAACCATGTGGCAGGTCGACGCGAACCGTTCCTTTCAGCTCCGCACGTTTCCGCCTCGC
>DASTBV010000066.1:0-3367 GCA_035711805.1 Vicinamibacterales bacterium
TTCAAGACGGAACTTCGGTCGGGGTTCGGGGCGCGCGCTCAGGTGACGACGACGACGTTCAGCCCGGATCCCGTCCTGAAGATTCGCGTGCCCTCGGAGATGCGTGATGAAGTCCCGCGCGGCGGCGACGACTTCATCGGAATCGCCAAGTACTCCAATGTCCGCCGCTTCGAAGTCACCACGGACTCCGTGATGACCGTCCCGGAATCGTCTAACCCTCGATAACGCCGATGTGCGGCAGGTTGCGGTACTGCTCGGCGTAATCAAGGCCGTACCCGACGACGAACTTGTCCTCGATGGTAAAGCCGACGTAATCGACCTGGACGTCCACCTTGCGGCGCGACGGCTTGCTCAGCAGACACGCGGTGCGCAGGTTCCGCGGCGACCGGGCGCGAAGAATCTCCTGCAGGTAGGTCAGTGTGAGACCGGTGTCCACGATGTCCTCGACGATCACGACGTCGCGATTCTCGAGCGTCGAATCGAGATCCTTCAGGAGCTGTACCTGTCCCGACGACTTCGTGCTCGAGCCGTAGCTGGAGACGGCGATGAAGTCGAGCGTCGTATTGCCGTCGATCGCTCTGGCCAGATCGGACATGAACATGAACGCGCCCTTCAGCACCCCGACGAGATGCACGCCGTCGGGATGATCGCCGCGTATCTGGCGGCCAAGCGCCTCCACGCGCGCGTGGATGTCTGCAGCGGAAATGAAGGTGCGCACGCCTTGAGCGGTCATCGGCGCGAGAGTAACATAGCGCGTCGTGAAGCGGTTCCAGATGATCACCGAGGCGGACGCTCGCGTGCTGGAACCGGGAAGCACAGTGGTCCTCGTCGCGGGCGGGCATATCACACCGCTGGCGCAGGACACGCTGAACAGCCGCCGCGTCGCGGTGGTCAGCGAGCACGTGGACGGGGATACGGCCGCTCTGGTGCCGAGGGCCGACGTCAGAACAGTCGCCATCGCCGGCGATCACACCTCGCTGACGCTCAAACGTGCCATCGTCGGTCATCTTCGCGCCCGCGGCGTCGCGGCCCACGATCTCGGCACCACGACGACCGATCCTGTTGACTATCCGGATACGGCTGCGTCTGCGGCCAGGGCCGTGGCTCGGGGTGAAGCCGACGCCGCGATCGTGATCGACGGCGCCGGGCTCGGATCGACGATCGCCGCGAACAAGGTGGCCGGCGCGCGCGCGGCAATGTGCCTGAACGAGACGCTGGCCCGCTATGCCCGGGAGCACAATGGCGCCAACGTGCTGGCACTGGGATCGACCCTCCTGACCACCGAGCACGCACTCGCGATTGTCGATACGTTTCTCGCCACGCCGATGCGCGAAGCGCGCTACATCCGCCGGCTGGCGAAGATCCGCGAGCTCGAGACCAGGGTCCGAAGCTGAATGGACCCCGCCGACGTTCAGCGTCTGGTTCAGATCATCGTCGAGGAGCTGGCTGCCACCGCGCAGTCCCCGCCGCAGCGGTGCAGCTGCCACGCCCTGTTGTACGAGTGCTGCCCGGACCGGCTGCGCGGGGTCATCGAGGCTGGAGCGACGCGCCTTGGGCTGCATGCGGCGGGCGGCGCCGCTGCCGGGGTTGCCTCGATGATCGACCATACGCTGCTCAAGCCGGACGCCACGCGGAAGGACATAGAAGCGCTGTGCCGGGAGGCGGCGGAATACAGCTTTGCGAGTGTCTGCGTGAATCCGACCTGGGTGGCCGAGTGCGCACGGCTGCTGCGCGGCAGTGCGGTCAAAGTCTGTTCGGTGGTCGGGTTTCCGCTGGGAGCGACGACGGCCGACACGAAGCACTATGAGACACGGCGCGCGATTTTCGACGGCGCGCGCGAGATCGACATGGTGATCAACGTGGGCGCGCTGAAATCGGGCGATCTCCGGCTTGTCGAACGCGACATCGAGGCGGTGACCGCGCCGTGCCGGGAAAGCGGTGCCGCCAGCAAGGTCATCATCGAGGCGGCCCTGCTGACGGACGATGAAAAGGTCACGGCGTGCACGCTGGCCAAAGCGGCCGGGGCCGATTTCGTGAAGACCTCCACCGGATTCGGACCCGGCGGTGCGACGGCCGCCGATGTAGCCTTGATGCGCCGCGTGGTCGGCGACGAGATGGGCGTGAAGGCCGCGGGCGGCGTGCGCGATCTCGATGGACTGAAGGCGATGGTCGCGGCCGGGGCCACGCGAATCGGCGCCAGCGCCGGCGTACGGATCGTCCAGGAGTCGAGAGGCGAGAAGCCGGTCGGCGCGGGTAAGGGATATTGAAGTAATTCAAAATGCAAAATGCAAAATGCAAAATGGAAACAGCGACGGACGTTTGCATTTTGCCTTTTGCATCTTGCATTTCTGCGGAAGGACGTCCATGGCAAATCTGAATCAGGAACAATTGCGGCGGCTGGCGCGCCTGGGCGCCGTTGCACGGCTCGAACAGCTGCGTGAAGAGGAGGCGGCGATCCGCGCCGAATTCCCTGAGCTGTTCGGTGGCCGTCGCGGCAACGGGCAGGTCAAGGCATCAAGCCCGAAGAAGCGCCGTCGTCCGGCCATGAGCGCGGCGCAGCGGAAGGAAGTCTCCGAGCGGATGCGGAAGTACTGGGCGGAGCGCCGCAAGGCGAGCGCGAAGTAGTGCGGCGCCCGGCGGCCTGCGTTCCGCCTTCGCTGCTGCGCAGCTTCGGCGGGACGGTCGTCATGATGGTGATGGCCACCGCGCAGGCCGCGGCGCAGACGACCACGCCGCCGGGCCCGTGGGTGCTTGACGTCCGCGGGGTGACGAGCCCTGTGCCCACCGATGCGGGGTTCTATCCGCCGCTCGCGGCAACCTCCGTGCCCTCCCGCGGGTTCGGCGCCGATTTCGGCGCTCACGTCTACCTGTGGAGTCTGAAACTTGCCCGGATCGGCTTCGGTGCGAACGTCGTCATCGTCCGATCCGCAGTGGATGCGCCCCTGGCCGCAGCGGAAGACGAGGCCACCGAGGCGCCGGCCACGCAGCGCGTGACATTGAACATGCGGACGGTTGCGCCGCAGGTATCCGCGAACTTCGGGACACGGGACGGCTGGAGCTATCTGAGCGCCGGCGTTGGCATCGCCATCATCGCCACGGAGGCGGCGGACGTGATGCCCGGCCGGCATGAGTCCGGCCGGTTGCGCTCGGTGAATTTCGGCGGCGGCGCCCGCTGGTTCATCACCCCGCGCCTGGCTTTTGGCTTCGACCTGCGCGCGCATCGGATCGCGGCCGGCTCCGGCACGCCGAAAACCAGCGTATTCGCTGTGGGTGCCGGATTATCGATAAGGTAAATAGCGGGAGACGGGGATCGAACCCGCGACATCGAGCTTGGGAAGCTCGCGTTCTACCGCTGAACTACTCCCGC
>DASTBV010000067.1:0-20106 GCA_035711805.1 Vicinamibacterales bacterium
TCACCGGCGTGAGCGGATCGGGCAAGTCGACGCTGGTGAACGACATCCTCTACAAGTCGCTCGCCCGGACGCTGTACAAGGCGGGCGACGAGCCCGGCGCCCACGACCGGATCGACGGCATCGGCCTCATCGACAAGGTGATCGAGATCGATCAATCGCCGATCGGCCGTACGCCGCGCTCGAATCCGGCCACCTATACCGGCATGTTCACGTTCATCCGCGAGCTGTTCGCGATGATGCCGGAAGCCAAGGCCCGCGGCTTCAAGCCGGGACGCTTCTCCTTCAACGTCAAGGGCGGCCGCTGCGAGGCGTGCCAGGGCGACGGCGTCATCGCCATCGAGATGCACTTTCTGCCCGACGTCTACGTGACGTGCGAGCAGTGCAAAGGCCGGCGCTACAACCGCGAGACGCTCGACATCCAGTACCGCGGCAAGTCGATCGCCGAAGTGCTCGACCTCACCGTCGATCAGGCGCAGCCGCTGCTCGAGAACTTCCCGCCGATCGCCAACAAACTGCGCACGCTGCAGAACGTCGGCCTCGGCTACATCGAGCTGGGCCAGTCGGCGACGACGCTGAGCGGCGGCGAGGCGCAGCGGGTGAAGCTCGCGCGCGAGCTGTCGCGCCGGAGCACCGGGCGGACGCTCTACATCCTCGACGAGCCGACCACCGGGCTGCATTTCGAGGACACGCGCAAGCTGCTCGACGTGCTGAACAAGCTCGTCGACCAGGGCAACACCGTCGTCGTGATCGAGCACAACCTCGACGTGATCCGGTGCGCCGACTACCTGATCGACCTCGGCCCCGAGGGAGGGGCGGGGGGCGGGCGCCTGATCGCGGCCGGGACACCCGAGGAGGTGGCCGCCAATCCGAAGTCCATCACCGGGCAATTCCTGCGGGCGCTGTTCGATTCGGCGAAAAAATCGCGGCCGGCCTGACGTTGGGCGCTAATTCACCAGCGCTCCGTAAACGAACCGCTGCAACCCGGCCGTCTGCGAGGAAACCGCGGCAGGAATGAAGGTCGCGAGGGCAAGGCTTAACCCCAGCGCGCGGCTCACAACGCGCGGAGAATACGGCTGATTTGGATCACGAAATCGTTCTGGCTGATCGTGGCCGTGGTAAAATAGCCACACATTCGGCGGTTCGATTTGTGGCTCGTCTCACACAGCGGGACGTTACCTGAACGGTGATCGCAAGGAGACCACAGACTGCAACTCACTTGCAGAACACGACTTAAGCCGCTGACGGCACTAAAGGTCCAGTCAGGTATCGGGCTTGCTTCCTCTTACGCACTGCCCCGTATGCGGTCGACCTGATGCAGTCACAGCGGACGATTCGACGATCAATTTCCTGTGCCGGAATCGGTCTCCATTCCGGCAACAAGGTCACGCTTTCCCTCAAGCCAGCGCCGGCGGATTCCGGCGTCCGGTTTCGCCGCTCCGACCTCGGCGGCCTCGAAGTCGCGGCGTCGGCGGAGCACGTAGGCGGGATCAACTACGCCACCGGCCTGACCCGCGACGCGGTCCGTGTCGACACGGTCGAGCATCTGATGGCGGCGCTCGTCAGCCTTGGCATCGACAACGTCATCGTCGAGCTGAACTCGCCGGAAGTGCCGATCATGGACGGCAGCGCGGCGCCGTTCATCTATCTGATTCAGGAAGCCGGCGTGAAGCCGCTGAGCGCGGCGCGCCGCTACCTCAAGGTGCTCCGGCCGATGTCGCTGACGCGCGGCGACAAGCGCATCGCCATCTATCCGTCAGATCATTTCAAGGTCACCTACAGCATCGCCTACGACCATCCGATGCTGCGCCACCAGTCGCGGACGATCCGGCTGAGCGAGGAGATCTTCGTCGAGGAAATCGCGCCGGCGCGCACCTTCACGTTTCTCAACGAAGTGGAGCGTCTGCGTCAGCAGGGGCTCGCGCTCGGCGGCTCGCTCGAAAACGCCATCGTCATCGGCGATACCGGCATCCTCAACAACGCGCTGCGCTTTGACGACGAGTTCGTGCGCCACAAGATCCTCGACGTGATCGGCGACATGGCGCTGATTGGGCACCCGATGATCGGGCATCTCGTCGCGCATCGCGGCGGCCATGCGCTGCACACCGCGTTCGCGGCGCAGGTGCTGGCGCAGACCGACGCCTGGACGCTCGTTGACGGTGTGCCTGAAACCGTGGACACGCCGCGCACGGTTCCCGCCGTGGCGCGGGTCAGCTAGAACGTTCGGGTCGTTCGAGTCGTTCGAACCGTTCGAATAGCGAACGGGCTCCTCCCGCCGCCGCTATTTTTCTCCCTGGTCGTCCCATATTGACTATCACATCTTGACAGTCAAGATGAATCAGACGTGTCGTCCATGCCGTGGACGCCAACACCGACGTGATCCAGGGCACGCTGGACATGCTGATTCTCAAGACGCTGAGCCTCGAGCCGATGCACGGATTTGGCATTGCCCGAAGGGTCGAGCAGATCTCGCGAGGAGTCTTCAAGGTCAATCCCGGCTCGCTGTTGACAGCCTTGACCCGCCTCGAGCGCGCCGGGTGGCTCGACTCCGAATGGCGTGAGACCGCCAATTCGCGGCGGGCGAAATATTACGCGCTCACCCGCAGCGGCAAACGACAGCTCGAAGCGGAGACGGCCGACTGGACGCGCCGCGCGGCGGCGGTCGCGCGAATTCTCAAATCCGAGGCGTAGCCGCATGCCTTCCTGGCGACACGTAACGCGTGGTCTCCGCTCGCTGCTGAATCGATCGGCGGCCGACCGCGACATCGCCGACGAGGTCGAGCACTACTTCGATGAGGCGGCCGCGGTGTTGCGGTCGAAAGGGCTGTCGGCCGAGGACGCACGTCGCGCCGTTCGACTGGAGTTCGGTCATGCCAACAACGTTCAGGAACGGGTACGCGCGTACGGATGGGAGAACGTCGTCGATACCGTCGGCGCCGACCTGAGGCACGCTGCACGTCAGCTGAGCCGCCGGCCAGCATTTGCTCTAGCCGCGGTGGCCACACTCGCACTGGGCATTGGCGCGACGACCGCTGTCTTCAGCGTCGTTTACTCTGTGCTGATCAAGCCGCTGCCGTATCCGAACGCCGACGAGCTCGTCAGGATCCGGCATAGCGACATCCACGGCGAGCGGTCCTTCTCGGAGACGATGTACCTCACTTATCGGGAGGAGAACCGGACATTTGCCAGCATCGGTCTGTGGCACGAGACGGCGGGCGACGCTGATCGACCGCGGTGAGCCGGTGCAGGTGCGCGCTCTTCGAGTTGCGGACGGCACTCTGCAGGCGCTCGGGGTGCAGCCGATGCGCGGGCGCTGGTTTACCAAGGAAGAGTACGGGCCAGCGGCCGACGGGCCGGAGCGCGTCATTCTCTCTTATGCGTTCTGGCAACGGCGATTCGGCGGTGACGAGGCGGCGCTCGGGCGCGAGCTCTCGATGGAGGCGCCAACCGGCAGCCGCGCTCGCCCGTTGGCGGGGCAGTGGCAAGTTGTCGGCATCATGCCGAGGGGGTTCAGATTCCTCGATATGGCACCGCAGCCGGACGTCATCGTCGCGATGCGGCTCAACCCTGCACAAGAGACGATCAATTCTTTCAGCTACGACGCGCTCGCGCGACTCGCGCCCGGTGCCACGGCTGCCGAGGCGCCGCCGATCTCGAACGGATCTTGCCGGTTTGGGTCGATACATGGCCGATCTGGGCCGGCGGCTCTCCGAAAGCGGCGATCGCGAACTGGCGAATCACTCCGGTCATTCGCCCGTTGAAGGACGATTTGGTCGGCGGCGTCGCGAGCACGTTATGGGTGCTGATGGGTGCGATCGGTGCAGTGCTCCTGATTGCCTGCGCCAACATCGCGAATCTCATGCTCGTGCGTGCCGATGCACGACGACAGGAGTTCGCCGTGCGGGCTGCGCTCGGCGCGGTACCGGCGAGAATCGCGAGGGAGCTGCTGGTCGAAAGCCTGGTCGTGGGCGCCGGCGGGAGCGTGCTCGGCTTGGGGCTCGCGTACGTTGGACTACAGCTTGTGGGTGCGATCGGCCCGAGCAACTTGCCGCGCCTCGACGAGGTCGCCGTTTATCCGCCCGTGCTGGCGTTCACCATCGCCATCGCGATCGCGTCGGCGCTCGCGTTCGGCGCGATTCCGGCACTCAAGCATGCGCTGCGCGTCGATACGCCGCTGAGCGGTTCCCCCCGTGGCTCGAGCGCGAGCCGCGAGCGCAGCATCACCCGCAGCGCTCTGGTCGTCGTGCAGGTAGCCCTCGCGCTTGTGCTGTGCGTGAGCGCGGCGCTCATGATTCGGACGTTTGACGCCTTACGAGACGTCGATCCCGGATTCTCGGACCCCGCGACGATTCAAACGGCGGGGATTTCGCTGCCGTCCACACTGGTTTCCGGTACCGAGCCAGCCGTCCGCGTCGCGAGGGTGACGGCGCTGCAGCGACAGATTCTCGACAGGCTCGCCGTACTTCCGGGCGTCGCGTCGGTCGGCCTCGTGAACGACTTGCCGATGGGTGATGGGGAATGGAACGGCCCCGTCGTGGTCGAGGGCCAGGCAATAGCGGCTGGCGAAACACCGCCGTCGCGCCGCTGGAACTTCGTTTCGCCCGGCTATTTCGAGGCGATGGGCACGCGAATGATCGCAGGACGCGACGTCACGTGGAGCGATATCGAGACCGGCAGGCGCGTGGCCGTGATCTCAGAGGATTTTGCGCGTGAGATGGCAACAGAGCCTGCAGACGCGCTCGGGCGACGTCTCCGGTTATCGTTCGATCGGACCGGATGGGATGAGGTGATCGGTGTCGTGCAACGGGTGCATCAGGATGGGTTGTACGAGGAACCGCCGAGCATGGTGTATTGGCCTGTGCTCGCTTCGAACAGGTTGTTCGGAAGGACGGACGTCGCGTTCGTCATCCGCAGCCGTCGCGCTGGCACTGTCGGCCTCATGACTGAGATTCGGCAAGCAGTGAGGTCGGTGAACGGAACCATCCCGATGACCCGTGAAGGCACGATGCGGGACGTCTACGCCAACTCGCTCGCACGCACGTCGTTCACGCTGGTGATGCTCGCGATCGCCGGCGGCATGGCTCTCCTGCTCGGGGTCGTCGGTATCTACGGCGTGATCGCCTATGTCGTTTCTCAGAGGACCAGGGAAATCGGGATTCGGTCAGCGCTTGGCGCCAAGCCGCGGGAGCTCGAGAAGATGTTCTTGCGGTACGGGCTCACGCTCAGCGGGATAGGCGCGGCGGTGGGGCTGGTTGCCGCTCTGGCGTTGGGACGCGTGATGTCGTCGCTGCTGTTCGGCATTGGCCCGATGGATCTCCCGGCCTATGTCGCTGCGCTCGGCGTGACCCTCGCAGCCGCAGCGATCGCAAGCTATGTCCCCGCGCGTCGCGCGGCGATGATCGCTCCGATGGAGACGATGAAAGCGGAGTGACCGGCGGGTAGTGGGCTACTTTGATTGTCCGCCCTCACTGGCTACTTTCTGTCGGCGGTAGACAAGCGCTGCTCGGTAGCTGCAAACGGGGCTGCTCAGTGAGCCGTCTGGCCATTCGGTAGTGAAGTTGCGCCAGATAGTCAGTTCGTCATAGTTCACATTGCTTTCGAGCGGGAACTGCCGGCGCTCGGCGATATAGACATCGCGATGGACATTGGTAGCGCCCCGATTCATGGGAGCGACTACGCGTATCGTGATGGCAAGCCACCCCGCGTCAAGCGCTGCAGTCGCGACGGTCTTGTCCCTCACGGTCACCGGGCTTCCGTCGAGCGGCAATAGTTTCTTCAGGCGTTCAGACTCGACATTCACCCCTTGCTGAGAAACGCTGATTCGGATGGTCTGATCGGGCTGATCGTTCGTGGCGCAAGAACCGCGGACGCCCTTCGTCGGGTCGAATACCCACACGCCTTCGAGGTGCGTGATTTTGTCCGTCAATGTGACGGGTGTACTGGGGACGCCCTGACCGAACGACCTCATCGGGCACAACACCAGGCCAGCGACAACGACCAAGACCGCTCGTTTCATATCCCCTCCGGTCTGATGGTCCACCTACCGTGTTACCGCGTTGTTACCGCTTCGCCGCCTTCCGCCGCGCACCGCCCTACGCGGCTTGAACCCGCTCCTTCGCTTCGAGGATGGCGATGATGTCGCTGACGTCCCAAAGCCGCGTTGTCACGCCGGCCGCCATCGCCGGACTCATCCGCAGTGTACGGTGAATCCGCACGAAGTTGTACGCGAAGTAGTTCAGCGCGACAGACGCCTGTTTCGCTGGCCGACTCGCCACGATGCGACAAGCTTGCTGTCTGCATCGATGGCGCACCATCGCTCGCCTTCCCAGTTCCGCAAAAGTAGCCCACTCCCGACCGGCGCGCATGGCGTTTCGTATTTCTTCCCACAGTAGACTGGCCTGATGCACGACAAGGTAGCGCTCGTCACCGGCGGCAGCCGCGGCATTGGCGCCGCCACGGCGCGGCTGGCGGCGGCACGCGGCTACCGGGTGGTCGTGAATTACCTGCGAAACACCGACGCTGCCGGTGCCCTCGTTGCCGAGATCGAGCGCCAGGGCGCCGAGGCGACTGGGGTGCAGGCGGACGTCTCCGTTGAAGCGGATGTGCAGAGGCTGTTTCACGAGATCGACCATCGCTTCGGCCGGCTCGATGCGCTCGTCAACAACGCCGGCATCGTCGATCAGTACATGCGTGTCGAGGCGATGACTGCCGCCCGCGTGTCACGGATGCTTGCGGTGAATGTCGTTGGTCCGTTCCTGTGTGCGCGGGAAGCGATTGCGCGTATGTCAATCACCCGCGGCGGACGCGGCGGCGCGATCGTCAATGTGTCATCCGGTGCGTCGCGGCTCGGCTCGCCAAACGAGTACGTCGACTACGCTGCGTCAAAGGGCGCGATCGATACGTTCACCATCGGGTTGGCAAAAGAAGTGGCCACTGACGGCATCCGCGTCAACGCCGTTCGTGCAGGCGTAACCGCTACCGACATACACGAATCCACAGGCAACCCCGACCGTATCGAGCGGATTGCACCACGAATCCCGATGAAACGGATTGCACGGCCCGAAGAAATCGCTGCCGCGATCGTCTGGCTGCTGTCAGACGAGGCGTCGTACGTGACGGGCGCACTGCTGGACGTGACCGGCGGCCTCTGAGCGCCAGAGAGGCCGCTCGGGCCGGTCAATCACTTGAGCGCTGCGTACTCGTGCTCGATCTTCTTGGCGACTTCGACGTCGCGGTCGGTAACCTTTCCGCCAACGTCATAACGGGACAGCTCGAACCTGATGCGGTTGTAGAAGATGTGGACGTCGGGATGATGGTCCTTGAGCTCGAAGAAGGGCACCAGGCGGTTGATGAAGCTCAGCGACTCGATGAAGTCCTTGAATTCGTATTCCTTGCTGATGCTCGTGCCGTCCTGAGTCCAGCCCGGCAGTCGCTGCAATACCGTTTCGATTTCCTCGTCGTTCAGCGGTTGGGGCTTGTTCATGTTCCAGTGTCGCATGCGCCCCAAACGACTCGAACGATCC
Source organism: Vicinamibacterales bacterium (assembly GCA_035711805.1). Taxonomy (GTDB): domain Bacteria; phylum Acidobacteriota; class Vicinamibacteria; order Vicinamibacterales; family UBA2999; genus Gp6-AA40. The sequence continues at coordinate 7,521 of DASTBV010000067.1, forward strand.
GAACGACTATTTTGTTAACTTCCTCATATACGCCTCGAGCTTGTCATTCTCGTACTTCACCGTATTGAGGAACAGGCTCTCCAGCAGGTAGGCGCGGCGCGTCTCCTCGTCCATCTGATCGATCAGGTGCTTGATCTCCTTGATCATGTCCTCGAACGATCGCTCGAGCTCCTTTCGGGCGGTGACCTCTCTGTACAACGCCTCCATGATCGCGAGCAGGTCGCCGTCGAGCGTGATCTCGGCGCCGGTAGACGTCTTGATCGTCTTCATGGCTATCCCCCGAAGCTCTTGACGGCTGAAGCCTCGTCCGGGTGAATCTCCAGGAAGTTCTGCGCGCCGGTCATGGTCAGCATCGTTTCCACGCGCTTCTGCACACCGGCCAGCTTCAACGATCCACCGGCGGCCGCGGCCTGCCGGTACAGATCCATCAGGCAGCCGATCGTCGCGCTGTCGACATAGGTGACGCTCGACAGGTCGAGGAGCAGCTTGCGCTCGCCAGTGCCGATCAGCGAGGTGATGGTATTCGCAAACTCGCCGAGGATCGGGTACATCAGGCGCGTTTCGTTCACATGGACGACGGACACGTCCTGATTACGGGCGGTCGTGAGGTTCATCTTCAGCTCCGGCTTTCGTAATGGCGTCCTGCTGCTCGCGCAGCTTCTGGATCTGACGGGCCAGCTCGGTGCGCCCGCGGTTGATCCGTGATTTGACCGTGCCCTCCGGCAGGTGCAGCTTGTCGGCGATTTCCTGATAGGTCAGTTCCTGAATGTCGCGCAGCATCACGGCGGTGCGCAGCGTCGGCGCCAGCTTGTCGAGCGCCTGACGGAGCATCACCACGCGATCGGCGCGCTCGAGGCGCGTATCCGCCGGCAGGTCGTGCGACACCGGGCTCAAATCGGCCGCGTCCACGTCGCGGCTGATCGTTTCGCGTTCCTTGCGGACGCTGCGGTAGTGGTCGATGCACAGGTTGCGGCTGACGCTGATCAGCCAGGTCTGGAAGTTGGCGCGCCGATCGAACGTGTCGAGCGAGCGGTACAGCTTGAGGAAGACGTCCTGGGTGAGATCCTCGGCCATGTCGTGCCGGCCGACGAATTTATACGCGACGTTGAAGACCTTGCGCCAGTAGAGACGGACGATGGTTTCCCACGCGGCCTGATCGCCGTTCAGGCATCGCTCGATGATCTCGTCGGAGGCAAGCGGCGGGGCGGATCTGGCGTCGGATGCCATCAGCCGTGCACACGCGCAGAAAAGATGGGAATGCGCGCATGATAACATGCGATTCTTCCGTGCCACTACCGTTCGAGCCAAGCGCACGCGGTCTGGTGTGCGACGGCGTCAGCGTTCAATCGATCGTCGAGACCGTCGGCACACCGGCGTACGTCTACAGCGCGCGGGCCATCCGCGACGCCTACCGCGCAATCGATTCCGCGTTCGACGGCTATCCGCACGCCATCCACTACGCGCTGAAGGCCAACTCGACACTGGGAATCGTTCGCGTGCTGAAGGCGCTGGGCAGCCGCGCCGATGCCAACTCGGGCGGTGAGATCGAGGTGGCGCTGCGCGCGGGTTTTGCGCCGCGCGACATCGTGTTCACTGGCGTCGGCAAGACGTCCGGAGAGCTCGAGTACGCCATCGCCCAGGACGTGGGGACGATCAACGCGGAATCCGCGGGCGAGCTCGATCGCATTGCGGCGCGTGCCCGCGCCGCCGGCCGCACCGCGCGCGTCGCGCTTCGCGTCAACCCGGACATCGATGCCCAGAGCCATCCGAACATCTCCACCGGGCTGCGCAGCAACAAGTTCGGCGTCGCGCTGCAGGATGCCCGTGCGATCTATCGGGAGCGCCGGGGTGTCGACGCGCTTCGCTTCGTCGGCGTTCACGTGCACATCGGCTCGCAGATCACGACAGCGGAACCGCTGCGGCGCGCGGCGGCGGCGCTCACGTCGCTGGCGCTCGAGCTGCGCGAGGACGGGGTTCCGCTCGAACACGTCGATCTGGGTGGCGGACTCGGCATCGCCTACGAGGGGCGCCCGATGATCACGCCGGCGGAGTACTCGGCGGCCGTTCTGCCCGACCTCCGGCGCGCGAACATCCCGGTCGTCCTCGAACCCGGCCGCGCCGTCGTCGGCCACTCGGGCGCGCTCGTCGCGCGCGTCGTCGACGTCAAGCAGTACCCCGACGGGCGGCGCTTTGCGGTGCTCGATGCGGGCATGACCGAGTTGATGCGTCCGGCGCTGTATGGCTCGTTCCACAGAATCGTCCCCGTCTCGCCGCGGCAGACACCCGAGACGCCGTGGGATATCGTCGGCCCCATCTGCGAGAGCAGCGACGCGTTCGCGCGCGAACGGCTGCTGCCGGATGTGTGCGTGGACGATCTGCTGGCGATTCTCGATACCGGCGCCTACGGTGCGGTGATGGCCTCGAACTACAACCGCCGGATGCTGGCGCCGGAAGTGCTGGTGGACGGCGACCGCTGGTCGCTGATCAGGCGGCGCCAGACCCTGGACGACGTCCTCGCGCTGGAAACCTAACGAAGTGGAACGAGTGGAAAACTGGAAGAAGTGGAAAAGTAAGTGATCACGTACGCTCGCCTGCTTTCAGGACCGCTTCGTCAACAGTACGGCGCAGCGAACACGCTCGTTGTACTTCCCACTGACGTTTCCACTTTTCCACTTCCTTCCACGTTTCCACTTTCACAATGCGCGGCCTGTTGATCGCATTCGAAGGGCTCGATCAGAGCGGCAAGCAGACGCAGGCGGAGCGCCTCCGCGATCTCGTGGTCGATGCGGGGCGTCTCGTGCGGCTGCTGTCGTTTCCCGCCTACGACACCGCCATTGGCACCGAGATCGGGCGCGCGCTGCAGGGCGATCGCGACTACGGTCCGGACGTCATGCAGCTGCTCTACATCGCCAATCGGTACGAGTGGAAGCCGCAGATCGAGTTCGAGCTCGGTCGCGGGACGGTGCTGATCTGCGACCGCTATCTCGCGTCCAGCATCGCGTACGGGGAGGCGCAGGCGCTGGACGCAGCGTGGTTGACGGACATCCAGAAGCACCTGCCACAGCCGGACATCACCTTCCTGCTCGACATCGATCCGCATGTGTCGGCGAGGCGAAAGACAACGGATCGCGACAAATACGAGCGCGACCTGGCGCTGCTTGGACGCGTGCGTTCGAGCTACATCCGTCAGGCGGCGACAGCGGCGGGATGGTCGATGCTCGATGCCAGCCGCGACCGGGAGGCGGTTGCGGCGGATGTCTGGGCAATCGTCGCTGCTCGTCTCTGATCGTGGCGCGAACGTTGTCACGTTCGCGCAGGCGAGCCTGACAAGGCTCGCCCCACGATCTCCTGCCATTGGTGCCAATCACGCGCGCGCCAGTGTCACGACCCGCACCTCGCGCGCGCCTGCCTCGGCCAGCACTTCCGAACATGCATCCGACGTTGCACCCGTCGTCATCACATCGTCGACCAGCACCACGATCCGATCCGTGATGTAGCGCGTCCGTGTCTCTCGCGGAAGGAGCGGCGAGAGTCGGAACGCGCCGCGGACATTGCGCCGGCGCTGAGCGGCGGTCAGTCCGGTCTGCGCCGCCGTCGGGCGCACCCGCCACAGCGCGTGGACAACCGGAAGGTCGAGCCGTGCTGCCAGATCCGCCGCCTGGTTGAAGCCGCGGCGCAGGCGCCGCCAGGGAAAGAGCGGCACGGGCACGACCGCGTTCGCGCCGGAGAGCGCGGCATGATGCCGATCGCGCAGCAGCGCCGCCAGCGGCTGCGCCAGCGAGCGCCGCCCCTCGTACTTCATCGCGTGGATGATTTCGCGCAGCGCCCCGTCGTAGCGTCCGCCGGCCGCGCGCGCATCTTCCCAGCAGCGTGGACAGACCGGGCCGTCAAGGGGCGATTCCAGCGGGCGGTGGCAGCAGGCGCAGCACGGGGCCAGGCAGGCGCCGACAAGGGCGTTGCCGGTCAGCGTCAGCGCAGCCCGTAGCGCTTGCGCTTTTCCCATAACGCTTTCCGGCTGATGCCGAGGATCGCGGCGGCGCGCGTCTGATTCCCGCGTGCGTAGCTCAGCGTCAGCTCGATGTAGCGGCGCTCGACGTCCTCGAGCGTTGGACGCGCGGCAACGCCGGGCGCCAGGTAGGCTTCCCTGCCTTCGAGCAGTTCGATCGGCAGCGCGTCGGCGCGGATTGCGGTGCCGACGCCGGCGAGCACGACGCGCTCCAGCACGTGGCGCAGCTCGCGGATGTTTCCCGGCCAGTGATACCGGACCAGCGCGTCCGCGGCGTCGGCGCCAAGCAGCGGTGGCTCGCGGTCCAGACGCTCCGCCACGTCCGACAGGAACACCTTCGCCAGCGGAAGGATCTCTTCGGTGCGCTCGCGCAGCGGCGGCAGCCTGATCGGCAGCACGCTCAGGCGGTGAAACAGATCGGCGCGCAGCGAGCCGTCGCGCACCGCATCCTCCATGTCCGCATCGGACGAGGCGATGATGCGCGCCCGAATGTCCGTCGAGGTCGTTCCGCCGAGACGGGTGACCCGGCGTTCCTCCACGACGCGCAGCAGCGCGCCCTGTCCGTTGTGCGAGAGGCGCGTCACGCCGTCCAGATACAGCGTGCCGCGTCCGGCCAGCTCGAAGCGGCCGGGGCGGGCGACGGTGGCGTCGGTGAATGCGCCCCGCTCGTGGCCGAAGAGTTCCGCCTCCACGAGCGTGTCCGGCAGCGCCGGGCAGTCAACGGTGACAAACGGCTCGCGGCGGCGGGGCCCGGACGCGTGCAGCAGCCGCGCCAGCGCGTCCTTGCCGACGCCCGTTTCACCGGTGATGAGAACGGTGGCGTCGACCCTCGCGTAGCGGCGCGCCTGCCGCAGTAGATCGCGCATCGAGCGGCTGACGGCGGTGAGCTTCATGGCCGGCACCCCTGAAGGGGTGCCCGACGAGACGCAGATCCACGCGCTTGTCCGCCGGAGCGTTTAACGCGAAGGCGGGCGGACGCCCGCCTCGTCGGAGATTTCGTGGCGCTCCGCGTTTCCCCACAATCGCTCCAGGCCGTAGAACGCGCGGCAGTCACGGCTGAAGACATGGACGACGAAGTTGAAGTAGTCGAGCAGGATCCATTCGGACCGATCGATGCCCTCCATCAGCGTGGGCCGCTCGTCGAGATCGCGTTTCAGCGTGTCGCGCACGCCGTCGGCGATCGCCGTGATCTGGCGCGGATTGCCGCCGGTGCAGATCACGAAAAAGTCGGTGAACCCGCCGGCTTTCCGCAGGTCGAGGACGACGACGTCCTCGGCCTTCTTGTCGAGCGCCGCGCGAACCGCGCCGGCCACGGCCTTGGGAAATTGCCCCTGGGCCTTATGCCTTGGGCCCTGGGACTTCTTTCCGGGGCCTGAGGCCTGAGCCCTGAGGCCTCCGCTCTTAGGCCTTCTATCGGTGGGAGCGTTCCGTTTCGCCATGCAAGTCGTCTACCGCCAGTGAGCGTCGTGTTCCGCCGTCAGGCGGACGTCTCCGTTGCTGAAGTTTCATACAGCCGGTGATTCAGGATGTACTGCGCGACCGGCCGCGGCACGAGGGCGTCGATCGAGCGTCCCGCCGCCAGCCGTGCGCGGATGTCGGTTGAGGAAATCGGCGGCATTTCCGCATCGATCGTGAAAAATCCCGTTTCGCCGGATGCTGCCGGATCGACTGGCCGCACGGTGTCCACGCGCTCCAACGCCGCCGTCGGCGTCATGCCTCCGGGACGGCCGAGCACCGCGAAGTTCGCGTAGCACAGCACGGCCGGAAACTCATACCACGTGGCAATTTCTGCAAACGCGTCCGACCCGATGATGAAAAAAATCTGCGCGGGATCCCATCCCTCGGCGTGCAGTGCGCGCAGCGTGTGCGCCGTGTACGAGGGACCCGGACGCGTGAGTTCCGCGTCGGAGAGGCGCCAGCTCTCGCGGCCCTGAATCGCCAGCGCCACCAGCGCAAAGCGATGAAACGCGCTCGCCTTGGGATTGAGCGGACGATGCGGCGGATCGTGGGACGGAATGACGCGGATCTCGTCCAGCTCCAGCGCGTCCTGAGCCGCCTCGCCCGCGCGCAGATGGCCGTTGTGGATCGGATCGAACGTGCCGCCCAGCACGCCAAGCCGCCGCGTCGTCGTCATGCCTTGCGGCGCAGGCGCGCCGCCCGCCGTTCCGCTGCGATCAAATCCGTGGGATCCGACGTCGTGTCCGCCTTCAGGCGGCCCTCCGTCGCCTCCGGCACCATTCGCCCCTTGACGATCTCCTTCCACGCGGCCTCGAGCAACACGTCCACACCCTGCCCACTCGCGCCGGAGATCTTCAGAAACGGCAGCTTCCGTTTCTTGACATGGCGCTCGAGCGCCTTCACGCGGTCCGGTTCGTCCACCGCGTCCATCTTGTTTGCGGCGACGATTTGCGGCTTGGCGGCGACGGCAGGAGAGAACCGCTGCAGCTCGTCGAGGATCGTTTCGAAGTCCTCTTCCGGATCGCGTCCGCTCGCGCCGGAGACGTCAACCAGGTGCACGAGCACTTTCGTGCGCTCGATGTGCCGCAGGAACTGATGGCCGAGGCCATGGCCCTCGTGCGCGCCCTTGATCAAACCTGGAACGTCGGCCACCACGAAGCTGCGATCGTCGCTGAGCGTCACGACGCCGAGGTTGGGAACCAGCGTCGTGAACGGGTAGTCGGCAATCTTCGGGCGCGCGGCGGAGATCCGCGAGATCAGCGTGGACTTGCCGGCGTTCGGAAAACCAATGAGGCCCACGTCGGCAATCAGCTTGAGCTGGAGCCGCAGCAGCTTCTCTTCCCCGTCCTCGCCCGGCTCGGTGCGGCGCGGCGCGCGATTGGTGGACGACACGAAGCGTGCATTGCCGCGGCCGCCGCGCCCGCCTTTGGCGACGAGAACGCGCTGACCCTCCTCGGCGAGATCCGCGAGCAGATGTAGTTCGCCTTCTGGATCCTTCTCGAACACGAGCGTCCCGACGGGCACGCCAATCTCGAGATCGTCGGCCGTCTGGCCGGTCCTGTTCGAGCCCTGGCCGTGCTGACCGCGGCGCGCCTTGAACTCGGGATGAAAGCGGAAGTCGACGAGCGTGTTCTTGGTGGGGGTGGCGACGATGTAGACCGAGCCGCCGCTGCCGCCGTCGCCGCCGTCCGGACCGCCGCGCGGGACGAACTTCTCGCGCCTGAAGCTGAGACAGCCGCCGCCGCCGGAGCCGGCGAGGACGTGAATGTCGACGTCGTCGACGAACATGGCTTACGCAAGGCCCAAGGCCGATGGCCTAAGGCCCAAGCAGGAACAAGGCCCTAGGCCTGGACCAGCCCTTAGCCCTTCGGCCATAGGCCTTAGCCCTCGACAGGGATGATGCTGATCTTACGGCCGTGCTGGCCGTGGTCCTCGAAGCGGACCTTGCCGTCGATCTTCGCGAAGAGCGTGTGGTCCTTGCCGAGCCCGACGTTCAGCCCCGGCTCGAAGCGGCGCCCCTTCTGACGCACGAGGATCGACCCGCCGGTAACGACATTGCCGTCGTGACGCTTGACGCCGAGCCGCTGCGAATTGCTGTCGCGGCCGTTGCGCGAGCTGCCCTGACCTTTTTTATGAGCCATAACTGTTCCACGTGAGGCACCCCTTCCAGGGGTGTCTCAGATCTGAATATCGGTAATACGCACGCGCGTCAGGAAGCTGCGGTGGCCGCGCGTCTTGCGGAACCCCTTGCGGCGCTTCTTCTTGAACACGCGCAGCTTGGGGCCGCGCGCCTCGCCGTCCACCACGCCAAGCACGGCGGCGTTGGCGACGAACGGCGCGCCGGCGACGATGTCTCCAGCGTCCTTTTCCACCAGGAGCACCTGCTCGAACTTGAACTCCGAGCCCTGCTCGCCGGGCACGCCGTCGATTTCGACGACGGAGCCGGGGGTTACCTTGAGCTGCCGGCCTCTGGCCTGAACAATCGCGTACACGCTGTACCTCTGAAGAAGTGATCTACCTCGAAGAAAGTGCGCTGAACAAAGGACTTAGCTTAACAGACGGCGGGCAGGGGTGGCAAGAATAGGCGCGTTTGGCCAATCATCCGGCTGAAGCCGGACTCCACACACTTAGTTCAGCAGGATTCTGGTGCCTTTGATCTTCTGGCTGCTGAGCGTGGCCAGGAAGTTCGGGATCAGCTTGTCCATCAGCTCGAAGTACGAGGAGAGCGCCGGTGTCTGGCGGTTGGCATCGTAGAGGATCGACTCGGTAAAGCCCTGCGAGTGCAGCGTCGTTCCGGTGCGGCCGTCGATGAAGATGAACCGGCCGGTGAGTCCGAAGCCCTTGCGTTCGACCAGACGGCGTTCGGCAACGGTGCGGCGGCGGCCGAGCGTGTCGAACACCTCCTGCTCGCGCTGCTGCATCTGCGTCTGCTGCCGCGAGGTGAACATCACCGTTCCGGTCACGATCAGCGGCTGCTGATACTCCTCGCCGATCCCTTTCCAGTACTCGACATCCGCGAACACGTGCTGGTACTGATCGAGATCCTTGTCGTCCTTGATCGGGTTGGGAAGCGCCGCGCTGCCGGCGTCGCCGCCTTTCCGATCCTCCGACGCGACGTCCATGAGCGGCAGCACGTCGGCGTCGATGACGCGCAGCTCGGACTTCGTCCGCAGCTGGCTGCGGAGCAGCCGCGTCGTCTCGAGATTGCCGTCCACGTCGTCCGAGCCGCCGGCGAGGAATCCGGCGACGAGGACGCGCTGAAACGCGCCGACATCGAGCTTCGCGCGGATCGGCGTTTCGATCGGGATCTCGTAGAAGCTCGTGCAGGCCGTCGCCAGAACGGCTGCGAGGCTCACGACCGTCCTATTTATTCGTGCGGTCATTGATCTCTTTGAACAGCTCGAAGTTCTGCTTGATGTACGCGTTGTTGGGATTCAGCTCCAGCGCCTTTTCGTACGCGTTGCGCGCCTTCTCGAAGTCACCTTGCTGCTCGTAGCCGATCGCCAGGTTGTTGTATGCCGGCGCGTAGGTCGGGTCCATCTTGATGGCGCGCTCCCAGTGCGCGATCGCCTCGCGCCACAGTCCGAGCTGCGCGACGCGGATTCCGAACTGCACCTGGTTCTTCGCGTCCTCACGTTCGTCCGCCGCGGCGGGCGCCGTGACCGCAACCACCAGAAGCACCGCCGCGATGAAGGAGCGAACTCGCAATGTGGCCTCACTATAGTCACGCGCTCGCGACCGGTGCAAGCGCGTGAGGATCAATAGCTTACCGCGACGAGCAAGGCATGTACCATGAATCTCGCCTATAATCTGAAGCCGAGTCGGGCGCTCCTGTCGCACGGGTGCGTCTATGACTCTCGACCTGTCGGTTGCACTTTCGTTACTCGAAAACCTCCCTCGTATCGGGCTGACCGCCCGCCTCCTCGAATCCGACCCTGAGCTCATCGAATGCGCGGCGCCGCTCCTCGAACGAGCGCGCGAGGTTCGAATCCGCGCGGCCGAGGCCGGCGTGGGAGTCGTGGCTTGGAACGATCCGCGAATGCCTTCGCGATTGATGGCAATCAGCGACGTACCCCCGGCCCTCTGGTATCGCGGTGCCCTCGATTGCTTGGACGCTCCGGCAGTCGCGATTGTCGGGTCGCGCGCGGCTTCGTCCGTTGCGCTCGAGACCGCGCGCCGGCTCGCTGCCGATCTTGCATTGCGCGGCATCACCGTTGTGAGCGGTCTCGCCCGCGGAGTCGATTCAGCCGCCCACCGCGGCGCGCTCGCGGCCGGCCCTTCGACATCGCTCAGGGCAGGCCGCACGATTGCGGTTCTCGGTTCCGGCGTCGATCACATCTATCCCGCCGAACACAAGGAGCTGGCTGCCCGCATCGCGGAGAAGGGCCTGGTCGTCAGCGAATATCCGCCCGGCACCCCGCCGCTTCCGCATCGCTTTCCGATGCGGAACAGATTGATAAGCGGACTGTCGCTGGCGGTGGTCGTCATCGAGGCCTCGGACAAGTCGGGCTCGCTCATCACCGCGTCGTGCGCGGCGGAGCAGGGCCGCGATGTGATGGCGGTGCCCGGAAACGTCCTGAGCGGCCGCAACCGGGGCGGCCACGCCCTGATCCGCGATGGGGCAAAGATTGTTGAGTGTGCCGACGATATCGTGGCCGAGCTCGGTTTCGGCCCGCCTGCGCAAATCGATGCAGGGTCGGGAGCAAGTAGCAACGGATCAACGAGTTCCGGGGATCCGGTGCTCGGGCGGATGGACGCGGCATGCGCCTACGATCTCGACGAGCTGGCAGGTGCGTGCGGCTTCGATACGCCGCGGCTGCTGACGCACCTTGCCGATCTCGAATTGCGAGGACTCATCCGCCGCATCGAGGGTGGCCGATTCATGCTGTGTTAGTGTGAATTTGTTTTTTTCGTGGAGTCCGCATTCAGCCGGATAGTTGATTCGTGTCTTAATGGCTAAACCGCTTGTCATCGTCGAGTCGCCCGCGAAAGCGAAGACGCTGGGCCGCTTCCTCGGAAACAAATACCGCGTGGAGGCGAGCTACGGTCACATTCGCGATCTGCCCGAGTCGGCCGCCGAAGTTCCGAAGGAAATCAAGGAGAAGGACTGGGGCCGTCTTGGCGTTGATGTCGATCAGGACTTCACCCCTTATTACGTCGTCCCCGGCGACAAGAAGAAGCAGGTCGCGCACCTCAAGGGCGCGGTCAAGGAAGCTTCTGAACTGCTGCTGGCCACCGACCCTGACCGCGAGGGCGAATCAATCAGCTGGCACCTCGCGCAAGTGCTGAAGCCGAGGATTCCCGTTCGCCGGATCGTGTTCCACGAGATCACCGAAGATGCGGTCAAGGAGGCGCTCGAGAACCCGGGCGACGTGAACGAGAACCTCGTTCGCGCGCAGGAGAGCCGGCGCATCCTCGATCGCCTGTACGGCTACACCCTCTCGCCGGTGCTCTGGAAGAAGGTGCAGACCGGTTTGAGCGCCGGGCGCGTGCAGAGTGTTGCCGTGCGCCTGATCGTCGAGCGCGAGGAGGAGCGACGCGCGTTCCGGACCGCAGTCTACTGGGATCTCGAGGCGACGCTCAAAGGAGAAGGGCGCGAGTTCATTGCCACGCTCGTCCGCGTGGGCGATCAGCGCGTCGCCAGCGGCAAGGATTTCGATCCGCAGACGGGAGAGCTGAAGAACGCGAACGCCCGGCTGCTCGACGAGCAGGCCACGAACACGCTCGTCGACACGCTGCGGGCAAACGTGCCCTGGACGGTCTCGTCCGTCGAGCAGAAGCCCGGCGTCGAGCGTCCGGCGCCGCCGTTTACGACCTCGACGCTCACGCAGGAAGCCAGCCGCAAGCTTGGATTCGCCACCGAGCGGACGATGCAGATCGCGCAGCGGCTCTTTCAGGGCGTGGATTCGGTGGATGGCCAGGGCGGGTTGATCACGTATCACCGCACAGACTCCACGACGCTGTCCGACAAGGCGCTGCAGGAATCGGCGCGCGTCATCCGGAGCATGTTCGGTTCGGAGTACTACGATGCTCCGCGGCGCTACCAGACGCGTGTGAAGAACGCGCAGGAAGCGCACGAGGCGATCAGGCCGACGAATTTCAATCTCACGCCGAGCCAGCTCGAGGGCGTCCTCGACGTCGACGAGCTGCGGATCTACGAGTTGATCTGGAAGCGCACGATGGCGTCGCAGATGGTCGATGCGCGCGTGTTGCGGACGTCGATCGAGATTTCCGCGCAGGGTCCGGATGGCGAGACCGCCGTGATGACGGCGAGCGGGAAAGCCATCGAATTCGCCGGGTTCCGACGCGCCTACGTGGAGGGCAGCGACGACCCGGCGGCGGAGCTCGAAGAGCAGGAAGCGATCCTGCCGCAGTGCCAGGTCGGCGATTTGATCCACGCGGCTGATGACGCAGGGGGCGCCGAAGGCGGCATCGCCCTTCTTGGGATCGAAGCGAAGCGTCACGAAACATCTCCTCCCGCACGGTTTACCGAGGCGTCGCTGATCAAGGAGCTGGAGCGGCTCGGCATTGGCCGTCCGTCGACGTATGCGCCGACCATTGCCACCATCGTTCGCCGCGGCTATGTCTTCCGGCAGGGCAAGGCGCTGGTGCCCAGCTTCACCGCCTTCGCGGTGACGAAGCTGCTGCGCGAGCACTTCGGCGATTTCGTCGAAAGTGACTTCACGGCGGAGATGGAGGAGGACCTCGACGAGATCTCGCGCGGCGAGCGCGAGTGGATCGAGTTCCTGCGACAGTTCTATTTCGGCACCAAGAAACACCGCGGGTTGCTCCCGGCGGCCGAGAAGGGCGCCGAACAGGCGGACTATCCACTGCTCGACCTCGGCGTCGATCCCGACAGCGACGAGACGGTGCGCGTGCGCATCGGGCGCTTCGGACCGTTTGTCCAGGTCGGCGAGGGAGGGCCCGGACGGACGGCGTCGCTGCCGGACGACATCGCCCCTGCGGACCTGACGGTCGACAAGGCGATGGAACTCGTGCGCGCCAAGGCCGAGGGGCCGCGCACGCTCGGCGTCGATCCGGGCACCGGTCAGAACGTCTATGTGATGAACGGCCGCTACGGCGCCTACGTGCAGCTGGGAGAAACGCCCGAAGCGCCGGCGA
>DASTBV010000068.1:0-30712 GCA_035711805.1 Vicinamibacterales bacterium
TGAGGAAATCCGGGCCGACGATCTTCAGCCACTGCGATTCACGGAGGTTCTCGCCGACGCCGGTTTCGCCGTCGTTGATCGCTTCGTTGACGACGTCCCAACCGGACATCTTTCCCTTGTAGCGGCCGACGAGCGTGTGGATGTGATTCTTCAGGCGTGCCAGCAACACGTCTCGGGTCGCGCCTTCAAAAAACCACGGATTCGTCTGCGAGTGCCACACGAGGGTGTGGCCGAACGTCCTGATGTCGTTGTCCTGTCCGAATTGCACCAGCGTGTCGGGCGGCGTCCAGTTCCAACTTGCTTCCTGTGGATGCACCGGCCCGGGCTTCATCGAGTTCTCGGGCGTGATGGCGTTGAACTGCGCCTTGATGAAGTTGATCTCGGCGGGAGTGAACTCGGTTGGCGTGCGGAAGTCGAACGCGGTACCGATGAGAAATACGCCCCGGCACGCATCCTTCAACGACGGCACGGCCGGCTGGGCGCCGACGCGGGCCGTGGACGCAGCAGCGCCGACGGCGACGAGGAATTCGCGGCGAGACAGATCGCGCATCATGGAATCAACTCCGGGAAGACATAGGCGTACATCAGCACGATCAGCCCGACCAGCGACGCCAGGACGATGCTGTGCCAGATGACAGCCTTGAAGATTGCGGCTTCATTACCTTGCTGATTGGTGGCGGAACTGGCGACGACGATCGACTGCGCGTCGATCATCTTGCCCATCACGCCGCCGGTGGAATTGGCGGCACCCATCAGGATCGGACTGAGCCCCAGTTGCTCCGCGGTGACCTTCTGCAGGTTGCCGAAGAGGGCGTTGGACCCCGCGTCGGTACCGGTCAGCGCCACGCCAAGCCACCCGAGCAGCGTGCCGAAGAACGGAAACAGCCAGCCGGTACCGGTCAGGCTCAGGCCCATCACGGTATCCATTCCCGAATACCGCGTGACGTACGCGAGGCCGACCATGAAGCTGATCGCCAGCATCGACGGCGTCATCTGCACGACCGTGTTCCTGAACAGCCGTGCCGTCGTGCGCCAGGGGAGCCGCGCCAGGAACGCGGCAACGACGGCAGAGACGAAGAGGACAGTCCCGGGAATCGCGACGAAGTTCAGATTGACCGTCGCGTCTTCCGGCGTGGGCTGGGGCGCAACCGGCGGCATCTTCAGCACCGCGTTGTGCAGGAACGGCATCGGCGTTCTCAACGCGTCGAAGTTCAGGTGCCGGCTGATCTCGGGCAGTCCGGTGCCGAAGATCAGGATCGACGCGATGATGAACGGCGACCAGCCATTCAAGACTTCCATGGCCGTGTGGCGCGTGGCGGTCACGTCCGATTGCCCGCTCACCGGCATGACCTCTGCGGGTGCCCAGAACCGGAGAAACGCCACCATCGCCAGCAGCGAGAAGAGGGCCGCGACGATGTCCACGAGCCCGGGTTCCTGATAGTTCGACCAGTAGAACTGCATGCCGGCGAAGGTGGCGCCGCTGACGAGCAGCGCAGGCCACACCTGCCACGTCTCCCGCCACCCGACCATGGTGCGCACGAGCCAGAACGGGAGGATCAGCGACAGCGGCGGGAGAATGCGGCCGGCCATCGCGCTGAACTGCGCTTCAGGCAGTCCGGTTACCCCGGCGAGCACGCGAATGGGGTTGCCGACGCCGCCCCACGCCACCGGCGCGGTGTTGGCGATCAGACAGAGTGTCGCCGCCTGGAACGGGTTGAAGCCAAGGCCGATCAGAAACGCACCGGCGACCGCAACCGGAGCGCCGCCACCGCCGGTCCCTTCGAGGAACGCGCCAAAACAGAAGGCGATGAGGATCAGCTGCAGGCGTTTGTCCGACGAGAGGCCCGCAATCGAGTTCTTCATCACCTGGAACTGGCCGGTTTTGGTCGCGACGTTGTAGAGGAATATCGAGGCGACGACGATCCAGGCGATGCGGATGATGCCGAAGATGAAGCCGTGGGCCGCCGCCGTCGCCACGAGCATCGCGGGCATCCCGAACACCACCAGCGCCAGCAGTACGGCAACGACGAAGCCGCACATCGCGGAAATCCAGACGCGCTTCTTCAGTGCGACGAGCACGAAAAACAGCGTCACCACCGGCAGCGCCGAGACTGCTGTCGACAGGATCCGGTTGCCGAACGGATCGTAGAGTTGCGGCCAGGTTGCGACGTCAGGCATCTAGAATGGTACGTCCCTTGTGACTTCCAGCAGGTGCTGAAAAACATGCATTCGCTGGGAGGCGACAGAGGTTACGGAGGTAACGGTTTCACACGGAGGAACGGAGAGACGGAGACGCACGGAGGCGGCCGTCCGATTGGCCGGCGTGCGCAGCACGCCGGCGGCTGCGACGTAAGAGAACGCCAATACAAGCCGTCCGGTATTCGCGCTCAGTGGCTTGTATTTGCGTTCTCTTACATCGCAGCAGGCCGCCTGCGGCGGCCCATCGGACGGCCGTTCTTCGTGTGCTTCGTGTCCTTCGCCCTTCGACGATCGCTCAGGGTGCCCCGAGCGCAGTCGAGGGGCGTGGTTCAAAACTCCGTGCGCCTCCGCGCCGCCGTGTCTCCGTGTGAATCCGTTACTCCGAACGCTCATGCGACCATCAGCCGATCTGACTGGCAAGCGCCACCTGGCGAATCGCAGCGTCGCCAAGTCGTTCGCGAAGTTGCGTCAGGTAGAGGCTACGGGGCGTGACATGTCTGCCAAGCGACTCGATGTGCCCGTTCTCCTTCGTCGTGTCCTGCAGCGGAATGTTGAAGATGACAGCGTTCACCCCGAGGTGGCCGAACGAGAAGTTCTGCGCCGTCGGCGGTTTCTGGACGAGGAAATCTCCCTCGCAATTCCAGAACACCGTGTTGGCGCCCGCCCACCCGATGTTGATGTTCTTCCAGAAGCGCGCCGTCAGCGGCGCCTGCACGTTGTCGTAGAGATTGCCGGTCGCCCATTGCTCGTGCGGCTCGCTCGACGAGAACGGGCTCGTCGCCCGGCAGTCGAGGAACACGTTGCCGCTTCCCGTCGGCTGACCGGTCATGAACGAGTGTCGGCCCTCGTCAGAATGGCATCGCTGGACCAGGGCGAGCTGCCCGCGCAGGGCAAACGTGAATCGCCGCGCGCCGAGCCTGCGCGAGACCGGTGCCCGCGACACGCAGTCCTGCACGGTAATCCACTTCGCGCCGCGCTCGGTGCCGACCATGCTGTTGACGAAATGCAGCGCCGTGGCATTCCGCACCCAGCCGTTCTTCACGTTGCCGAAGACGATGAAGTTCCGGTAGTGATTCTCGTCGGCGTAGTACTCCTCCGCGACGTAGTTCTGACGATCCATGTTGCCGTACTCGGTCGTGCGGACCGATGGGTCGAACTCTGAGACCGCGCGGAGGTTCTCCACGCCAACCTGTTCGATGCGTCCCGCGTCGTCGTAGGTCGCCACGTCTCCGCCGCCCCAGCGCCGGTCGATGGCACAGGTCAGCGGCGCGTCGATCGTGATCGTGTTGCCCTGCACGTCAACGACCAGGCGATCGAATTCGATATTGAACGGGCGCCAGCGACTCTGCGGCGACTCACCGTTCATCCCGATGGCGTCAATCCACTCCTGGTTGCCGATCCGGCGCACGATAACCGTGTCGCCAGCCCGGAAACCGCGCGCAGACGCTACCCGGAAGCTGCGCGCCCCGACAGGGACGTAGTCGTCGGCAACTGCCTGTCTGGTGTTCTCTCTCGCCGTGGCGCCCGAGGCGCCGGCGATCGTCACGAGCGTGCCTTGACCACCGGGTCCGCCAGCACCCGGGCCTGCGCCCTCCACTCGCCCGGTCCCGGTACCAACCATGACGGTGCCGGTATCGCTCATGCCTTCGCCGCGCAGCACGACGCCGCTGGCTTGAATCCGCACCGGGGTTGCCACCCGGTAGTACCCGGATCGCAGGAGGATGGCGCCGCGCAGGCCCGCCGCGTCGCGTGGACGCGCCGACACGCGGTCGATCGCAGCCTGGATGTGCTGTGTGTTGTCGCCGGGAACCGGCCAGATGGTTTCGCGAACGGGCGCGGTCGGAATCCCGACGCCGCCGCCACGGTATCCGGCGTGCGAGGCGTCGTGGATGCTGTTGCCCTGGTCGTCGGCAACGTAAACGAGCCGGCCGTCGGCGCCGGGGTAGACGCGCGACGCGGTCGGTGCGAGATCCGGGACTTGCGCGTTGGCGCGCGCGAGCAGCGCCGGTGCCAGTCCCAACTGGAGGAGTCGTCGACGAGAGACCGCCATGCTGTCGCCTCCGTGTTGCGTCAAACCACCTCGACGGGATTTTCGAGTGTGCCGACACCCGATATCGTGATCCGCACGCGGTCACCGGCTGCGAGGGTGAACGCGTCTGGGGGGATCACGCCGGCGCCGGTCAGCAGCACCACGCCATGGGGGAACTGCTGCGAGCGGAACAGGTACTCGACGAGCTCCGCAAAGGAGCGCTTGATCTGGCTGGCCCGCGTCTCGCCGGCAAAGACCGTCTGTCCTCCACGGCAGATCTCGAGCTGAATCTTCCACCCCCGTACGTCCTCTTCAGCCGCGTCGATGACAATCCACGGGCCGACCGCGCAGGAACGGGCATAGATCTTCGCCTGCGGCAGATACAGCAGGTTCTCGCCTTCGATGTCGCGCGAGCTCATGTCATTGCCGATGGTCACGCCGACGATCCGGCCGAACGAGTTGATGACCAGCACCAGTTCGGGCTCGGGGACATTCCATCGCGCGTCGCTGCGAATCCCGACAGCATCGCCGGGCGAAACGACCTTCTCCGGCATCGACTTGAAGAAGAGTTCGGGTCGGGCTGCCTCGTAAACGTGGTCGTACGCGTCGGCGCTGAACTCGGATTCAACCATCCGTGCCTGTTTGCTCCGCAGATAGGTCACGCCGGCGGCCCACACTTCCTGGGACTCGACCGGCGTCACCAACCGCACCTCGTCCGGCCAGTGCTGTGGCAGCCCTGCCCCCGCCAGACGTGCCAGTTCCTCGGTGAGGTCCGCTCGTTCGAGCAGGCTCTGCATTCGATCGATGCCGGCGGCGGCCAGGTCGAGAAGCGTGTCATCGCCGGTGATGAGACCCACACGGATGCGAGCATCCGCGTCCGTGGCAAACCTGCACAATCGCATCCGAGGCACCATGAAACGTTGGTCGATCTACTGCGCGGGAAGTGCGTACGCGACCCAGCCCATGGGCACGCCCGCAGGCGGCGGCGTTCCGCCGCCGCGGCCTCCGGCCGTACTGGCCGCCGTTATGAGCAGGTACTGTCGGCCCGCGGTCTCGTACGTCGCTGGCGAGCCGACGAAGTTGCCGCCGAATCGCGACACCCAGAGCTGACGGCCTGTCGCGGTGTCCCAGGCGCGAATCTGATTGTCGGCGCCCGCCCCGAACAGGAGACCGGACTCGGTGACGACGAGGCCGTTCAGGATGGCCGGCGCGCCCGTCCCCGTAATTCCGCGCGCGGCCAGCGCCGGGTCGTCGCCGAAGCCGATGCGCCACGCGATTCGCGGCTGATTGAGGTCGTACTTGACGATCGACGTGAACGGCGGCGCGATGCGGTTGCCGAGCGTGTTGTATTCGTTGATCACCGGACGTTCGTACTGCGGCACACCCTCCGGATAAGGAGGAAGGGCGCCGCGGCCACGCCCGCCTGGAGCTTCGGCTCGCACGGATACCGATCCGGAACCGACGATCAATTCCGGCGGTGCGCCGGAGCCCGCGGGACCTGCGCCGCGTCCGCGTCCACCGCCACCCCCGCCACGTCCACCTGGAGCCGTCGTCAGGAACGTGACCAGGTTCTCGACGTCGGCGGGCGTCAGGTGGGGAAACGCGGGCATTCTTCCTTTCCCCGCGGTGACGGCCGCGCGGATCGCTGACGCGTCGAATCGCGGAGCACCCGGCGCGATGTTGTTTGCCGGGTCTGCGACCGTATGCAGCAGCGGCACGCCGCCGTCGGTGCCGAGCCGGTCAGGGCCGTGGCACGACTGGCAGTTCTGCTGGTACAGAGCCTGACCAGGCGGCGCCGGTGGAGCGCCGCCGCCGCGGCCGACGTTCTCTCCTGGCCGCACCAGTCGCAGGATGCCTGGGTTGTCGTGCGACACGACATAGACTGCGCCGCGCGGCTCGGATGCCATCCCACCGAACAGCACGCCGCCGTTGCTGGTCGGCATGTGCATGGTGAAGTCGTAGCTGATCGGCGTGAACAGCCCCTGGTTCTTCGCACCAAGCAGGCGCTTTCTCACCGCGGCCGCTTCATCCGCCGTCAGATATGGACTGATGTCGTCAACGCCAAACGTCTGCCGGCCGTGCGGCGGCGGATTCGTGGGGTAGGGCTGCGTCGGCCAGCTCTGCTCGCCAGGCATGTCGGACTTCGGCACCGCACGTTCTTCGATCGGCCAGATCGGCTCGCCCGTTACGCGGTCGAGGACGTACAGCCAGGTCGTTTTGCTAGAGATGACGACGACATCTCTGTTGCGGCCGTTGTGACGAATGGTCGTGAGCTGCGGTGCGGCGCTCGGATCGAGGTCCCAGAGATCGTGATGCACGATCTGGAAGTGCCACCGGCGCTTGCCCGTGCGCGCCTCGAGCGCCACGACCGACGTGCCGAACAGGTTGGCCCCGGTGCGATCGACTCCGTAGAAGTCGTAGGTCGGCGACCCGAGCGGGATGTAGACGATGCCCCGGCCTGCGTCTACCGTCATCTCGCCCCAGTTGTTGACGCCACCGACGTATTTCCACGCATCCTTTGGCCACGTGTCGTAGCCGAACTCGCCGGGACGGGGCACGGTGTGGAAGGTCCAGACCAGCTTGCCGGAAAGGACGTCGTAGGCGCGTATGTCGCCCGGTGGCGACATGTAGCCCTCACCGGTTGCACTGCCGAGAATGATCAGGTTCTGGAAGACCTCGCCGGGTGTATTCGACTGGATATTTCCGAGCGTCGCCGGGTCGCGGCCGTCAATGCCGACGCGCAGATCGACGACGCCGTTGGTGCCGAACGACATGATGGGCCTGCCGGTCTTCGCGTCCAGCTCCTGGAGCAGGCTGTTCATCGCATAGATCAGGCGCTGGTCGCGCCCGTCGGCGCTCTCCCAGTAATTCATGCCGCGGCTCGTCATGCCGTTCATGTTTTCGCGGATCCACAGTTCCTTCCCGGTGGTCGCGTCAACGGCCACGAGCGAGCCGTTGCGTCCGCGCCCGTACACGACGCCGCGAACGACGATCGGCGCGCTGCCGGTATCGCCGAACGGATAGGTCCAGGCGACCTGCAGCCTGCCGACGTTCGATTTATCGATCTGCCGCGAGGCAAAGTAGCGGGAGTTGTCCGCGCCGCCGCTGTACCCCGGCCACCATTTGTCCGCCCGTGACTGCGCGACCGTGGTTGCGACCGCGGCGGACCCCGCCACAAATGCCGCAGCCGCCGCGATGCGCGGCCAGCGCCCGCGTCTGTTCTGGGACATAGGCGCGTATCATAGCCGTACGCACACCACATTTCGCATTACGCAACGCGCGTTGCGATTTTTGCGCTAGGATTTCGCTCGATGAATCTTTCCCGATCTCGCCCGGTCCGCGCCGCTCTCGCCACCCTCACGATCGTTCTTGCCGCCTGCTCCAGCGATGGGGGTTCGGGAGGGGCATCCGGCGAGGCGTGGCGGGAAGTCAACCAACGGGTCATCGATCAGCACAAGGTTGGCGGGCGCGAACGCGAGGTGCCAGGCGTCACCGTGCCGATGACGCTCGCCGCCGGCGTGCCGGTTGAACGCAGCACGCTCGCGACGGTGACGATCGCGCCAGGCGTATCGGCAACGCTCGGCTGGGGCCGCGGGGCGCTCCTCGAACGGGTCGAGATGCAGCCGGGTGCCGCGTATCCGCCGCAGACGCTCAACGAGGAGCTGATCATCGTTGGCCAGGACGGTTCAGCCACGATCGACGTGGGCGGCAAGGCGATGGAGCTGTCGAAGGATCAGGTGCTCTATCTGCAGCCAGGCGCCGTGCGTTCGATGAAGGCGGGCAACAACGGGTGGAAGGCGTTCGAGGTCTACTCGCCGCTGCGGCTCGATCACCTCGCGCTGGCCGGACAGAACGTGTCCGGCGTCAACCCGTCGTTTCCGGACCAGGGCGCGACGCCGTCGATTCCACCTGGTGTCGTCGTGAATCTGAATGACATTCAGTTGACGCCGCTCGTCGATCCGCTCGCCGGAAAGACGTACAAGCGGAGTACCGGACTTTCGCGGCTAATCTGGGGCAAGAACGCGCAAATCAGCCTGATCCGAATGGATCCCGGGTCCGAAATCGCGCTGCATCGACATCCCGAAGATCAACTGACGCACACCATTCGCGGCTCCCTCGATCAGGGCGTCATGGACAAGACGTTCCCGGCGTCCGGTACCGCGGGCCATATGCTCTTCCTGCCCGGCGGAATGGTTCATTCGGCGAAGCTGGGCGAGACCGGCGCGGACCAGCTCGACGTCTTCTGGCCGGTGCGGCCCGACTACGTCGAGCGCGCGCGCAAGCAGCAGGTGCTGTACGAACAGGTTGTCGCTCCCGATGCGAAGCCGAAGAAACTCGCTGACGGATTCACCTTCACCGAAGGGCCGACGTGGTTGAAGGGCAAGCTGTATTTCTCGGACATGTTCTTCGCCAATCCCGCGGCCGGGGACTGGACGGGGAGTCCGTCAAAAAGCCGGCTGATTGTCATGACCCCCGATGGCAAGTGGCGCGTGCTGTCCGCGGGCATGCAGTCGAACGGGACGCTCGCCGCAAAGAACGGCAACCTGATCGTGTGCGACATGTTCGGGCACCGCGTTGTGGAGGTGGATCCTGCGACCGGGCGCGTCGTCCGCGTCGTGCTCGACAGGGTCAACGGCAAGCCGATCGACGGTCCGAACGACCTGGTGATGGATGCGAAAGGTGGCCTCTACATCACCGACCCGCAGTTCACGCCTGAATCGACGAAGAGCCAGCCGGGCAAACAGGTGTACTACGTGGCGCCGGACGGCGCCGCGCGCGTGGTGATCGGTCCCGGCGAATACGCAATGCCGAATGGCGTCGAACTGTCGCCCGACGGCAGGACGCTCTACGTGAACAACACGTGGCAGCAGCCGGGTGAGAACTTCGTCTGGGCCTACGATGTTGCCGGCGACGGATCCTTGTCGAACAAACGGCAGTTCGCGATGCTGAATCTGACGCCCGCGGTGCTCGAGGCGGCCAAACCGGCAGACCGCGTCGATTCGGGCGCCGATGGCACCGCGGTGGACACCGATGGCCGTTACTATGTGGCCACCAGGAGCGGCGTCCAGATCTTTCTTCCCGACGGCACGTATGCGGGCACGATCTGGGTGCCCCAGTATCCGGTCAGCCTCACGTTCGGCGGCGCGAACAACGACGTGCTCTATATCGTGGGCGAGTCGTCGGCGTGGGCCATCCAGACGAAAGTGCGCGGATTCCGTCACCCGGACGGGATGAACTAACCGCGTAGGTACCGTGTTGACGCTGATGACGACACACAGAGACACCGAGACACCGAGGTTTCCAGGTCAAACTCGGTGCCTCAGCGCCTCGGTGTGTCGTGGATGGCAACCGGTTCAAGGACGCACCGGAGGATCGAGATGAAACGTATAAGACCGTTCCTGTGTGCCGCCCTGCTCGGCGGAGCCGTCACCCTTCTCTGGCAGGAGCAGCCGGTCACCGCGCAGGCCACAGGCCTGGCCAAACGCATCGTTCACACCGACCCCGCGACATTCCGGATGTCGCCGGCGGTGCACGGCGGTGCCGGCAGCATGGGGTTCACGGCGCTGCTCAATCGCGGCGCGGTAACGCCGGAGTTCAATTTCCTGCATCGCGGCGTGATCCCGCCGGGCGCCGGCATCGGCCATCACTTCCACAACACCGTCGAGGAGATGTTCGTGATCCTGGACGGCGAAGCGCAGTTCACCATCGATGGCCGCACGGCCACCGTCAAGGGACCGGCCGGCGTCATCTGCCGCACCGGGCATTCGCACGCGATCTACAACGCGAGCTCGACGCCGGTGCAGTGGATGAATCTGAACGTCTCGCTCATCGCCGGCGTCTATGACGCGTTCGATCTCGGCGACACGCGCGCCAACGCGACGCTCGACCCGGTTCCGACCTTCATGACGCTGCGGCTGGATCGGGCGCTGCTCCGGGCGCCGGGTGGGCGCGGCCGCGGCGCGGCTCCTGCCGCCCCTGCCGCGAATGCCGTCCAGTCGCGCCGCGCCCTCGCTCCGTCGGTGTTCTCGACGACGTGGGCGTATGTCGATCACGTCCTCGTGCCGCCGGGGGGATCGACGCCGGAACTGGCGCACGAGAGCGTCGGCGAGGCATATTACGTGCTGGCGGGAAGCGGCACGTTGACGGTGAAGGGCCCGGCCGCGGAGACGGCGCCCGTGCGCACCGGTGATGCGATCCCGATCCGCATCGGCGAGTCCAGTCAGTTCACCAACACCGGCTCCGAGCCGCTGGAGCTCTTCGTGATGGGCGTGGCGAAGGACATGGCCGCGAAGACGCTGCTGCTGTCTGGCAAATGATGGTCCTTCGTCCTTGGTGCTTGGTTCTTGGTCCGCGCTTTGTTCTTGGTCCGTTCTTAGTCCTTGGTCCTTAGCGGACCACGGACGGACAAAGGACCAAGGACGGACAAAGGACCAAGGACGGACAAAGGACCGAGGACGGACAAAGGACCAAGGACGGACGAAGAACCAAGCACCAAGGACGGACGAAGAACCAAGCACCAAGGACGAAGGACTCAATCCGCGGCTAGGAGAACAAACACGTGCACAGACGAGGGATCCTGAGGTCAGCAGTCATCGCGGTCGCCTCCGCGCTCGGCTTCGGGCGGTTCGCCAGGCCGGCGCGCGCGCAGACAAAGCACATCCGCCTCTACGTCGAGATGGACGTCGCTCCCGCGCGCGAGAAAGAGATGCTGGATACGTTCCACAACGTGTTCGTGCCCGAGGCGGTGAAGCACGAGGGGTACATCCGCGTGAAGATGCTCAAGCGCCGCAGCTTCATCCAGGGCATGGCGCCGAAACAGCACAACTACCGCTTCGAGCTGGAGTTCGAGAGCGAGGAGCTGCGTCAGAAGTGGATCGCCTCGGCGGGCCACCAGCGTGTCTGGCCGCTCGTCGAGCGGACGATGACGACGCTCAAGGACTACCCGGTCGTGTTGTACGACGAGGTTTGAGCGGGATCAGGGATCAGGGATCAGGATCAGGGATCAGGGATCAGGGATCAGCGTGGTAGAGGCCGACCTTTAGGTCGGCCTTTCATATAGTCAGGAGACCACCATGGTACGTCGCTCCACAGTTCTCATGCTGCTGCGCGTCGGCGCGTTCGTCGCCTGCATGCAGTTCGCAGTCGTCTATCCGTTCGTCGCAGCTGCACAGCAGCCGGCGGTGCCGGACACGACTGGCGCCCCTGCGGCCCAGGCGCCCGGACGCGGGCGTGGCCCGCAGCCGGTCGATTCACGTGTCCAGATCCGAACGCACCATTTCGCAGACACGAACGAGGACATACCGTACGCGCTGTTCGTGTCATCGAAGGTGAGGAAGGACCAGAAGGCGCCGATGATCGTGACGCTGCACGGCCTCGGCGGGACGCATACGACGATGATGCGGCCCAACGCGATCGATCTCGCGGAAGCCGGAGGCTACATCCTGCTGGCACCGATGGGCTACAACCCGCGCGGTTGGTTCGGCGCGCCGGCGCCGCAGGGACGCCGCGGCGCTCCGCCCGCGAATGCAGCACCGAACGCCGCCCCGAACCCGGCGCCGAACGCGGCCGCGCCCAATCCGGCAGCTCCGAACCAGGCAGCGCCAACTCAGACCGCGGCGGCACCGCAGGGACGACGTGGCGGGGGCGGTCTCACCAATGCCAACGATCCGCCGAACCTGCGCGAGCTGAGCGAGAAGGAAACGCTGCAGGTGATCGAGCTCGTGCGGAAGGAATTCAGCGTCGATGACAATCGCACCTACGTGATGGGCCATTCGATGGGCGGCGCCGGCACGTTGTACCTCGCGATCAAATATCCGGAGCGGTGGGCCGCTGCCGCGGCGATCGCGCCGGCCGCGTTCAGCGTCGATAAGGACGGCCTCGCGAAGATTCCGAAGATGCCCATCATGGTCGTGCACGGCGACATGGACACCGTCGTACCGACGTCGGTGGGACGCGCATGGGTCGACGCGATGAAAGCGCTGAACATGAACTACCAGTACATCGAGGTGCCCGGCGGTGATCACGGCAGCGTGATCTCGTCACATCAGGCGGACATCTTCGCGTTCTTCGCCAAACACTCGCGCTGATCGCAACCGGGTCTGGTGAAAAGGATCCTCGGCGGGGTCTGCGTCGTCCTGGCCGTTCAAGCGGTGACTGCCCAGTCGCCGCTTCCGCGGTACGAGGTGAAGCGCACGTCCGCGCCGCCGACGATTGACGGCCGGCTCGACGAGCCGGGATGGGCAGCGGCGCCGGCGGTGACGCTGCAGTTCCTGTGGGAGTCGCAGACGGGGGCGAAACAAATGACCCGCGCGCGCCTCCTCTGGGACGCGCAGGCTCTGTACGTCGGCTTCGATGCCGACGACACGGATATCACGGCGCAGTTCGAGCAGCGCGACGATCCAACCTACCGCGACGACGCCGTCGAGATATTCATCAACCCGAACCCGCAGCAGGAGGTCGTCTACTACGGCTTCGAGATGAATGCGCGCGGCGTGCTGTACGACTACCTGAATTACAACAGCCGCACGCTGTTCAAGCGGTTCGACGCCACCGGCGTGAAGATCGCGACGTCGCTGCGTGGATCGCTGAACGTTCGCACCGACACCGACAGCGGCTGGAGCCTCGAGGCGATGATCCCGTGGCCCAATTTCGAGGAGCTGTCGCGTCGCCCGCCGGCTGCTGGAACCGTCTGGAAAGTGAATTTCAATCGCTGGGATGGCGTCGAGCCGAACCGCCGCATGAGCATCTGGTCCGATCCCCAGAACAACCAGTCGTGGCCGCACGTTCCGTCGCGGTTCGGCGAGATCGTGTTCGTCGAGTAAGACCCAGCGCCGAAAGGAAGGGCTCCATGGCACGGATGATCCTGATCGCCGCGGTCGCTCTCGGTGGCATGTCGGTCTGGCTGACGGCGGCGCAGCAGCAGGGCGGCGCTGCCAATCAGATTGCGATTGATAGCGACGACATCGCGGGTGTGGTTACCAGCGCGCGCGGGCCTGAGGCGGGCGTGTGGGTGATCGCGGAAACCAACGACACGCCGACGAAGCTGCGCAAGATCGTCGTCACCGACGAACGAGGGCGCTACCTGCTCCCTGACCTGCCGACCAAGGCCACGTTCAGCATCTGGGTTCGCGGCTACGGGCTTGTTGATTCGTCTGCCGTTCGCGCGACACCGGGCCGCAGGCTCTCACTGACCGCCGCCGTCGCCCCCGACGCCCGAGCGGCGGCCCGCATCTACCCGGCCAACTATTGGTACTCGCTGATTGATATTCCGTCGGAGAAGGAATTCCCGGGAACCGGCCCGACCGGCAACGGCATTGCTCCCGAGATGCGCACCCAGCATCACTGGATCAACCAGATCAAGGCGAACTGCAACGTCTGTCACCAGATGGGCAACCAGGCGACGCGCGAGATTCCGAAAGCGCTCGGGACGTTCGCCACCAGCGTTGCGGCGTGGGACACGCGGGTGCAGGTAGGGCAGGATGGGCAGGGCATGAGCAACATGGTGTCCGGGCTCGGTCGCCCTCGCGGGCTTGGAATGTTCGCGCGGTGGACGGATCGGATCGCGGCCGGCGACGTGCCGCCGGTGCCGCCGCCGAGGCCGCAGGGTCGCGAACGCAACCTCGTGCTGACGATGTGGGACTGGGGCGGCGCGGCGACGTTCGCGCACGACGAGCTGACCACCGACAAGCGGAATCCGACGGCCAACGCGTACGGCCCGATCTACGGCGTCGATTGGGGGAACGACGGCTTCCTGATCGTCGATCCGCTGGAGCATACGGCGGAAGAGCTCCGGATCCCGGTGCTGGATCCGACCGTTCCGCCCGGCAAGTCGCAACGGATGCCCGTGCCGTCGCCATATTGGGGCGACAAGCTGTACTGGTACGACCCCGCGATCACCAACCACGCCGCGATGGACCGTGAGGGCCGTGTGTGGATGTCGTCGCGCTTCCGGCGGCCCGAAGACCAGCCGGCCTTCTGCGCGACGCATCCGTCGGCGGCGCTGGCGCCGCAAAAAAGCAGCTTCCGCCAGGTGCAGTACTTCGACCCCAAAACCCGCCAGTTCAAGCAGGTCAACATCTGTTTCGACACCCATCACGTCCAGTTCGCCGCCGACGAGGACGAGACGTTGTACGGGAACGGCGTCTTCAGCGGCGCGATCGGGTGGATCAACACACGGATCCTCCGCGAGACGGGCGACGAGGCGAAGGCGCAGGGCTGGTGTCGCGGATATCACGACCTGAATCAGGACGGCAAGGTCGATCCGGCCGTCGATCGGCAGATCGCCGTCAACGTCATCTACAGCGTCATTCCGCATCCGAGCGACGGCAGCGTGTGGGGCGCTGCCCCCGGTCCGATGCCGGGCAAGATCATCCGCATCGATCCGAAGACGTGTGTGGGGGAGGCGTACGAGCCGCCGTTCGATCCGGCCGCGGGCACCGTCGGCTACACGCCGCGCGGCATCGATGTCGATTCCAACGGCGTGATTTGGACAGCGCTGGCGAGCAGCGGCCACCTGGCAAGCTTCGACCGACGCAGGTGCAAGGGACCACTACAGGGGCCTGCGGCGACGAGCGGTCAGCACTGCCGCGAAGGCTGGACCCTTCACCCGGTGCCCGGACCTCGATTCAGGGGCGTACGCGGCGACGTGGCCGTGGACTTCCAGTACTACAACTTCGTGGACCGCTTCAACACGTTCGGCCTCGGCAACAACGTGCCGTTCGCGAATGGGACGAACTCCGATTCGCTGCTCGCGCTGCAGCCGGACGGGACATGGCTGGTGCTCCGCGTCCCGTACCCGTTAGGCTTCTTCTCGCGCGGCATGGATGGCCGCATCGACGACCCGAACGCGGGCTGGAAGGGGCGGGCGATATATGCGGACTACGGTCCCAATGCCGTCTGGCACATGGAAGGCGGTCTGGGCACCCGCAGCGCCGTCGTGAAATTTCAGCTTCGGCCTGACCCGCTGGCAAAGTAGGCGAGGTCCGCATGCGTTTCCTTCACGCGATCGCCGTGGGCATCGGCATGTTGGCGCTGCTGGTCGTGTCGGCGTTCGCACACGTCGATCTCTCGGGTGGATGGGCGCAGCGGTTCCACGAGGATCTGCCCGAACGTGGTGCCGGACCGGACATCGGCGACTACCTTGGACTGCCGATCAATGACGCGGCACGTCTCCGTGCCGACTCCTGGGACGCGGCGAAGTGGACCATGCCGGAGCGGCAATGTGAGCCGCACCCGGCGGACTACGGGCCACGCGGCCCGGCAAGCATGCGCATCTCCAGCACGGTGGATCCGGTGTCGCAGGACGTGATCTCCTGGCACACGACGCTGATGTGGATGTTGCCGCACCGGACTATCTATATGGACGGACGGCCTCGTCCTTCCGCTTACGCGCAACACACCTGGCAGGGCTTCTCGACCGGCGAGTGGGAGGGGGACATGCTCAAAGTCACGACCACCCACCTCAAAGAAGGATGGCTGCGCCGCAATGGCGTACCGCGCAGCGAGAAGGCAACGTTGGTCGAGTACTTCATCAGACATGGCAATTACCTGACGCTCGTCACCGTCGTGAAGGATCCGGTGTATCTCACCGAGCCGTTCGTGCGCACGTCCAACTGGGTGGCCGATCCCGGTTTCCAGCTCAGTCCGTTTTCCTGCATCCCGACGGTCGAGATCGAGCGCGCGCGGGACGAGATTCCGCACCACCTGCCGGGCGCGAACCCCTACCTGACCGAATTCGCCGTCAGGCACGGTCTGCCTGTCGACGCGGCGCGAGGCGGCGCCGCGACGATGTACCCGGAGTACCTGGCGCGGATGGGTGGTACGGCCCGATGAGGAGCCGTATGGCGCGGCGTTATCTGATCGGCGGCCTGATCGCGCTCGCGCTGCGTGGTTCGGTGTTTCTGCGCGCGCAGGGAGATCTCCACGTGCTCCCTGTGCAAGGAAATGTGTTCCTCCTGGCGTCTCCGGCCGGCAACACGACCGTGCAGGTCGGACCGGAAGGGCCGCTGCTGGTCGACACGCAACGAGCCGCGATGAGCGCCAGAGTACTCGAGTTGGTTGCGACTCTCAGTCCGCGTCCGATTCGGCACATCGTGCTCACCAGCGGTGGCGATCAGCAGGCCGGGGGCGCCGCGAACCTGGCGAAGGCGGGTCGCTACATCCGAGTCATCGATTCCATCGATCCGCGCGGGATCGACGCCCGCTCGTCGATCATCGCGCACATCAACGTGCTGAACCGCATGACCGTCGGGAAGGTCCCTTCCGAATCCTGGCCCACCGACACCTATTTCGTCGCCGAGTGGTCGCTCTATTCGAATGGGGAGGCGGTGCAGTTGTTTCACGTTCCCGCGGCGCACAGCGATGGCGACACGATCGTGTTCTTCCGCCGCTCTGACGTCGTCAGCACAGGAGCCATTTTCGACGCCGCCGGGTACCCGCGCTTCGATCCGACGCGCGGGGGCGGCATCGACGGCATCATCGAGGGCCTCAACCGCGTGCTCGACATCGCGGTCGCCGGCGCGCACCAGGAAGGGGGAACGGTGGTGATTCCAGGCCGTGGCCGGTTGAGCGACGAAACCGACGTCGCCAACTACCGCGACATGGTGACGATCGTCCGCGACCGCGTGCGCGCTCTGGCTGCCAAGGGCCTTTCGCTCGAGGAGGTCAGGCGCGCGAAGCCGACCTCCGATTACGACGGTCTCTATGGAGCCGCCGCTGACTGGACGAGCGACATGTTCGTGGAAGCCATCTATCGGGACGTGAGCGGGAGCGGCAAGTGAGCGCTGCGCCGATGTGCCGATGCGGGATCGCGTTGATCGTGGTGGCTGCCGCGCTGGCGATTACGAGCGAGGAGGCGCCGGCGCAGCAGGGGCGCGGCGCCGGACCCGGCGCTGCCGCCAGTGCCCGGACGGGCGCGTTCCTCGACCTGACGGGCCAGTGGGTCTCGGTCATCACCGAGGACTGGCGCTGGCGGATGGTCACGCCGCCGAAGGGGGATACGGCAAGCGTTCCGCTGAATCCGGCGGGGCGCAAGGCGGCTGACGGGTGGGACCTCGCGGCCGACCGTGCCCGCGGCGCGATGTGCAAGGCGTTCGGCCCGCCGGGGCTGATTCGGCAACCGACGCGGATCCGGATCCAGTGGGAAAACGACAACACTCTGCGACTGGAGTTCGATGCCGGCACCCAGACACGACGCTTGCAGTTTGGCGCACCGCCGACGCCTGGCACGCCATCTCTCCAGGGTCACTCCGTGGCAAGGTGGTTCCGGCAGCCGCAGAACCGTGGGATCTTCGGGCGCGGAGGCGCCGCGCGAGGTGGATCGCTCGAGGTGGTGACGACGAATCTGACGGCGGGGTACCTGCGTCCGAACGGCGTGCCATACAGCGAGCGCACCACCGTCAAGGAGTTTTTCGACAGCTTCACACTCCCGGACAACGACGGAACCTGGTTGATCGTGACCACTGTCGTCGAGGATCCCGAGTACCTGACGCAGGAGTTCGTGATCAGCTCGCAGTTCAAGAAGGAAAGCGACACGTCGAAGTGGAGTCCGCGGCCGTGCGAGATCCCGCCGCCGCTCGCGCGGAAGTGAGCGGCACATCGCGGTAGAGAACTCCGCCGCTTCAGGGTGTTCCTCGGGTGCGCCGCATGAACTTCTCGTTCTCGAGGCAGATTTCGTCGATGATTTCCGTATCGACCAGGATCTGCTGCCGCAGAGTGACTGTCCACGGCCGTGTGTACGTTTTCGGATCGTCGACGGCAACTTCGACGTTCAAATGGCCGAAATCTGGCCTGGTGATGCGCTCGCGGACCTTGCCGGCGTTCGTCAGCGGGCTGCCGCGTACATCAAGCCACAAGTCGTCGCGGAACCCGATCGAGTCGACGACAAGCATGTCGCCTTCCCACCGGCCGACAGAGTACCCATTCCATGCCGGGTTCGGATCTTCGGGCAGCGCCCGGCCGTCGAGGAAGATCTGCCGGTAGTTGGCGTTGTATTCCAGCAGGCCGACGATGAGCCGCGGCGTCTGTACGATTTTGACAATGTGCGGCATGCCGTAGGCCCGAAGGAAGGTGTCCGGTAAACACAGTCCGTGCGGATCGTTCCTGGCGTTCTCGGCCATGTTCTTCTTGACCGCTTCCGCCGCCCACGGTTGGTACGGCAGCCCGCCAGGAAGGCTGGCGCCCATGTTCCCGAATTCGCGCGAGACCGGCAGCTCGATACCGCACGGGACGAGGCCTTGTCCGCATGGCGCCCGGTTGCCCGCCGCGGTTATCCACATTCCCGAGAGATCAGGTTTGCCGTCCGCCATGCGAGGTGTGGGCGCGGTGAGATCGACTCTCCCCGCGGGGGTCCGCGGAATATCGGGCGTGCGATGCGTCACCCACTGGGCTCCAGCGGGAAACGCGGCTCCGAGCATCGTCAGGAAGACGGCGAACGCCGCGACTCCGCCCGTTGTCAACATTACACGTGTCCGCATCACGCGCCCCCCTAATCCGCGTTCCAGTCTCGGGGATTGTACGGACCGACTTCATCTGACACGAACGAGAAGAGAGGCGTTTTGCTGGAAATTTGACGGTCACGGCCGACGGCTGCCGGAAAGTCGCGATAGCCCGGCGGCGTGATGTGCCGTGACAGGGTCAGGCGCCTGCATTACCATTCCGCCGTTCGAGTTCGCAACGAGGAGCCATGATGCGCGCATCCGTGTTCGCACTCAGTGTCGTGCTGCTCTCCGCTCCGCCTGTGTTCGCGCAGTCGTCGCGGACCACCCCGGCAGCGTGCGAGGCGCTGCAGAAGCTCCAGCTCGATGGCGTGGCGCTCACCGTGACGAAGACGCAGTGGTTTGCCGCGGGCGCACCGCTGCCAGGTGGCCGCGCCGGGGGTGCCGCCTCTGCAGTGACCAATCTGCCGGCCTACTGCCGCGTTGACGGTGTCATCGACCGACGCACGGGCGTGCCGGCGGGAACGACGTACGGCATTGGGTTCGCGCTCGCGCTGCCGGAGACCTGGAACGGACGGTTTCTGATGCAGGGCGGCGGCGGCCTGAACGGTTCGGTGCAGAACCCGCTCGGCACGTCGGCGGCCGGCGATCGCTCCGCGCTCGCGCGCGGCTTTGCCGTCGTCAGCACCGACACCGGGCATACAGGAAAGGGCGGCTTCGACGGCACCTTTCAGCAGGACCAGCAGGCAAGTCTTGATTTTGCGTATGCCGCGATCGGCCGCGTCGCGGAGCTCGCGAAGCGCCTCATTGCGAGGCATTACGGGACCCCGCCTGAAAAGTCGTATTTCGCCGGCTGTTCCACGGGGGGACGCGAGGCGATGCTGATGACGCAGCGCTACCCGCTCCTCTTCGACGGTGTCATTGCCGGCGCGCCCGCGATGCGCACTAGCTACTCGGGCATCGGCGATCGCTGGGTGGCGACGACGCTCAACGAGGTCGCGCCGAAGAACGCCCAGGGGCAGCCGATTACGCGCGACGCCTTGACGGAGCCGCAGAAGCAGGCGGTTATCAACGGCATCGTGGCGGCATGTGACGCCAACGACGGCCTGGCGGACCGCATGGTCTTCAACGTCGACGCCTGCCGCTTCGACCCGAAGAAGCTGGTGTGCGCAAGTGGTTCGAGCGATAGCTGTCTGTCGCCGCAGCAGGCCGCAGCGCTCGAAAAGGCGTTTGCGGGACCGAAGGACTCCAGGGGGCGGCAGGTGTATCCAGGCTTCGCGTGGGACACCGGACTCGCGTCCACGCAGGGCATCCCTGGCCTGCTGCATGGCGGGCAGGTGCTCGGCGGCGCCGCCAGCTCCATCGGCATGGATGTCGATGCCGCCGTCGAGCGGGTGCAGAACGATCCCGGCGAGCCGCTGTCGACCAGCGCGCGGTGGACGAACCTGAACACGTTCGCCGGCCGCGGCGGCAAGCTCCTGTTCTGGCACGGCGTGAGCGACCCCTGGTTCTCGGCACTCGACACCGTGGACTACTACAACCGGATGACGCAGGCCAACGGCGGCGCCGATCGCGCGCGCGACTTCAGCCGGCTCTTCCTCGTGCCCGGTGCGGGGCACTGCGGCGGCGGGCCGTCGCTCGACCGATTCGACGCGCTCGATGCGATGGTGCGCTGGGTGGAGCAGGGCGTCGCACCCACGAGCCTCACCGCCACAGGCGCCGCGTTCCCCGGCCGCAGCCGTCCGCTGTGTGCCTACCCGCTGCACGCACACTACAAGGGTCAGGGGAATCCGGAGGACGCGAGCAGCTTCGAGTGCCGGCCGTAGAGGAAGCGGGTTACCACCTATCCGGCGAAGGTGTAGGCGGTCTTGACGGTCGTATAGAACTCCGCCGCGTAACGGCCCTGCTCACGCGGTCCGTAGCTCGAGGCCTTGCGCCCGCCGAACGGCACGTGAAAGTCGACCCCGGCGGTGGGCAGGTTCACCATCACCATTCCCGCGTCCGCGTGGCGTTTGAAGTGCGCCGCGTACTTGAGTGAGGACGTGGCGATGCCGGCTACCAGTCCCATCGGCGTGTCGTTCGCAACCGCGAGCGCTTCCTCGTAGTCACGCACGCGGATAACGCTGGCGACTGGTCCGAAGATCTCCTCGCGGGACGTGCGCATGCTGTTTGACGCTTCGGTGAAGAGCGCCGGCGCCATGTAGAAACCCGGCGTGCGCCGCTCGAGGCGCTCGCCGCCGCGAACCAGGTGCGCGCCCTCGTTCCTGCCGATCTCGATGTAGTCCAGGTTCTGTGCGAGCTGCCCGTCGTGAATGACCGGCCCGATGTCGGTCCCTTCCTGTCGCGCATCATCGATCTTGAGGCGCGTCATCCGCGCGACGACGGCGTCCACGAACCGGTCGTGAATCCCTTCCGTGACAATCAATCGTGATGACGCGGTGCAACGTTGGCCGGCAGAGTAGAACGCGCCCTGAACCGCGACATTCGCTGCGAGTTCGACGTCGGCGTCGTCCACGACGACGAGCGGGTTCTTGCCGCCCATCTCGAGCTGACACTTCGCCAGGCGCGCCGAACATGCCTGCGCGATCGAGTGGCCGGTTGCAATCGACCCCGTAAAGCTGACCCCGGCGACACGGCGATCGTTGACGAGTACAGGCCCGATCTCCGACCCGCGTCCCATGACGAGGTTGAACGCGCCGGCGGGCAGGCCTGCGCGGCTGATGATCTCCGCCAGCGCCCAGGCACAGCCCGGTGTCGGATCCGCCGGCTTGAACACGACCGTGTTCCCGTAGGCGAGGGCGGGGGCGATCTTCCAGGATGGAATCGCGATCGGAAAATTCCAGGGCGTGATGAGCGCGACCACGCCGATCGGCTCGCGCGTGACGTCCACCGTGACGCCGGGACGCACCGAGGGGATCAGCTCGCCGGCGGTCCGCAGCGCCTCGCCGGCGAAGAACTTGAAGATCTGACCGGCGCGCCCGACTTCGCCGCGCGCCTCCGGCGTCGTCTTGCCCTCTTCACGCGCCAGCAGGTCGCCAAGTTCGGCCTGCCGCGCCAGGATCTCCGCGCCGATGCGATCGAGGGCGTCAGCGCGCTGCTGCGGGGTGGTCGAAGACCAGGCACCGAACGCCGCCGCTGCGGCGCCGATCGCGGTGGTCGCCTGGTCCTGATTGGCGACCGCATACTGGCCGATGATGTCGCCCGTATCCGAAGGGTTGATGTTGTCCTGGGTCCGGCCGCCGTCCACCCAGTCGCCGCCAATGTAGTTCTGAAACATGTCTCCCACTGATTTGTGAACCGTGCCCGGTGCTATCGTGACGCCGGCATCGGCGCGCGGCCCGTCGGCTTGGGCAGAACGCCCTTCCCGTGCGATGTGGAGCCTTTCACCGAATCACAGTGTTTGCCTGGTGCCGGCGGTGTGTCGCTCGGGCACTTGAAGAGGCCGCTCTCGCCGCGGCCGCCTCCGGGAAAACCGTTGCGCAGCGGGTGCAGGCCGACGCTGATGATCGTGCCTCTCGGGAAACCGTTCACCGTCACACCGTCGCGCGCGACGACCGAGGCGGCGGCCAGCTCCAGCGCCCACACGATCGGCTCGCCCTTGCCGTCGCGCAGCACCTGATCGCGCGCCTCGTTCAGCGGCGCGAAGAAGATCTGCAGGTGGTTCGGATTGGGATCGATGCGTGTGACGACACCGGTCATCACGTAGGTCTTGCTGAGATCGTACATCGCAAACGAGTGGTGCGCCCGCACGCCTGCAGACGGTGCGTAGATGGCAGCGGCGGCCAGAGCGGCGGCCACGCGGTTCATGAGGCGCTGCCTCGTCATGGTGTTCTCCAGGAATCGGGCGTCACAGGCCAAACGGGCCAGGTGCTTCCTTGGGCCGCTCCATTCCCTTCTCGTGGTAGCGCTCCCAGATCTGCGCCCACGGACGGCCGAAGATGTCGGGGAGCGTGTACTCGAACGTCTGCCCCGGCGACATCGGCGTGGCATGGCCGTCCACCGGGTAGCTCTGGGGAATGCACTCCATGATCGGAAACGGTTCGTCCGCGTCGGGGCCGCCGAGCCTGTCGAGGTGCTGGACGATGCGGAGCGGCTGCGCGAACGCTTCCGGATCGTACAGCACGACCTCCTGCTTCAAACCGATGACCCGGCTTCCGTCCTTGCGTGGCGTATAGATCTCGATCGATTGGAGCTTATTACTGAACTCGAATCCTCCATGCGAGATCCAGCCTTGAATGTTCGACGTCCAGGTGATCAACGCCTCACCGTCCCAGAAACCGACCGTCTCGCCCAGCCACTGCGGGACGTCGGGCCCGAGCCGCGGCACGACACCGTCCTGGTTGAACTCCCGGCCGATGTGGATCTGCGAGACGAGCGTTTTCGCGGCGTTGCGGATATCGAGCACGAGCCTCGGGGTCAGCGCCAGGTTCACGCGTGCGCCGCCGTACTGGGCGAACCGCCGCATGAACCCTTCAGGCCAGCAGTACGCGCCCGGCCACTGCGCCGCGTTGCTGCCGGAGTAGTGATACATCTGCTGAACGAAGCGCTTCTGGAACTCCGGCGTGAGGAGAGACAGGTAGGTCGGCACCTGAAGGACGGCGCCGTGGAACCATGTCGCGGTCTTTGCCCGCTGCCGCAGGTACCGCCCGCTCCAGTCGGGGAGCGTGGCCTGCGTATAGACCGTCGGTCCGCCCCGTTGCTGGGCCTCCTTCAGCAGCGCGGCGTACTGCTCGCCGGCCGCGGTGAACGGGTACGGAGTGACGATTTCTTCCCGCGGATAGTCGCGATCGCAGAATCCCCAGGCCGCCGTTCGCGGCGGATCGTCGCCGATGAGGGGAACTTCGTACGCCCCCCAGATCTGCTCGAGACCGACCGGGGAGTTGCACCGGTAATAGCGGCGGTCGGTCCACAGGGCGCGGTCCTTGTAGAAATCCGTGGTCGTAAAGATATCGATCGGCAGCGGCTGCACTCCCGCCGGCGTTGCCCCATCCCTGGCCGCGTAGATCGGCATGTTGTCCGGTGGGATTCCCGCGCCGGTGAACATGCCCTTGCCCTCGGAGCCGACGATGACGCTGGCCTGGATCGGCTCGCGCGCCCCACGCGCGGCGCTCGGTGGCGCAGCGTCGGGAGGTGTCGCCGTATTGCAGGCGGCTGCCAGCGCCAGCCACAGCACGCTGACGCGTGACCGGCCCGGCAGCCGCGCTACCACGTGATCTGCGAGCCGTCGGGCCGGTAGTACGTCGGCCGATTGGGCCCCGGCTCGGTGATGCTGCCGAGCAGCTTCACACGGTCCATGTTCACCGTGACCCCGAGACCCGGACGGTCGTTCGCATACAGCTTGCCCTCTTTGAACGTCAGGAACTCGTTCAGGTAGGCGATCGGCTGCGTGCCGTAGTTGTATTCGAACACGACCGACTGCGGGTACGGGCCAAGCGCGTGGATCTGCGCGGCGGTGGCGATCGGGCCGGTGAAGTGCGGAACGATGCCGATGTCGTGCGTCTCGCACAGGGCGCAGACGCGGATCATCTCGGTGATGCCGCCGACGTTCGGCAGCGAGCAGCGGACGAAATCGAGGTCGTGGTTTTCCACCAGCTTGTGGAAGTCCCACCGCGCGCCCCATTCTTCGCCGGCCGCCAGCGGGACGCTGGTCATGCTGCGCAATTTTGGGATGTCCTGCAGGAACGAGTCGGTCTGGACCGGATCCTCGACGAGATATGGATCGAACTCTTCGATCATCCTGCAGCCGCGGAGGGCGTCCGCGAAGGTAAAGCGCTGGTGGAAGTCGACCATGAAGTTCCCGCCCGGCCCGACGCCTTCGCGCGCGGCGCGGCAGTCCGCCTGCACCTGCCGCATCCGCTCGCGGGCGTCGTAACTCGACGTTCCGGGCGGCAGGCTCGCCGCATCGAACCGGAACAGCCGCCAGCCGGCCTGCATGCACGCCGCGGCACGATCGCGCAGCGTGTTGCCGGCGCCGCGGAAGGTGGTCGTGTAGCACTCCAGATAGTTGCGGTTCATTCCGCCGAGGAGCTCGTACACCGGCACGCCCAGCGCTTTGCCTTTCAGATCCCACAGCGCCAGATCGAGCGCCCCGATGGCATGAAGGCGTTCGCGTCCGGGCGGATAGTGGAAGGCGCGATACATGTCCTGCCACAGACGCTCGATGTGGAACGGATTCTTTCCGATGAGCCTGCCGGCGCACGGCTCCAGCGTGTCGCGCGTCCCGCCTTCGCCGATCCCGGTGATATTGGCGTCGGTCTCGATGGTGACCACCATGTTGCTTTGCAGCAGCGGGATCTGCAGCGGCATGACGCTCGGCGCTTCGTAGAAGCGGATCCGCGTGATCTTCGCCTGCGGCAGCGCCGCCTCGCCGAGTGACGGCCGCACGAGCGCGGCGGCCGACGCCGCGGCCGTGGCTTTGAGAAAGGTGCGTCGATTCATTGCAACGAATTGTGCACAATACGCACAGCAACGTAAACACACTTCTTTGCGTCCCGTGTATCATTCGCTGCGTCCAGCCGGCAACGGCCATTGGAGTTCACCTGTATGCCCTCTGCCCGTGTGTTCCCGCTGCTCATCGCCCTGTGTCTGATCGCCGGGATGGCGGGCCTGCTGTCCCAGAAGCCGGCCACCACGCTCGACATCTACTTCATCGACACGGAAGGCGGGCAGTCGACGCTGTATGTCGGCCCGACGGGAGAGTCATTGCTGGTGGACACCGGCAACGCCGGGGATCGCGACCTCTCGCGGATTGTCGAAACGCTGAAAACTGCCGGCGTCCGGCAGATCGATCACCTGTGGAGCACGCATTACCATGGCGACCACGTCGGCTCGCTTCCGGCGCTGGCGAAGCAGGTTCCGATCGCGCATTTCTACGATCACGGCGCTCCGCACAAGAACGATCGCATCGTCTCGGCGGCGTTCCTCATGTCGTACGAGGATCTCAGCCGCGGGAAGCGGACGATCGTCAAGCCGGGCGACAAGGTCCGGATGAACGGGCTGGACATCACGACGGTGGCGTCGGCGAACCAGTACCTCCGCGCAAACCTGCGTGGCGGAGGGCGCTCCAACCCCGCGTGCGCCGCAGCGCGCCAGATGGACGAAAGCGCCTATATCGACGCCGACAACGGGGAGTCGGCCGGGTTCGTGATGGCGTACGGCCGCTTCCGGACGGTCAATCTCGGCGATCTGACCTGGAATGGGGAACTCGACCTGATGTGCCCGACGAACCGGCTCGGGACCGTGGATGTGTATCTGACGTCGCATCATGGCCTGGAGCGATCCGGCTCGCCGGCTCTCGTCCACGCGCTGCAGCCACGCGTGGCGGTGATGAACAACGGCACGCGCAAAGGTGGTGCGCCACAGGCGTTCCGCGTGCTGCACGAATCGCCGGGACTCGAGGACCTGTGGCAGTTGCACTGGTCGCACAATACCGGTCTCGACAACGCGCCGGCGACGTTCGTTGCCAACATCGACGATAACGCCACGCTCGCAACCGTCCTGACGGCCACGCCTGCCGCAGGACGTCAGGGTGGGGGCAGGGGAGCCCCTCCTGGCGGCGGCGCAGCGGCACACACGCCTGCGTATCTAATCAAGATCGCCGCCGCATCGGACGGTTCGTTCGTCGTCACCAATACGCGGAATGACTTTCAGAAGATATATAAGCCTCGCGACTGACCGTAATCACAATCTTTGTCCGTCCGTGCCTCCGCGGCCTGAGTAATTGCCGGCCACGAGCCCTGGAAAATTTCGCTCGCAAATGAAACGGCCGTTGCGTATAGTGCACCGCGTCCACGGCGGGGTGTGTCTGTCGCTCGAAGCAGGAGGTGGTTCCAATGGGGAGGCGTTTATCGATCGGGCTCTTGGCGTGCGTGCTGGCGGCGCTGCCCGCGGCAGCCCAGGAGACCCGGGGCAACATCAACGGGGTCGTCCAGGACCAGAACGGCGTCGTTCCCGGCGCAACGGTCAGAATTACGAACACCAACACGAGCCAGACGCAGCAGCTGGTCACCAACAACAGCGGCTATTTCGAAGCCCTGCTGCTCAATCCCGGCACCTACGCCGTTCGCGTCGAGCTGCAGGGCTTCAGGCCCCTGACCCAGACCGGTATTTCACTCGCCGTCGGACAAACCCTGAGTCTGTCGTTGAAGCTTGACGTCGGTCAGATCAGCGAGGAGATCACGGTCACGGCTGAGGCCCCGTTGATCGACACCACCACCGTATCCTCCGGCCAGAACTTCGATCGCCGTCTGGTCGAGGCGCTCCCGATGTTCTCCAACATGCCGATCATGCTGTCGCGCTTCACGCCCGGCGTCGCCCCGGCGGAAGCCGAGGTGCAGAACATCTTCCAGGGGTACATGGAAGGGACGACAAGCGCCGCCGGCGGCCAGGTCGGCACGGGCAGTGGTTTCGACAACCGCAATACCGGCAACCTCTACACGATCGATGGTGCCATGAACAACGGGTTCGGCCGCCGCATTGCGAGCTCGCCCAACGCCGACCAGATTGAGGAGGTTCGCATCGAGACGTCGAACTTCGACGCCTCTCAGGGGCACGGCACCGGGCTCACGGTGTCGATGATGACCCGCAGCGGCACGAACTCGCTGCGCGGCTCCGGCAATTACACCCACTGGAACAACCAGTTGAACTCGCCCAGCCTGTCGCAGAAGGTCACCTTCGCGCAGGATCCGCGGCAGGAAGACGCGTGGCGTTCGGGCCGCTCACACATCGCCGCCTTTACGCTCGGGGGTCCTCTCAGCATTCCGAAGGTCGTCGACGGCCGCGGCAAGCTGTTCTTCTTCGCCAACTACTCGAAATCGAACGACTCGGCGCCGGGGCGTCTCGCGGGCACCTCCACCGTGCCGGCCAACCGGAAGCATCTCGACGGCGATTTCTCCGATCTGCTCCTGTTGCCCTCAGGTGCTGGGGCCACCACACCCCCAGGACACCACCAGTACCAGATTTACGACCCGTTGACGACGCGCCCCGATCCGCTTCGTCCCGGACGCGTCATTCGTGATCCGTTCCCGGGGAACATCATCCCGAGGGACCGGTTCATGAACCCGGACGGGACGTATAAGAACCCAGCGTTCGGGCTGTACCAGGCGATGGTGCCGGCGCCGAACCAGAATTTTCTGTCGGCCACGCAGCAGCCGGTGAACAACTACTTCCGCGCGGCGGAACCGGACCAGCCGCACAACACACAGGGGAGCCTCCGCATCGACTACAACCGCTCGGAGGGTTCCCGCTTCTTCGTTCGCGCCAACGGCAACAGATTCCTCGAGTCGTCGCTGGTCGACTGGACGTATGACTCGCCCGATCCGCAATTCCGAGGGCTGCACGACGTGGCGCGTGCCCGTTACAGCTGGTCGGTGACCGGCACGTGGACGAAGGTCATGAGCGCCTCGACGCTGCTCGACACCCAGATTTCCGGCAACCGTGCGTACCAGCGCGACACGCGCAAGAACCTGGTCAACTACACGCCGACGTCGGTCGGTCTGCCCGGGTACCTGGACGAGTACTGCGAGGCGCGCCTCGAGTGCATCCTGCCCCAGGTGGACTTTGCGGCCCCATTTGGCGTCCCTCAGTACCAAGACTTCGGTGGCGTGGTCGACGGAGGTATCTGGGTCACCACATACCAGGGGCAGTCGAACCTCACGAGCACCCGCGGCTCGCACACCTGGCGTGGTGGCGTGGATATTCAGTGGGCTCAGCGCACCAGCCGGGACGGCGCCGGCAACATGGGGACGTTTGTCTACGACAACACATATACGCGCGCAGCCGACACCACGAACGTCTTCCCGGCGCAACAAATCGGGCTGAGTCTGGCTGCATTAATGCTCGGCATGCCGACTTCAGTGTCGATCGCGGACAACAACGGTTTCGACGTGCGCAATAACTACTTCGGAACGTTCGTGCAGGACACCTGGCGTGTCGGCCGGAATCTCACCCTCAACCTCGGGCTGCGGTTCGAGTACGAGAATGGCATCAAGGAGGTGAAAGATCGCTCGCTGCTCTGGTTCGATCCGGAGGCTGCCGTATCGATCGCCTCCATCGCGGAGGCCGCATACGCCGCCAACCCTGTTCCCGGCATGCCAGCCAGCCAGTTCAACGTTCAGGGCGGCGCCGTCTACGCGGGCGCCGAGGGATACGACTCCCGGTCGTGGAAACCGGAGGCGCTGTGGATGCCGCGTTTCTCGTTTGGCTACCGGCTCGGCGAAAGAATGGCGGTCAAGGGCGGTTACGGTATGTACTACGACACCCTCAACGCCCGCGACTGGACTCCGGACCAGGAGGGGTTCGACATCACGACGACGAACCCCCTCAGCAACGACTTTGGCAGGACCTTCCTGCTCGGCAATCCGCGGGCTGGCGTTCTGCCATTGGTCGATCCGTTCCCGGTGCGGGCCACCGGCAGCCGCTACGAAGCCGTGCTTGGGAATGCTCTGGGCCTCGACACGATGCTCGGCCGCGGATTCTCCGCGGAGAATCCCAACCGGACGCACGCGCGAGTGCAGCGATGGCGCCTGTCCTGGCAGCGCGAAATTGCCAGCCGGACGGCGCTGGAGCTTGCCTACTCGGGGTCGTACGCCGATCGGCAGTCAGTCACGATCCGCCAGGACTATCTGCCCGAACAGTACTGGAACAGCTCGAACTTCCGGGATACGTCGGCGAATGAGTTCCTGACGGCGAATGTGCCGAATCCTTTCTTCATCAACAATTTCGCGTCGTTCCAGACGACGAACCCGCAGCTCTACCAGCGGATGCTGGGTTCGACGACGTTCACGTCCCCGACGATCCAGCGCCACCGCCTCCTGCGGGCGTTTCCACACATGAACAACCTCACCTACCTGGACCAGCCGCTGGGCGTGATCAAAGCGCACACGTTCGAGGCTGTGCTGACGCAGCGCTACTCCAAGGGCCTGACCGGGCATTTCGCGTTCTCGACGAACCGGGTGACGGAGAACCGGACGGTGGAGGAATACGACCGCGAGCCGACGCTCTGGCAGACCAACAACAACGGCCGGCCGTGGCGGTTGACCGGCGTCGGTCTGTACGAACTGCCCTTTGGTCCTGGCAGGGCCTTTCTCGAAGAAGGCGGAGTGCTCTCGCATATCGCTCGCGGATGGAGCGTGAGCGGCACCTACGAGTACCAGCCGGGCGCGCTGCTCAACTGGGGCAACATCTTCTTCAACGGCAATCTGGACGACATCAAGAAGGACAAGCCCGAGATCGCACTTCAGCCCGATGGCACATTCGATCCGACGAAGACGTGGTTCAACATCGACGCCGGGTTCGTGCGCGCCACCGCCGATCAGCCGGCGGGCTTCCAGAAGCGCGTGTTCCCGTTCCGGGTCGACGGGGTTCGCGGGCAAAGCCTGTCAATGATCAATATGGGCATCACCCGGACGTTTGATCTCCCCGGCCCGCGGACGTTCCAGTTCCGCGTGGACATCCAGAACCTCCTCAACCGGCAGCACTACCAGAATCCGGACTTGAACCCGACAAGCACGAACTTCGGGCAGGTCCGCCAGGTGAACAACACAGTCATGCGGTTCATCACCTTCAACAGCACGCTGCGCTTCTAGGTCCTGTACTGGACCCAGTCGAGGAGTATCTATGACATACCCGGCCCGAGTTGCCTCGGGCCGGGGCCGTGCGACAAGTGGATCGAAGGGAGTGGTATTCTTTGACCGGCGCTGTTGCCGACCATGCGCGACAAACCGACACACGATACGCCGCCGATCCAAAGCCTCGACCGCGGTTTAGCCATTCTCGAAGCGGTGGCCGCGTCTGCCGAGCCGATGCCGCTGAAGCAGCTCACGGATTTGATCGGGATCGATCGCAGCAGCGTGTTCCGTCTGGCGAACACGCTTCGTCAACGGCGGTTCCTGGCCAATCCGAAGGGCAGCAACGCCTACGTGCTCGGACCCACCGCCTGGCGGCTGTCGCGGCGCTACGGGCGGACCGTGCTGGCCACGTTCTTTCACCAGTACTTGCGCGACCTGACAACAAAGCTGGGGGAGACGTCGCATTTCGCGGTACGCGAGGG
>DASTBV010000069.1:0-3498 GCA_035711805.1 Vicinamibacterales bacterium
AGCCTGGCGTCCCGGCGGGTGCGTCTTGGTTCAACGAGTGCCCGGCTCACCCATCGTGCTCGTCGGGAACTTTCGCGCAGGGGAACCATGTGGCAGGTCGACGCGAACCGTTCCTTTCAGCTCCGCACGTTTCCGCCTCGCCGGGCGAGGCCTGCCAGGTGCGGACAGGAGGCAACACATGATTCGGATGATGACAGCGACCGTTCTGGTTCTTGGCCTGATCACCGCGGGTCTCTCGGCACAGGAAGCAGCCCGTCCCGCGGCCAGGGCGGCCGCGCCGGCGGCTGCGGGGCCGATCAACCTGAACACGGCAACGGTTGCACAGCTCGAGACGCTGCCCGGAATAGGCAAGGCCACCGCCGAGCGCATTCTCGAGTACCGGCAGAAGAACGGCGGGTTCAAGAAGGTCGAGGACCTGATGAACGTGCGCGGCATCGGCGAGAAAAGCTTTTTAAAGATGAAGCCGCTGATTACCGTCACGGCGGCGAAATCCGAATAGCGCGGCGGGCACACGGAGACCGCGGGCGCCGATGGCGCCGGCGGTTTCCGTGCTCCGCCGGCTACACCGTGATCGAGCTCGTCGCTGTAACCGGTGTGATCGCAGTCCTTGGCGGCGCCGCCGCCGCGCATGTTCTCTCATCGGCCGACCATTCGCGCGGGTACGCTGCGGCCCGATATCTTGCCGGCCGAATGGCGCTGGCACGAACGCAGGCGGTGGCACGGAGCAGCGCCATCGGTCTGCGGTTTACTCAGGAGTCCCGCGGTTTCACCTTTGCCGTGTTTCAGGACGGCAATGGCAACGGCATTCGCACCGCCGACATCGAGGCAGGTGTCGATCGGCCGTCGGAGCCGGCGGCGAGCTTGTTCGAGCAGTTTCCAGGTGTGGACATCGGGCTTTCCCCACAGTCGCCAGCCAC
Source organism: Vicinamibacterales bacterium (assembly GCA_035711805.1). GTDB lineage: Bacteria > Acidobacteriota > Vicinamibacteria > Vicinamibacterales > UBA2999 > Gp6-AA40. The sequence goes on from DASTBV010000069.1 coordinate 918, forward strand.
GAGCGCCGTGCAGCTTGGCCAGACGAACATCCTCACATTTACGCCGCTCGGCACGGCGACGTCCGGAACGATTTACGTCAGCGACCGGCGTGGATCGCAGTGGGCTGTGCGAGTGCTCGGAGCCACCGGGCGCACACGCGTACTGCGGTACGACCCGCGGACGGGAGACTGGCTTGCTGCGCAGTGAGGGTGTCGTCGAACGCCGGCGGACGGCCCGGCGGCTCGTCGCCGCCGACGAGCCGCTCTCTCAGATACGGCTGCGAGCGGGTCGTCAGCTTGGCGTTATCGATATCTCGGGGTCTGGATTGCTGGCGGAAGGCGAAATGCGGCTGCTGCCAGGGACCCACGTGGACGTCCACCTGGTCACAGACGAGGGGCGCCTTCTGATTCGCAGTCGCGTCGTTCGCGCCTTCGTGTGTCATGTATCGGCGTCCACGATTCGCTATCGCGGCGCGTTGGCGTTCGATCGTCCCGTGCAGACAACGGTGGAGACGACCGTCGCCGGGTATGGCCTTCCCGGTGGGCCGAACGGGCTAGCGGTCGCTGAGGGCAACCCATACCCTGGCTCAACGCCTCCGTCCACTCTGTCGTCCGTAAGTCATTCATCCGGCTGACGGGTGATCGATCCGCCACATGGCATCGAGCTTGGACTCGGACGCGCGCATCGCTACCAGGTCGGAGGGTTGAATGTCGATGTGCGACGAGGTTCGTGGAACACCGCGCGCGGTTCCCACGCTGGCAGGCGCTGGAGTGGACGCTGCCGCCATGCAGCAGATCATCGCGACGCTCGGCAGCGCCATGGCGCAGACCGGGCCCGATCACGACTTGATCGTGCTGTTCGAGCGCGAGGTGCAGCGGCTGCTGCGCATGCGGGCGGTGCGCCTGCGTGAGATTCCGACACGGTATCAGGTGCGGCTGGTGACGCCAACGCGAACCGCGGAGTCGCTGGTTCTTGGCGTGCCGAGCGCCGATAGCCGGGTCCAGGTGGTGCTCGAAGCTACGTGCGATCCGAATCGTGACCTCGACGAACGCGACTACCAGATGCTGAGCTCTGTCGCCCAGCTCGCGGCCCTCGTACTCGAGGCATCGCGCGGCCGGAACGTGGTGCGCGCGCGCCCGGCCGACGGTGCGGCCCCACTCATCGGATCGACACCGGCGATGCACGATCTGCGCAGCCGCATCGAACGCGTCGCGCTCACCGATTTCACCGTACTCATAGAGGGCGAGTCCGGCGTGGGCAAGGAACTGGTCGCGCGGCAGGTGCACGAGCTGTCCCGCCGGCAGCGGGGACCCTTCGTGGCGGTGAACTGCGCGGCCGTCGTCGAATCGCTTTTGGAAGCCGAGCTGTTTGGCATCGAGGAACGCACGGCAACCGGTGTCCGCGGGCGGCGCGGGAAGTTCGAGAACGCCGACGGCGGGACGATCTTTCTCGACGAGGTCTCCGACCTCTCGGCGTCAGCCCAGGCCAAGCTCCTTCGCGCGATCCAGGAAGTCGCGGTCGAGCGCGTTGGCGGTCACGGTGTCCGGCGTGTGAACACGCGCATCGTGGCGGCGACGAATCGTCCGCTGGCGCGCCTCGTCGAACAACGCCTGTTTCGGTCCGACCTGTACTACCGCCTTGCGGGCGTCGAGATTACCGTTCCGCCGCTGCGCGAGCGATCGGAGGACATCACCGAGCTGGCCCGCTACTTCCTCGAACGGCATCGCCACACCCGCGCCCTCACCATGTCGCCGGCGGCGCAGGAAGCGTTGCGTGCGTATCAATGGCCCGGCAATGTCCGCGAGCTGCAGCGGGTGATCGAACGTGCCGTGGCCCTTTCCGAAACGGACTCGATCGAGCTCGACGACCTGCCGCCGCAGGTTCGCGGCGAATTTGCCGAGGTCCTGTGGCCGTCACTCGAGCGCGGAGACTCGCTGCGCTCATGGGGCACGCGGTATGCGCAGCTCGTGTTCGAGCGCTGCGGCCGCAACAAGCGCACGGCGTGCCGGGTGCTCGACATCAGCTACCACACGCTGCGCGGTTATCTGTGCCAACGCCCGGATCGACGCAAATCGTCCACGAAGGCAGACGCCGGCCTTGTGTCTGCGCCCTGGGTGCAATCGACCAGCGCAGGCTCGGGCGAATCACGGTCCGCGGGCGAGGACTCATGAGCGGCTGGCTCTATATGTTGCGATTCTTCGCCGTGGTTCCGCCGATGCCGCTGCTGATGATCGGAGCGTTCGGTGCCGTTACCGGGGTAATCATGGTGATCGTCGCCGTCGATCCGTCGCGTGCTCCGCAAGCCCTGACGCCGATTCTGCTGCTGCAGCTGTTTGCCTGTTCCTCCGGATTCGACGTGCCGGCACGTCGCGGACATTACGATCTGCTGCTGACACACGCCGGAAGCCGCCGCCTTGTCCTGCTTGGCCACTGGGCGGCATCGGCGTGTCCGGGAGTGATCTGCTGGCTTGCGCTGGCGGCGAGCTGCCTGGTCGCGGTCGGACGTGACGCCGGTGGTCTGTTCGCTACCGGCTCGATGACTGCTGTCTGCCTTGTCTCCACAATCCCGTGGGCGGTAACGCTTCGCCTGCCACGTTTCTC
>DASTBV010000070.1:0-14717 GCA_035711805.1 Vicinamibacterales bacterium
CGCTGCGGTGTGGAGCCGGCCGCGCGTGGCTTCGCGCGACGGAAGACATTCGTCGGCGTCTGTGTAGTCGTGGTCGTCGTCGGTGTCGTCGTCGGTGTCGTCGTCGTGCTGGTCGTCGTTGACGTCCCTCCGAAACCGATCCCGTTGACGGCACCATTGCTGTTGAACAGCACAGCATGCAGCCGCAGACCGGCCGCGGCCTGCGTCGCGCTGGTGTAGAAGACCCCCCCGTTCTTCAGGTACTTCACCACGTTGTTCTCGACCTGGATCGCCAGCGTGTCCGTTGCCGCGAATCCGATCTCGGTGCGATATGCGTTGCTCTCGCGGACCTCCGCGACACCGTTCTGGAGCCGGATGGCGTAGCTGATGTCGCCGGGCGCCGTTCCCGGACCACCGTAACCCAACCCGACGTATCGCAGCGTGGCGGTCTCCGACGGGACGAACTGCGTCATGCCGTTCGCCGACAGCGAATTCGACGATACCGCGCTGGCGTCGGGACATCCGTCACAGCCGCCGGTCTTCACCAGGCTGGTCCCGGTCGCCGACACGTTGACGGTGAACGCCCACTGCACGGGCTCGGTCACGGACGGCGCGGTCGGAGTGGGGCTTGGCGCGGGCTCCGTCGGCGTCGGGGATGGCGTGGGTGTCGGCGACGGCGACGGTGCCGGCGCGGACGAACCGGTCATTCCCAGGAGGTGGGCCGGAATGCGCGCGATGAACACGTCGGCGCGACTGCCCCCCATGTTCGACGTCCAGAGGAAGTACTCGCCGGTGGGATCGATGTTTCCCTTGGGCCGCTTCGAATACGCATCGCTGCCGCCGCCCGACGCGTTCAGGTCGGTCATGTTCGGCGCCACGACGAGCACCTGCATCGATCCGTCAAGGCGGTAGCAGACGATCTCGTTCGTCCGCGACAGGCTCCAGCTTCCGGCGTTGCTGCTGCACGCCATCTGCTCACTGATGGCCACGCCAGGCTTCGAGTTGCTGTGCGCCAGGTGCCCGAGGCCCGGACCGTCCCACGACGGCATCGCATAGACCACGAGACCGGACGCCGGGTTCATGTTCGCACTGAACTGCCAGACGCGCACGGCGTACGGATTGCCGCCCCACTTGTCGTCCTCGCCGACGATGTAGCCGTAGCCCATGTCGGAGTGTCCGGCGGCGCCGTTCTGGTCGTAGAGCACCTGCTCCGCGCCGGTTTCGATATCGATGACGCGGTTGTCCTCGTTGTACTGGTTGTCGACGTTTTCCTTGATCACCAGCCAGCGGCCGCTCTTGTCGATCTGGCACTCGTCGTAGTCGCCGCGCGGCGTGTAGAAGCGGTGCTGGCGCGTATCCTCGCGATAGACGATGCAGCCGAGGTCCTGAAAAGTGTTGGAATCCTTCACCGTGGCCGAGTGCACGCGATCGTCGCCGCTCGAGTGCATCTGCCATAGATATTTCCCGCCGCCGAGAAGGCTGGTCACGTCGAAGACCGTTTCGGAGGTCCTGCTCAGGACGTCATACCGAACGAGCTGCGGCCCGGTGTTGCCCACGTAGAGGATCGACGGGCGCGTCTTGCTGAAGTACCACTGTTCGGCAGTCGAGTAGGCGAAGGAGCTGTTCGCGTCGAAGAGCGGCCCCGCGTTGCGCGTTTCGCCGGTCGTCTTGTTGTAGGTGAAGAGCGTCGGGCCGCTGCCGCCGCGGCTGCGATTGAGACCGACGACGATCAGCATCGTGTCGCTGCCGGCGTGGTTATTGATCTTGTTCCAGTAGGAGTAGCCGTAGTCGACGCAGTCCCCGCCGCTGCAATCGCTGGCGTTGGTGACGCGGATGCCCAGCGTCCCGTACGGCGCCGGAAAGGTGAAGATGCCGCGCTGCGGGAGAAACGCCTGCGCCTGGGCGGCGGTAATGGGCGCGCGAACCGCGCTGTCGCCGGCGCTGACGACGAATCCGCCTGTGGCGCTTTGCGCGTCCACCGAACTCGCGGCGCTGAGGACAATCAGAATCGCGCCAAGGGCGCGGCCGGCGGCTCGGACAATGCGGGGGACTTCCTGGAACACGGCACTCCTCCTTGACCGACAACTCGGACCTGCCGCGTCGGCGCTGCGGCGTCCTCGCAGGACATGCGGAGGAGAGACAGAGGGACTCCCGCTACGCGCGTGCGCTCCACGAGCGCAGTGCTTCCCCGATCACCAACGGCCTGCCCCGCGCGTCCGCCCTGGGCGAGCCGTTCGAGAAAGAAATCAGATTGGGTTGGAAAGAACTGCTGGCGCGCCTGTAGGGCAATCGCGGGGCCGATCGCCGTGCGACGCGATCATCGCGAAATTCCGAGTGATTTCGCGCGTTTGTGTGCAGCGTCAGGCAGCCGGATGCAGATTCACATTACAAATCCGGCAGCGCACCGATCAGAAACGTAAGTGGCGTGCGGCGCGAAATTCAATGAGCCGTCGATTCGCCGCCCGGCCCGCGGAATTCCTTTCGTTCGTCCTCCGGCGCGGACGAATCGACGATCGAAACCGCATTGACCATCCCGCAACAGCGCTCGAGGGAGTCATCAAATTGACGATGACCCTATACGGCAGAGGTGAATCGCGTGATGGCGGCGAATACGGACGAGTCGAGCGAACCGCTCAGGTCATCTTGTTTGCACCTCGACAGATCCGGTAAGGCCCAGCCGTATGCACCCCGACTCTCCTCCCCGCCTTCGCGTCGCGATCGTCGTCGCGTCGCTTCGAATCCTGGGCGGACACGCGGTGCAGGCCAATCGGCTGTTGAACGGCTGGGCGGGTGATCGCGAGATTGACGCGTGGATCGTTCCGATCGATCCGATTCCTGAGCCCCCCTTCGATCGGCTGCTGCGAATCAAATACGTGCGGACGATCGTCACGCAGCTGTGCTACTGGCCACTGCTGATCCGTGAGCTCCGCCGGGCGGACGTCGTCCACATCTTCTCTGCGTCGTACTCGTCCTTTCTGCTGGCGCCTCTTCCGGCGGTGATCGTCAGCCGGTTGTTGGGCAAGCCGGTGCTGTTGAACTATCACAGCGGCGAGGCAGCGGATCACCTGCGCCGTTCATGGATCGCACGCACGACGCTGCGCCGAGCGGTCAACGTCAACGTCGTGCCCTCCGCGTACCTGCGTGATGTCTTCGCAGGCTTCGGCATCGATGCCGCCGTCGTGGTCAACACGGTCGATCGAGACGCGTTCGCGTACCGCGTTCGCGATCTCGGCAAACGTCCGTTCACGCTGCTCTCGACGCGCAACTTCGAGCCGAACTACAACGTCGCGTGCACGCTGCGCGCGTTCGCGCGACTCCAGGCGCGCCTGCCGGATGTGTCGTTGACGCTGGTCGGCAGCGGATCGCAGGAAGCCGCGCTCAAGGACCTGGCGGGCGCCCTCGGGCTGCGCGATGTCCACTTCGCCGGTGCGGTGCCGCCGGAACGAATCGCCGGCTGCTACGCGTCCGCGGACGCGTATGTGCAGACGCCCGTAGTCGACAACATGCCGCTCTCGATCCTCGAAGCGTTCGCCAGCGGATTGCCGGTTGTTTCGACCGCCGTCGGCGGAGTACCAGCAATCGTGAGGGACCGCGTAGATGGCCTTCTCGCACCCGATAACGACCCGGAGCAAGTGGCCAACCGGATCATCGAGCTGATCGAACATCCGGACGTCGCGCGCAGGCTTGCGGCAACCGCACACGCGAAATGCGAGCAGTACGAGTGGCGCACGGCTCGCGAATCATGGCGTGCCATCTATCGAACCCTGGCACGGTCGAATAAGACGACGGAGCATCCGTTGCACGCGCAGGAGCCCGCGTGAAACGGTCCCATCCGCTGAAAGGCCGACGCCAACGTCGGCCTCTACCGACGTTCGACCGGCTGCGGCGGATGTCACCGCACGAATGGCGATGGCGAGGTCAGGATGCGCTTCATACGGCCGCGGAACGTGTCCGCATGCGTACCGGCGCCGCGCGATGGAAACGGAAGGATGTCAGCGGCGTTCTTACGGCTGCCGCCCGCGACGTCTGCGGCGACGATATCCGGCGGGAAAACTGGGCGGGCGTGCAGGACGCACTGGCCGCCCACATCGCCGCGCGCCCGGCGCGATTCGTCCTCGATCCGTCATCGTCCACGGCGTTGCGCGATCAGGTGCTGGCGCGCTGGCCCGGTGCCGTTCGCGACGCCGCCTCACGCGCGGACCGCGTGCTCGACGGAGCCTACGATCTGCTGGGCTACCGCGGCGTGCGCGCGCGCGACGGACGCGTTGACTGGCACGCGGATCCTGTCCACGGCCGCCACGCACCGCGCGTCTTCTACGCGGACGTGCCGTTCCTCAGTCCCGAGATCGGCGACCACAAGATCATCTGGGAATTGAACCGCCATCAGCACTGGCTCCAGCTTGGACGCGCACTCTGGCTGACCGGCGACTCCCGCTACGCGCGGGGAATCTGCAGCGAGCTCGAGAGCTGGCTGGCTCACAACCAGCCGTATGTCGGCATCAACTGGGCGAGCATGCTGGAGATCGGCTTCCGCGCGATCTCATGGACGTGGGCGTTGCACTGTCTCCTCGGAATTCCCAATCCCCAACGTCCAACCCCCAACGAAGAGCATGTTGGAGGTTGGGAATTGGGAGTTGGGAGTTCACCGTGGCTCGTCGATATGCTGCTGGGACTCGATCGCCAGCTCACCCACGTCGAGCGCCATCTCTCCTACTACTTCAGCCCCAACACACATCTGACAGGCGAGGCGCTCGCCCTCTATGTCGCGGGCACGGCGCTGCCGGAGCTTGCCGCAAGCCATCGATGGGTTGAAACAGGCCGGCGGATTCTCCTTCACGAAATCGACCGGCAGATTCTGGCCGACGGCGGCCATGTCGAGCGCTCGACTCACTACCAGCGCTACACGCTCGACTTCTACCTCCTCGCCGCGCTCACCGCGCGTCTCGGACGAGATGAAGCCGCCGGCCGCCGTTTCGAGGAGGCCGCAGGCCGGCTCGCCGGCTTCACACGCACGATTGCAGACGAGCACGGGCGCCTCCCCCTCATCGGCGACGACGACGGCGGGATGCTGTGGCCGATGACCGGCCGTCCCTCCGATGACGTGCGCGACTCGCTGGCGGTTGCGGCCGTCGTCCTCGGAAAGCCCGAACTGGCTGCGTGGGGCGTTCCCGAAGAAGCGTTGTGGATCGCGGGACCGCGCGCCGGCCTGCTGCCGACCACCTTGTCAACGCCACGTTCGTGTCTGTTGCGTGAAACCGGCTACTTCGTGGCGAGGGATGCCGGCCGCAGTCATGCCGTCGTCGACGCCGGCCCTCATGGGTACCAGAACGGCGGTCACGCACATGCCGACGCGCTCTCGCTGACGCTGTCGATCGACGGACGGCCGCTGCTGATCGACCCAGGCACGTCCACCTACACGATGGACGCCGCGCTGCGGGACCGGATGCGGAGCACCGCGAGCCACAACACCGTCACACTCGACGGGCGCCCGCAATCGCTGCCAGACGGTCCATTTCACTGGCGATCGACGGTGGATGCCCGCGTTGTCGCCTGCCGGATCAATCCGGCGTTCGACGTGTTCGAAGCCGAGCACGACGGCTATCTGCCGGCGCGCCACCGCCGGACGGTCGTGAGGACCTCGGACGCAGGATTTCTGATCGTGGACGCCATCCTCGACCTGGAGCACAAGAGCGCCACGGAGACACGAAGGCACGGGGGCCAAGAATCTTCGCCTCCGCGGCTCCGTGCCTCCGTGGCCACGTGTCGTCACTCGGCCGTCGCGCGCTGGCATTTCGATCCGGCGTGGCAGGTGACGGCGTCCGATCGACGGCTGCGCGCAACACATGGCGACGGCGCGTCCGTGTGGATGCTCTGCGACGGCGGCGAGGTGACCGTCGTACGCGGTGAGGAGGGGGGCGATGGCTGGTGTGCGCCAGTTTACGGACAGCTGGTGCCGGCGACTACGGCGCGCGTGAACGCCACCGCCGAAGCCCCGTTGGTCCTTGTCACCTGGATCGGCAGCGGCGGTGAATTCCGGTCGCCCACGCTGCGGTGCACGCAGATGAACGACCCCGGCGCCGGCGTGATCGTCCACGTCGAGGACGGCGCGAGAACGGCGACGTTTCTCGTGCGCTCGGCCGATCCGGCGCGGGCCCGCACCGTCTGCCGCGTCGGCGAGTTCGAAACGGACGCCGCGATGTTCCACTACGTCACCGCGAACGGCCGGCTGCAATCGTTATCGATGATCGACGCGCAGCATGCCGTCAGCAGTCACGACGAGTGGCCATCCTTAGCCGCCGACGCACCAGTCCCCGATGTGCACCTCGTCGTCCGCCACGGCGAGATCGACTGGCGTGCAGCGGAGGCGGCCGGCGCGCTGACCGTCCACGGGACCGCCGGCTTGCATATCGCCCCCGGCGAACGGACGCGAATTACCACTTAGTTCCAAATCAACGACCGACACCCTCCTCAGCCATGGAACCGACTGACCGTCGATTGCCGCGGAAACGGCACTACGGCTGCGCCGGCCAATTGCGGTGCAGCTTTTGCTCGCCATTGAGCGCGGTTGGATTTGTGGAGTTTTTGCCAATAACGGAGAGTCCATGGCGATGAAGTCAGTCAACTTGTTCCGAGTCTATTCACTTCTACTCGTCTGCCTCGCGGCCCTGTTGTTGGCTGTGGCGTGCGGAAGCACTTCCCCGACATCCCCCGACCCGACGCCGACACCGACACCAAGCCCGACGCCGACGCCTACACCAACGCCGACGCCGACGCCGACGCCGACACCCACACCGACGCCGACGCCCACCCCCACGCCGACTCCGGGCGGCGCCAGCGTGACCATCACCGTCGAGCCGAACCCGGTATCGCGGACAAGCCTGCCCGTGGACGGTTGCGAGTCGGACACGCCCAACCGGTGGGCATGGGCGCAGATCCTCGAAAACAAGGGATCGACGTCCGTCGTGTTCAACCAGCGCGTCAATTTCTTCAACGGCTCGCAGGTCAGCGCTCCGACGCTGTCGCTGACGCTGTCGCCTGGAGAGAAGTACACGCACCCGACGCGGTGGTGCAGCGCACTGAGCGGCAACCACACGTTCCGGACCGACTGGGTCACGACCTCAGGACAGCGGATCACCGGCCCGACAGTGGAATTGCGCGAGTAAGCAGCGTCGCGGCGGGACACGGGCTTCCAGCCATCACGCGTGCAGCACGCGACGATGGCTGGAAGTTTTCTTGTACGGGCTCCACGGCAGAGTAAAGATTTTCCGCTTCTCGCCCATTCGTTTCCGCGGCGTGCCGGCGCGGTCCCGTGCGAGTGCCGAAACGCTCCATCTTTCAGCAATTCGGTGGCAAGGCGCTTGCTCAACTGAACGACCGTGTGTGGCATTGCCGGCATCGTGGCGACCGACGGCCTCGCTGACCATGACACTCGGTCGGGATTGCGGATGCGCGACGTCCTCACGCATCGCGGTCCGGACGGCGCGGGTCTGCACGCGGACGCGTCCGCTCTCCTCGTCCATCGGCGTCTGAGCATCGTCGATCTCGCCGGCGGACATCAGCCGCTCGCGAACGAGGATGAAACGGTCTGGGTCACCTATAACGGCGAGATCTACAACCACGCCGACGTGCGGTCGGCGCTCGAATCGGCCGGACATCGCTATCGGACCAGGAGCGATACCGAGACGATCGTGCACGCCTACGAGCAGTGGGGCGACGACTGCGTGCATCGCTTCCGCGGCATGTTTGCGTTTGCGCTCTGGGACGCGCCCCGCCGGCGCCTGCTCCTGGCGCGGGATCGTCTGGGCGTCAAGCCGCTCTACTGGGCGCGCGCCGGCAGCCGTCTGCTGTTCGGGTCGGAAATCAAGTCGATCCTCGCCAGCGGACTGGTTGCGGCCGAGGCGAACGAATCGATCCTGCCGGAAGTACTGGCGACGCGCTCCACAGCCGGCACCGACACGCTCTTCCGCGGCATCTTCAAGCTGCTCCCCGGCCATCGTCTGATCTTCCAGGACGGGAATGTGCGCGTCGAGCAGTACTGGGACCTGCCGCTCGACGGTCCGGATCCCTCCTTCGAACAGCGCGGCGACCACCGTCTCGTCGAACAGTTTCGGGAGCTGCTTCAGGAGTCCGTTCGCCTGCGGCTGATGGCCGACGTTCCGCTCGGGATGTTTCTCTCAGGCGGAATCGACAGCAGCGCCGTCGCCGCGCTCATGGCGCGGGAAATCGATCGGCCGGTTGAGACGTTCTCGGTCGCGTTCGCCGACCGCGCCTTCAGCGAACTGGAATATGCGCGCGAGGTGGCGCAGGCGATCGGCGCGCACAGCCACGAAGTGGTCATCGACGATCGCGACTTCTTCGCCGCCCTGCCGCGCCTGATCTGGCATGAGGACGAGCCAATCGCCCATGCCTCGAGCGTGCCGCTGCACTTCGTGTCGGCCCTGGCCCGCGAGCACGTGAAAGTGGTGTTGACGGGCGAAGGCAGCGACGAGCTGCTGGGCGGCTACGGAAAATACCCGCGCGCGCTGTTCAACTGGCGCGCCGGCGGCGTCTACGAACGTGTGGTCCCGGCGTCGATCCGGTCGCTGGTCGCCGGCGCGGTCGTGCCGAGAATTCCGGGCACGGCCGGGCGCCTCGCACGCCGTTCGTTCCTCGCCATGCCGCGGCGCGCCGAGGCGATGTTTCTCGACAATTTCGCCGGCGTGCCGCTGCACCTGCAGCGCGAGCTGCTGGCCGGCGGCGGCACGGCGCGCGATCCGTACGCGCCGTCGCTCCAGTACTACGCCCGCGTCAACGGCGCGAACGGCGTGCTCGGGCGCCTGCTCTACACCGACGTGAAGACCTATCTGGTCGAACTGCTGATGAAGCAGGACCAGATGAGCATGTCCGCGTCGATCGAGAGCCGCGTCCCGTTCCTCGATCACAAGCTGGTCGAATTCGCGGCCCGCCTGCCGGAACGCCTGAAGCTGCGCGCCCTGACGACGAAGCGCGTCCTCCGCGAGGCCATGCGCGGCGTGCTCCCCGAGAGGATTCTGGCGCGGCCGAAGATGGGCTTTCCGGTCCCGTTCGCGCAGTGGATGCGCGGGAGCTGGCAGCACGTCGCGGAAGACGTCCTGCTCGATCGGCGAACCCGCGAACGTGGACTCTTCAACGCGCCGGCCGTCGCCGCGCTGCTCGCCGCACACGGCCAGGGCCTCCGGAACGGCGGCGATGCCATCTGGGCGCTGCTCAACCTCGAGCTCTGGTACCGCACGTTCATCGACGGCTCGGGAGTGCAGACGCTGCCTGCGCCGCACCGTCCGACGACGGCGCCGGCGGCGTACCAGCATGCCGCCCCGCCGGTCGCCGCACGTATCGCATCACAAAGGACACAGGGATGAAGGTCTCAGTATTCGGTCTCGGGTATGTCGGCAGCGTCTCGGCCGCCGCGTTCGCAGACGAGGGGCACGAGGTGGTCGGCGTGGATGTCGTCCCCGACAAGGTGGACGCGGTGAACAGCGGACGCAGTCCGATCGTCGAACCGGGCCTCGCCGATCTGCTGGCCCGCGGAGTCGGGTCGGGCCGCCTGCGGGCGACGACGTCAACAGAGGATGCGGTGCGATCGACGGACCTCTCGCTCATCTGCGTCGGCACGCCGAGCCGCAAGAACGGCAGCCTCGACCTGACGTACCTGACGCGCGTCTGCAGCGAGATCGGCGAGGTGCTGCACGACAAGTCCGAATATCACGTCGTCGTCGTCCGGAGCACCGTACTGCCGGGCACGACGCACGGCACTGTCATCCCCGCGCTGGAGGCCGCATCCGGAAAGAAATACGGCGAGGGCTTCGGCGTGTCGGTGAATCCGGAGTTCCTGCGCGAGGGCACGGCGATACGCGACTTCGCGCATCCCCCGCTGACGCTCGTCGGGCACAACCACGCGGCGGACGCGATGCCGACGAAAGCGCTGTATCAGAACATCGACGCGCCGCTTTTCAGCGCCAGCATCCGCGTCGCCGAGATGATCAAGTACACGAGCAACACCTGGCACGCGGTCAAGGTGGTGTTCGCGAACGAGATTGGCAACCTGTGCAAGCGCCTCAACGTGGACAGCCATGAAGTGATGGACATCTTCTGCCAGGACGACAAGCTGAACCTGTCGTCCTACTACCTGAAGCCGGGGTTCGCGTTCGGCGGCTCGTGTCTGCCCAAGGACGTGCGCGCGCTGCAGTACCGCGCCAAGGAGATGGATCTGGAGATGCCGCTCATCGCGTCGGTGTTGTCGAGCAACCGCCTCCAGATCCAGCACGCCATCGACCGCATCGTGGAGACCGGCCGGAAGAAGGTCGGCCTGCTCGGCTTCAGCTTCAAGGCCGACACCGACGATCTGCGGGAATCGCCGATGGTGATCCTCGCCGAAGCGCTGCTCGGGAAGGGCTTCGAGCTCTGCATCTACGATCGGAACGTATCGATCGCCCGCCTCGTCGGCGCGAACAAGCAGTACATCACCGAGCAGATTCCGCACCTGTCGCGGCACCTCTGCGAGTCGATCGACCAGGTCATCGAACAGTCGGAAGTGATCGTCGTCGGGAACCCGTCGGCGGAGTTCTCGGATGCCGTGACGCGATGCCGGCCCGATCAGATCGTCGTGGATCTCGTGCGCCTTCCGCTTGACTTCAGCAGAGTGAACGCACAGTACGACGGCATCTGCTGGTAGTTGGCGACCTGAGCCCACACGCCACGGAGGCACGAAGACACGGAGCACAGGACATTCGATTTCCTCCGTGCCTCCGCGGCTCCGTGGCCGTCGGCGGTGCGCTACGGCATGAGCTCGCTGATCTTGAGGCCTGGATAGTAGGCGTTCAGGATGTCGGCTACCGACTCTCCGCGGCGCGCGCGGCGGCCGGCGCCGATGACGCACATGCCGACGCCGTGACCGTATCCCCGGCCGGTGAATTGGAGCAGGTCGTCCCTCTTCCTCACCGAGAACGCCGTGCTGCGCAGCACGGTCGTCCCGATCGCCGCGCGGAACTGATACGAGCCGATCCGCTCCGGCTGCATTCCCGACAGCTTGAGCACGGCGACGCGATCGGACTTCGTGCGTCCCTTGACTTCCACGTTCTTCAGCGTGCCCGAAAACCCATTTCGCTCCAGGTGCGCCTGCAGTTCGGCGAGCGACATCTCGAGCGTCCATGGCATGTCCTCGTCGTGAACGTCGTCCTTCCGGGCGCGAAGGTACGGATGCGAGGTGCCGGGCCAGACCGCTTCAGCCACCTCCGACCGGCCGCCGCAGGACGCGGAGTAGAAGATCTCTGCCGGTGCTCCTCTGTAGGTCAGGATCTGGCCCGCGGTTGCGAGAGCGGCGCTCCGTGCGCTGTCGCGGGCGGCGGCCCGCGGCACCTGGCAGTGAACCGCGTCGCAGAGGTCGAATCCCTCCCGCGCGTGACGGCCGGTGTTGAAGAGGGTGTAGGTACGAATCGCGATGGCGAGCGCCTGTTGCGTGGCCTCAGGCGCGTTCGGTTCCCCCTCGCCCGACAGCACGCGGGCGACGTAGACCTCCAGCGGAACCTGTTCGACGCGGCCGCCGCCAGCCGCGCCAAGGGCGACGGTGCGCGTACTGAGCGCCGCGAGATCCGCGTCGCTGACCGGACTCTGAATCCGGCTGACGCCGGACTCCACAGTCTGCGCCGAACGACCGGTCATCGAGCCAGTCATCGACACGGCAGCGGCAATGGCCACCGCCGCCAGCAATCCTCGCAGACGTCCTATAACCAGCGTTTGCACCCGGGACGGCAATGGCATTTGATCACCTGCTCCCCGTCGGTGTGATAGTCGTAGGTCAGTTCCTCGCCCGGCTTGATGTTGCGCCCGGCGCGAATCCAGATCGTCTTCCCCACGATCTCGCTGTAGCAGTTCGGCTTGCATCCGTGATTGATGAACCGGCCGATGTTGCCGCCGACCATCGCATCGCGCACCCACCGTCGATTGACGGTGAAGCACCAGATCTCCCCGCGTTTGAGATAGCGCCCCTCGCGCTTGAGGCTCTCCTTGTGATCGATGAGCTCGCCTTCGTAGGTGACGATGCGCTTGTTCTTGTTGATTGGTTCGAGTGCGAAAACGCCCCAGCCATGGAGCTTGGACCGTCGTCGAATGATACGGGGTAAACCCGGACCCTTGGGCATGAGCACACAGAATAGCGCAGCGCCCGTCAAACATCTGAGCGTGCAGCTACAATAAGGCGCTAATGGCACAGACTGGGGTCGGTTCGAAAGAGGTGATCCAGGCGTGGGGCAAGATCCTCAGCGGCTATCGCCCGAACCTCTCGATCGAAATCACCAAGGAATGCCCGCTTCGATGTCCCGGCTGCTACGCCTACGGCGATGAGCATCTGGGCGGCGGCGTCACGCTGCGCGGCCTGGCCGACTACAAGGGCGACGAGCTCGTCACGCGCTTCATGGCGCTCATCGACCGCCACAGGCCGTTGCACGTCTCGATTGTCGGCGGCGAGCCGCTCGTCAGGTACCGCGAGCTCGGAAGGATCCTCCCGCAGCTGGCCGAGCGCGGGATTCACGCACAGGTCGTGACCAGCGCCGTGCGCCCCATTCCGGCGGAATGGGCAGCACTGCGGCGGCTGCAGATCGTCGTCTCGATCGACGGATTGCCCGCCGAACACGATGTGCGTCGCACGCCGGCCACCTACGAACGCATTCTCAAGCACATTACCGGCCACCAGATCACCGTGCACTGCACCGTGACGCGGCAGCAGGTGCGGCGTGACGGGTATCTCGAGGAGTTCCTCGCCTACTGGCAGCAGAACCCGAACACGCGCCTCGTGTGGGTCAGTCTCTACACGCCGCAGATCGGCGAGCTGTCGATGGAGCGCCTGAGCAAGTCGGATCGCGAGCGGGTCGTTGCCGACCTGCGTCGCCTCCGGCACAAGTTTTCGAAGCTGCAATTGCCCGAAGGGCTCCTCAACGTCTACCAGAAGCCGCCCGAGTCGCCCGATGAATGCATCTTCGCGCAGACGACCGATTGCCTGTCGTCGGATCTGGAGAAGCGCGTCACGCCGTGTCAGCTCGGGGGAAATCCCGACTGCAGCAACTGCGGCTGCATCGCATCGGCCGGCCTCGAAGCGATCGGTCGCCATCGCCTCAAGGGGTGGATCCCCGTCGGCAAGATCTTCTATGCCTCGGTTCGCGTCGGAAACGCGATCGGGCGGCTGCGAGGCGCGGCCGTTCAGACCACTGAAGCGCCCGTTCAGTCGGCCCCATAGCCCACTGGCCCACGGCGGCGTGATTGACGGCACGCCTCGCGTCCGGAGCCGATAAAATCAACTCGCTCCATGGCATCGGTGACCCCGCCGCTGCGCCTGGTCTTTCTCGGGTGCGGCTTTATCACGCGCGTACACAGCCGCCATCTGCGGGCGCTCCGCGCTGATGTCACTCCGTATTACGCGAGCCGTGAGCGCGCCAGGGCGGACGACTACTGCCGGCGGTACGCCGGCGGGGGCACATACGGTGACTACGAGGCGGCGATCGACGACCCGTCGATCGACGCGGTGGTGATAGCGGTCCCGCCGCGGTTTCACCTTCAGCTGGCGCTGCGGGCGTTGGCTGCGGGCAAGCATGTGCTGGTGGAGAAACCGGCATTTCTCACGATGGACGACTACGAACGAGTCAGGGCGGCGCGGGATCGCGCCGGACGGGTGGTACTGGTTGGAGAGAATGACCACTACAAGCCGCTGGCGGTGCGGCTGCGCAGCCTCGTCGCGGACGGCGTGATCGGCGAGATGGTGTTCGCCCATTTCATGACGCTTGCGCACCGGCTGAAATCGGCGGACGACTGGCGCAACGACGAAACGATGGCGGGCGGCGATGCCTTCTTCGAGGAAGGGATCCATTGGCTGCACCTTGCGGGCAGCCTCGGTCCGCGGATCGTCGAGATTCAGGGCTACCGCCCGTCGGTGTCGCGAACGGGACCGGACACGCGCGCGAAAAGCATGATGGTGGCGTTCCGCTACGACAACGGCGCGGTCGGATCGCTGTATTACTCGCGCGAGATTCCCTCGCTGCTGCGCGGACTGCGCGTCTCGAAGCTGCTCGGGCGCGACGGCATCATCAGCTTCGAGTCGAACGGCCTGTTCATCCTCGTGCGCGGCCGCGGCCTGCCGCGCCTCGTCATTCCCGGATTCCGTGACATTCGCGGCTATCGGGCGATGTATCGCGATTTCGTCCGCTCCATGCGCCGTCGTCAGGCTCCGGAAATGAGCCTCGAACGGGCGATGGAGGATCACCGCCTGATGGAACAGGCGTACGCGACGGCGGCAAGGCCGGCGGACGCGGCGGTGCCGGCACGATGATGCGCCACGAGCGTTACGACGTCGTCGTCATCGGCAGCGGCGCCGGCGGAGGCACGCTGGCGTACGCGCTGTCGAATACCCCGGCGCGGGTCCTGATCGTCGAGCGCGGCGACTTCATCCCGCAGGAAGACGAAAACTGGGACCCGGAAGCAGTCTGGAAGCAGCTGCGGTACCAGACACGAGAGGTCTGGCTTGACGCCAGCGGGCGTGAATTCCCGCCATACAGCCATTACAACGTCGGCGGGAACAGCAAGTTCTGGGGCAGCGTGCTCTACCGGCTGCGCCGCGAGGACTTCCAGGATCTCCAGCACCTCGACGGGCTTTCGCCGGCATGGCCAATCGACTACGACACGCTGGAGCCGTACTACGATCGCGCCGAGCGGCTCTACCAGGTGCACGGGGAGGC
>DASTBV010000071.1:0-31520 GCA_035711805.1 Vicinamibacterales bacterium
CACGCCGGAGCTGACCACCCTGCGCGAACGCGTGAAAAACACGATCCCGTTCTTCGGCGACGACATGATTCGGACCGGCGGCATCGGCGAGTTCATTGCCGGGGGGAAGGCGTTTCAGGACGCGGCAAAGCTGCTGGCCCGATCCGGCTGGCGGGCGGAGGTGCACTCGCTCAGCCGCACCGACTTCCAGCAGGAGATCCAGGATTACGAGGCGGCGCACAAGGAGAGCTCGATCGCGAACCTCCGCTGGGTCGTCGCGCACGTGCCGTTCATCACGGAGGAATGGGTCAACCGCTTGAAGGCGATCGGCGGCGGCCTGTCGTTGACCAGCTGGCGCTATCTGGCGGGCACACCCGAGCAGAACGGTCCCCCTTTCAGGATGATCGTTAACAACGGCATACCGGCCGGCATGAGCTCCGACGGCATGCAGATCGCGCCGATGAACCCCTGGCTGCACATGTATTACGCGGTCACCGGAAAGAACGCCCGCGGGCAATTGATCAACGACGGGCAGCAGATCACGCGCCAGCAGGTGATGAAGCTGTACACCGCCAGCAACGGCTGGTTCCTGCGGGAGGAAAACCAGCTCGGTTCGATCGAGGTGGGCAAGCTCGGCGATCTCGTCGTGCTGAATCAGGACTACTTCACGGTGCCCGACGAAGCGATCAAGAAGACGAGCTCAGTGATGTCGGTGGTCGGCGGGAAGATCGTCCACGACACAGCCGCCATCAAGTAAATACGGCCACGGAGGCACGAAGGCACGGAGGATAAAATTTCGGGACTCCGTGCCTCCGTGCCTTCGTGGCTCTACGACTCTCTACGGCAGCGCGAACACCGACAGCGAGTTGTACGTGCGATTGGTCTTGAGGCCGGCCTGCTGGATCAGTGAGCCGGTCACTGCCCCGACGCCGGTCAGCACCGCAACGTACTGTTTGCCGTTGACGGCATAGGTGATCGTGCTGTTCTGAATCGGCCCGTTCAGCTTCGTTTCCCACAGCACCTTCCCGCTGGCCGCGTCGAAGGCGCGGAACCCGTGATCGAGGTCGCCCCAGAAGACCAGATCGCCGGCGGTCGCGAGCACCGCGCCGTTTCCGGGCGCGTGCTGGCGATGGATGTATCGAATCTCGCCGGTCGATACGTTGACCTTCGCGACGCCGGCCCACGTGGCCGGATCGCTTCCCTCCCGCGCGATGGCGACACGCCGCTCGCGGACGGTCCCGTCGGCGCTCGCCGCGGTCATGTCGAGGCAGTTGTCGACGTACGGAATGTAAAGGGCGTTTTCACCAGGATGGTAGGCCGTCGGCCAGTAGCTGCGCGTGTTGTACGAGCAGATGACATGGCGCTCGCCGGGCTGTCGCAACATCACGCTGTCGTTGGCGTGCACGCGCCCGGTCTTGACATCGATATCCTTGATCAGGAAATTCGGCGCATCGAAGGGGAACGGCGTCGCCCACAGGAACTGGCCGGTGGCGCGATCGTTGACAAAAATGCCGCCGCCTTCACCGACCATGATGCTGACGTCGCGCTGCTCGCCGCGCTTGACGTCCGGATTGATCCACTTGACGAACTTCGGATTCGGGTTCACGGCGGTACGGACGAGCGTGCGCTCGTGCGTGTAATCCTGATCCCAGTCGTCGCCGGGAAGGTGCTGGAAGTACCACGCCAGCTTGCCCGTCTCCGGATTCAGCGCAACGGTGGAGTTGCTGTACAGATCCGCCGGCGCGGACGTCGGAATCGCGTCGAACTTGCCGTCATGCCGCGCGCGGCGCGTATTCGGCATCGGGTTCGCCACGCCCCAGAGCACCAGGCGGCGCTGCGGATCGTAGCCGCCGGGCAGGCCCCAGGTGGCCGCCATGCGGCCGGCCTCGGGCGAACCGGCCCACGAGGCGCCGCCGGGATCGCTGTCCGGGGCCGCCGTCCTGAACCGCCACAGCTCCTTCCCGGTCTTCGCGTCGTGCGCGGCGATGTAGCAGTTGGCGCCAACGGGACTGCACGCGCGGCCGCTCAGCACCTTGCCTTCGACGACGATCACGCCGGAGGTCATGCCGCCGTCGGTCTTGGTCTGCCAGCGGACTTCTCCGGTCCTCGCGTCGAGCGCCTGCACGAAGCCGTCCGGCGCCGTCCAATACACCATGTCGTCATACATGGCGATCGCCTTGATGCGCGCCTGTCCCGTCGGCCGCTTGTGCTCCCAGATCTGTTCACCCGTGGTCGCGTCGACGGCGCGAATCGCATTCGGCGGAACGACGACGTACATCACGCCGCGATACACGAGCGGGATGCTTTCCTGTTGCCCACCCGGGAACTCCAGCTTGAAGACCTCTTTCAGCTGCGCCACGTTCTGGCGGGTGATCTGCTTCAGGGGGCTGAATCGCTGCGCGTCGTAGGTGCGGCTGTACATCAGCCACTCATCCGGTGGCGGGTTGAGCAGCGTCTTGTCGGTGATGGGGACAAACGCAGGCCGCTCGGCGGTGACCGCAACAAAACCGACAAGGACCGCGGCGACGACGAATGAAAGAGTGCGCGTCACATTTTCCTCCAGCCGCAGAAGAACACGAAGTGTAGCCGCAAAGAACACAAAGGTCACGAAGGACCGGAGGTAGACGGAACAACCTGCAGGCCTCAGTTGGCGCCCGCGACAATAGCCTGCATCACCGCCGTCTCGAAGTCCTCCCGCATCTGCCCGCGCGATTCGAGGAACGCCGACTGCGTCATGTAGATGCCGACGATCCGTTCCTTCGGATCGATGAAGAAGTGCGTGTTGTAGGCGCCGCTCCACCCGAAGCTGCCCTTCGAGAGGAACGTGTTGCGCGCCGCCGGATCGCTGACGACGCGGACACCCAGCCCATAACCTTCACCCGCCGCGCGGCCGGGCAGCGTGTCGGGCGCGAAGGCGCTGGCCATCAGCTCCGCCGATCGCGTGCCGATCAGCCGCTTGCCGTCGTGCTGTCCGCCGTTCATCAGCATCAGCGCGAACTGCAGATAGTCTTCCGCCGTGCTGAACAGACCGCCGCCGCCGGAGAAGTAGGCGCCATTCACCCACGCCCCATCGGCCTGCTTCCGCAGCTGGCCGTCCACCGACTGGTACAGCGACGCCATCCGCGTATTGCCCGTCGCCGGATAGAAGAAGGTGTCCTTCATACCGAGCGGATCGAGGATGCGCTGCTTCGTGAAGCGATCGAACGGCATGCCCGACGCGACTTCGACGACACGCGCCAGCACGTCAAAGCCGTACTGCGGGCTGTAGGCCCATCGCGTCCCCGGCTGGAAATCGAGCGGCACGTTCTTCAGGCGCGGGATGACCACCGACAACGGCTCTCCCGGACCAATCGGCACCTGCGAGACCATCGCCGCGCTGGCACCGCTGCTCATCAGGCCCGATGTGTGCGTCAGCAGATCGCGGACCGTGATCGGGCGCGCCGCATCGACGATTCGCGCAGGCTGCGGTGCCGACGCGATCACTCCCGGGGCGATTACCCCCTCGGTGTTCGGCACCGTCACTTTCAGATTCTGCAGATCGGGGATGAACCGTCCGACCGGGTCGGTCAGCCTGAGCTTTCCTTCCTCCACCAGCATCAGCACCGCGACGCCGACAACCGGCTTGGTCATCGACATGATGCGGAAGATGGCGTCGCGCTGCATCGGCTTCTTCGACTCGAGGTCCATCAGACCCAGCGCCTCGAAGTGGGCCACCCGGCCGTTGCGCGCGATCAGCGTCACCGATCCGCTGAACGTCCTGGCGTCGATGAGCCGCTGCATCAGCTCGGTGACGCGCTTGAGCCGCTCCGCCGACAGGCCGACTTCCTCGGGCCTGGCGGTCGGCGTGGACGCATCAACGCCGATAACCATGATGAGCGCCACGAAGAGCCAAAGACTGCGCCTCACATCTGCCTCCAGTCATCCACAGAGGGGCAAATCTTATCCGACGCGCGGGGCATTGAGCTCGACGACGTTCCCGTCCGGATCGGTCACGTAGACCTGTTTCCACGGCGTGACGTTTTCCGGCCGCTCGACGCATGCG
Organism: Vicinamibacterales bacterium; assembly: GCA_035711805.1. Taxonomy (GTDB): domain Bacteria; phylum Acidobacteriota; class Vicinamibacteria; order Vicinamibacterales; family UBA2999; genus Gp6-AA40. Next base: position 4,022 of record DASTBV010000071.1, read on the forward strand.
ATGCCCGCCGCACGCAGATGCGCGACCGCCCGGTCGAAGTCCGCGACTCCGAACGCCAGATGCCCGTCGCGCAGGTCGATTTCGGTGGTCCCGCGCAATGTCCGCGGGCGCTCGTGAGCGATGAGGTGAAGCTGACGTCCGTCGGGCGTCTCGTACCAGGCACCACCGAACGGGAACGGCGGCCGCGCGATTTCCTTCAGCCCGAGCACCTCGCCATAAAAGCGCTTCGAGCGTTCGACATCGGTCACACAGACCGCGACGTGGTGGAGTGCGCTGACTTCGAGCATAAAGAACAAATCCCAAACCCCACTCCGCCGCGCGGCTTGGGATTTGGGATTTGGGTTTTGGGATTTGGGATGTCCTTTTACGGTACGGTCGGCGTCGAACGGCTGACCGATTCGGCCTGGCCGACCATCAGCTCGTGCGCGTAGTTCGCCTGCTGGCAGACGTACTCGAACAGTTCCGTGCCGGTTGAGGCGCGGATGTTCAAAGTGCCGCTGTACGGCTTCGTGTAGGCGCCCGGATCCTCGACGGTGAAGTCGTAGCGCATGTTCTGCGCGTCGGTGCGGGTGAACCGCTCGACGAAGTGCAGCTTCTCGGTGTGGGGCAGTCCGCGGCGATCCCACCAGAAGCTCTCGTTGAATCCGACCGAGTCGACGACCAGCGTGTCGCCTTCCCACCAGCCGATGGAATGGCCGTAGTAGCTGGGCGGGAGGTTCTTCGGATGCGAGCGGCCGTCCATGTAGATGGTGCGGAACGTGTGCGGGCCGCCGACATCGAAGATGTAGATACGCTTCAAGTCGGCGAACTCGACGAACTCGGTGCCGTACGGCGTGAGGAACTGACGGGTCATCCCCGACGCCTTGCAGCGTGCGTGCGGCTCGAGCTCGTGCTTTTCACGGTCGTCGAACAGCGCCTTCGCCCACGGCTGGAAGGGCACCTGATCGCGCGGCAGCGGCGTGTCCCGGATTCCGAGATTCGCCGTCCAGAGAAGCGGGGTCTTCGGATCGCCGCTGCCGAAGATCACGCGGCCTTCCGCGTTTCGCGGCGCCGGGGCAGCCGGAGCGCCGGCCCCGCGGCCGCGTCCGCCGCCGCCACCCTGACGGCCCTGGCCACCACCCTGGCGACCCTCACCCTGACCCGCCTGGGCTCCGCCCTGACCCGCCTGGGCTCCGCCCTGACCGGCCTGGGCTCCGCCCTGACCTTGACGCCCGCCAGCCTGTCCGCCCTGCGCGGCAGGTGCGCCCGCTGCCGGTGCGGCCGGCTGCTGTCCGAGTACCGATTCCACCAGCAGCGGCGACACGAAAAGCGCCGCGGCGGCAAACAGGGCATAGCACTGTCGCATTGCCTTCAACTCCGTGGGATTGTGCACAGACGAGGCCCTCGCGCGCGGATGGCGCGCGAGGGCACTGAGACTATCTTGCGAGACTACTTGCGCTGACCGTCGCCTTCGCTCGACGCGGCGTCGAGCGTCTGGCCCGGACGGGCGCCGGTGCTCGCCAGCGTGATCGTGCGCGCGTTCACGCGCTTGCTGCCGTTCTTGGCCAATGCGGCATCCGTGACGGTGACCCTCTCACCGAGCTTCACGGTGTCGCGCCGCCAGCCCGAGCGCTGCAGGCCGTGCGGGGGACCAAACTCGGCGCCCCAATTGGTGGTTTCGCCCGTCTTCTCGTCCTTCACGTTGAAGTAGATCCACACGTGAGGGTTGGTCCATTCGACTTTCGTTACAACGCCGGACAACGTCACGCGCTTCGTGCCGTCGAACTCCGCCGCGAATGAATGATGTGCCAACGCCTTGCCGCCCGTGAGGAGAAGAACTCCGGCGATCAGGCCACCAAGTAAATACGCTCTCATCTCGTTCCTCCGTTGATGGTCCCTTACGGCCTATTATCCTGACAAAAATGAGCTGGCAGTTCCGCTCCGCCGACCCAGCGGAGTTCCCAACCGGTTGACCAGGGCCGCGTGTAGGCTCCGGGGTCGTCCACTGTTACCTCGTACCGAAGGGTATCGAAGTCCGTCCGCGTAAACCGTTCGAGCAGCCGCAACTTGTCCGTATGCGGCACGCCCCCGTTGGTGAACCAGAAGTCCTCGTTGAACCCTCGCGTGTCGACTTCCAGCGTCTGGCCCGCCCACTTACCGACAGCCCGCCCGTAGTACAGCGGGTTGTCGTCGTCTCCCCCGACCTGCCCCTGATGGGAGCGCCCGTCCAGGTAAATGATACGGTAATTGTGGTTTCCGCCACCAATCAGCACGAAAATGCGCTGCCGGTCCGGATCCTCGACGAACTGGACTCCGTGGGGCTGCTGGAACTGGCGCGGCCCGCCCGGCGGCTTGCAGTTGACGAACTGGGGGTCGTCCTGCAGGAACCGCTGCTGACGCAGTCGGTATACCCCCAGCGCCCATGGCTGGAATGGGGCGACTTTCGCCGCATCCGCCGCAACATTCCGCAGCAGGCCGTCGGGTCTGATGTCCACTTTCGCCGTATTCTCGACAAGAACCGTTGCCGTCGGGTAGGCCCAGTAGCCTTCGGCGCCGCCCGGAACGATCCCGAGGCGCGGCTGGCCATTCGGACCCACCGGAGCCGGCCTCTTTGCCAGCGGCGCGACCGGCGCGGATGGCTTGACGTTCAGCACTTGCCTGCCTGTCTGGCTCATCGTCATCCGGCTGGACCAGACCTGACGCGAGCCGTTTCGGGCAGGAAACCCCGAGACGGTAATGGAGTCGCCCGGCTGCAGCGAGTCGCGGTTCCATCCGCTGTCCTGCAGGTCGATCGGACTTTCGAGTTCGACGGCCCAGTTCACCCATTCGCCCTTGGCGCCGCGCACGTTCAGAAAGACGTGCACGTGCGGGTTCCGCCAGTCCACGAGGGTGACAATGCCGGTGAGCGTCTGGGTCTTCGACTCGTCGAACTTCGCCGCCACCGAATGGTGTGCCACGAGCGTGGCACCGGCAAGAACGGCCAGGACGGAGGCGACCGCCAGACCGCGCAGGATCAACTTCATTGACGTTCCTCCACGCATGACCAGCTACTGACGCTGAATGCGGAAGGCGCCGCTGCCCCGCTGGCTCTTCCAGGTGCCGGTGATGAAGCGGTTGTGCATCGCCAGGTTCTCGATCTTCCCGTCGATCACGTACGTCACCGCGCCCTGCTTATCCTTGGCGTCGGCCTCGAAGTGGACCGTCCACTTGTCCGGATCGAGCGTCGCCGTCTTGATCGCGATGTTATCGGTCCCGGGATTGATCATGCCGGTGATCGCCTTCCCGTCCCAGTTGATTACGAACAACACGTCGTCGCCGTGCGTCTTATTGCCTGTCCAGCTGCCAATCCACGATCCCTTCAGTGGATGACCTTCCTGGGCCACGGCTGCTCCGCCTGCCAGCGCGACGAGCGAGAAGGCAAGTACAAAGATCAACGCTCGCATGTGTCTATATCTCTCCCTGTCTCCGAAGATGGCGACCCATCCTACACACAAATGTTAAGAGGTGGAAGGGGTGGGCGTTAGGTCCGCGTAAAGAAAACGTTAAGAAAAAACTAAGGTGCGATCGAAAGCCGGCGGCGGGCCGCCGAAATCGAGAGCAGCTGGTCGAACCGCCGGGTACGCGTTTCCTCCTTTTTTGCGCTGACAATCCACCAGATCGCAAGCCGCCGATAGCCTGGCGGCTGCGCCTGAAAGAACTCCCAGGCGGTGCGATTCGCCTTGAAGGCTGCTTCGCGAGTGCGGTCGAGCCGCGGCTTGTCGCGCACGGTGTGCAACGCGACGGTCCTTGCGGCGTCCCGGGCCTCGAATGCCTTCCGTCCGGCGGCGCACATGCGGCCGAGGGCGATGAGCTCCTGCGCGCGTCTGGTGTTGATCGCGCTCCAGAAGCTTCCCGGCCGCCGCGGTGTGAAGCGGTTCATGTAGCTGTCGGCGTCGACCGACTTGCGGATGCCGTCGATCCATCCGAAGCAGAGCGCCTCGTCAACCGATTCCTGCCACGTGATGCTGAGCCGACCGGTGTGCTTCTTCCAGTAGCCGACCCACAGTTCATCCGCCGTGCGGTGATGCTTCTGCAGCCAGGCGCGGAACTTCGCGGGCGTCTCGAAAAATGTCGGCTTCATCTGGAGCTCACGGAGGCGACGGAGGTAACGGATTCACACGGAGGAACGGAGACACGGAGACACGGAGACGGAGAAGAGACTAGCCACAAAACGGATAACGAGCCACGACTACGAACAGGGCCGGTCGATTGGCCGCCGAAGGCGGCCTGGCCGCGATGTAAGCAACGCAAATACAAGCCGCTGATGATCGCCAGTGCGGTTTGTTTTGCGTTGCTTGCATTGCGGCTGTCGGCGCGCGACGCGCGCCGACCAATCGACCGGCCACCTCCGTTCGTCTCCGTGACTCCGTTTCTCCGTGTGAAACCGTTTCCTCCGTCAAACTCCGTTGCCTCTCAGGCGCAGCAACCGTCGCGCATTCCCCTCGTAAATCTGCTGCCGCTCAGCAGCCGAAATCGGCAGTCCGTCGATGTCCTTGATCGTCTCGCGGATGTTGAACGTCCCCTTCTCGGGATCGAACGGAAAGTCGCTGGCGAACACGACCTGATCGATGCCGAAGAACTTCAGTCCGCACTCCATCGCGTGCCGCGCGCCGAACAGCGCCGTGTCGGCGAAGAACATCTTGAAGTAGTCATATGGACGCTTCTTCAACCGCTTCAGGTGGACCGTCAGGTCTTCGTCATCGGTCCGTGCCCCGAGCTGATCCAGGCCAGGTCCGATGCGGCCGGCAAAATACGGAATCATGCCCCCCATGTGGTGCGTGATGATCTGCAGCGCCGGCCAGCGATCGAAGCAGCCCGCAAACACGAGACGCGCCATGGCGACGCTCGTTTCATACGGCCACCCGAAGGTCCACCACAACTCGAACTTCGAGGTGTTCTCCGTCGCATAATCGGCAAACGACCCGGTCCGCGTGGGATGCAGCCAGATCGGGCGGCCGATCTCGGCCATCCGCTGGAAGATCGGCGCGAAGTCGGGCTCGTCGAGCGGACGGCCATTGACGTTGGTGAAGATCTGAATGCCGGACGCACCGAGATCACCGACGGCGCGATTGATCTCGCGCACCGCCGCCTCGGGATGGTTCATCGGCAGCGATGCAACGAAACCTGGAAAGCGGTCGGGATGCCGGCCGACAACCTCCGCCATCGTGTCGTTGGCGAGCCTGGCCAGCTCCGCCGTCTGACCGGGCGAGCCGAGCGCCTCGATCGGGGGCGCCGCCAGGCTGAGCACCTGCCTGTAGTCGCCGAACAGGTCCATCATCCGGAACCGCTCGTCGAGATCGACCATCGCCGGAATGCCGCGCACGCGTTTCTGCATGTAGGCGCCGCGGGTGGACAACGCCGTCATGCGCTCGAAGTACGCCGTCGGCAGGATGTGGCAGAAGAGGTCGATTTTCATTGAACCGGTATGTTAGCCACGGAGACACGAAGACACGGAGTGACTTTTCTCATCTTCGTGCCTCCGTGCCTCCGTGGCTGGTATCCGCATTACAATCCTCCCCCTCAGGAGGCACCCGGTGATCATCGACTCCCACGGCCACGTCACGGCGCCCGACAGTCTCTACGTCTACAAAGCGCAGATCCTCGCCCATCGCGGCGCTCACGGACGCGGCGGCAACCTTGCCAATGACGAGGATGTCCGGGAGGCGCTCAACAAGCCGGTGTTCGGGGGGAGCTCGCACCTCGGCCAGCTGAAAGAGGTCGGCACGGACATGCAGCTGATCTCGCCGCGGCCCTACCAGATGATGACGAGCGAATCGCCGAAGCTCGTGCAGTGGTTCGTCGAGGAGACGAACAACATCATCGCGAAGCAGGTCCAGCTGTATCCCTCGACGTTTCGCGCCGTCGCGGGACTGCCGCTGACACCAGGCGTCAGCCCCAAGGCGGTCGTGCCGTACCTGGAAAAACTGGTGAAAGAGCAGGGGTTCGTCGGCTGCCTGCTCAATCCTGATCCCGGCGAATGCAGCGGTCACGAAACGCCGCCGCTGGGCGACCGCTTCTGGTATCCGCTCTACGAAAAGCTGTGCGAGCTCGACATTCCCGGCCACATCCACTCGACCGGGTGCCGCTCCGAGCGGCTTCCCTACTCGCTGCATTTCATCAACGAAGAAGGCATCGGGGTGGTGTCGCTGCTCACATCGAGCGTGTTCAAGGACTTTCCGACGCTGAAGATCCTCGTCTCGCACGGCGGCGGCGCGATCCCGTACCAGTACGCCCGCTTCGAGGCGAGCTCCCTGCGGCGGCCGGGCGCGACGCGGTTTTCGGAGGCGATGCGACACCTCTACTACGACACGGTGCTGTACTCGAAGGATGCGCTCGAGCTGCTCTTCAAGACCGTCGGTGTCGATCGCTGCCTGTTCGGAACGGAGCGGCCCGGCGTCGGCACGGTGAAGGATCCGCGAACGGGCCGCTGGCTCGACGAGACACGCTTCACCATCGAGGCGATCGAGTGGCTGAGCGACGCCGACAAGAAGATGATCTTCGAGGACAACGCGAAGAGGCTGTTCAACCTGAAAGTGCCCGAGGCGGCGACCGTGTAGTCACTTGACAGTTGCCGAGGTTCATCATGAGCACGTTGATTCGGTCGTTGGCGGTGGTGCTGGCGGTATGCGGCGCCGTTACGCTCACTCCAGTGCACAGCCAGTCACTGCAGAAGGTGACCATCAATTACCCGACGCGCAGCGGTGCGACGTGGCCGCTCTACATCGCGCGCGACGGCGGCTACTACCAGAAGCAGGGCCTCGACGTCGATCTGCAGTTCGGCGTCCATCCGACGGGTGTGGCGATGCTGACGAGCGGCCAGGCGGTCATGGTCAACCACTCGCTCGAGCAGGGCATGGTGGCCAGCGCCCGCGATGCGTCATTTGCGCTGATGGGCAGCTCGTCGAACAAGGGGCTGTTCGCACTGATCGGCCAGAAGGAGCTGACCAGCCCGAAGCAGCTGAAGGGCAAACGCATTGCCGTCGGCGCCATCGGCGACGCCCCCTACAACTACACCGTCGCGCTCCTGAAGAATTTCGGCATCGGCAACCGCGACGTGACCTGGGTGCCCGTCGGCACCGACGTCACCGGACGCGCATCCGCGCTGCAGACCAACCGCGCCGACGCCACGCTGCTGACCGCGCCGAACTACTTCCGGCTGGAAGAGGCCGGATTCAAGAACCTGGCGAACCTCGCCGATTACCCGGTCTTCGCGGCGACGACCTACATGTTCAGCAAGAGCGCCCTCGCCGCCAACCCGCGCCTGCCCGAGCAGATCATCAAGGCGCACGCCGAGGCGATCAAGCGCTTCTACGACGATAAGGCGTTCGCGGTGAAAACCTACATGGCCTACGACAAGCAGCCAGAGGCCGACGTCGCGCGCATCTACGACCTGTACGCCAAAGGCAACATCTTCGACCGCGTCCCCTACGTCCTGCAGCCGGCCGTCAAGGCAATCATCGAGCAACAGGTCGACCAGCGCCTGGCGAAGGATCTGAAGTCGTTCGATTTCAAACGGGTGATCGATAACAGCGTCGTCAGCCGGCTCGTGAAGGAAGGCTACTTCCAGCAGCTGTTCGGCGCGGGCATCAAGGCCGAACAGGACCAGAAGGCGAGAACGGCGTTCCGGTAGGTGATCAAGCTTCAGATCGATACGCTGACGAAGCGCTACTACGTCGAGCGTGACGGGCGACAGGTCCTCGCGCTCGCCGATGTCTCGCTGTCGGTGGAGGCCGGGGAATTCGTCGCCATCGTCGGGCCGAGCGGATGCGGGAAGACCACGCTGCTCAACATCATTGCCGGTCTGCTGAACTACGACCACGGTTCCGTCGCGATCGACGGCGAGACGATTCGCGGCCCCGGCATCAACCGCGCCGTCGTCTTTCAACACGCCAGCCTGCTGCCATGGCGGACCATCGCCGGCAACGTCCGCTACGGCATGGAGCTGCAGAAGCGATTCGACGAGGCGACGATGCGCGAGCGTACGGATGCGTTCGTGACACTCGTCGGCCTCGCCGGTTTCGAACGGCACTATCCGTCCGAGCTGTCGGGCGGCATGCAGCAGCGCGTCAACCTCGCCCGCGCACTGGCGTCCGATCCCGCCGTGCTGCTGATGGACGAGCCGTTCGCCGCCCTCGACGCGCAGACCCGCGAGCACATGCAGCTGGAGCTGCTGAAGATCTGGAGCCAGGCGCGGAAGACCGTGATCTTCATCACCCATCAGATCAACGAAGCGATCTACCTCGCCGATCGCGTTGCCGTGATGAGCCCCCGTCCGGGGCGTATCAAGGGCGTGTTCGCCGTGCCGTTCGATCGGCCGCGGCCGCTGGCGCTCAAGCGCGACCCGCGCTTCCTCGAGATCGAAGACGCCATCTGGCAGATGGTCGAGGACCAGCCGCAGCGGCTCGGCATCGGCGCCCCTGAGGAGACCGGCACCCCGGAAAGGGATGCCCTACGCCGTGAAGCGGTGCACAGCCCCGGGGCCGAGTGACATGACGGTCGTCGACGATCCCGATCTGCTGCCGCCGCCGCGTCGCTCGTTCTACCAGCGGTATGAAGCGCTCATTCTTGGTGGAAGCGCCGTCATCGTGGCGATGGTCATCTGGGAAGCGCTGTGGGAAGCGGGCAGGATCTCGCCGCTGTTCTTCACCGGCCCGTCACAGGTCGTCGAGCGGTTCGTCGCCGAGTGGACGGAAGGCCGCCTGAAGCAGGACATGCTGTACAGCGGCCGCAACTTCGTCGTCGGCGTCGGCCTGGCGATTTCGTCAGGCGTCGTGCTCGGCGTCGTCATCGGCTGGTACCGGCGGCTGGCGATGATCGTCGAGCCGTTCCTGACGGCGCTCTACTCGACCCCGCGCGTGGCGCTCATCCCTCTGGTGCTGATCTGGTTCGGCATCGGCATGTGGTCGAAGGTGTTCATCGTCTTCATCAATGCGTTCTTTCCCGTACTGATCAACACAATCGGCGGCGTCCGGGCGATCGACCGCGATCTGCTGCGCGCCGCCCGTGCCTTTTGCGCCTCGGACTCGCAGATCTTCACGACCGTTGTCGTGCCGGGCTCCGTGCCGTTCATCCTGACGGGTGTCCGGCAAGCCGTCTCGCTCGGCCTGATCGGCGTTGTCGTCGGCGAGATGTTCGGGGGCAGCGAGGGGATCGGATATATGGTGAACTACGGCGGCCAGACGTTTCAGACCGACACGGTGTTTCTCGGCGTGGTCATCATCGCCTTCGCCGGCATCGTTCTGACGTGGCTGGCCGAGCGGCTCGAAAGACACTTTTCGCGGTGGAGACCGGAACGTTGATAACAATGCAGAGTTCAGAATGCAGAATTCAATACGTCCTGCAGCATTCTGCATTCTGCATCCTGAATTACTGAGACTCCGTCTATGGCAGACATCGTCCTGGGCATTGGCTCGTCGCACGGGCCGCTTCTTTCCACGCCGCCCGAGCAGTGGGATCTGCGGGCGGCGGCGGACCGCGCCAACAAGAAGCACGCGTTTCGAGGCCAGACCTACGACTTCGACGCGCTCGTAAAAGCGCGGGCGCCAGGATTCGCGCACGAGACCACCGTCGAGAAGCGCCGCGAGCGGTTCATGCAGTGCCGCAGCGCGCTCGAAACGCTCGGCCGCAAGTTCAATGAGGTGGCGCCCGAGGCGGTCGTGATCCTCGGCAACGATCAGCGCGAGTTCTTCAATGCAGGTCTGACGCCGGCGATCACGGTCTACCGCGGCCAGCAGATCAGCAACGTGCAGCACCTGAACGAGGATCAGCCAGGGCTCAACATCGCTGAGCCCGCGAACTCGCCAGAGGAAGGGGCAACATATCCGGGCGCGACCGACCTCGCCGACCATATCCTCCGGTCGCTCGGCGACGAGAACTTCGACCTCGCGCAATCGGACGAGACGCCAAGCGGGGCGCCGCGCGGCGGCATCCCGCACGCCTACGGCTTCTTCTATCACACCATTCTTCAGGACCAGACGCCGCCGAGCGTCCCGATCATCCTGAACGTACATTTCCCGCACAACACACCGAAGCTGCGCCGCTGCCTCGATCTCGGCCACGCGCTGTACCGCGCGATCACGACGTTCAGCGGCTACAGACGGGTGGCCTTGATGGCGTCGGGCGGGCTGACGCATTTCGTCATCGACGAAGAGTTCGACCAGCAGGTCATCGCCGGAATGCGGACCGGCGATGAAGATCTGCTCGCGAGGCTGCCGGAGAGTTACTTCAAGGTCGGGACGGCCGAGATCAAGAACTGGTATCCCGTGATTGCCGCGATGAACGCCGCCGGACTGCGGTACCACCAGGTTGATTACGTTCCCTGCTACCGCTCGGAGGCGGGCACCGGCAACGCCATGTGCTTCGCATATTGGTCGTAGTGTCCGCGTTCAGGCGGACCTGGAGTTGAATGACTGACACTCTCGCCCGGATCGCGCAGCTCGACGCGTGCGCGGTTTCCGACGCCCTCGATCGGCTCAGCCTGCCGGGAGCGGTCACCGGCATCCAGCGGCTGACGACCACGCGCCGGATCTCCGGGCGCGTCATCACCGTCAAGATGGGTCGCGACGAGGGTCAGCCGCCCGCGTCGCGGCATCTTGGCACCACCGCCATCGAGTCCGCGCAACCCGGCGACGTGATCGTCATGGAACAGCGCACTGGTATCGATGCCGCGTGCTGGGGCGGCAATCTGTCGCTTGGCGCCAGGCTGCGGCAGATCGCCGGCGTCATCGTCGACGGACCTGCGCGTGATATCGACGAGGCGCGGGAATACGACTTCACTGTATTCGCCCGCTCCACTACCTCGAGGACGGCCCGCGGCCGCATCGTCGAAGCCGGGACGAACGTCCCGATCACGGTCGGCGAGGTTACCGTCGCTCCTGGCGATTTCGTCGTCGCTGATGGGAGCGCTGTGGTGTTCATCGCCCGGAGCGAAGTGGTGCGTGTGTTGGAGGCAGCCGAAGCGGTGGCGGCCCGCGAGCGCGCGATGGTGGCGGCCTTGCGCGACGGCACTCCGATCAGCAAGGTCATGGGTGGCGACTACGAGACGATGCTGAAGAAAACCGGAGGGTCCGCCTGAAGGCGGACACTACGAATGACGACGGATGGCAACCTCGAACGCACCTCGAAGCTCGACACCACCTCGATCAGCGACGCGCTCGATCGCCTCGGGATCGCCGGACAGTGCCTGAACATCAAGCCGCTCGACCACCGATTCCGCCTCACCGGACGTGCGTTCACCATCTTGTACGGGCCCGCCGGCAGGCCGGCGGGGACCGTGGGCGACTACATCGATGATGTGCCGCAGGGATCCGTCATCGTGCTCGACAATGGAGGCCGCGAGAACGCGACCGTCTGGGGAGACATCCTGACCTGGGTGGCGCATCGCCGCGGGATCGCCGGCACGGTGATCGACGGCGCCTGCCGCGACACCTACCTCTGTCGCGACCTCAATTACCCCGTCTACAGCCGCAGCTACTCGATGCGAACCGGCAAGGACCGCGTCCAGGTCGAAGCGATGAACGCCGTCGTGAACATTGGCGATGCCCGCGTGGCGCCAGGGGATCTGCTGCGCGGCGATGCGGACGGTGTGCTGGTGATTCCACGCGAGCACGAAGACGCCGTGCTGGCGGCCGCCGAGGAGATCGACGCCGTCGAGCAGCAGATTCGCGCGCTCATCGACACGGGCAAGACGCTCGCTGAGGCCCGCCGTCAACTGGGATATCACCAGCTGCAGAGCCGCCGCTAAAGCTGGTCCTTGGGCCTTGGTGCTTCGTTGGTCCGTCCTATGGGCGGCCGTGTCGCGCCAGCTGCGTCAGCAGGTATCTCGGCTCCCGCCGGCCGCTCGGCACGCCCGCAGAGGTTCGACTGGCTTGGTCGGCAATCGTGACGTTCGAGATCATCACGTGTAGCTCTCGTGCGATCGGGCTTTCCCGTCTGCGATTGGCGCATCCGGCCCCGGCGACCGAGTTGGCCGGCTCCGCGAGACACCTGCCGCCGCGGCTGGCCCTGGCGACGGCCAAACCGTTGGCCGCGTGGTGAGACACAGCGTGATCAGTGTCGACGATCCCTTCGAGCGGCGCGATCACCGAAGACCGAAAAACGCGATGGAGGCACACCACGGGGGTGCGACCTGGCAACCAGCTCGAAAGATAAACGTGTTCTTCGCTTCGACGGCCGGAGTCGCGTTTTTCCGCGCCCAGCGAGCGGGATCGTCGACACTGATCACCTGTGGCTCACCACGTTCAGTCGGCTGTACTCGAGGAGCGATACGATTGTCCGATGACGGTCGTCGTCGCCGAGGAATCGATGGCAGTCATCCCGGAGTACGCACAGGTTCCCATCACCTTCACAGTCGATCGCGTATTAGACGTGACGAATCGCAAAGATGGTTCGGGTCGCTTCGAATCGTCAGAGCGCCGCCTCGAAGTGCCGTATGAGAAGGACTACGACGCGATCGCTGGCGAAGGGCCGTTGCAGTGGGCCCGTCGGTTCGATCTGTCGCCGTGGGCGCTCTTCACGGCTCGGTTCGCGAACCGCCTTGTCGGCGGGGCGACCATCGCATTCGATACACCGGGGCTGACGCTGCTGGAAGGGCGGCGTGACCTGGCAATCCTGTGGGACATTCGAGTTGCGCCAGACGTTCGACGCCAAGGGGTTGGCTCTGCGCTGTTCCACAAGGTCGAGGCATGGGCGCGGCTGCACGGTTGCCGACAGCTCAAGATCGAAACGCAGAATACCAACGTGCATGCATGCAGATTCTATGAGCGCCAGGGATGTCAACTGCGCGCGATGAATCGCGCGGCGTACCCGGAGCTTCCAGAGGAAATCCAACTACTCTGGTATAAGGACCTGTGGTCCTCGGTCCCGGACTAAGGACCACGGACCGATCAGGGCACCGGCAGCGTCGTGCGATCGACGCTCTTGAACTGGCCCACCATCAGTTCGTGTGCGTAGTTCTGCTGCTGGCACACGTATTCGAACAGCTCGGTGTTCGCTTCGAGGCGCAGGTTCATCGTCCCGCCCCACGGCTTCGTGTATGCACCGGGATCGTCCACCGTCAGCTCGTAGCGCATCGCGGCGTACTCGGTGCGCGTGAATCTCTCGACGGTGTGCAGCGCATCGGTATGCGGGGCCGCGCCGCGATCGATCCAGAAGCCTTCGTTGTAGCCGACGGTGTCGACCACGAGCGTGTCGCCTTCCCACCAGCCGATCGAATGGCCGTAGTAGCTTGGCTCCAGGTTCCGTGGATGACCGCGGCCGTCCGTGTAGATCGTCCGGAAGGTGTGCGGGCCGCCGATGTCGAAGATGAACACCCGCTGGATTTCCGGCATCTCGACGATCTCCGCACCGTAGGGCGTGAGGAACTGACGCTGAAAGCCTGACGCCTTGCAGCGTGTGTGCGGCTCGAGCTCGTTGATCCGGCGGTCAGCGGAAACTGCGCGCGCCCACGGCTGGTAGGGAACGTTGTCGCCGCGTCCACCGACCCCGCCGCCACCAATCCAGACACCCTTTTCGTTGAGTTGGACGCGACCGGAGGCCAACCGCGGGGCCGGCTTCGACGGCGCCGGCGCGCGCCCTCCTCGTCCTCCCCTGCCTGCCGCTCCCGCCCGTCCGGCCGGTGCCTGCGCACCGCCCGGGTTAGGAGTCGGCTGCTGCGCCTGTGGCGTCTGCTGGGCTTGACCCTGCGGTGCCTGCGCGTACGGGGAGCCGGCAAAGAGCGGCGCCAGAAACACAAGTGCCGCCAGAGAGAACAGGGCGCGGTTCTGCATGGCGCAGAGGATACCGCAATTTACGGGATTATCGGGCTGCTGCGATCGACTTTGGTTCCCTGGCCCACCATCAGTTCATGGGCGTAGTTCTGCTCCTGACAGACGTATTCGAAGAGCTCCGTATCGTTGTCCCAGATCAGATTCAGCTGCCCGGTCCAGGGTCGCGTATACGCGCCCGGATCGTCCACGGTCAACTCGTAGTGCAGTGTCGTCATGTTCGTGCGCGTCAACCGTTCGACGGTCCGCATCTGCTCGGTGCTCGGCAGGCCTCCGCGATCGAGCCAGAAGCTCTCGTTGAACCCCACGGTGTCGATGACGAGCGTGTCGCCTTCCCACCAGCCGATGGAATGGCCGTAATAGGTGGGGGTCACATTCTTCGGATGTCCCCGGCCATCCAGGTAGATCGTCCTGAACGAGTGCGGGCCGCCGATGTCGAAGATGTAAACGCGCTTCAGTTCCGTCAGTTCAGTGATCTCGACCCCGTACGGCGTCAGGAACACACGCGCAACACCCGACGGCTTGCAGCGGGCGTGCGGCTCGAGCTGATGCGTGCGCCGGTTGGCAAAGAGTGCGCCCGCCCAGGGCTGGAACGGCAGTTCCTTCGAAGGGCCGAGCGGATCGGGGATCACCGGACCTGGCAGCCAGATGCCCTTGTCCGCCGGCGTCGCACCCGACAACAGTGCGCGGCCTTCCTTGTTCCGCGGCGCCGGTGCCGGCGGCCCCGCGTTGCGGCCGCGGCCGCGTCCGGGCCCGGCGGCGCGCCCTCCGCGCCCGTCAGGAGCGCCGGCCTGCGCGCCGGGATTCTGCTGCTGCTGCTGCGCGACAGCGGATGGCGACGGAACGATGGTCGCGAATACCAACAGACCGGTGAGAACACTGAGGAAGCTACTTTTTCGTGAGCTCGTCATAGAGCGAACCATAGAACTGCGGATTGAAGGTCCAGCCGAGATCATCGGTCTTCATCTGCGACGCGAGCGTTTCCCGCGTGGCGCCAGCCTTGATCGCTTCCCGCGCACGCGTCACGACGGTGGCAAACCTCGTTCGGTACGCCTCGACGTCTGCGCGCGTTTTCGGCTCGCCGCGTCCCGGGATCGCCATCTCGAAATCGAGCTTCAGCACGCCGTCGAGGATCGGGGCCCAGCCCACGGCGCTGCCGCCGTTCGCGAAGTCGACGATCGGGGCGTTGTCGGTCATCTGGTCGCTGACCATCACCACCTTCGCGTCGGGGAAATACGCCATCGTGTCGCCGCCCGAATGTCCACGTCCGAATGAATAGAGGCGCACTTCGGCGCCGCCGAACTTCAGCGTGTATTCCTTTGCGAACGTCTGCATCGGCAGGCCGGGGATCTCCTTCGTCCGCGGATCGCTGGCCATATGCGTCTTCAGCGCGTCGAGCGCAATCACCGTCGCCCCGGCGTCGATGAACTTCTGGTTCGTCCCGACGTGATCCGGGTGGTGCTGGGTGTTGATCACGTATCGGACCGGCAGGTTCGACACGGACCGGATCTCTTCCATCAGGCGGTTGAAGTTTTCATCGCCCGGGTTCTTGGTATCGACGACGATCAGCCCTTCGGGCGTGACGCGAATAAGGGTGTTGGCGCCGCCGCCGGTCACCATGTAGAGGTTTGGCTTGAGCAGCCGGATCTTCTCGATTGTCTGCCCTGCGCCGCCGCGCCCGCCCCGGCCCTGGGCAGGAGGCTGCCCGGCAATAGCCGACGTGGTCACAAGGATGAGCAGGACGAAAACAGTGCCGAATTTCAGTGACATGCCGCACCTTATATCGCACCTTGACATCATCCGTACCCACCTCCATAGTTTCTTCCGACCGACCGCGGAGGAGGTTCCGTGAAACGATTCAGCGTTGTCGGCGCTCTCTGCGTCGCGCTCGCGCCTGCCGCAGTGAGCGCTCATCATTCATTTGCCGCCCAATACGACGCCACGAAGCAGGTCACGCTCCAGGGCACCATCACGAAAGTCGAGTGGATGAACCCTCACGCCTACTTCTACATCGACGTCGCCGACGAGTCGGGGAAGGTCGTCAACTGGGCGGTTGAAGGCGGAGCCCCGAACGTCCTGTATCGCGAGGGGTGGAAGCCGACATCGCTCAAAGCCGGCGATCGCGTGACCATCCTCGGCTCGCGCGCGAGGGACGGCTCGAACCTCGTCAACGCCCTGTCCTTCAAGCTGCCCGACGGCCGCTGCGTGTTCGCGGGAACGTCCGGACCTGGCGGCACAGGAACGCCGAACTGTACGGTGGGAAGGCGATGATTGATAAGGCAAAGGGCAAAAGGCAAAGGGCAAAGGTACTTAAGGTAAAGGGCACTCTTTTGCCTTTTGCCTTTTGCCTTTTGACTTACTCAATCACCTCCGCGCAGTGGCACGGGTACAAAACCCCAGGGATTCCACGGCTGCCCGACGGTTCGCCGAACCTCTCAGCGCCGGCCCCGAAGACGACGGACGGCAAGCCGGACCTCTCCGGCATCTGGCAGGCGTCGCGGGCGGTGTTCGATCTGGCGCAGGCGGTGAAGAAGGGCGAGACGGTTCCGTTCTCGGCGGAAGGCAAGCGGATTTTCTCCGAGCGGCGCGCCACGCAATCGAAGGACGACCCGAGCGCGCGCTGCCTGCCGACGGGACTGCCCGTTCGCGCGCTGCTGCGGACGCCCTTCAAGATCATCCAGACGCCGCCGGTCATGGCGATCCTCTACGAATCGCGCACCACGTTCCGTCAGATTCTCACCGACGGCCGTCCGCTGCCGGAAGTGGACTGGCCGGCGTGGAACGGATTTTCCGTCGGCCGCTGGCAGGGCGATACCTTCGTTGCCGAAACCGCCGGATTCAACGGCAAGCCCTGGCTCGACCAGGCGGGTTACCCGGCAAGTAACGCACTGAAAATCACGGAGCGCTTCAGGCGGCGCGACTTCGGCCACATGGACATGGAAATGGTGATCGACGACCGGACGATGTACACCAAGCCGTGGTCGATCTTCGGCGAGTTCATCCTCCAGGCGGACACCGAGCTCATCGAGTTCATCTGCGAGGAAAACGAGAAAGACTCCGCGTTGTTGTTGGGCAAATAGACATCCGACCCACCGAGACACCGAGGTCACCGAGAAAACCATTCCGATCCTCGGTGCCTCAGTGCCTCGGTGGGTCGTCTGGGGAGTTATGGCAAACATCACGTTCACGCTGAACGGCACGTCGCAGACCGTTGACGTCGTCCCCGAAATGCCGCTGCTCTGGGTGCTTCGCGACGTGATCGGTCTGACCGGTACGAAGTTCGGCTGCGGGATGGCGCTGTGCGGGGCATGCACGGTTCATCTCGACGGTCAGCCGGTGCGCTCCTGTTCCACGCCGGTCAAGAGCGTCGCCGGCAAGCGAGTCGTCACGATCGAGGGGCTCTCGCCGACCGGGACGCATCCGGTGCAGCGCGCCTGGATGGAAGTGGACGTGCCGCAGTGCGGCTATTGCCAATCGGGGCAGGTGATGAGCGCCGCCGCGCTTCTCGCCCGCAAACCGAAGCCCACCGATGCGGACATCGACGAGGCGATGCGCGGAAATCTCTGCCGCTGCGGCACGTATCAATCCGTCCGCGCCGCGGTGCAGCGCGCGGTGGAGCTGTCCGGAGGGCGGTCATGAGCACGCGTCGAGCGTTTCTGAAAACCAGCGCTGCGGCAACCGGTGGCCTGCTGATTGGCGTCTATTTCCCCGACGTCGCCGGCGAGGCGGTCCTCGACGCGCAGTTCGGCCCGCCGGGCGGCGGGGCGATCACTCCGCACGCGTTCATCCGCATTGGGACGGACGACCTCGTCACGCTGACCATTCACAAGCCGGACAACGGCCAGGGAACGGAAACCTCCATCGCGCAGATTCTTGCCGAAGAGCTCGACTGCGACTGGTCGCGCATCAGGACCGAATTCGCGCCGATCAACGCCGCGCTCTACGGCGGCGCGCTGCAGGGCACGTTCGGCAGCCTCGCGATTCGCACGACCTACGATCCGATGCGCCGCACCGGCGCGGCCGCGCGCGACATGCTGATGCAGGCAGCGGCAGCGCGCTGGGGCATCGACAAGTCACAGTGCCGGACGGAGAACGGCGCCGTCATCAACACCGCCACGAACGCGCGCCTTTCGTACGGCAGCCTGGCGGAAGCCGCCGCGAAACTGCCGGTGCCGGCGAACGCCGCGATGAAGGACCCGGCGCAGTTCAAGCTGATTGGCAAGCCGCTGCAGCGCGTCGACACGCCTGCGAAGGTCACCGGCAAGGCCACGTTCGGCATCGACGTGCGACTGCCCGGAATGCTGTACGCCGTCGTTGCACGCAGCGCCGTCTTTGGCGGCAAGGTCGCCCGCTTCGATGGAACGAAGGCGAAGGCCGTTCCCGGCGTCACGCACGTCGTCGAGATTCCTCAGGGCATCGCCGTCGTCGCGTCGAATACGTGGGCGGCGATGGAGGGACGTCGGGCCCTGCAGATCGAGTGGGATGAAGGGCCGAACGCGACGCTGACGGCGGCTGGCATCCGCGAGGCGCTGATCGGCCTGACGTCGAAGGCCGGCGGCGGCATGGCGGAACAGCACGGCGACTTCGACAAGGCGCTCGCGGCCGCCGGGCAGCCGATCGAGGCGCTCTACGAGGCGCCGTATCTCGCGCATGCGCGGCTCGAGCCGCATGCGTGTGTCGCCAGAATCGCGGATGGGATCTGCGAGATCTGGACGGGCACGCAGATTCCGGGCCAGGCACACAGCACCGCCGTCCAGGCGTCGGGACTTCGGCCCGAGCAGGTCAAGGTGCACACGACCTACATGGGCGGCAGCTACGGCAGCCGCGGCGGCGGCGCGTTCGTCGCCGAGGCCGTGGAGGTCGCCAAGGCGGTCAAGTCGCCAGTCAAACTCACCTACTCCAGAGACGACGAACTGCAGCACGACCTGTATCGCCCGGCATCCGCCGTGCGGTTCATCGCCGCGCTCGATTCGGACGGCTGGCCCTCTGCGTGGTCGGCCCGCATCGCCTGTCCGACCTGGATGGCGCTGCGCAACGGCGTCGCCCGTGAGAGCGTCGAAGGCATCGCCGAGTACGACATCCCGAACGTGAAGGTCGAATACCACGACCCGAAGCTGCCGATTCCGACCGGCTACTGGCGATCGGTCGGCCTGTCGCAGAACACGTTCTTCGCGGAGAGCTTCGTGGACGAGCTTGCGACACGCGGCCGGAAGGATCCGGTCGAACTTCGCCGGCGTCTCTACGCCAAGTCGCCGCGCCTGCTTGGCGTACTGAACCTCGCCGCCGAGAAAGCGCGCTGGGGGACGCCGCTCCCGCAGGGGCGCTTCCGCGGCATCGCCGCCGTTGCCGGCTTCGGCAGCTTCAACGCGCAGGTGGCCGAAGTGTCAATCGAGCAGGGGAAAGTGCGCGTGCATCGCGTCGTCTGCGCCGTCGATTGCGGGCGGGTGATCAATCCGACCGGCGTCATCCAGCAGGCGCAGGGCGCGATGGTCTACGGCCTGAGCGCGGCGCTGCGCGGCAACATCACGATCGATCGGGGCCGCGTGGCAGAGTCGAACTTCCACCAGTATGAACCGCTGCGGATGCACGAGATGCCCGTCGTTGACGTGCACATCGTGCCGAGCACGGCGGCACCCGGTGGGATGGGCGAACTGACGACGCCGCCAATTGCCGCGGCGGTTGGCAACGCGATCTATGCGGCGACGGGAAAGAGGATTCGCAGGTTACCGTTCAGCCTCGAAAAGCTCGTCTGATCACGACACACCGAGGCACTGAGGCACCGAGTCAACACTACTGGCCCTCGGTGATCTCGGTGTGTCGTCCTCAACGAAGGTCTGGCCATTCCTCGATCTTGACTCGTCCGACGACGCGGGACCCGCCCGCGCCGTCGGATGCGAACACGAGCGCTTCGCCTTGCAGGACGTCTGTGACCTCGGGAAACGCGGCCAGGAGGTTCGGCACGTGAGTCACGAGGAGCGTGTTCGTGCCGCGCGGGAATTCCCTCACCTTCTTCTGTAACCATTCGGTCTGCGCTGGCTGCACACGCTGCATGCTCTGCGGGCCTTCACCAAGCTCGGGGATGGCACGCGGGTTCGGGAATCGCGCCAGGCGCGCCGTTTCGCGGGTTCGATAGGCCGGGCCGGTGAGCACCTCGCCGATGGGAATCTTCAAACGCCGCAGCGCGTCCCCCATTGCCGCTGCCGTTGTTCTGCCCGTCTCGTCGAGCTGACGCTCGGGCGGCACGTTGTCGGGATTCGGCTTTGCCGGGATGTCGCCAGGCGAGCTGGCGTGGCGCATCACGATCACGTTGCCGCCCCCCCGCAGCGCCTTGACGAGCGCCGGCCCCGAGAGCGTTTGCGCGTGGGCAGCCGTGACAACGAGCGCGGATGCCGCGGCGACAACCGTCACTATGGAGAATCGCATCATCCCACCTGCGGATTCGCCGGGTCCGCACGCTTCGCGAACTTCGCGCTCTTCGCGGCCTTCGCGGTCAGTCCTGTGAACAGCGGCGGCATTCGATTCGTACGCCAATGAAACGGGCCCGGCCGGCGGCGGTCAGCGCCCACTCGCGATTCTGCCACGGCGGGTCATGGCGCATGTGCTGCGAGTGCCCGCATTCCAGCTCGGCCACCCAATGCCCCTCATCATCCTGATGGAAGCCAACGATAGCGCGCTGCGGAGTGGGCCGCTCATCGCCGTGCTTCGGCACGTGGCGTAGTGTCCGCCTTCAGGCGGACCCATGAAAACAACAAAACATGGGACACGATCACGACCGGCACGACGAACGTCGGAAGGATCGCGAGCGGGAGCGACATGAATGGTTCGACGAACGCGGGATCCCTGAGATACAGGCGGATCGCATTGCCGATGACGGCGAGGATGTCGAGCAGGCCGGCAACGTTCCAGACATAGAACGCCCACCGCTGCCAGGGCGTGCGCACGGGCAGACAGCGCATCAGAACCCAGATCGCCGCCACACCGACGAGGATGTCTCCCCAACCCGCGGGCGTCGTGAACTCCCGCGGGAGCACATCGCGCGCGCCGAGGACGAGGAAGTATGCGCCCGCCGCAATCCGGACCACGTTGAACAACACGAGCGGTCCCGGACCGATCTGCCGGACCCCCTCACGAGCGCCGCGCGACAACCGGACGACGAGCAGCGCAACAATCGTGAGCCCCACCGCAATCGCGGGCGGCGGTATGGGCGACTGCCGCAGCAAACCCGTTGCCCCGACAAGCGCGGCAGCAATGAGCCAGACAAAAACAACGAGCCGGACCATAACGAGGCCGATATTACCCGTAACCGCGTAACCTTTCGTCCGGTCGGACAGTTACCTTCAGAGAGAACGGGCGCACGTGGACGTAACGGCAGACGACGAGCGGCTCTTGATCGAGGCGGCGCAGGCAGATCCCGCGCGTTTTCTGGATCTGTACGACCGCTACGTCGACCGTGTCTATGCCTACGTCAGCCGCCGGGCCGGCAGCCGGGCACTGGCGGAGGACGTCACGTCGGACGTGTTCGAACGGGCGCTCACGCACCTGCCCCGCTTCGAGTGGCGCGGCGCGCCGATTACCGCGTGGCTCTTCCGCATCGCGGCAAACGCGCTGGCCGACCACTGGAAGCGCGAGGGCCGCACCTCGCCCGACCCGCCGCCGGATGTGCCGGATGAACGTGAGTACCAGGATCTCGAGCGGCGCGTGAGCCTGTTTCAGCTCGTCGATCGTCTGCCCGAGGTGCAGAGGCAGGTGATCCAGATGCGGTTCGTCGAAGAGCGCAGCATCCGCGACGTTGCCGCTGCGCTCGATCGATCCGAGGGCGCAGTGAAGCAGCTGCAGCTGCGCGCGATCGAGAACCTGCGGAAAGGCTTCGGACATCATGGCTGACCAGCCGCTCAGTGATCGCCTCGACGGGGTCATCGACGCGCTGGTGGCGCGCGGCGATGCCAGCAGCTCACTCCGCGATACGGAGTTGGCGCCACTGGCGCGGGTTGCGGCCGATCTGCGGCACTACCCGAACCGCGAATTCACCGCGCGCCTGCGGGCGCAGTTCGAACGGAGGACCACCATGACCACAGAAGTTGCGCCTGAAGCGACGGCTCGGATTCGCGAAGGATTCACGACGGTCACGCCCTACATGTGGGTGCCGGACCGAGGTCTTGCCGACTTCCTCATCCGCGTATTCGATGCGGTGGAAACGAACGTCATGGATAACCCGGGCCACGGCATCCATCGGGAACTGCGGATCGGCAACTCGATGGTGATGCTCGGCGAAACCGGAGATCAGAAGTCGGCGCTGAGCCGCCCTGTCGCACTCCATATCTTCGTCGACGATGCGGATGCGACGTTCGCGCGGGCACTGGCGGCGGGTGGCACATCACTGGGCGAACCAGCGGATCGGCCGTACGGCGAGCGTTCGGGATTCATCCGCGACCCTTACGGGAACCAGTGGTATATCGCCACGCCGCTCGGGCCCGAGTCGCTCGCCTCGCATCTCCGCAGCGTGACGCCGTACCTGCTCGCACACGATGTGCGCGGTTATATCGAATTCCTTGTGCGCGCCTTTGGCGCCGTGGAAGAGGTCGTTGTCGACCATGGCGGAGGGGCCATCCCGTATGCCCGGGCGCGAATCGGCGACGCTGCAGTCGAATTCGGGAGCGCCGACCCGATGCCCGGCGCCTACTTTCTGTATGTCGCGGATCCGGATGCGGCGTACGAGCAGGCGCTCGCTGCTGGTGCAACGTCGTTGGCCGCTCCCGCCGATCGGCCATCAGGCCGGATTGCGTTCGTCGAGGACCCGGTGGGGAATCACTGGTATATCGCGCGGCCGGCCTGACGCTATTCGCTCTCGAAGACGGCGGGCCCGTTCATCCAGTACGCCGCGGCGGCGGCCGCGATCACGACTAACGCATACGCTCCGCCACCGAGGAAGTACGAAATCGACGCCAGCACGCCGGCACCTTCGAGGATGAACCAGACACGAAGCGCCTTCGGGACCAGCACCGGGTCGGCCCAGTAGGCAGCCACCGTCTGGCCGGCGCGGCGTCTCGGGACGAGCGGCTTCAGAAACATCAGCGCTGCTCCGAGCATCACGGCACTGACGCCAGCAATCGCATACGCCGGAAGATTCGACCCATCCGGCGAATCGCCGACGGCATGCCGCGCGATGACCATGGCGACTGCCATGATCACCAGGCCGACGCCCAGGAGCTTGTGCAGAAGGGCGGGATTGCCCTGCGATGTCTGCGGCTGGCGCGTTCCTGTGTAATCGGCTGCCATCGGCCTGCGTTCTTCGAACGATTCGAACGACCCGAACGATTCGAACGACCCGAACGATTCGAACGATCTATTTAACGCGCCTGGCGGTGGCCTTTTCGGCCTCGAAGTCCATGAGGGTGCGGGACAGCTCAATCGTGTCCGCGGATGTCATCTTGCCGGTGTAGTTGAAGGCCAGCGGCATCCCCATGTAGGTCGTGTTCTCGACGAACGTGATGGTGTCGCCGTCGATCTTACCGTCGCTGATCTTGCCTTCGCCGGTGAGACTCCCCTTCGCCGTTCCCGTGAGCGTCGTCCCTTTGACGATGAACTCGTAGGTATAGACCTGCTCGCCGACCTGAGTCATGAAGGTCGCCGACCAGCGGCCCGAGGGATCGGCCGCGCGCACGCCGACGCTCCACATCGCCACCAGCACGACGGCCATCAAGGCAACATAGCGTTTCATCTGTACCTCTCGGTAATGCAAGATGCAAAATGCACTAAGACGCAGGCGTGCTCCGTGGTTCATTTTGCATTTTGCATTTTGAATTACGGTTTCTTTAACAGTTCCCTGCTCAACCCTTCCGCGCACGCGAACTCACGCAGCTCGTCGTTCGGCGGCACTGCTTTCCGATACGTGCGGACGGTCTGCCAAGGTTCCGTCAGCGCCTTAGGGTCCCGCACAGTGATGCGATCCTCGAGGATCCCCGGGCTGGTGAACCGGATCCGCTCGCTGACGGTCATGGCGTCGCTGTGCGGCGTGAATCCCTCGATGAACGAGTCGGGATGCAGCGCCACGGTTTCCACCACCAGCGTGTCCCCTTCCCACCGGCCCGTCGAGTAGCCGGCGTACGTCGGGTCATCCAGGTGCCGTGGCGTCGGCTTGCGGCCGTCCAGGTACACGCGCCGCATCGCGTCGTTCAGCTCGCTGAAGAACGTGATGCGATCCTTCGTCTGCTGGATCTCCATGCCGTAGGCCATCCCCATCATGGCCGGCATGCCCGGCGGGAGACAGCGGGCGTTGTTGTCGTATTCGTACGAACCGGAAATGCGCGACTTGCGCATCAGCTCCCATTTGGCCAGGTACTCGGGCGTCAGCTTCGGCGCGTCCGGGGAGCGCCCCTGCGATCCGTCCGAAAGCGGCGCCGACTGCGTCGGCCGCGGCGGCGCGCCGCGTTGCGCGCCCGCTGGGGGCGCACCACCCTGTCCTTGCGCCGGCGCTGCGCCGCCTGGCCGCGCACCACCCCCGCGACCGGGGTTGTACGGGTAATACACACCGGAGAAATCCGGCGGGGTCGCGCCAGCGGTGTTCGATTGAGCGGCCGCATTATCAATGGACAAAACGGCCGCGCCAATACCGAGCGCGGCGAACCACAGCGGAATCAATCGAGTCATCTTCGCGTCCTTCCGCCTTCGCGCTGCGCGCTTCGGCGGACAAGTCGGTTCTTCGTTCTTCGCGGTCCCTAGTTTCCTCTGGGGTCAAACACGGGCTGATTCGAGAGAATCGTCCCGTCGGCCTTCGTGACGCGGGCGATGATCGACGTCTTCGATCCGTCTTTCGCCGGGCTCATGTCGACCGTCACCGTCTCGCCCGGCTTGAGGATGTTGCGCGACCACCCGGCTCGGCCGAGGACGCCGGGAGCCCGCCCCTCGCACTCCCACTCCACCTTCCCGCCCTTCCCGTCGTCAACGACCACGTGCAGCCACGTGTGCGGGTTCACCCACTCGAAGCTCTTGACGACGCCGGTGATGGTGATGACCTTGGTCACCTCGTAGGCGACATTACTGTGATGGGATATCGCTGGCGTGGGAAGCAGGACGCCGGCGAGCACGGCGGCAGCGATCGCGGCCCTCATTTCGCCCGTCCCGCGAATCCCTGGGCGATCATCGGAATCGAGTAGACCTCGGCGCGCTGCGCGCCCTCGGCGTTGCGGATGCTGGTGACCGCATAGATCGTCTTCTTGTCCGGCCCGGCAAACGCGGCGGTAATCAGGCTGACCGGCGAGGGAATGTTCCCCAGATACTTGCCGTCAGGCGACGCGACGTGCAGCGCCGGACCGGCCGTGATGTAGAGGCGGCCCTGAGAATCCACCGTCAGGCCGTCGCCGCCGCCCGATGGCAGCGTCACGAACTGACGCTGATTGGTCAGCGATCCATCGGCCTGCACGTCGAACGCCGCGACGGAGTTGCCGTTGGTCACATACAGGACCTTCTCGTCCGGGCTCAGCACGACGCCGTTGGTCCGCAGGCCCTCGCCATACCGCGTCACCACACCCTTCGGGTCGGCGTAGAACAAACCGCCATGCGTGAAGTACACGCCGCCCTTGCTGTCCGCGGTCAAGTCGTTGATGACGCCGCCGAGGCAGTCCAGCGGATCCCCGTTGAACGTGTTGGCGTGGACGCGGTTCTGCGGCGCCAGCTGGCGAACGGTATTGCGCAGACCGCGCTCGACGACGAACAGCGCGCCTTTGGTATTGCGCGAGAGCGCACCGCTCGTGTGGAGGTCTCGATAGACCGTCGTGACCTTGCCGTTCACGAGCTTGACGATCGCGCCGTTGTCATTCTGCGCCAGCAGCAGCGCGCCGTCGGTGTCGGTCAGGATGCCGTCGGCGTTGTTCCCCTGCACCTGCCACTCGAGCTTCCACCGCTGACCGGCAGCGACCACACCCGGGATCTCGGTGACCGTGTAGTCAGGAGGTGTTGCCGGCGGCGCACCGCCACCGGGACCCGCCCCGCCAGGACGCGCGCCTGGCGCCCCGCCTCCGCGCGGTGCCGCCGCCGGTGGCGGCGTCTTGCACGTCGCAATCAACGCTGCGTAGCCGGGATCACGCGGCCCCTGGAGGTGCGCCGGTTGATATGGAGCCTGCGTCGGCGCCTGCGCTACCAGCACCGCCCCGGCAACAGCAACAAACCCGAACGCAACGAAGAAACGTGGCTTCATCGAATCACCTCGTTCGAACCTCGCACTCCGAACACAAAACCGAACATCGAACGTCGTCGCGCCGAACACAGAACCGAACATTCAACACGAACCGGGAAGCCGGAACCCGGAAGCGTGAACCGCTCGTCATGCGAGCGCCGCTTTGTACAGCGCCAGGAGCTTCGCCCACGCGCGTTCGGCGTCGTCTTTCTTGTACAGCTGGTTGGGCATGTCCGGCACGCACCACCCATGCAGCGCCATGCCGTAGACCTCGACTTCGGCGGGCACTTTCGCCGCATCGAACGCCGCCTTCAATTGCGTTTTGACATCCGGCTGCTTCGTGTCGTCGTCCATGGCGACGCCGAAGTACATGCGCCCTTTGATTCTGGGCGCGAGCAGATGCGGGCTGTTCGGGTTCGGCGTGACGAGGCCGCCGCCGTGAAACGACGCACCGGCGCCCACGCGATCCGGCACCGCCGCAGCGGTCCGCACCACCAGCGCACCGCCCATGCAGTAGCCCTGCGTGCCCACCTTCTTCGTCCGATCGACCTGCGGCTGCTGATCGAGCCAGGCGATGAACGCAGGCGCGTCCTTCTCGACGGTTCCGGCCGCATTGATCGAGCCCATCATCGGGGTCAATTTTCCGCGCTCCGCCGCGAAATCGACCTTCGACGCGTCCTCCCACATCGGCGCCTTGCCGACGCGGTAATAAGGGTTCGGAACGAGCACGGAATAACCCGACTCCGCGGCCAGACGCCTCGCCATGTTACGCATCGCCGGACGCAGACCGAACGCGTCGGGCCAGATGATCACGGCCGCATGAGCGCCGGTCGCCGGATGGACGAACGCTGCGTCGCACGTGCCGTCCGGCGTCTTGATGTCAACCGTCCTCTCGGTGACAGTCCCCTGCGCAGAAACAGTCGCACCGGCGGCCGCGGCCAGGCCCGCCACCGTCATGTTCACGAAGTCGCGTCGCGTGATGTCGTCCTTGTTCATGAATCCCTCCGCGGATGCCGAATGATAGTCAAATTCCTTCCAGCGCCTTCATTACGTCCTGCGGACGATCGGCGGCAATCACCAGACGATTCTCGGTGGCGAGATAGCTGTACCTGATGTTGATATGTGCCTCGGCAAGTTTCTGAAAAACCGCCGCCGCCGCGCCAGGTGTGTCGGCGACGGGCACCAGCACCACCTGCTGTTCCTGGACAATGCGGAAGCCGGAGGTCTCGAGACACGCGCGGGCGCCGCGCAGGTTCGGTGCGAGGACGTGGACGACACCGCCGATTTCGGCGTAGCCGTCGATGTTGATGCCGGCGCCGCTGACACAGCCGAGCGCCTTGGCCAGCATCCCGGGTCGATCCTCGTCCAGGGTCACTGCGAGATCCGCGTCGAGATGGGCCACCGAATCCTCCGGACACGAAGGCACGAAGAGATCGAAGCTCACGAAGAATGCGCTTCGTGGCCCGCGGATGGTACCACGCTGGCTTACGATTTTCCGGGAGCAGACAAATGCTCAGCAGCGAGTCGGCCCCGCGCACGTTCCAGG
>DASTBV010000072.1:0-3250 GCA_035711805.1 Vicinamibacterales bacterium
CATCTGCGCCACGCCGGACCAGTACCTGTTCAACGCCGCGTTCCGCTGGAAGGTGATCTTCATCACGATCGCCGGCCTGAACGTCCTGTTCTTCTACACGCGCGTCTTCCGTCGGCTGGAATCGTTCACCGCCGAACACCATGCGCCGCCGTTCGGAGCCCGGCTCGTTGGCGGTGTGTCGCTCACCGCGTGGGTCGGCGTGATGTCCGCAGGCCGCCTGCTGACGTTCTTCCGGCCCTGACCGCCCGGCGGGAGCGTGTTCACATCCGCCACGCGTACTGAAGTTTGATCAAGAGCTGATTCGAATCGAGGTGCCAGCGATCGAGCAACGACCGTACGTTGTGGTTGTACACCACGAACAGGTCGCCGACTGGCCGGAAGGTCCACCGCAGACGTGTGTTCACGCCGATCGAATCGCTGTCGGTGTCGTACTGCGTGTAGCTGGCCACCGAGAGATCCGGTGAAAAGTTCATCCGCAGGCGCGTGCCGACGAGCGTCTGCGTAAAGCTGCCGGCGGCCAGCTTGCCGACATTTCGCTCGCCCGAGAACTCCACCGTCACCAGGGGCGCCGGGTTCCATGCCCCGGTCCACTGCAGCTGATCGAGCTCGCCGTCGTAGAAGCCGCCGAACCACCAGGTCACTTGCGTGAAGAAGCGCCGCTTCTGCGCGGTGCCACCTTCCAGTCGATAGCGGCGCCAATGGTACGACCCGGGCGCGATCGACACACCGCTGATCGAGAACGTGTCGACAAGGCGTTCGCCTGTTGGATTGACGTTGAACTCCGCACGGTCGCCGGACCGGAAACGCCAGTTGATCGGCGCCATGAAGAATCGATAGCTCTCCCATCGACCGGAGAGGTCCAGGGCGGCGGAAGGTTGGAACTGGTGGAACAGCTGCTGTAGCGGTCCGCTCGCGATTCGCGTGCGATTGTTCGTCTGGCCGTTGATGAGGTGTACGCCGCGCCGCGGCACGAATCCGAGCGATGGATCGAAGTCACGCCCGATGCGCTTGTAGGTGACCTGCATATCCCACCGGTCGTTCGGGTAGTCGACCTTGAAGCCGTAGGCGCTGGCGTCCCGTCCCAGCCCCTGCCGATCGGCGGCCAGGCCCCAGACGCCGGCGAGGAAGTTCTTGTCACGGCGGAAACGGGACGTGGCGTACGTAAAGTCCACACCGCCCAGCCAGCTGCCGGAACGCCCCAGCGGATCGCCGACCGTCGCGATCGCGCCCACCCACGACTCCGACCAGATGTTCTGTTGCACACGCCCCGCCGCCATGATCGCGTCCGGAACGAACGCCTCATCGCTGTCGCCGGTGCGCGCAACGAGGCCGCCCACGTTGGTGTCGGCGATGCGGCCGTTGATCTTCCCTCCAGCGGTGATCGGAACCTGCGTGCCTTCGACGAGCCCGATGCGCCGGCTGAAGAACGGAATCACGTCCTCGCCGAGGCCGAGGCCGAACGCAAAAATGTCGCTGCCTTCCAGGAAGAAGGTTCGCTTTTCCGGAAAGAACAGCGGAAACCGCGTCAGGTTGGTGCGGCGCGTGTCCACTTCGGTTTCCGCGAAATCCGTGTTCACGGTCAGCGAGGTGAGGAGGTTTGCCCCGAGCCGCTTTGACAGATCGAGGCTGGGATGAAACTCGCCGTCGACACGGGCGTCAGGCTCGGGCACGCCCCCGCCGCTCGTGACGGCCGGACGAACCGACAGTCCCAGCCCGAGATCGAAGAGCGGCAAACCGGTCAGGATGCCCGCACGGCTCGTCTGCGTGACCTGATACTGCCGCGCGGCAAATGCCCAGCGGCTGGTCTCGAGCCGCCGCTGCAGGCGCCGCTGCACGTTGAAATGCCATTGGCGCAGTGCCGGCGCGAAGCCGAGCGTCTGCACCGGAATGAAGATCTCGGCCTGCCATCCCGCCGGCGTCGTGCGAACGCCGGCCTCCCAGATGCCGTCCCACTCGGGGTTGTCGTTCTCGCCGCCCGGCTCGATCAACCCGTCATAGCGCGCCCCGCTCGGATTGACCCCGAACACGTAGCCGGAGCGCCCGTCCATGAACGGCCCGAGCACGATCCGGACATGGTCCTCTGAGTCGAGGGGCGCATCGCGGCGGACGCTGAAGCTGACGATGTCGGATGGCTCCGGATCGTCGCAGACGATCCCGATCGCCACGCCGCGGCTGCTGGCAAGGACGCGAACGATGGTCCGCACCGTCGCGGCAGCGCCTTCGTCCGGCTCGGTTTGCGTGAACGAGTCGATCGCCTCCGCCATTGACCAGGCGGCGTCGTCGAGGGCGCCGTCGATCCGCAGGTTCGCAGGCGCGGTTCCCGCGCGCAGCTGCGGGGCGGAAGTCTGCGCCACGGCGGCTGTCGAAACGAGCACGGCCGCAGCAGCCAGTGCCGCTGTGCGAAACCGTGCGGACCTCGTGACGCGTTCGCCGCCGCCGGTCTGCCTCCAGGGTCCGGCAGACGGCTGGCGGAAACGCAGCACTGCGCCGATCGCCTCGCGGATCGCGACGCATCTGCGACGACACGTCCTCGCGAAGTCGTCGCCTTGTAGAAACTGTTGTAGCGATCGATGAAGGGCCATGGCAACCGCAGGAATTCCGAGCCGAGCGCTGTCACCGCCAGTATCCAGCCGCCGGGCACGATCCAGTAACGAGGGTTCTGTGGACGAGTCACCGAACTCTATGGTGCCATGCGCGGCGCCCGACCGGTTGACGGCGCTGCCGTTCGGATCAGTTGGCGGCGCGTGGCGCGCAAGTTTCCCTGGCATCGTCCCGATCGACCACTGCGGTGGCGCTGACTGCAGCGTGCAGGGACGCCTTCCCTTTGCCCCGTCAGCGGACGCGACGGAGAGAGGCGCCGGGGCGCAGTCAGAGGTTCCTGCGCAGCTCCGCCCGCGCTTTCGCAATTGCGCGCTCGCAGTGCGCGATCGCCGAGTAGTTCACGCGGGTCAGGTTCCGATAGGCATTGGCCATCGCCTCGTGACGGGCGATCACCGCTGCCAACGGCTTCGTCCTCTCGGCCTTGGCCACGTTGGCGACCCTGGTTTCCGGCGTCACCGACGCTTCCGGCACGACGATGATGGTCCCGTGCACCTCCGGCCGATAGACGGTCTTCACGCCCTGCGCGAAGGTGAGGGTGGGCAGGAGCAGCGCGGACACCGCCACCGCAACGACAAAGAGGCGTTTCATGACGCACCACCTTTCCACTTGTGCGTTCACAAGTTGAAAAGGGCAACGACAGTGCCAACAG
>DASTBV010000073.1:0-5309 GCA_035711805.1 Vicinamibacterales bacterium
GCGGTGAATATCGCCACGATGCTCGGTCCGATGAGCAAGCCCGGCAAGGCGCTGTTGATGGATCTGCACCAGTCCGGCGGCGACGCCGCGGTGTTCATGGGCGTCGAGCCGAGATTCTCGGTGATGGATGCGATCGAGAACTCGCACCGCCTCGACCAGAACTTTCTGAAGACGCTGGTGACCAGTGTCACCGGTCAGACCGATCTGCTCGCGTCGCCCGAGCGGCCCAGCGTCGGCCGTCTCGACGTGACGAAGACGCGGCGCGTGATCGAGCTCGCGTCCAGCGCCTACCGGCACACGGTGCTGGATCTCCCCCGGGCCGATGGCAACGTGCTCGACGCGCTGGAGCAGTTGAAGGCGGTCTACATCGTTGCCAACCAGGAGCTGGCTACAGTGCGGAGCGCCACGCGCGTGGCGGCGATGCTCCGCGAACGATATGGACGGGACAAAGTCGGCGTCGTGCTGACGCGTTCCGATCGTCAGGCCGACATCGGTCATGCCGACGTGGAAAAGGCTGTCGGGTTGACGGTCGCCCATACGTTTCCCAGCGATTACCGGATCGCCCTGCAGGCGCTCAACAAGGGTCGCCCCCTCGCCCTTGACAACCACAACGATCTATCCGCGGCGTTCAAGAGATTCGCGCACGAGCTGTCCGGAGAGAGCCCCGATCCCCAGAGTGGGCGATCCAGCGGGCTGTTCGGGCGGCTGAGACGGTAGGAGAGGGAGGAGACCTTGCTGAGCACATTGCCCACGTGGACGGGGGAGAGCGCTGCCGCGGCGACAGCCGACACGCGTAACCCCGAGTATCAGGCGCTGAAGGGGCGCGTTCACACCGAGCTGCTGAACCGGCTCAACCTCGATCGGCTGGCCACCATCCGCCGTGAGGAGGCCGAGCCGGAGCTGCGGTCGATCATCGCCACCCTGCTCGAACGCGAGCAGCAGCGCACGCCGCTCAGCATGAGCGAGCGCGAAGCGCTGGTCATCGACGTCCTGAACGAGCTGTTCGGCCTCGGTCCGCTGGAAGCGCTGCTCGCGGATTCGACCATCTCGGACATTCTCGTCAACCGGTTCGACCAGGTGTACATCGAGCGCGAGGGCCGCCTGCTCGAAACGGACATCGTGTTCCGCGACGAACGGCACCTGCAGCAGATCATCGAGCGGATCGTCAGCGCCGTCGGCCGGCGCATCGACGAGTCGAGTCCGATGGTGGACGCGCGCCTGAAGGACGGTTCGCGTGTCAACGCGATCATTCCGCCGCTGGCGCTCGACGGCTCGTGCCTGTCGATTCGCCGTTTCCGCACCGATCGGCTCGGCGCCACGGATCTCGTGTCGCGGGAGTCGATGACCGCGCCGATGCTCGAGTTCCTGAAGGCCGCGGTCTCCTGCCGGCTGAACGTCCTCGTCTCGGGCGGCACCGGCGCCGGCAAGACGACGCTGCTGAACGTGTTGTCGTCATTCATCCACAACGACGAACGCGTCGTGACGATCGAGGACGCGGCCGAACTGATGCTCCGCCAGCGGCACGTGGTACGCCTCGAGACGCGCCCGGCGAACATCGAGGGGAAAGGCGCGGTGCGGCAGCGCGAGCTGGTCGTCAACGCCCTCCGTATGCGTCCCAACCGCATCATCGTGGGCGAGGTTCGCGGCGAGGAAGCGCTCGACATGCTTCAGGCCATGAACACCGGCCACGACGGCAGCTTGACGACGATCCACGCCAACAGCCCTCGCGATGCGCTGTATCGACTCGACTCCATGGTCGCCATGGCCAACCTGAACATTCCGGACAAGGCGATCCGCCAGCAGGTTGCCTCGGCGATCGAGATCATCATTCAGATTGCGCGGCAGGCCGACGGCACGCGCAAGGTCACCGCGATCTCCGAGATCACCGGCATGGAACGCGACATCATCACGCTGCAGGACATCTTCGTCTTCGAGAAGACGGGGATCGGAGAGGACGGCAGGGTGTTCGGCCGCTATCGCGCCACCGGGCTGCGTCCGAAGTGCGCCGAGCGCATCGCTGCCGCGGGGATCAACCTGCCGGTGTCGATGTTCGAACATCAGCACGTCGTGAAGTAAGAGGGACGCACCAATGCCCATAGCGATCGGCGTCTTCGTGGCCGTCCTGGCGATAGTCCTCGGCGCGTACTGGGTGCTGATCGTCCGCCCCGAGTCGGGAGAGCGCGAGAGCCTGCAGAAGCGTTTGCGCCGGCCGCGGAGCATCCGGTTGCTGGCGAAGCTGGAGAAGGATCCGGAAAAGCTCAGCGCCGTGGGCTCGGTCGATACCGTGCTGGCGCGGCTCGACTCGTTCTCGAACCCGTTGCAGCGGCTGATTCTCCAGTCCGGGCTGCAGATGACCGTCGGCGCGCTCGTCCTCGGCTCGATCGCGCTGGGGTTTGCGACCGCCGTCGGCGCCAGCTTCCTGCTCCCATCGGGGATCGGCGCGATCGTTCTGGGTGTCGTCGCGGCGGCGTTCCCGTTCCTGTTTGTCAAGCACAAGGCAAAAAAGAGGCTGATGGTGTTCGAGGAACAGTTCCCCGAAGCCATCGATCTCATCGCGCGCGCACTCCGCGCCGGCCACGCGCTGCCGACCGCGCTGCAGATGGTGGCCGACGAGATTCCGGCACCGGTCGGGGACGAATTCAAGAAGATGTTCGATCAGCACAGCTACGGGATGGCGCTGCCCGAGACGCTGCGCGCGTTCGGCGACCGTATGCCGCTCATCGACGCGCGGTTTTTCGTCACGGCCATCCTCACCCAGCGCGAGATGGGCGGCAACCTGTCGGAGGTCCTCGACAAGCTGGCGGCGGTCATCCGCGAGCGATTCAAGGTCAAGCGCCAGGTCCGCGTGATCAGCGCGCACGGGCGAATCACCGGGTTGGTGCTGGGGTTCCTGCCGCCGACGGTCGCCGGCATTCTGTTCCTCATTTCGCCCGGGCACATGCGGCTGCTCATCGACGACCCCCTGGGCATGTATATGGTGGGCCTCGCGATATTTCTACAGGTCGTCGGTGTCCTGGCCATCAGAAAAATCGTGGACGTGGAGTACTGACGCATGACACCCGAACTGATTCTCGCGCTCGTCGGTGTGTTTGCGGCCGTGGCGATCGGCGTGACCGCTGCCGGTACGTTCCTGCTGCAGCAGACCGCGCCCGAACAGCGCCGGATCCGCGCCCTGACCCAACCGGCGGGGTCGGGACTCGTCCTCGATGCGCCGACCCTGACGGAAACACCGGATCCGTTCCTCGCCAGACTGTCGAAGATGGCGCCGAAGAGCCCGAAGGAGATGGGCCGCCTGCAGAAACGCATGACGCGGGGTGGCTATCCGGAGCTT
This sequence comes from Vicinamibacterales bacterium, assembly GCA_035711805.1. Taxonomy (GTDB): domain Bacteria; phylum Acidobacteriota; class Vicinamibacteria; order Vicinamibacterales; family UBA2999; genus Gp6-AA40. Next base: position 3,332 of record DASTBV010000073.1, read on the forward strand.
CGGTACGCGGTGTACTTCTCGGTCGCAGAAGTGGCCATTCCGCTCGTTCTATTTACCGTCGCCATTCTGGCGTTCGGGCTCAGCGACGGGTGGCTGCCGGGTCTGTTTGGCGCGTTGCTCGGCTATTTCATGCCGGGCCTCTGGTTGTCGCGCCAGACGTCGCTGCGCCAGAAGCACATTCGAAACGGCCTGCCGGACGCCCTCGACCTGCTGACCGTCTGCGTCGAAGCGGGAAGCGGGCTCGACCAGGCCATTGCGAAAGCCGCGGACGAACTGCAGCTCGCTCACCCGGACCTTGCCGCGGAGCTCCGCACGATCATCGTCGAAGTCCGCGCGGGCAAGCCGAGAATGGAGGCGTTCCACAACTTCGCCAGCCGGACGGGTGTGGACGACGTGCGCACGCTGGTGTCGATGTTGACTCAGACCGACCGTTTCGGTACCAGTATCGCCGACGCGCTGCGCATACAGGCAGACACGTCACGCACCAAGCGCCGCCAGGCCGCCGAGGAGCGCGCCGCGAAAATCGGCGTGAAACTCGTGTTCCCGTTGGCGCTGTGCCTGTTCCCAGCCCTGTATGTCGTCTGTTTCGGTCCAGTGGTGGTGGCGATTTACCGCGCCTTCTTCTGAAGGCCCATAACGAGGAGATCACATGAATACCACTTCGTGGGTTGCGCTCGGCCTGCTGGTCGTGTTCGTTGCGCTGTACCTGGCGCGCCGGAACGCCCGATTGAAGAGGGAAGACGACTGACGTTCATGGTGCAGCAGTGGTCCCTGTGAGCAGTACATCGGCGTGCCGGTTCGCGCCACTCGTCGTCGCAGCCATCCTTGCGACGGGGTGCGGCGCCTCGAGGCTCGTCAAGGTCGCGCCGGGTGGAGGCACCTCGAAGGACAAAGGGGTGCCCTCCAGCACGCTGGCGATGACGCTCGAGGCCCAGGATGAGCGGCTCTCGGCCGTGCTGCTGGCGTTGGCCATCGCTCCGCGCGCCGAAACCCACCGGCAGGCCGCGATCGAATACCGCCGGCTGGGCGTGCTGGACAAGGCTCACGAGCACTTCTCCAACGCGGTCAGGCTCGACCCGTCCGACGCGACGTCGTACGACGCGCTGGCGCGCATCTGGAGGGACTGGGGCGCCGCGCACTTCGGGCTGGCGGACGCCTATCGCGCGGTGCATTACGCGCCCGGCTCCGCCGCTGCCGCCAACACGCTCGGCACGCTGCTCCAGGCGACCAAGAACTTCGAGGCGGCAAAGTTGTGGTACGCGCGTGCGATTCACCTCGATAAGAACGCGTGGTATGCCCTGAACAACCTGTGTTACGCAATGGTGCTCATGGGCGAGGCCGCGATCAACACCTGTCAGGCCGCGGTCGCGGCGGCACCCGGCACGAAGGCGAAAGTGGCGCAGAACAATCTGGCGCTCGCGCATGTTGCCGCAGGGGACTCAGACCGCGCGAAGCAGTGGTTCCGGCGCGCGGGCGACCCGGCGACGGCCAGCTACAACTACGGCATCGCGATGATGGCCACACGCGCGTATGACGAGGCCGCTGCCGCATTCCAAGAGGCGTTGAGGGCAGATCCGCTATTCAGACTCGCGGCAACGCGCGCCCGGCAGGCGAGACTCGCCGCGCGCGCCGAGGAACCCAAACCGTGATCACCGCAGATACCGCGTTTCGCATGCCGGCGGCGCCCCGGACCATCGAGGAGACGGGACTGTCGCCCGACCTCATCCTGCAGATCGTCACCAAGACACTGCACTTTGCAGGCGAACTGGTCGGCACCGCGCTGGCGGACCGGCTTGGCGTTCCGTTCCAGGTCATCGAGCCAGCGCTCGAATTGCTCAAGCGCGAACGCCACTGCGAGATCGTCGGCGGCGCCATGGTCGGCTCGTCCTCGTTCAAGTACCGGTTGACGGACGCCGGCCGCGTCCGCGCCGCCCTGTTCCTCGAAGACAACCACTATGTGGGCGCGCTGCCGGTCCCG
>DASTBV010000074.1:0-44427 GCA_035711805.1 Vicinamibacterales bacterium
CTGCGACGTCAGGTCGAGGAACTGCACCACGAGGTGATCGAAGAAGCGAAAGAGCGGTAAGCGCGCGCCGGGTTACCAGCCAACTCGAATCCCCGTCGTCCACGACACGCCCGAGTACTCGCCGCCGTCGTTGGCGCTGTCGTTCATGTCGGCCCACTGCACGCCGCTCTGCACCTTCAGCTTGTGCCCATAGAAGTAGTAATTCGCGCCGAGGTACAGCTCGTTGTATTCGTCCCCGCGCCCGGAAACGACACGCGCTTCGTAGCCGGTTGGACGGATGCCATTGGGCCCGTCGCTGTCGATGTACGTGTAGCGCGTCACGGCCTGCAGTTTGTCGGTGATGTTGTAGAACGGCATCACCATCGCACTCCACAGATCCTGCTGTCCCAGGTAGCCCTGGGCGATCGAGAGATCCGATCGAACGCCCCACTTATCGGCCTCGAAGCGGAAGTGCGTCGAGACGATGTGCTCAAGCTGACGCGTGAACGTATTGTCCGGATCCGGGTGCTGGTAAAGATAGTTTCCGGTCAGTACCGCCTCTTTCGCTCCGAGCTTCTTCGCGAAGTCGTAACCGACCAGTGCCAGCGCAAAGTAGTCGCCGCTGAATTCACCGAATTCGCGATTCATCGCTCCTGCGCTGTAGATCGCCCCTCGATACACCCAGGGGGCGATCCGTCCGGACACGCTGACCCCGGGCATGTACTCCTGCGGAAACCAGATGTTGTTCGCGACGTTGCTCCGATCGATGGTGATCAGCTCCTTCGACGACGTCGCGCCCTCGTTCGTGAACGGAACGCCCTGCTTCCCGACAGTGACAACGAATGGACTACTGTGCGTCCACTGCAGGTAGGCGTCGGTAAACCGCAGGTAGAACGGATCGCGTTCCTGCGGATTCACTTCGACCTCGGTGTGAAACAGGAACTGGCGGAGGAACGTCACGCGCGGCCCGAACCGCACGCGCCGGATGTTCGACTCGTCGTGGTCGCCCTGGTCGGCCGAGACGGTCGCGAAATCATGCTGAAACCGCCCGGTGAACAGCACCTGCTGGATCGCCGGGTTGTCGTCGTTCTTGTACCACTGGGTGAAGTCGGTCCAGATGCGGTCGTAGACCGACGGCTGCTCCTTCGCCGGCGCCGCCTGCGGCGCCGCGGACGCTGCGGCAACGGCGCTCGCAGCCAGCGGCCGGTCGAGAACCTGCGCCTGCGCCGAAGCGCCGACAAGTACGGATACAAAGGTCACCACACGTGCCACCGATGTAACGGACAGGTCGAATGTGCGCAACAAACTCATGACGTCAGCGTAACGGCGTGGTGTTTTGCGCATGTTTCCGCCACATTAAATCCATGTAACGTCCCCACATCTGGTGGCCATCGACAGACCGGCTACCGTGCAGTGTAGCGTCCGATTTTGAATGGAGTATGTCGCCGGTGTTACAGTCTCGCGTTCGGAGGATCAGATGAGAAGCGTGATCGTCGGTGTGGTAACCGGTCTGGTGCTCACTGCCGCGGGCATGGTGGCTCAACAGGCTCCTCCGACTCCTCCGCCCTGCGTTGCCGCCGGCGACGTGCAGTTCATCTGCGGCCAGCGGGCGCCCGAGGATCTGGTGGTCGTTCCCGGCGGCCAGTGGGTTGTTGCCGGCGCGTATGCGGGCGCCGGCGGAATCAACCTGATTCGTGTCAGCGATCGGACGAGCATCCAGGCCTACCCCGCCGCCGGTGCCGCCGAAACGCTGGACGCCAAAACGTACAAGAGCTGTCCCGGGGTGCCGGACGCCGCGACCAAGGCCAAGTTCCAGACGCACGGTCTGTCGCTGCGTCAGGGACGCAACGGGGTTCACACCCTCTACGTCGTCCTGCACGGCGGCCGTGAATCGGTGGAAGTCTTTGCCCTCGACGCGCGTCCCCAGACGCCGACGCTCACGTGGATAGGCTGCGCCGTCGCTCCAGATCCGATCGGCCTGAACTCCATCCGCTGGCTTGACGATGGCGGGTTCATCGCAACGAATTTCCTGCCGCGCGGGACCCCGGGCGGGATGGCGGCGCTGCAGAAGGCCGAACGGAACGGCGAGCTCTGGGAATGGCACACCGCCAGCGGATGGCAGAAGGTGCCCGGCAGCGAGGCGTCGGGCGCCAACGGCATCGAGATCTCGCCGGATGGCCGAACGCTGTACGTCGCCGCCTGGGGCAGCCAGTCCTTCTTCACGCTGTCGCGCGGCGACAAGGAACCAAAGCGCCAGGAGGTTCCACTTGGCTTCCGCGTGGACAACATTCGCTGGGCCGCGGACGGGAGCCTGCTTGCCACCGGCCAGACGTTGAACCCTGGCCAGCCGCCCGCAACCGTGATCGTCAAGGTCGATCCGAAGACGCTGAAAGTTACCGAAGTGCTGCGACAGCCGCCGATTGGCGGATTCGGCGCCGGCACCGTCGCGGTCGAGGTTGGCAAGACGCTGTGGGTCGGTTCCTACACGGGCGACCGATTGGCGATCTTTCCGGCTCGTTAGCGCGGATTTTCATCCCGTGGCGCGAACCCTGCGGGTTCGCGAGGCGAGCCTGCAAGGCTCGCCCCACGAAATCCGCGTACACTCGTTATAGGCCCTATGCAACTCCGGAATGCACGACTCTGTCTCGACTGCGAGGAAGTCCACGACGCGCCGCAGTGTCCTGTCTGCGCGTCTGAATCGTTTGCGTTCGTGACCCGCTGGGTGCCCGCACCCGAACGGCGTGAGCGGCCCCGGGTGGTCGAACCGTCCCGTCCGGAAGAACTGCAGGCGTATCGCACACTGCTCGATGCCGGCCAGAAGCCCAACGGCCGCGGCTGGCAGCTGGCTCGTCAGGGTGTTATGGGTCTGGCACTGGTCGGCATTGCCGGCTGGTTGTGGAAATCCGCCTCCGCTGAGGCGGACAAGGCCGGCGGCGCGAGCCGCGCCGAGAAGGATCGGCAATAGTCGCGCAGCGCCTGAACGCCGAACGCCTCGTCCTCCTCGGGTGGACGCGCGCGATTCTGCTCCAGCTCGCGCACCCGCTGATCGCGGCGGGGGTCTACGACCACAGCAGCTTTCGCGCGACACCGTGGGCGGCCGCGTCGCGGCTGCACTCGACCATCCGCGCGATGCTCGCGCTGTCGTTCGGCACGGACGCCGAACGCGAACACGCGCTGCACGGCATCCGCACGATTCACACCCGCGTGAACGGCCAGCTGCGCGAGTCCGTCGGCATGTTCCCCGCCGGCTCCGCCTACTCTGCCGAAGATCCTGCGCTCGTGCTGTGGGTGCATCTCACGCTGCTCGAGTCGATCCCGCTGGCGTACGAGCTGTTCGTCGGCCCGCTGAGCGATCGGGAGCGTGACAGCTACTGCGCCGAAAGCGCGTGGGTCGCTATTGCGCTGGGCGCGCGACCCGCCGACGTGCCGGTCACCTGGGCACACGCATCCGATCAGCTGGCTCGCATGTACGCGTCGGACGTACTCGCGGTTGGGCGCCAGGCGCATGAACTGTCGATCGCCGTGCTCGCGCCGCGGTTTTCACGATTGCTTCCACCGCTCGCGTCCTGGAACCGGCTGGTTGCGGTCGGCCTTCTGCCTGCGCAAATCCGCCGCGCGTACCGTCTCGCGTGGAACGACATCGATCAGCGCCGCTTCGAACGCATCGTCGCACGCCTGAAACGCGTCAGGCGGTCGCTGCCCGACGCTGTCGCGCTCTGGCCCGAAGCTCGTAGGTAGTGTCCGCTTTAGCCGGACCCACTGACGCTCCTTACTGGCCGAGCCTGAAACTCTGAGCGGTATCGACGCGGATGGTGGAATTGCTCGCGTTATTCGAAACTACGAGCGTCCAGATCATCATGCCGACACCGGCCGCGACGGCCGCGCCGACAGCAGTGAAACCGTAAGCCCAGACGACGCGGCGCCACGGCCACATAAACGGGTTCCGCCAATCTCGCCCGAACGAATCGTTGAGCAGCCGCAGGAAATCGTCCGTGATTGGTTTCGGCTCGACTGCGATCCAGAGCTCCCAGAGCAGCCATGCTGCGACGCCAATCAGCAGAACACCGCTGATTGCCGTGAACAGGACGTTGAGCGCGCCGCCGTGATACGCGATGCGCTCGCACGGGACCGTTACGGGGTGCGCATAGCAATTCGAGAAGTCCATGACGGCATAGAGTCGATCGGGCGACGTGACGATCAGCCGGATCCCGAAGACCAGGACGACGCACAGGAGCGTCCCCATCCACAGCTCCCAGATCGCAAGGCGAATCCATGTGCGCGCCGAGTTCGGAGGAAACGTCAGCGAGCGGGGCTTCCACGGACTCATTTCCGGCATCGACCAGACGGCCATACCTACCTCCGCCAGGCTGCCATCTGGACCTGAGTGCCAGATTCGGTATGTACCGACGGCTCGTCGATGGTGATCACCCGATTGGCGCCGTGGTTTCCCCACGGCGGTGGCGGTCCATCACCGACACGAATCGTGAGTACGGGAAACGCCGGGGCGTTCGCCGGCCAGTCTGTGTGGCAGTCGCTCACGACCACCAGCAGGTCGACGACGTGTCGTTCGGCGAAACAGCGGAAGCCAGCCGTGAGATCCGTCCCGCCGCCGCCGTACAGCGCCAGTTGCGCGGTTCTGAACACCTTTCGCACATCGTGCACGGCCGTGTCACAACAGCAGACGATGACCTCGGCGCCGTATCCGAGCTGCCGCGTCAACCCACCCAGCTCTGCGACAGCCCTCGCCAACTGCGTGTCCTGCATAGAGGCGGACGTGTCGATGAGAAAGCCCGGCCGGGGTCGCGGCTGGTGGAACGACGGCATGATGAAGTCACCGTAGCACGCCTGTCGCCGGTGTGGCCGCCGGTACGTGCGGTCGTATCGTCCGAGCGTGCTCTCGCGCAGCGCCTTGCGCACCGCGTGACGGATCGTCGCCATGTAGTCCACCTTCGGCGTGAGCACAGTACGCGCCCACAGACGCCAACCGAGCGGAACATCACCCGCGTCGCCGGATCGATCGAGGACCCGCTGCGCCACGTCACGACGCACGAGCTCCGCTTTGACGTGGTCGACGCCCGCGACCGAACCAGGGCTCCCATCATCGTCAGCGAGTTCCCATGGCCGCCGCTCGCCGTGAGCGCCGGAGCCGCAATCGCGCGCCGATGCCATGGACCCGTTCATCGCATCCGCCGCAGTTCCGGATTGAGCGGGCTTGTACAGCAGGCGGTAGTACGTCTCGGCGTTCTCTCCGATCCTCAGTCCGAACGTGCCGGGGCGCGGCGGATCATCCGGAAGCGGCAGTCCTTCCGCCAGGAGATCGTCATTGATCTCGCAATCCGTGGCGGTGTTCCACAACGAAATGTTCGTCACGGCGGCCGCCTGCTTGCGCGCGTCGTGCTGCCGCAGCAGATGACTGACCTCGTGGATCACAACCGCCGCGTTTTCTTCCACGGTATGGGCCTTCAGCCACGCCTCGTTGTAATAGAGACGCCAGTGTGAGTCGACCGCCATACTCGCAATGAGCTCGGTCCTGACGGGAACAAGGCTGAAGATTGCGGGTGCGAAGTAGGCACGCTGATACGACGCGCGCACACGAGCGGCCTGCAGCGCACGCGCGTAGCCGTCGCCGCGTCGCTCCATCCCACGAATCAACTCGGCGAGCCGGCTCAGCACGCAATCACTCTCCGGGCACCAGCTTCGCGAGTTGCAGCAATTCGAAGAATGGCCGACACTCGTCGGGCAGCCTCGTGAGCCCCTCGGGGCGGTTCCGCTTGTCGCAGAGCGTACGCGCCGCCGCGGTGGGGATGTCTGCGTTCTTCCTGCACGCCACGCCGAGCGCGACCATCGCCGACTGCCATCGCTCCAGCGTTCTGTTGTTCAGAACGGCGCCGACCAGCGAGTAGCAGATGGCGTATGCACGATCGGTGCGATCCGGCAGAACGAGACTCCGCGGATTCCTCAGGATTTCCTCCGGATCCGGCAGGTTCAACGTCTCGCGATACTCGAGGAATGGGAGCGCCTGATCGCCCACGAGGCCGGCGAGCGCTGCATGCTGGAGCACGCGATTGTTCGGCGACACCGCGTCGATCGCCGCCAGGAACCGTGACGCCAGATACCAGGTTCGGCCAGACGGCCAGGGACCACTGCGGCGCGCCGCGTCATCGGGCGGTGCCAGCCAGGAATCGCGGCCGGCAGCCCTTACGTACCCGGCGATAATGGCGCGTTGCCGGTGGTGCTGCGTGCGCAGGTAATCGGCCGGCAGCAGCGGTAGATCGCTCGGCGCCGGGAAGTCGCTCACCATCATGTCGCACCAGGTTTCGTGGTCCATGGGGAACTCGCCGTGCCACAGCCGATTCGCCATCGGCGGCTGGACCTCCTGACCACCGGCCGCCCACTCGACGGCGTTGCTCGCGCACAGGTACACCACGCCACCCTTTCCAGGTTCGTAATGCGGCAGCTGCAGCTCGCCGCAGACGTTTTCCGTGAGCAGCCGCAACATCGCCGCCTGCGTCGTCGGCGGCACTGTCGTGAGCTCGTCGAGGAAGATCACGACCATGTGGCCGTCCTCGGCGAGCGCCTTGGCGTCGCGCGCCCACGCCATCGGCAGCAGCCGCACGCCATCGGCCGTCGAGACGGGAAACCCGCCGAAGTCCTGCGGTTCTCGAATGGATCCGACCAGGATGAAGACCTTGCACTTCACGCCGACGCGGGCGAATCCGGTTTCGAGGCTCCTGGTGAATTCAGTCTTGCCGACTCCGGGAAAGCCCGTCATGTGCATCGGGATTCGCGCCTGCAGCCCGATCGCGACCAGCTGTACGAAGTGCGGGAACGTCACAAACTGTTAATTTGACACCGCCCGGGTGGAATCGGGTTCGAACCGATATTTCGGGCAGTGCCTGGTCCTGGTCATTGTGCGAGGTCGATGGCGCGGATCAGCTGTTCGACCGGTGCAATGGCGCGCGCCATCTGATCGGTCCGCACTTCGGCGAGGGTGTCGTTCGGCGAATGAATGATCGTCAAGATACGAGGTCCCCTGCCGAGTGTCAGCCTCCCGCCTCCGATTGCCAGAACGCCGTCGATGTCCGCCGTGTCGATCAGCGCAAGACCGAGTGTTTCGATTCCCGCATTCATCATCGCCACGTGATCACTGTTGGGATAGCTCGCGCGCGGCACGGTTCGCAGAGGCATGCCTGCGGCGTCGCTTGCCGCGCGAAGCGAGCGGAGCAACCGGCCCTCCGAGTGCGACGAGGTGGCGAAGATCTCGTTGCCGTAAGCAAAGATGTCCAGGTTGACCGCGTAATCGACGTGGTGCCCGCCGGCAAGGAATGCGCGCGAGCCGAGCAGCCCTGCTTCCTCGCGGTCGAAGAACACGATCTGCAGCGTTGAGTGCTCGAGGGGCTCCGCTTTGAACGCGGCAATCAACTCGATGAGCGCCGCACACGCCGCGCCGTTGTCAACGGCTCCGCGGCCGACATTGACGCGATCCAGGTGCGCACCCACGAGGATCGTTCTCGTCCCGCTTCCCGGCAGCGTCACCACGACATTCGCGCCGGAGCCGCGGCCTTCGCCGAACGGTTCGACAACCGGTTCGACGCCCAAGAGGCGAAGCTGGCCGACAATCGCGTCGCGGCGCGCGTTGTTGTCGCGAGCTGCGGTGATCGCCGCCAGCGACTTCGCGATCCGCCCGGCGTCCTGCGCCGGCGCAACGGATACCAGGCAGAACAACAGGCCGGCAGCGAAGAGTGCGTGTCGCAACAATCGCATCGCAGCTATTCGGCCGGTTTGAACAATTTCAGACTGATCGCGAACGCGCCGATTGCCGCCGTGAGGGCCGGCCACAGCCTGACGAGCGCCTGCGTCTCCTCTCCCGCGCGAACGGGGATGTCGCGAAGCAACAGCACGCCGTCCGTGAACAGGACCAGGACCGCAACGATGAGACTGACGGCGATGGCTTTGAAGTACTTCACTGAGCCCCCTGGCGACGAAGAGAAGAATACAGGACCGTATCCGCCGCGGTTGCTAGAATCTGCATCATGAAGGCGGCGTCCAACGGTCGACAGGCGCGCATCGTCGTTTCGTGCACCGCCCTGCTCGGCGTACTGTGCCCCACTGCCGCGTTCGCGTTCGATTACGCCGAGTGGCGGGCGAAGGCGGTCAAGGCGTGCGAAGCGATCGACCGATCCGAATCGCAGGGCGGTCTCATCTTCAATCCCGACGGGTACCGATCCTTTTACGTTCGATCGAAGTGCTTCCAGGAGGCGGCCGTCACCTATCGCGATCCCGCGTTGTGCGCGCAGGTGCGGCAGCGGTGGTCGCTGTTCGGATCGAGCTGGGGGTATTCCGCCGCACGCTGCCGCGTGCTCGTCGCGGAAGGCCTGGCGAAAGATCGTTCGGAGCTGGAGGCGTTGAAAGCGGAGTACGCGGCTGGCGGGATCAAGCTGCGCGACTTCCGCGTCGAACGAAACGGCAACGGCCGCGACATCGACATCATCCCCTCGTTCACCGGCACGTTCGCGCACGGCTACACGCTGACGTTCGAGATCCTGCCGGAGGCCGCGGGCGCAGCAACGCTGCTCCATACAAACGGGTATCACATCGACGCGACGAGCAACCTGAATCTCTACGTCCGGCAGGCCGACGTCAGACAGCGGCTCGCGGGATTCGCGCTGAACCGCGCATACCGCGTGCGCGCGACGGTGACGCTCGGCGTCGGCTTCGGAGGGCAATCAGGCTACCGGAGCCCTGCCTTCATCGAGGGAGTGTTCCCGACGCGCGATCGCTCCCACTCGATCGTCCGGCAAGTCACTTTCTAGGCCCGGCCTGGCGCTCCAGCACGGAACCCTTCACGGGCACGACCAGCCGCGGAAACTCGGGATCGTTCGTCTCGATGACGATGTGGCCCTCGATCGGACCGGCGGCTGCCGCCGATCGCTCCAGCGTGACGGTTGCCTGCCAGCGATCGCCCTTCGGCCCCCGTTCCGTCGCGATTGCCAGACCCTTGACGTCGGTCGTGAATCTGGCCTGGAAGTCTCCTCCACCGACTTGATAGACCATCAGCGTCTGCGCTGGCAGGCCGCCGCCATCATCGTCCAGCAACGAGTGCGGAATCGTTCCGAGATCCACTTCAGCCGGGAACGTGTACACGCGCTCGCGCAGCCTCGTGTTCGCCGCAACACGGAGCACGCGCCCATCGTCCGAATGCAGCTGGATGACATCCCGGCGCACACCTGCGGTGGTATCGGTGCGCAGCGCGATGCTCAGACGATAGCGCCGGCCCTCCTCGACGGATTCGAGGCGCGCGTCAAACCGTTCGCGCGGGTATTCGAGACGCGTGATGCGAAGCGGCGCGTCCTGATGATTGACGATCTCGATTGACGCGTGAGCGGGCGTCTGACGATCGCCGGTGACGAAGAACGCCGCGTGCGGCCGAAACTCGATTGCGGGCACGACCATTCCGGCCAGCGTGAAGACCGCCTCCGGTCTGCCTGGATCGTCCAGCCGCAGCCTGAGCTCGCCCGAGTACGGTCCTCGCATTCCGGACGTGCTGAAAGAAACCGCCAGATCGATCTGTTGCTCCGGCCCGACCTGCGCGGGGAAGCCGGAGATGCGCAGTCCTGGCGACAGGTTGACGCCGAGGATTCGAAGTGGCGCCGCAGCGGGATTACGAAGCACGAAGACGTGTGTGACGAGCGTGCCCTGGGTCACCGCCCCGAACTCGAATGACGAGGGCGGCTCCGGTGTGGTTGGCGCCTGGGCTTGAAGCGCAGCACCCAGACAGAGCAGAAGCGACGCGGTGAGACGCAGGACCATTTGACGACTGCCTCGTGGGACGCGGCGCAGGGCGTCAGCTGCCCCACGCCGCATCAGATCAACTAGTCCTGCTCGTTCACATAGAAGCGGAGCTGCGCAAGCCGAAGCCCCCTGTTGTCGTAGTCCCAGAAATACTGATAGAACTCGTCGTCGAACAGCGTGATGCGCTCGTCGCACTGCCCGTCGAAGCTCCCGTCGACGAGGGTGTCGATGCAGAGCGTGGTCAGTTCCTTGGTGACGTTCGTGAAGGAGCTCTTGCCCTTCGAGCGAGTCACCGTCACCGACTCGACCGAGCACTGGTAGGTGTCGTCACTTTTGTCGGCCGGCGTGCCGGCGTCGTCGATGCCGCACGTCGTCACCACCGCGCTCGGCTCGCCCTGCGGGCTGCCGAGGCCGCGAATGAAGACATCATACGTGCAATCGGCAACCTCGGTGAGCGTCAACGTCGCGCAATCCTGCGCGGGAAGCTGGAACTCGGCTTCGTCGCCGTCGCAGGCGTTGCCGTCGAGGACCTTGAACGGCCCTTCGTACAGGTAGATCTTGTTGCGTTTGTTCAGCGATGTCAGTGGTTCCGGTTGCTTCGGGGTCGCATCGGTAAATTCCAGGTCGACGAAGATCGTGTGGCGATTCGACCCGGTCATCTCGGCGCTTTTACAGTCCTCCGTGTCTTCGGCGGCCATGCCGATGATGTTCAAGTTGTAGTGGGCGCCGCTGGGTGCGCCGTTGCCCGTCTGAGCAAAAGCCGGTGATGTCAGCAGCGGGAGCACTGCGGCGAGCGCGAGCGTGCGATGGATCCTCATGTGATCGTTCCTCCTTGAACCCGGTGCGCCAGAAGGCGACAGGACTCGTTCGGCGATAACGCTAGGCGACGGGTGCGTCGGCAGCGTGTCCCTGAAGCAAACGCTCGACGACTCAGCCGCAGTTTCGTAACGGCAACGACGGACAGAGCCGCTCAACGACATGTTTCGAGGGAATGCGGCGCGAGGGAGCACAAGCCATACCACGCGTCGCATGATTCGATCGGCGACAACCACTCATGTCATCAGGGGATGGAGACTCGCATCGGAGAATGCTGCGCCGGTTCGCGCAGTGATCTCTTCCAGCACGCGCACCGTTGCTGTTGTCCAGTACCGGGACAAAAGGACGGAGCAACGATTCCCAGCGCCGCCGCGTCTATGAGTCCGGGTTTTCTGCAACTTTTTGCTGAACGCCGTGTTTTGTGTTTCGGAGGACAGTCTTGTGCCTAAGGCCAGATCGAGCGTCCAGATTCTCGCCGTACCGATCGTGGTCGCCGTTCTACTGACGGCACGTACGGAGCTGACCCCGGCCCAGACTCCCGCGTTCGAAGCGGCGTCGGTGAAACGCCGGACGGAGCCCGGCGGTGGATTCATGGGACGCCAGCCCGGCGGACGATTCACGGCCCAAGGTGTCTCGCTGCAGGACCTGATCGTGTTTGCCTACGAGGTGCAGCCCTATCAGATTCTGAATGGCCCACGGTGGCTCGATACCGAACGATGGGACGTGACGGCAACCGGCGCGGCGGGGTCACCCGCCGACGTCCTGGTGGCGCTGCAGAATCTGCTCGCGAATCGCTTCTCGCTGGTCATTCGCAGGGAACAACGGGAGCTTCCCATTTTCGCGCTCGTGCTGGCGCGTACCGATCGCCAACTCGGGCCGCAACTGAAGCAATCGGCGATCGATTGCGCGGCGGCACAGAAGGAAGCGCAGAGAACCGGGGTCATCCCTCCCGGGGCGAAGCAGATGTGCATCGCCGAGGGGCGCATCGGCAGCATCCAGGTTGGCGGGTCGCCACTCGCACAGTTTGCGGCGATGTTGTCGACGCGCCTGCAGCGGACTGTCGTGGATCGGACCGGACTGACCGGAACATGGGATTTGATGCTGAAATACACACCTGAACCGTCGCAGATTGCAGCCGGCGCGCTGTCCCCGGGTCAGCAACCAGTCTTCGATCCGAACGGACCGTCGATCTTTACGGCCGTGCAGGAGCAACTCGGGTTGAAGCTGGAAGCGACACGCGGACCGGTCGATGCGCTGGTGATTGACCGCGCCGAGTTCGCCACAGACAATTAGTCTGGCCCTTCGACTCGCTACGCTCGCTCAGGACACCACTCGGTGTGCCCGCGTTGCCGGGCCTGCCACGAGCGAGCCCGCAGAGCGGGCGAGTCGAGTGGTGCGGAAGAAAGGACTCGAACCTTCATGGGCTTGCGCCCACTAGCTCCTGAGGCTAGCGCGTCTGCCAATTCCGCCACTTCCGCATCGATGACCAGGGCAGGAAAATCAAAGTATAGCATCCAGCCCACGGGAGCTCAGTTGTGTTGGCCGGCGAATCCCTACGGAGGTCAGGCCGACTGTGATGCCCCCCGACCGCGCGAGAAGGCTGAGGGAGACGAGCGAGGTCACGGACCTCGCGTCCCGCGGTCCGTACTCGCCATCGCAGCGCGGTCCGGCCACCGTAGTCGGGATTCGCCGGCCAATACAACTGAGTTCCCGTGATACGGTCGGTCGCGTGCAGAGACGCAACGACATCATCGCGATCGTCGGCCTGATCCTCGGGGCGACGCTGGGCATCGGCGGCACGCTGGTTTCCACCGACTCGCTGCGGCAGATCTTCTGGATGATCGACGGCGTTGGTGTTGTCGTCGCGACGTCGCTCCTCGCGGTGAGATTCGTCCGCGGCGGCGACGATATTGGGCGCCGCGGGATTCATCGTGTTTGCGCTGGGCGAGAGCCTGCTTGTCTCAGGCAACGCAGCAGGATTGGAGGCCAGCGTGCCGTCGTTCGGCGGCGGCGTCGCGCTCTGGTCCGCGGGTCTGGCCCTCATCAGCCTTTCGAACAGCCTGGCCACGTGGATACGTGCCGTCCACGTCGTTGCAGCGGTGCTGTTCGCGATCGTCGCCTTCCGGATCGCCTCCGGCGAACACCTCGTACCTACCTCGTCACCGCTGCCGTTCTTCGCGTACCCGTTTATCGTGCTGGGATTCGTCGGGTGGATCTTGACGATCACCAAGAAGAGGTCCGCCTAAAGGCGGACACTACGGCGGCACGGTCCGCCTAAAGGCGGACACGACGACGGATGGCGGACTACGGCGTTTTCTCTCTGGCCAGTCGCGTGCGCAATCCGGTCTCCGCCCTGTTTGCATAGCGGGTGCAATGGCCACGCTCGATGAGCGCCTGCCTGTCGCCGGCATCACGCTTCGCGACACGGCCCCAGAGCCCCGACGCATCCGGATGCGGTGTGAGCAGCAGGTCGCACGGCGTCTTCCGCAGAAACGCGATGCTCTTCTCGAAGTCGGCAACGGCCCGCGGATACGTCGTGCTGCTGCTGAATTTGAACGCGTCGGCAGACACAGCCGTCATGCTGTCCGCGTAAACGATATTCAGGCATTCCGATCCTTCGCAGGACCTCCAGGTCCAACTCGTCCCGCCAGGGGTATGGCCGCCGGTGAAGTGTCCCTGGATGGCGAGCGATCCGACACGCAGGACCTCCCCATCGGCAATGACTCGCACGTTTGAAACGCGGTCGATCGGCACCGCAAGACCGTACTGCGGATCGTCCGGACCGGACCGCCCGCTTCTGAATACCGCGGCGCTCGACGGCGACGCCGCGACCCGCGCTCCGCTCAGCCGCTGGAGCGCTCCGATACCACCGGCGTGGTCGTAGTGGACGTGCGAATTGACGATCAGCTCCACGTCCTCCACGCGGAAACCGAGTGTGCGGATGTGGTCGGCGATCATCGCGGCCGACTCCGGCAGCGCTCCGTCGATGAGGACGTGGCCTTTTTCCGAGGTGATCAGGACGGCGCTCAGCCCGCGGGTGCCGACGTAGTAGGTGTTGCCGAAGATTCGAAAGGGCGCCTGTCCCTGCGTCCACTCCGGCGGGCTCGATGGCGGGAGGCCAGTTTGTCGAGCGAACGCGGGCAAAACCGCAACAATCGCGGCAATAGCGGTAACAGCGGCTGTAATCATTCGGCATCCTGCGGTCGAGCTCAGCCGTGCAATTCAGCTGAGTATCGCACTTAATTCGGCGCGATGTGTGCGATCGAATTCACAATAGTAGGGACGCTGATACCCCCGGCTCATCAGCGACGAAAGGATCGGACGATGGCGACGACGAACGGCACGATCAAGCGGATTACCGACAAGGGCTTTGGGTTCATTGCAGCAAGCGACGGCACCGAGTATTTCTTCCATCAGTCGGCGTGCGTGGGCACGCGGTTCGACGAGCTGCGCGAAGGCCAGCGCGTGACGTTTACCCCTGGACAGGGCCCGAAGGGCCCACGTGCCGAAGGAGTGAAACCCGAGTAGGAGATCCGCTAGATCAGATGCGTGATGTTCGGCTCGACGCCGAGCAGCGCTCTGCCGTAGACCTCGAGGTTGACCTGCCACTCGGTGATGGCGTGATGGCTCGCGACGTGAACATCACGCCACATCCGCTGCAGCGGGCTGTGATCGGCCAGACTTGACGTTCCGTGGGCCTGCACCAGCAGCTCCACGGCCTCGCGTGCGTACTTCGCGGCCAGCGCCGTATCCATCCGCACCCGGGCGCGCTCGACGAGATCGGGATGACGCGACGCGCCCGCCGCCCGATCGAGATCGTCGGCCGCGCGGCCCGCGTGCAAGTACGCGGTATCGACCTTCATTGCCGCCTCGGCCACCAGCATCTGAAATCCGGATGAATCGGACTGACGCGGAAACGTCGTGTGCGTGATGCCGCGGACCTTCGCCTTCGACATCACGTAGTCGAGCGCGGCGCGCGCAAGGCCGAGCTGTGATCCGGCCAGAATCAGCACCGTGACCGGCACCAGCGCGGCCCGGTAGACAGGCTCGTCGACGTGTTCGCTCCGGTAGCGTCCCTCGAATGCGGGCGGATAGGGCAGGAAGCGGTGCTCCGGCACGAACGCGTCCTTGGCGACGATCGTGTTGCTGCCGGTTCCCTTCATGCCGACCATGAACCAGGTGTCCTCGACCGTCACGTCGCCAATGGGCATGAGCGACAGCCCGAGATTCGTCATCTCGCCGCGCTCGTTCGCCATGTGGATGCCGCACGCCACCCACTGCGCGTGCAGGCTGCCGGACGCCCATGGCCAGCGGCCATTCACGCGCCATCCGCCCTCAACGGGAACCGCCGTACCGTTTGGCGCCAGCGAGCCTGCGATCCATGCGTCCCGATCGGCCGCCCAGACGTCCTGCTGCGCGCGATCAGGAAACAACCCGGCGAGCCATTCGCAGACATTGACGAGGCTCGCCACCCAGGCGGTGGATCCGCACCCTTGCCCAATCTCCGCCATGATCTCGATGTACGTCCGGATGCTCGTCTGATAGCCGCCGAAGCGCTTCGGGACCATCAGGCGGCAGAGACCGGTGTCGCGCAGCGCGCCGACGACCTCGTCCGGGAGGCGGCGCAGCGAATCGGTCTGTCCCGCGTTGCGCTCCAGCACCGGTCTGATCGCCCGCGCCCGCGCCAGGAGCGCATCGCGATCCACAGCATCCGTCGTCAGTGTCACAGGAACCTCCCGCCTCCAAGTTTACGTTCCAGGAATATCACCCAGGCAACGCAGGCAACCCACAGGCAACCCAGCTACCCAGGCAGGACACGTCCTCCCGTCAAGAACCGACGGTAGTCGGTGAACGTCCGCGTTACGCGTACGCGCGGCACCGCGGAGTTACGGATGAAAGTAACCGACTCGACCCGCGCGGGCAGCAGCAGGAGCTCGTCGGGATCCATGAACGCGAAGAGCTTGTAGTCGATCGCCGTATCCGCGCGCTCGGCGACGAAGTCCGGCGCATGTGGGTCGCCGTCGGGCCCCGGCAGGCTGACACGGCCGCCGAGGCGCTCCTCGAATCGCAGCACGGCGCCGGTCACCGGATTGACCCAGATGCGGCCGCGCGTGCGGCCGAAGGTGTCCACCCAGCCGCACTTGCCGTCCCAGCGAACGCTCGGCGATTCGGCGGTCTTCGGCTCGTAGTCGATGCGCTGCGCGCGTCCGGCACCGATCGTCTCCACGCGTCCGACGGAAAAACGGACCTTGTCACGATTGGCGGCGAGCAGAAAGGCCAGCGGCTCGAGCGTGAACGATCGCGGATCGAGGCAGGCTGGTTGATCGCGCGGACCGAGCCGCGGGCCACCGGCGCTGATCAATTCGCGAACCGCGCGCGGCTGCGCGCCCTGCGCATCCCACTCGATGCGCACTTCGTTGACGATACGCCGCGCCGGCCCCTCCTCTTCCAGGCTCCGCGACACGGGCTGGATGATCACCGTCTCGGTGGCGACGATCGTCTGCGCCCGCGCGTAGTAGCGCTCGACATAGCCGCCCACGCGCTCGATCAGATCCGCGTCTTTCGTCTGGGCCGCGCCGGCCGTAACCGCAACGAACGTGAACACGAACCGGGAAGCGAACACCGGGAAGCGTGAACGGCCGTGCACCGTTACTTCCAGGTCACTTCCATCCCGAAGAAGTGCATGAACACTTCCCGCGCGGGCGTATTCTTCGGGTTCTGCTGCGGGCTGCGGATATAGAAGTCAATCTGCTGCGTCGCCGGATTGACTTCTCCCGCGGCGCCCTTCTTGTTCGCCATCGGATAGTTGACGCGGAGCGTCTTCCGGTCGCGGATGCCCTGCGTGACCATGAAGTGCATCTCGTAGTTGTCGTAGAGCGGCTTGCCGTTCAGCGTCGCGTGGCCGAAGCCCCAGCCGGCCAGATAGACGAACGTCTTCGGCCAGTTGTTGTCGCCGCATCCCGAATCGCTGCCGTGCTCGTGCAGGTAGGCGACGATACCGCCGTTCTGACACGGACTGAACTCGTTGAACCTGTCGATGGCCAGCACAAGATCGCCTTCGGGAATCTTCAGGCGCGCTTCGAACCTGCCGGTGTTCTTGATCTCGTCAACGTCGATCTCCGCCGTCCCGCTCGCCGGACGGAGGGTTTTGCCGGCGTTGTCCAGGTGATCCCAGCCGACGGGATCCTTGAGTCCGCCCACCATGTAGATCCGGTTCGCGGAGATGACGAAATGGCCGTCATAGAGGTCATGCTGCTCGGGAGCGAAGACCGTGATAGGCGCGCCAGGCTGCTGGCGCGGATCGGGTTTCTGCTGCGCAACGAGCGCAGCGGCTGGACCAACGACACAGAGCGAAAGCACAGCAATGGTTTGAATCCGCATGCGGCGATTGTAGTCCCGTGCTACCTTACGCCCCCGGTTGGCGTTGTTTTAGGGATCAGGGATCAGGGATCAGGGATCAGGGATCAGGGATCAGGGATCGGAAATTAGTGATTAGTGATTGATTTCTCATCGAGGAGAAGCAATGCGAAGGATGAACTCTCTCACGGCGGCGATGGCGTTCGCCGCGATTGGATCATTGGTGGCGTTCGCGCAGGCACCGCAGCAGCCGCCGGCCGGGCAGGCGCCGGCCGCGGGAGCGCAGCAGCCGGCAGGCCGGGGCCAGGGCGGCGGGCGCGGCGCGCCGCAGCCGACGTCGTTCTTCATCACCAGCGTCGGCAAGGGTGACGGCGCGAATTACGGCGGGCTCGCCGGCGCCGACGCCTACTGTGCGGAACGCGCCAAGGCGGCAAACATTCCCACGCCGCAGGGACGAACGTGGCGGGCATACCTGAGCGCCACCGCGCAGGGCGGACAGCCCGCCGTGAACGCACGCGATCGCATCGGTGCCGGCCCGTGGCACAACGCGCGCGGCGCGCTCATCGCCAATAACGTCGCGGATCTGCACGGCGACATCGAGCGCGACCGGAACCAGATCAACAAGACGAACGCGCTGGACGAGAACGCGATGCCGATCGCCGGCGTCGGCGACAAGCCGAACCAGCACGACATCATCACCGGTTCGGACTCGCTCGGCCGCGCACGCGCCAGCGAAACGGTGGACACGACCTGCAGCAACTACACGAGCAATCAGGATCCGCCGCAGGGTACCGCGCGCGGGCAGGGCCCGGGCGTCTGGCTGGGACACCACGATCGCACGGGCGGCGGCAACAGCTCGTGGAACGCGGCGCACAAGTCCGGCGGATGCAGCCAGCCGGCGCTGGTCGCTACGGGTGGTGCGGGATTGTTGTACTGCTTCGCGGCGAACTGAACGGCTCGAACGATTCGAACGTTTCGAACGTTTCGAACGATTTACTCTTCCTGCTCTTCGACCTGCCAGTCGGCAAGCGGCTGCGGGCCGAGCTTGATGTGAGCGATGTCCGGATCCTCGCCGCCAGTCGTCGAGGGTCCGGCCTGATGTTTCTTTTCCTTTACATCCAGACGACGTGCAGCCTTCTGCTGGCGGCGCTCGAGTAGTGCCTTTTCGCGTTCACGTTTAGCGGCCGTTGGTCTGGCGTTTCGAGCCATGGGATGGTGTTGTTAGCATACACGATCCTGCTACGATGCGGGTCTCCTTCGGGTCGGTCCGCCTGAAGGCTGACACTACATCGATGCGGCAGATTCCGCTCAGCGACATTCAATCCGCCGCGGCTTCCATCTACGGCGTCGCCGCTCGCACTCCGCTCGTCCGCATGCCGCTGCCGGACGAGGTCCGCCGGCGCCTCGGCGGATCCGAGATCTTCCTCAAACTCGAAACGCTTCAGCCCGTCGGCTCGTTCAAGATCCGCGGCGCGTGGAACGCGATCCGGCAGTTGACGCGCGACGAGCTGCGCGACGGCGTGTGGACGGTGAGCGCCGGCAACGCCGCGCAGGGCGTCGCGCTCGCTGCGCGACATGCGGGCGTCTCCTGCTCTGTGATGGTGATGGACACGGCCCCCCAGGCAAAACTGGACGCGATCGAGCGGCTCGGCGCATTGATCGTCCCGGTCACCTACGACGAGTGCTGGGCCACCGCGCAGTCGCACTCATCGCCGCGCATGCGCGGGCGCTTCGTGCATCCGTTCGACGACGACCAGTTCATCGCGGGAAACGCGACGATCGGACTCGAAATTGTCGAGGACCTGCCCGACGTGGACGCCATCGTCGCTTCGGTCGGCGGCGGCGGGCTGATCAGCGGCATCGCGTCGGCCATTCGTGCCCTCAAGCCCGATGTGAAGATCGTCGCTGCCGAGCCGGAGACCGGCGCGCCGCTGTCGGTGTCTCTGGCGAAGGGCGCGGCCAGCCGATTCGACGGCTGGCAGCCGACGTTCGTGGACGGCGCGGGGGCCAAGTCCGTGCTCGACACGATGTGGCCGCTGCTGTCACGGCTGGTCGACGAATCGATCGTCGTGCCGCTCGACGAGGTGACCGCCGCGATGCGTCTCGTCGCCCAGAGATGCCACGTGATCGCCGAGGGCGCAGCCGCGTGCGCCGTTGCCGCGTCGCTGACGGGACGCGTCCGCGGCCGCATCGTCGCCGTCGTCTCGGGCGGCAATATCGATTTGGCAAAGTTTTCGTCTCTTGTTGGTGCGTGCTGAAGGAATGCAGAATGCAGAATTCAGCATGCAGGCAGAACACAGGTCGGCGGCACCAGGATTCTGCATCCAGCATTCTGAATTCTGAATTCCTCTATGGCCACTCAGTTACCCGATCGCCTCAACCGGCTCGAAGAGCTCGCCCACGATCTCTGGTGGAGCTGGAATACGGACGCGCGGCGCGTCTTCCGGTCGCTGGATTACCCGCTGTGGCGCCAGACCGCGCATAACCCAGTACGGATGCTGCAGCTGGTACCGCCGGACAGGCTCGCCAACGTGGTGAACGACGCCGAATGGCTGGCGAACTACGACCGCAGCGTCGCCCGCCTCAACGACGCCCGATCGGCGAAGCAGACATGGTGCGAGACGGAGGTCCCCGAGCTGCACGGAAAGTCCATCGCGTACTTCTCTGCAGAGTTCGCGCTGCATCAGTCGCTGCCGATCTACGCGGGCGGCCTCGGCGTGCTGGCGGGCGATCACTGCAAGGAAGCGAGCGACCTCGGTGTGCCGCTCGTCGGCGTCGGGTTCATGTACCCGCAGGGCTACTTCCATCAGGGTCTGTCGCCGGACGGCTGGCAGCAGGAGATGTACGAAAAGCTGAACTGGCAGGAGGCGGCGATCGAGCCGGCCATCACGCACGAGGGCAAGCCGGCGATTACCGCGGTGCCGCTCGGCAACCGCACCGTGCTCGTCGCCGTGTGGCGGGTCCGCGTCGGCCGCGTCAAGCTGTACCTCCTCGACACCGATCTCGAGGAAAACGCGCCGTGGGATCGCGAGCTGTCGGCGCGGCTGTACGGCGGCGATCGCGAAACGCGCGTCCAGCAGGAAATCATCCTCGGCATCGGTGGTGTCCGCGTGCTCAAGGCAATCGGCCACCAGCCGTCGGTCTACCACCTGAACGAAGGCCACGCCGCGTTCGTGGTTCTGCAGCGGATTCGCGACCTGTGCGAGAGCGGCTGGAACTTCGACCACGCACTGGAGGAAGTGCGACGCACCACCGTGTTCACGACGCACACGCCCGTTGCGGCCGGCCACGACGCGTTTCCGTTCTCGCTGGTGGAAACGCACCTGGCCGGCGCCTGGGGCGACCTCGGCGCCTATCGCGAAAAATTCCTCGCGCTCGGTCACTACGACAACGGCGGCGGTCCGATGTTCAACATGACGGCGCTGGCGTTGCGAACGAGCGGCGCCGTGAACGGCGTCAGCCGGCTGCACGGCGAGGTGACGAAGCAGATGTGGCGGCCGATCTGGCCGGATCGGCAGCCTGACAACCTGCCGGTGGGATTCATTACCAACGGCGTGCACGTGCCGACATGGATCTCGGCGGAGATCGCCGGGCTGCTCGAGAAGTACCTGGGAGCGGACTGGCTCGATCGCCACGACGATCCCGCCGTTGCGGATCGCGTGATGCTGATCCCGGACGAGGAGCTGTGGAGCGCGCGCCAGGCGCTGCGCGCCTTCCTCTTCAACTTCATCCGCGAGCGGGTGCGCACGCGCTGGATGACTGAAGGGATTCCGGCGCCGCGCATCGCCGCCGCCGGGACGATGTTCGACACCAACACGCTGACCGTCGGCTTCGCGCGGCGGTTCACCGGCTACAAGCGTCCCGAGCTGGTGTTCCTCGACCCCGATCGCCTGGCGCGGATCCTGACGGCGCCGGGCCGCGCCGTGCAGTTCGTCTTCGCCGGCAAGGCCCACCCCGCCGACGATGTCGGCAAGCATCACCTGCAGCAGATTTACCGCCGCGCGCTCGATCCGAAGTTCGGCGGCCGCATCGGCTTCGTCGACGACTACGACCTCCACGTCGCGCACTTCCTGGTGCAGGGTTGCGACGTCTGGATGAACAACCCGCGCAAACCGCTCGAGGCAAGCGGCACCAGCGGGATGAAAGCGGCCATCAACGGCACGCCGCACATGTCCATTGGTGACGGCTGGTGGGCCGAGGGGTTTGCCGGCGACAACGGCTGGCTGATCGAGGGGAAGGCCGACCCGAACGACCACGGCGCCCAGGACTGGGCCGACGCCCAGGCGATTTACGACCTGCTCGAGAACCAGCTCGTCCCGGCCTTTTACGCCCGCGACACGAGTGGAATTCCGCGGCAGTGGCTGCAGATCGTCAAACATTCCATCCGGACCGTCCTCCCCCGCTTCAGCGCCCGGCGGATGGTCAAGGAATACGTCCGGAATATGTATCTGCCGGCCATGCGGGGCGAACCGGTGGCCCGTTGACATAGTTTCTTCACAACCTGATATATCCCCCGGCGCGGTCCATCCCGTCTAAGCTTGTTAGTGGCAACCTGGCCCGTTTCGGGAGGACTGAATTGAGCGCTCATTTCCGTCGGCCAATGGCTCTGCTTTTCGTGCTGGTGGCGCTGGTCTCGATGCAGAACCGTGCATCGCTGGCGGCCGGTGCGGCAGATATTCCCAACGATCGAGCGGCGGTCGAACATGCCCTGAACCGGCTGGCGTTCGGTCCGAAGCCGGGTCAGGTCGAAGCCGTCCAGCGCCTGGGTCTCTCGCGGTGGCTCGACCAGCAGCTGAACCCCTCGATCATCGACGACGCGGCGCTCGCCGCACGACTGACACCGCTTCCCGATCGCCCGGGCGATATCGGCCGTGTTGCCGCGCGCAACCTGTCGGAGCAGGAACGCATGGAAGCGCAGCGCCGCGCACGGCAGTTCAGCCGCCAGTCGGTGCAGGCGCTGGCCGCGCAGAAGCTCACGCGCGCCGTCTACAGCGAACGGCAGCTCGAAGAGGTCCTCGTGGACTTCTGGTTCAACCACTTCAACGTGTTTGCCGGCAAGGGACGCACGGCGGGCTACATCCCCGAGTACGAGCAGGACGCGATCCGGCCGCACATCTGGGGCAGCTTCCGCGACCTGCTCGGAGCCACCGCGAAGAGCCCGGCGATGCTCTTCTATCTCGACAACTGGCTCAGCGCCGATCCGAAGGCGGCCGAGCAGATGCAGCAGCAGGCGCAGCGCCTCCGGCGCCGCGGACGGCTCGGCGGCGCGGGCAACGACATGCCGCCACAGAATCAGCAGGCGCCGCGGCGCAACGGGCTCAACGAGAATTACGCGCGCGAGTTGATGGAGCTGCACACGCTTGGCGTCGACGGCGGCTACACGCAGCAGGACATCGTCGAAGTGGCGCGCGCGCTCACGGGATGGACGCTGGCGAACGGCATCGACGGCGGCTTCCGGTTCATGCCGGCATTGCACGATCGCGGCGAGAAGAAGGTGCTCGGTCACACGATCCGCGGAGGCGGCGGCATCGAAGACGGCGAGCGCGTGCTCGACATCGTGGCTGCTCACCCGTCCACCGCGCGGCACATCGCGACCAAGCTGGTGCGCCGGTTCGTGAACGACGAGCCGCCGGCCGCGCTGGTCGACAAAGTGGCCGCCACGTTCACGAAGACCAAGGGCGACCTGCGCGAAGTGGTGCGGACGCTGGTGACCGCGCCGGAGTTCTACGCCGCCGAGCACCGGAACGCGAAAGTGAAGACGCCGCTCGAGTTCGTCGTCAGCGGCGTACGTGCGACCGGCCGGGAGGCACGTGACCTGCGGCCGATGCTGAATGCGCTGCAACAACTCGGCATGGCGCCGTACATGTGTCAGCCGCCGACGGGCTACGACGATACGGCGGACACGTGGGTCTCGGCGGGCGCGCTGGTCACGCGCATGAACATCGCGCAGCAGCTGGCGCCGCAGCGCGCGTCGGAAATCGGCGGCCCGGAATTCCAGAGGCATTAGCCATGACTTCCCGACGCATCTTCCTCAAGTCCGGCGCGATGACCATGCTGTCGCTTGGCTTTGCGCCATCGTTCCTCGCCCGCGCGGCCGAGGCGGCGACGGGACGCCGCCGCCTGCTCATCGCCGTCTTCCAGCGCGGCGCCGTGGACGGCCTCAACATGATCGTGCCGTTCGGCGAGGCCGAGTATTACCGGCTGCGGCCGACGATCGCCGTGCCGCGTCCCGGCGGGCAGGACGGCGCCATTGCCCTCGACGAGTTCTTCGGCCTGCACCCGCGGATGCGCGCGCTGAAGCCATTGTGGGACAACAAGTCGCTGGCCATCGTGCACGCCAGCGGCTCGCACGATCGCACGCGGTCGCACTTTGACGCGCAGGACTACATGGAAAGCGGCACGCCGGGCGTGAAGAGCACGCGCGACGGCTGGCTGAATCGCTATCTGCAGGCGTCGGCGGCCGATCCGAGCCCGCTGCGCGGCGTCGCCGTGGCGCGGCAGATGCCGCGCGCAATGCAGGGCAAGGCACCGTCGCTGACGTTTGGCAACGTGGACAGCTTCGAAGTGCGGGGCGGGATGGATTCGCGGCAGAACTTCGAGCGCGCGTTCGCAGAGGCGGACAATCCGCTGCTGCGCGGCACGGCGAAGGACGCGTTCGAAGCGATGCGCACGCTGCGGACGATCGGCACGCCGTATCGCCCGGCGGCCGAGTATCCGCGCTCGCCGTTCGGGCAGGCGCTGCAGGAGATCGCCCGCGTCGCCAAGGCGGACATCGGGCTCGAGGTCGCCTTCGCCGAGTCGAACAACTGGGATCACCACGCCAACGAGGGCAGCACGCAGGGACAGATTGCGCAGCGCCTCGACGACCTCGCCAGCGGCCTCGCCGCGCTATCGGCTGATCTCGGCGAACGCATGTCCGACACCGTGATCCTGACGATGTCGGAGTTCGGCCGCACCGCCGCGGAAAACGGCAACCGCGGCACGGACCATGGTCACGGCAACGCGATGCTGATCATCGGCGGACCCGTGAAAGGCGGCCGCGTCTACGGGACGTGGCCGGGCCTCAAACCCGACCAGCGCTTCGAGGGGCGCGACCTCGCGATCACGACCGACTTCCGCGACGTGTTCAACGAGATCGTCACCAGCCATCTCGGGCTGTCGAAGGACGGGATCGCGCGCGTGCTCCCGGGCTACACGCCGGCGCAGAGTCTCGGCATCATCAGCGTCTAGAAGCCACGGAGGCACGGGGACACGGAGAGCCTTGTTGGCGTCTCCGTGCCTTCGTGTCTCCGTGGCAGTTGCCCACGACGGGCCGATTTATAATGTCCACCATGGCCCGGAAGGCGACGGTGGCGAAATCGAAGTGCGCGCTGTGCGGCGCGAAAGAGGTGTCTGAGCCGCGTGGCGAGGAACGGTATTGCCGCGACTGCTGGGAGAAGAAGATTGCCGTCGAGGAGATCGTCGCCCGCGAGTTCGCGCTGAAGCGGTACATCCGCGCGCACAGCGCCGAGAAGTACCTGATTTACCACTCCACCATCAAACGCCCCTGCGGCCAGATCATCGTCGTCGACGACGGGTACGACCTGTTCCTGTCGATGATCTTGTATCCGAATTTCGGCTGGGATGAGGCGGCCTACCACCTCGAAGGGGATCCCGAAGGGCGCACATTTGCGGAGATTCTGGTGGACGTGGTCGCCACCGAGGTCATCGAGCCGTGGGGCGGCGGCAAATGGCACCTGGAGATCTTCCGGTCCGCCAACCCCGAACCCGAGGACTGGAACGGCGAGATGTAATCGCGCCTATAATGGGCGCGGTTCTGCCCGTTCTACTTCATCAGGGCTGCTGGAGGATCACATGATCGCTCGCAGAGAAACGCTCGTCGTCCTCGTCGGCGCTCTCTTCCTGGCGTCCGCGGGCGCCGCCTACGCGCAGGCTCCGGCGGCCAAGACGCCGGCTCCGGCCGCCACCAAGTTCGTCACGCCTTTCAAGGGAGAGGGCGCGGTCGAGATGACGCCCGGGGCGACGAAAAGGGACGGCAACCTCGTCATCACCACGTTCAAGGTGAAGAACGTGTCGCCCGGAGCGCTCGTCGGGTTCAAGGTCGAAGAATACTGGTACAACAAGAAGGGTGACACCGTCAGCGGGTCGCCGAGCTTTCGTGTCATGAAGCCATTCATGCCGGGCGAAGTCGTCGAGGTGACGCTGCGGAGCCCATACAGCGCGGAGATGGACCGGCGGATGACGATGTTCGGGCACACCAACGGGAAGGTGAAGCCCAAGCAGGTGTCGAAGTTCAGCTCTTAGGGCGTAGTGTCCGCCTTTAGGCGGACCGTCACACGATTCGATCGGCAAGATCAGCGGCGATAGGGATGCGCCAGGCGTGTCCCGTCGCCGCTTTCCACAGGGCGACGATCCACAGGGCAATGCCGCCCGCCCACGTCGCGATCGCGGCCCAGAGAAACAGATTGAACGCCGCCGGCAGCAGCGACAGCGACGCGAGCGCGAGCGCGCCGAAGGCCAGGATCAGAAACGCCACGATTCCAAACGCGGCAACCGACTGCGCCGCGTGAAAGCGGATGGCACGGTCGCGCCGTTCGACGAACCAGAGAATCGCGCCCGTGACCCACCATCCGGCGTAGGCCAGCGGCGCGGCAACGCGCAATGAAAGGCCGGTCGAACTCGTCTCGGTCACGGACACCGCGGTGTTTTCTGCAATCCTGAGGCCTCCCGGCGGCCTCCCTCGGGCCTCCCTGGGGCCTGAGGCCTGATTCCTGAGCCCTGCTCTTATACTTCTTTCATGGTCCGCCTTCGCCCTGGCTCCGGCGCGACTCCGCCCTTGGACATCCCCGCGATTCAACGGGCACTGGCCGCAGACCGCCTCGACGGGTGGCTGCTGTACGACTTCCACGGCTCGAATCCGATCGCGCAGCAGTTGACCGGCCTCGCCGGCAGCGCGCACATGACGACACGCCGGTGGTACTACCTGATTCCCGCGGTCGGTGAACCGCGCGCGCTGGTGCACGCCATCGAGCAGCACAACCTCGATCACCTTCCGGGAGCCCGGCTCGTCTACGCCGGCCGCCAGCAGTTGGACGCCGGTTTGACGGCCCTGCTGGGAGACGCCCGTCGCGTGGCGATGGAATATTCGCCAGACTGTGCCATTCCTTACGTCTCCAGAGTGGACGCCGGTACTGCTGAGGCGGTGCGGAAACGGGGGGTCGAAATCGTTTCGTCCGGAGATCTCGTCCAACAGTTCGAGGCTACCTGGTCGGCGGAGCAGCTGGCACTGCACCAGGAGGCGTCCGCGGCGCTGTATCGCATCAAGGACAGGGCGTTTGAGGAGGCCTCTAGAGCGCTGACAGGTGGGAGCCGACAGACGGAATACGATCTGCAACAGCTGATGGTTGGCTGGTTCCAGGATGAGGGTCTCGTCAGCGACGCCCCGCCCGTGGTGGCCGTCGGGGCAAACGCCGGGAATCCGCACTACCTGCCAACTGCCGAGCACAACCGGGTGATCACCGCCGACGAGGTCCTGCTACTCGACTTGTGGGGAAAAAAGGCACCGCGGGGTGCTGTTTTTGCTGATATCACCTGGGTCGGAGCGACCGCGCGTCTGGTGCCGGCGGAACCGGCCGCGGCGTTTTCCGCGATCGTGAATGCGCGCGATACCGCCGTCCGGCTGGTACAGGAGCGCGCGGCGGCCGGGGAGGACTTACGCGGATGGCAGGTGGATCGCGCGGCGCGGCAGGTGCTCGAGGATAGTGGCTACGGACAATACGTGCTGCATCGTACCGGCCACAGCCTCGGTGAAAACGTCCATGGTAATGGGACGCATCTCGACGACTACGAGACGCACGACGAGCGGCGGATCGTCCCCAGGACAGGTTTTACGATCGAACCAGGTCTGTATTTCGACCGCTTCGGCGTGCGCACGGAGATCAACATATATCGCGGCGAACGCGACGCGGTGGTCACCGGCGAGCGCCAGACGGACATCGTGACACTGCTTTAAGAGCGATTGCTTCAAGAGACATTGCTTCAAGAGATACTGCACTGAGTGTGAGGAGGGTTTTTGGAGGCTCCGATGGTTAACCGCAACAAATCTACGTTCTTCTATTTTCTGCTCGCCGTGGTGGCGAGCGTGATGGTCGGGATGGTCCTGGCCTCCCGTCTCGATCTCGCGTCGCAGAGCTCGGCGCAGAGCGTTCCGGCGGTCAACAGCGCGCCGATTACGGGGCCGGTCACGGCGACAACGTTCCGGGAGGTCGCCAAGACGATTTCTCCTGCGGTGGTGAACATCAGGACGGAATCGTTGCAGCAGACTCAGGACCTCAGCGAGTTTTTCGGCGGCGGCGCTCCCAACGACCTGTTCGATCGTCTCTTCCCGAACCGGCCGCGCGGACAGGGACAGGATGACGACCAGCAGCCGGCGCCGCGGCGACGCCAGCAGCCGGATACGGAGCTGGTCCAGGCCGCGGGCACCGGTTTCATCATCGACAAGTCCGGTCTGATTCTGACCAATAACCATGTCGTGGAAGGCGCCACGAAGATCCGCGTCTCGCTGTATGGCGAAGACGACGATCAGGAGTACGAAGCGCGCGTCGTCGGGCGCGATCAGCTCACCGACAGCGCGCTGATCGAGCTGACGGAAAAGCCGAATCACGAACTGCCGACGATCAAGTTCGGGGACTCGGCCCAGATGCAGCCCGGCGACTGGGTCATGGCCATTGGCAATCCCTTCGGTCTCGATCACACGGTCAGCGTCGGCGTCATCAGCGGCAGCCGCGGTCAGGGCGATGTCGGAGCGCTGCGCGTCGCGCGGCTGCGAACCGCGGAGGTCCTGCAGACGGATGCGGCCATCAATCCCGGCAACTCCGGCGGTCCGCTCATCAACCTGCGCGGTGAAGTGATCGGGGTGAATACCGCGATCGCCACGACAGGTATGGCGCAGGGCAACATGGGCGTCGGTTTCGCGATCCCCAGCAACACCATCCGCGAGATCCTGCCGCAGCTGCGCAGCGGAAAGGTCGTACGCAGCCGCATCGGCGTCCAGGTCGGCGCAGTCCGCCGTCAGGCCGTTGATGAACTGGGCCTCAAGGACAAGTCCGGTGCCCTGGTCAGCCTCGTCGAGGAAGGCGGCCCTGCGGAAAAAGCCGGCATCGAGATCGGCGACGTCATCCTCAGCTGGAACGGGCAACCGGTGAAAGACAGCGATCAGCTCGTCGGGATGGTCGTGCGCACGAAGCCCGGCACGTCGGTTCCCGTGCGAATCGTCCGAGACAAGAAGGAGCGAAGCCTCAACGTCACGGTGGTGGAGCTCAATCTCGATGAGGAAGGCGGGCGGAATCCACGCGAGCGGGCGACGGAACGCAGCTCGGTCGAACCGGAGCAGAACAAGGGCTTCGGGATGACGATTGAAAACGTGACTGCCGAGCTGAGCCGCCAGCTTCGCCTGCAGGACAACGTCCGCGGCGCGGTGATCACTGATTTGGATCAGGGAAGTCCCGCCGCGCGGCAGGGGCTGCGCCGTGGCGACATCATTTTTCGCGTCGGCAGCACGCCGGTTACTTCCGCGGTGGACGCGCAGCGCGAGCTCAATCGTGTCCCCGCGGGCGGCACGGCGCTGCTGCGGATCATCCGGCGCGATCAGGCGTCGCCAAGAGGGTATCAGGAGCTGTTCCTGACTGTGACCAAGGAATAGGTTCAGGGGTTCAATAGGTTCAGGGGGTTCAGAAGGTTCAAGCGTTCAGCCTCAGGAGGTACGATGCCTCCTGAGGCTGTTTTTTTGGTCGAGCGCGAAGTCAAACTCCTCTTCCCCACTACAGCCGCCGCGCGGGCAGCGGTCCTGGCGCTCGGCGCCGCACCGGCGCACGCGCGGCGCCTTCAGGACGACTCCCTCTACGACACGCCCGACGAGATGCTTCGCCACAAGGGATGCGTTGTCCGCCTGCGCACCGAGCGATGGAGCGGCGCGCCGGATACGACGACGCTGACGGTCAAAGGGCCGGTGCAGCCCGGGGCGATGAAGGTGCGCGAGGAGCACGAGACGCGCGTCGAGAACGGCGACGCGGTGAAGCAGGCATTCGACGTGCTCGGGCTGCGGCCCTGGTTCCGGTATCAGAAATACCGGGAGGAGTTTTCCGTCACCGGGGCGATCATCGCCATCGACGAGACGCCGGTCGGAACCTACGTCGAGCTCGAAGGCGACGAACAGGCGATCCACGCCCTCACGGCGGCGCTCGGGCGCTCGCCCGCTGATTTCATTGTCGATTCCTACTATCGTCTGTTCATGAAACACCGCCACGAGTTTGGACTTCGCGGCGATCACATGGTCTTCGGGCCGACCTGACCGTCGGCCCTTACCTTTCGATTCATGATTCCCGCTCTCGTCCTGACCGCCGGCCTCGGCACGCGTCTGCAGCCGCTCTCCTTCGTCCGCGCCAAGGGCGCGCTGCCGCTCGGCAACGAACCGCTGGCGCGCCGCATCCTGCGCTGGCTGGGCCACGCGGGCGTGCGCGACGTGGTGTTGAACCTGCATCACCTGCCGCACACCCTGACTCGGGCGATCGGCGACGGCAGCGACATCGGCCTGCGGGTCCGATACTCGTGGGAGACGCCGGTGCTCGGCTCGGCCGGCGGCCCGCGCCGTGCGTTGCCGCTGCTCAGTGATCGTGGCGCGGACCTTGTCAGGTCCGCGAGCAGCGTTGATGACTCGCGCGCGTCGTTTCTGATCGTTAACGGCGACACGCTGACCGACGTCGATCTCGCGGCTCTCGTCGCCGATCACGATTCGTCGGGTGCGCTCGTCACGATGGCCGTCATTCCGAATACCGAGCCCGGGAAATACAGCGGAGTCGCGGCAGATGCGGAAGGACGCTTCACCGGCTTCGTTCCGCGCGGATCGCCAGAGCCGTCGTTTCACTTCATCGGCGTGCAGGCGGCCCGTCCGGGCGCTTTTGCAGCAGTTCCGGCCGGGACGCCATACGAGGTCGGCGCGCTGTATGCGGCGCTCGCCGCAGCGCAGCCGGGAAGCATCCGGCTGTTCCGGACCAAGGCGGACTTCCTCGATATCGGGACGCCGGCCGACTATCTGAACACCGCGCTGACCCTGGCCGATCGCGACGGTCTGCCCTGCGCAGGCGTGAACAGCCGGGTGGACTTTAGTGCCAGCGTCGAACGCTCGGTGTTGTGGGACGATGTGGTCGTGCACGCGGGGGCGATGCTGAACGAATGCGTGGTGACCGATGGTGTCGTCGTGCCGGCGGACACCTCGTGGCACGGCGTGACGCTGCGCGTGCCGACCGAGGAGCGTGCCGCCGGTGAGCGCGTGATCGACGGTCTGGCGGTATGTTCACTGTGAACGCCGAGCGGCGAACGGACGACGGCGCCGGGATTCGCGCGCGCATCGACGAGTTCCTCGACGACCGCGGGCTGAGCGGCGCGCGTGTGGTTCCGCTGACCGGAGACGCGTCGGACCGCCGCTACTTCCGCGTCCACATCCCGGACGACGGCTCGCAGGTGCTCGCCGTGCATCCCGGCCCGATCGAGTTCCGGTCGATGACCTTCGTGCGCGTCGCCGACCTCCTCAGCCTGCTTCCAGTGCCGATCCCGGCCATCCTCTCGTATTCCAATGAGCTCGGGATCATCAGTCTCGAGGATCTGGGCGACGTCACGCTGCAGGCGCATCTCGGTGCGGCAACGCCAACGGAACACAAGGCGCTCTACCGCCAGGCCATCACGCTGATCGAGACCCTGCAGCGGCGCGGCGCGGAGATGGCCGCGGGCGGGTATCCGCCTTTTGCGATCTCGTTCGACGTAGCGAAGCTGACGTGGGAACTGGACTTCTTCACGAAGAACTTCCTCGAAGGGTATCGCGGTATCGCACTGACCGCGGCCACGCGCGCCGCGCTGGCTGACGAGTTCACCTCGATCGTCGACGAGCTCGCCGCCGAGCCGCGCGTTCTCTGCCATCGCGATTATCACAGCCGCAATCTGATGCTGCACCAGGAGCAGCTCTACATCATCGATTTCCAGGACGCGCGCATGGGACCGGACACCTACGATCTGGTGTCGCTGCTGCGCGACTCGTACGTCGATCTGACCGAAGACGAGGTCGACGACCTGATCGCGTTCTTCCTGGCGCTGCAGCGGCAGGGCGGCGATGCCCAGGAGTTCCGCCGCCGGTTCGATCTGATGGCCATCCAGCGCAACCTGAAGGCGCTCGGCACGTTCGGATTCCAGACCATCTCGCGCCGCAATCCTGTGTACATCCAGTACATGCCGCGCACGCTCAATTACGTGCGCGCGAACCTCGAGCGCTACGCGCGCTTCGGGCGGCTGCACGAACTGCTCGCGGAGCATCTCGAGGAACTGAGACAATAGACCAATGGAGCGATTCGGCGTCTCCACCCATCTGTTCCACGAACATCGGCTCACCCGCGATCATCTCGTCCACGTGGCGGCGCACGGCTTCGAAGCGGTCGAGCTCTTCGCCACCCGGACGCACTTCGACTATCACGACGACAGCGCGCGTGCACAACTCGCCGAGTGGCTCTCCGACACCCGGCTCGAGCTGCACTCGGTGCATGCGCCGGCCTTCGAAGCGCTCCGGAACGGGAAATGGGTCGGCACCTTTTCCAACGCATCGTCGGACGACGGGCGCCGCCGCGCGGCGATCGCGGAAGCCGAGGCGGCGCTCGCGCTGGCGAAACACGCGCCGTTCCGCTTCCTGGTCACGCATCTCGGCGTCCCGGCCAGCGAAGCCGTCGGCGCCGACAACCACCGTGACGCAGCGCGCAGGAGCGTCGAAGACCTCGTCGCGCTGGCCGCGGCGGTCAATGTCCGCG
Organism: Vicinamibacterales bacterium; assembly: GCA_035711805.1. Taxonomy (GTDB): domain Bacteria; phylum Acidobacteriota; class Vicinamibacteria; order Vicinamibacterales; family UBA2999; genus Gp6-AA40. The sequence goes on from DASTBV010000074.1 coordinate 31,791, forward strand.
TGGCGATCGAGGTGATCCCCAATCCGCTCTCGAGCGCATCGGACCTGTGCGATCTCATCGAAGAGGATCTCGATGGACTGGACGTCGGCGTGTGCCTCGATTACGGCCACGCGCACCTGATGGGCGATCTTGGCGAAGCGATCGAAACGCTGTCGGGACATCTGCTGACGACGCACGTGCACGACAACGGCGGCAGACGCGACGACCACCTCGTCCCGTTCGCCGGCACCATCGACTGGGACGCGGCGATGATGTCGACGCAGAAGATTGGCTACGACGGGATCTTCATGCTGGAAGTCGGTGACACCGGCGATCCGGTCGACGTCCTCCGGCGGTCCGTCAAAGCCCGCGAGCGGCTGGAAAAGACATTCGTTACTTTTTAGGAGGAAGGAGATAGGAGATCTCCTCAAAAAGCCGCATGGCCCGGTGTTCTCGGGAACGGGATGACATCCCGGATATTCGCCATCCCCGTCGCGTAGATGATGGTCCGTTCCAGCCCGAGGCCGAAGCCCGCATGCGGCACCGTGCCATAGCGCCGCAGATCGCGATACCACCAGTACGCCTTCGGATCGAGCTCCAGCTCCGCCAGCCGGCGATCGAGATGGTCGAGTCTCTCTTCGCGCTGTGAGCCGCCGATGACCTCGCCGATTCCCGGCGCCAGCACGTCCATCGCCGCCACCGTCCTCCCGTCGTCGTTCATGCGCATGTAGAAGGCTTTAATGTCCTTCGGATAGTTCATGACGATGACGGGTGCTTTCAGGTGCTCTTCGGTCAGCCAGCGTTCGTGCTCCGACTGCAGGTCCATTCCCCACCGTACCGGGAATTCGAACGTCTTCCCGCTCTTCTCGAGGGCGGCAACGGCTTCGGTATACGTCATCCGCTCGAACGTCGAGCTCACGAACGCTTCGACACGTGCGATGCAGCCCTTGTCGATGCGATCGGCGAAGAACTTCATGTCGTCGGCGCGCTCCTGCAACAGCGCAGTGAGGATGTACTTGAGAAACGACTCGGCCAGGTCGGCATTGGCCGTGAGATCGGCGAAGGCAATCTCGGGCTCGACCATCCAGAACTCGGCGAGGTGCCGGCTGGTGTTGCTGTTTTCGGCGCGGAACGTCGGGCCGAACGTGTAGACCTTCGACAGCGCGAGACAGTACGTCTCGACGTTGAGCTGCCCGCTGACGGTCAGGAACGCTTCCTTCCCGAAGAAGTCCTGGCTGAAGTCGGTGCGGCCCTCGGCGGTCCGCGGCATCGCGGCGAGGTTCGCGATGTCGAGCGTGCTGACCCGGAACATCTCCCCTGCACCTTCGGCATCGCTGGCCGTCACGATCGGCGTGTGCACCCAGAAGAATCCGTGCTCGTGGAAGTAGCGGTGGATCGCCATGCTCAGGCAATGACGCACGCGCGCGATTGCCCCGAGCGTGTTCGTGCGCGGGCGGAGGTGCGCGACCTCGCGCAGGTACTCGAACGAGGTCTTCTTCGGCTGGATCGGATATCCCTCTGGATCGTCCACCCAGCCGATGACCTCGATGGCCTCCGCCTGCAGCTCAACCGCCTGGCCCTGACCCTGGCTCTGCGCCAGCGTGCCGGTGGCAATCACGGCGCAGCCGGACGTCAGCTTGAGAACTTCATCCTGGTAATTCGGCAACTGCGCCGGCGCGACGACCTGAATCGGGTCGAAGCACGATCCGTCGTGTACGTGGACGAAGGAGAGCCCCGCCTTGGAGTCGCGCCTCGTGCGCACCCATCCGCGCACGGTGACGCGGCTTCCGAGAGGAGACTTTCCCTGCAGGATCGCTGAAATGTCGGGGGGGTCGGCGGTCGGCATGTGTGTACCTGTTATCCTAGATCTCCACCCAGACAACAGGCCACGAAGACACGAAGTTTTCGATAAGTCTTCTCCGTGTCTCTGTGCCTCCGTGGCCGTCGGGCGAGAAACAACGATGAAGATTGGAATGGTGTCCCTCGGCTGCCCGAAGAACCTCGTCGACTCGGAGGTGATGCTCGGGCTCGCCCAGCAGCAGGGACACGAGCTGACTCGCGACGCCGCCAACGCCGAGGTGCTCATCGTCAACACCTGCGCCTTCATCGACAAGGCCAAGCAGGAGTCGATCGACACGATCCTCGAGATGGCCGAGCACAAGAAGTCCGGCGCCTGCCGCCGCCTGATCGTGACGGGCTGCATGGCGGAGCGGTACCGGGATGAGCTGCGGGCGGAGATTCCGGAGATCGACGCGGTGCTGGGAACGGGCGAGGTGCCCGGGATTGTCGATGCTCTGGGCGGGATCGGAGACCGGGGAACGGGGATCGGGAGTTTCATCCCGTTGCTCCGGACCAACGGCGAACCTGTGAACCTCAAGAGCCCGATCCCTGATCCCCGATCCCCGATCCCCAATCCCCCGTCCCCGATCCCCTTGCCCACTTACATCTACGATGCGGATACACCGCGAATGCTCGCAACCCCACGGCACTATGCCTATCTCAAGATTGCCGAAGGCTGCGACTACAAATGCGCGTTCTGCATCATCCCGAAGCTCCGCGGCAATTACCGGAGCCGGCCGCACGAGTCGATCCTGCGCGAAGCCGAACGCCTTGCCGCCCGTGGCGTCAAGGAGCTGCTGCTGATTTCCCAGGACACGAGCTTCTACGGAATCGACCGGCAGGAGCGCGGTTCGCTGGCGCGGCTGCTGCGAGCGTTGAACCGCGTCGACGGGCTCGAGTGGATCAGGATGCTGTACCTGTATCCGACCACGATCGCCGACGACGTCCTCGATGCGATGGCGGAGAGCGAGAAGGTCTGCAAGTACGTCGATCTCCCGCTGCAACATGCATCGGATTCCGTGCTGAAGCGAATGAAACGCCCCGGCACGCGGGCGTCGTACGAGAGGCTGCTCGACCGCATTCGCGATCGTGTCCCCGGTGTCAGCCTGCGCACGACCTTCATCGTCGGTTTCCCGGGAGAAACCGACGCGGACTTCGCGGAGCTCGAGGATTTCGTGAAGACGGTCCGCTTCGATCACGTTGGCGTCTTCACCTATTCACACGAGGAAGGCACGTCCGCGCATCAGCTCGCGGACGACGTGGGCGCGGCAGTGAAAACCGCACGCCGGAATCGTCTGATGAAGGTCCAAAAGCGCATTGTCGGTGACGCCCAGAAGGCCCGTATCGGCACCGCCGTGCGACTGGTGGTCGACGGCCCGGCGGCCGAACACGAGCTCGTGCTGCGGGCGCGGCTGGAGAGCCAGGCGCCGGATATTGACCCGCTGGTTTACCTGACCGAATGCGATCCAGCGGAGTTCACGGCCGGTCAGTTCATACAGGCCGAGGTCGTCGGCAGCCGGGGATACGATTTGCTTGCACGGCCCAGGGGCTGCAACTAGGGTCCGCCTGAAGGCGGACACTACGACCACGGATGTCAACTGGGGTCCGCCTGAGGCGGACACTACAGACCACCGACGTGGAGTCGGGCAGCCGGATAGCCAGGAGGCCTGTGATAGACTTGAACGTTACCTAGGCGGGGGAAAGTCCTAGTGGGCTCGTGCCCACTTTTTTTGTTTCTGGAGCGTGGCGCGGCGTGCACATGCAGCCGCTGGAGCAGATTCGGGCGATTGCCGAACGTGTGGCGGCAGCGCGTGGCCTGACGGTCTGGGAGATCCAGAGCCGTCGCGAGTCATCAGGTCACGTGGTACGCGTGTTCATCGATCGGCCGGGTCCGGCAGCAACACCGGAGGACAGCGTCAGCATCGAAGACTGCGAGCAGGTCAACCGCGAGATGAGCACGATTCTCGACGTCGAGGACCCGCTCCCGTTTGCTTACACGCTGGAGGTTTCCTCACCGGGACTTGACCGGCCGTTGCGCGGCGAGGACGACTACCGCCGCTTTGCCGGCCGGCTGGCCAAGGTGGTCGTCAGCGAAGCGGTGGACAACCAGAAGGCGTTCGAAGGGCGGCTGCGTGGAGTGGACGGACGCGACGTGCTGCTCGAAGCGCCGAACGGACGAATGCACCGGCTGCCGCTGGGACTGATTACGCGCGGCAGGCTGGAAGTGGAGTTTTAGGGGCTATGCAGAACCCGTTGATGCAGACGATCGAGGCGCTCGCCAAGGAAAAAGGCATCGAGCCCGACACCATCATCACCGCGATCGAGGACGCGGTCCTGACCGCGTCGCGCAAGTACTACAAGACCAACGAGAACCTGAAGACGCGCTTCAACCAGGAGACCGGCCAGGTCGACCTGTTCGCGACGAAGCACATCGTCCAGGACGTGGCCGATCCGGCGACGGAGATCTCGCTCAAGGAAGCGCAGGAGCTCTATGGCGACGAGGCCGAGGTCGACATGGAGATCGAGTTCCCGAAGCGAACGGACGTGCTCGGACGCATCGCCGCACAGACGGCCAAGCAGGTGATCTTCCAGAAGGTGCGCGAGGCCGAGCGCGAGAACATCTTCGCGGAATACAACGACCGCGTCGGTGAGGTGATCAACAGCACTGTCAAGCGGTTCGAGAACGGCGATCTCATCGTCGAGATCGGCCGCGTCGAAGCGGTGCTGCCGCGCAAGGAGCAGTCGCGCGCCGAAAGCTACACCCCCGGCGAGCGAATCCGCGCGGTCATCAAGGGCGTCAACCGCAGCGCGAAGGGTCCGCAGATCCTCCTGTCCCGCACCGACCCGGCACTGCTGATCAAGCTTTTCGAGCAGGAAGTACCGGAGATCTATGACGGCACGGTGATGATTCGCGGCGCCGTTCGCGAGGCGGGCGACCGGGCCAAGGTCGCCGTCTACTCCCGCGAACGCGACGTCGATCCGGTGGGCGCCTGCGTCGGCATGAAGGGGACGCGCGTCCAGGCGATCATCCGCGAGCTGCGCGGCGAAAAGATCGACATCGTCGAATGGTCCGACGACCCGGTCGTCTTCGTCACCAACGCGCTCAGCCCGGCCAAGGTCCAGCGCGTGACGATCGTCGACGACGCCGAGCGCGTCATGGAAGTGGTCGTCGAGGACAAGCAGCTCTCGCTGGCCATCGGCAAGAAGGGCCAGAACGTCCGCCTGGCGGCGAAGCTGACCGGCTGGCGCATCGACATCAAGAGCGAGGAAGAGAAGCGCCGCGAGGTCGAGGAGCAGTTTGGCGCCCTGGGAGGCGACGAGCCAGCCGCGGACGAATCCGCGATGTCCGAACCGACTGCCGACGAAGCGGCGGTCGAAGCGGGCGCCGACGAGGTCCGCCTGACGGCGGACACTACGACAGAAGACGCGACGGCCGAGGCACCGGCCGCGGACGCAGAAGAGGCGTCGGCAGAGATGGAAACGGAAAAGAGCTAAGGCGAAGGAATCAATTTGGCAACGGTCCGGATTTACAAGGTCGCGGAACTGCTTGGCACCACGAGCCAGGAAGTGCTGTCGCTGCTCAAGCGCGATCACGGCATCGAGCTGAAGAGCGCCTCGAGCACCATCGAAGAAGTGGTGGCGCGCTCGTTCGTCGAACGCGTCGCGCGGCAGCGGAACATCTCACTGCCCGGCGGCGACATGTTCGCGGAGCACCCGGTGCCGGCAAAAGGCGGGAAGAAGCCGGCCGTCGCCAAGAAGACCGAGCCGCCCAAGCCGACGGCTCCCGTCCTGGGGCCGCCGCGCCTTGTCAAAGTCGTCAAGCCCGCTGTTCCCGCCGCCGCGCCGGCGGAAGCCGAAGTGCCCGCTGTGCACGCAGAGCCGGCCGCAGCCGTCGAGGCACCAGTCGAGGAGGTGCAGTTCGAGCCGGTGCCGCAGGAAGCTCCGGAACCCGTCGCGGAGGCCGCGCCGGAAAAGCCGCGCGCCGCGGCTGCGATCGAGGAGCTGCCGCCGGTCGCCGCGCCGCCACCGCTCGAAGAACCCGCGCCCGCGCCGGAGCCGGACGTACAACCTGATGTCGCCGCGGCAGCACCACCACCGCCGCCGGCAGCGGCGGGCCGGTTCGTGCCGCCGACGATCCGGCTGCGCATCGAGGAACCTGGAAAGACACCCCAGCCGGCGCGTCCGCTGACGCCGGCGAAGCGTCCGCAGGTCTCCCAGCCGCGCATTGTCCAGCCGCCCGCCGCGCAGCCGCCCGCGGGCGCGCGTCCGGCGACACCCGGAGCAGGCAAACCAGGCGCGCTGCGTCCCGGCACAGGCGGACAGCGCCCCGGCTATCCACCGCCGCCGCGTCCGACAACGCCGGGAATGCTCGGCGGACCGCGCCCGCTTCCCGCGCAACCCGTTCGTACGCAGCCGGGCCAGCAGGCACGGCCAGGCATGCCGGGCCAGGCACCCGGAGTGCGGCCGCCGTTCGGTCAGCGCCCGCCGATGGGCCAGCAGCGGCCGGGCCAACGGCCGGTACAGACCAAGCGCGAACGCCCTTCGGCCCCGGCGATGCCGATGGCTCCGGCGGCTCCGCCGCCGATTACGCGCACCATCACGCTCGCCGAAGGCATGACGGTGAAAGACCTTGCCGACAAGCTCGACGTGCGCGTGAAGGACGTCCTCGCCAAGCTGTTGATGAAGCGCATGATGATGACCATCAACAGCACGCTCGACATCGAAACGGCCAAGGACATCGCGCGCGAGTTCGGCGCCGAGATCGAGATGCGGAGCTTCGAAGAGGAGCTCGTGTCGGCACAGGGCGAGGAATCCAAAGCCGAGGACATGAAGTCGCGCGCGCCGGTGGTCACGGTCATGGGCCACGTCGACCACGGCAAGACGTCGCTGCTCGACGCCATTCGCGAGACGCGCGTCGCCGAACGCGAAGCCGGCGGCATCACCCAGCACATCGGCGCGTACCACGTGGACGTCGGCGACAGCCGCAGCGTGGTGTTTCTCGACACTCCCGGCCACGAGGCGTTCACGCTCATGCGCGCCCGCGGCGCCAAGGTCACCGACGTCGTCGTGCTGGTCGTCGCCGCGGACGACGGCGTCATGCCGCAGACGCGCGAGGCCATCGATCACGCCAAGGCGGCGAACGTGCCCATCGTCGTGGCGATCAACAAGATCGACAAGCCGGGCTCGAATGCCGAGAACGTCAAACGCGAACTGGCCGAGCTGAACCTGGTGCCCGAAGACTGGGGCGGCCAGACGGTGATGGTGCCGGTGTCGGCGAAGAAGAAGCAGAACCTCGATCAGTTGCTCGAGATGATCCTGCTGTCCACCGACATCCTCGAGCTGAAGGCCAACCCGAAGCGCAGCGCCTCGGGCGCGGTGCTGGAAGCCAAGCTGGATCGCGGCCGCGGCCCGGTGGCGACCGTCCTCGTGCAGGACGGCACGCTCAGCGTCGGCGACAACTTCATTGCCGGCCCAGTCGTCGGCAAGGTCCGTGCCCTGATCGACGACCGCGGACGGCCGGTCAAATCGGCTGGACCGGCGACGCCGGTCGAAGTCCTCGGCCTGACGAGCCTGCCCCAGCCGGGCGATTCGTTCCAGGTCGTGGCGGATGCCGCCAAGGCGCGCCAGATCGCGATGTTCCGCGAGGGCCAGGCCAAGGAGCGTGCACTCAGCGCCAAGGGTGGGCGACTCACGCTGGAGTCGCTGAAGGATCAGATCGCCGAAGGCGGCGTGAAGGAACTGCCGCTCATCGTCAAGGCCGACGTGCAGGGGTCGGCCGAAGTGCTCGCCGATACGCTGACGAAGCTCTCCGACGAAAGAGTCAAGATCCGCATCATCCGCTCCGGCGTCGGCGCCATCAACGAGTCGGACGTGCTGCTGGCGTCGGCGTCGAACGCCATCATCATCGGGTTCAACGTCCGCCCCGACCGCAACGCGCACGACATGGCCGAGCGCGAGCAGGTCGACGTCCGGCTCCACTCGGTCATCTACAACGTGACCGAGGAGATCAAGAAAGGCATGGCCGGCCTCCTCGAACCGACGTTCAAGGAGGTGCGCCTCGGCAGCGCCGACGTGCGCGAGGTGTTCCGCGTGCCGAAGGTCGGCTCGATTGCCGGCTGCATGGTCACCGAAGGCCGTATCACCCGCGCCGGCGAAACGCAGGCGCGGCTGCTGCGCGACAACGTTGTCGTGCACGAAGGCAAGATCGGATCGCTGCGCCGCTTCAAGGACGACGTCAGCGAGGTGAAGTCGGGCTTCGAGTGCGGCATCGGCCTGGCGAACTACAACGACATCAAGGTCGGCGACGTGATCGAAGTCTTCACGATGGAGCGCGTCGCTATACCGGTGTAAGTTTGGGATTCAGGCCAAACAGAGTCGGCGACCAGATCCGCCAGGAGCTGAGCGAGCTGCTCAGCCGCGGCGCCGTGCACGACCCGGGCATCGGTTTCATCACGCTGACGCGCGTGAAAGTGTCCCCGGACCTGCAACAGGCGCGCGTCTATTACACCAGCCTCGGCGACGATGAGGCCCGCCGGCAGACCGCGAAGGCGCTCGAGCGCGCCACCGGGTTTTTCCGCCGCCATCTCGGCGATCGCCTGCGGCTGCGGCGCGTTCCGGAGCTGCAGTTCCAGTTCGACGAATCGGTCGGCCACCAGGATCGCGTCGAGCAGATCCTCCGCGAGCTCCACGAAGAGGACGAGCGGCGGAAGGCGGCAGTGGCAGAATCGAGCGAAGAAAGCTCGGTCCGCCTGAAGGCGGACACTACGAATGGCGACGCCGACCGCGACTGATCCCGCCCTTCAGCAGATCGTCGACGCGATCCGCCGCCGGCAGCGTTTCGTCGTCACGTCGCATGCGCGGCCCGACGGCGACGCCATCGGCAGCTCGATGGCCATGGCGTACGCGCTGGCCGACCTCGGCAAGGACGTGCGCGTCGTCAGCCGGGACCCGGTTCCCCCACAGTTCGAGGCGTGTCCAGGCGTGCAGCAGATCCTCGTCACGGATCACGTGGCCGACCCCGGCGACGCCGTCATCGTCATGGAGTGCGGCGACCTGACACGCCCTGCCATCGGCGGCCTCGAGCGCGGATTCGTGATCAATATCGACCACCATCCCGGCAACACGATGTACGGGGCGCTCAACTGGTTCGACGTCTCGGCGGCGGCATGCGGCGAAATGGTGTTCGATCTGGTACGCGCGCTCGACGTGCCGTTGACGCCCGAGATTGCGACGCACGTCTACGTCGCCGTGCTCACCGACACCGGGTCGTTTCACTACTCGAACATCACGGCACGAACGTTCGACATCGCCCGCCTGTGCACCGAGGCTGGTGTCGATCCCGCCGCCGTCGCGCGCGACGTCTACGACAGCAACAGAATCGGCCGCCTGAAGCTGTTTCGCGCGGTGCTCAACGGCATGCACCTCGACGCCAGCGAACGCATCGCCACGATGGCCGTCACCAGACAGATGGCGTCGGACTGCGGCGCGACTTACGAGGATACGGAAGGGCTCGTCAATTTCCCCCTCTCGGCGAAGGAAGTGCTGGCGGTCGTCTTCTTCAAGGAGAACGCGGCCGGAGACTGGCGCGTCAGCCTGCGCTCGAAGGGCGACATCGACGTCAACGCCGTGGCCAGGGAGTTCGGCGGCGGCGGCCACAAGAACGCGTCCGGCTGTGGTGTCCGCGGGACGTTCGAGCAGTGGAAGCCGGTGTTCGAGCAGAAAGTCACGTCTGCTATCGAGGCGCGTTCCACTCGTGTTTAACCACGAAGATCACGAAGGATCGAAGATCACGAAGAAGATTTCCCTTTCGTGTTCTTCGTCTCTTCGTGGCCTTCGTGGTTAAAGTCCGGTGAAGGTTGCCGCTACTTGATGGACGGTGTTCTTGTCATCGATAAGCCCAGCGGCGTGACGTCACACGACGTCGTCGCCGTTGCCCGCCGGGCACTTGGCGAACGCCGCATTGGACATACCGGTACGCTCGACCCGCTGGCCACGGGAGTACTGCCGCTGGCGTGCGGACGGGCCACGCGGCTGGTTCGCTTTCTCACCGCATCCGACAAGGAATACCAGGCAACGGTCCGCTTCGGCATGACGACCGACTCGTACGACGTGACCGGGATCGAGACGAGCCACTCCGGACGCTGCCCCAACCGCGACGCCGTGACGCGTGCGCTCGCGTCGCTGACCGGACGCTATCTGCAGACCCCGCCCGCGTTCTCCGCGAAGAAGGTGGCAGGGCGCCGCGCCTACGACATGGCGCGCCGGGCGCAACCGGTCGAGTTGCCGCCCGTGCCGGTCGCGGTGACCGCCGTCGAACTGGACGCGTTCACCGGCGACACCGCGCAGGTGCGTCTGGTCTGCTCCGCGGGTTTCTACGTCCGCGCGTTCGCGCACTCACTGGGCGAGCTGACGGAAACCGGCGCGTGTCTGCAGGCGCTGCGGCGAACCAGGAGCGGCGAGTTCACCCTGGACGGAGCGAACACTCTGGAACAGCTCAGCAGCAGCGTCCCGCCGCTCACCGTCCTCCCGATGGACCGTTTGCTGGCTGCCCTTCCCGCTGTCATCGTCTCGGGGGAGAGCCGGAACCGCGTCGCGCGCGGTCAGGAAGTCGAGGGGGCCTCCGGAACGGCCGAATGGGTGCGGCTCGTCGACGGTGACGGCCGGCTGGTCGCCATGGCCAGGCCCGGAACGCGGCCAGGGCTTTTGCACCCGGCCGTTGTACTGATTTAGAATTAAGTCTTTGCGGGAATAGAAGTTATCCGCACATACGGCGGGCTGGTGCGTTGCCGGTAAGTCAAAGGGCAAAAGGCAAGGGTCAAACGATTCCTTTGCCTTATGACTTTTACCTTTTGACTTACCAGGCACGATGTCTGGGCCGTTCGTGGAGGTTACATCAGTGGCGTCAACCAAGGACCGCAAGAGCGGCATCATCGGCACGTACCGAACTCACGATAGCGATACAGGGTCTCCTGAAGTGCAGGTCGCGCTTCTCAGCGACCGCATCAACTACCTCACGGAACACTTCAAGGTTCACGCGAAGGATCACCACTCGCGCCGCGGCCTGCTCAAGCTGGTCGGCCAGCGCCGGCGTCTGCTCGACTACCTGAAGAGCAAGGACTCCGATCGCTATGCAGAGCTGATCCGCCGCCTCGGCATCCGCAAGTAACACGTAGGGCGCTCTTGATAGGGCGCCGAATAAACGAAAGTGCACATGCACAACGTCAATCTTCAGAAACGCGAGATCCGAATCGGATCACGCACGATCTCCATTGAAACCGGCAAGCTCGCCAAGCAGGCCGACGGAGCCGTTGTCGTTCGCTCCGGCGACACGATGGTGCTTGTCAGCGCCTGCCATGCCGCGACGCCGCGCGAAGGCATCGACTTCCTGCCGCTCACGGTCGATTACAAGGAGTACGCCTACGCAGCGGGCCGCATTCCCGGCGGGTTCTTCAAGCGCGAAGGAAAACCGCCTGAAAAGGAGATCCTCACCAGCCGCCTGATCGATCGTCCGGTCCGGCCGCTCTTCCCGGAAGGGTGGCATTACGAGACGCAGATCATAGCCCTGGTTCTCTCCGCCGATACCGACACCGACCCCGACGTGCTCGCGATCACTGGAGCCTCGGCGGCGCTTGCGGTGTCGGAAATACCGCTCCAGAAGACGATCGCGGGCGTCCGCGTCGGCCTGCTGAACGGCAATTACGTCATCAACCCCACACACGAAGAGCGAAAGCAGAGCGCGCTCGATTTGGTGGTCGCCGGCAGCAAGGACGGCATCGTGATGGTCGAGGCGGGCGCCAAAGAGGTGTCCGAGCCGCAGGTCGTCGGCGGGCTCGAGGCCGCGCATGCCGCCATCAAGGAGATCGTCGGCGCGATCGACGAGCTGAAAGCGTCTGCTGGCAAGAAGAAACTCGAAGTCAGCGGCAAAGACATCGACCACGCGTTCCACGCCGAGGCGGAATCGAAGATGTTCGAACCGCTCGCCGAAGCGATGCGGATCAAGAACAAGCTCGAAAGCTATGGCACCGTCGACGCCGTGCTGAGCGATTACCTGTCGAGCCTGGCCGACGACGACGTCGCGGCGCAGCGGACGACGGAGGCGAAGCACATCTTCCATGGGTTGAAGGAGAAGGTGCTGCGCGACGAGGTCCTGAACCGGGGCCTGCGCCTCGACGGCCGCAAGTTCGACGAGATCCGCCCGATCTGGACCGAGGCCGGTGTGCTCCCGCGGGTGCACGGCTCGGTCGTCTTTACGCGCGGCGAGACGCAGGCGCTGGTGACCTGCACGCTTGGCACCGCCGATGACGAGCAGAAGGTCGAGCACGTGACCGGCGAGTACTACAAGCGGTTCATGCTCCACTACAACTTCCCGCCGTTCTCGGTCGGCGAAGTCCAGTTCCTGCGCGGCCCCGGCCGACGCGAAATCGGCCACGGCGCCCTCGCCGAACGCGCCCTGTTCCCGATGATTCCCGCCGAAGAAAACTTCCCCTACACCATTCGCGTCGTCTCCGACATCCTCGAATCGAACGGGTCGTCGTCCATGGCGTCGGTGTGCGGCGGTTCGATCGCGATGATGGACGCCGGCGTCCCGCTCAAGGCGCCGGTGGCCGGCGTCGCGATGGGGCTCATCATGGACGAGCAGAGCGGCAAGTACGCCGTCCTGAGCGACATCGCCGGCGCCGAAGATCACTACGGCGACATGGACTTCAAGGTCGCCGGCACCACGAAGGGGATCACCGCGCTGCAGATGGATATCAAGGTGACCGGCATCACGACCGAGGTGATGCGCAAGGCCCTCGATCAGGCGCGGAGCGGCCGGATG